>NZ_MRWQ01000015.1 GCF_001906925.1 Domibacillus mangrovi
CCAATGTGTTCAATTCCTTTTCGGTGTAGATTCATAGCACCAATACGGTCATCGTTTGATTGGTATTGGCAATTTTTACACTTGAATAGGTGTAGTTTTTTATTGCGATTTGCTTTCTCAATATGTCCACACTTAGGGCAAGTTTGAGATGTATATTTTGGGTCTACGACAATTACTTTTTGTCCGTTCAATTCAGCTTTATATTCAAGCATTTGACGGAATTGGTAGAAAGCCCAAGACACAGAAACATAACGATTTTTTACTCGTACTTTTTCAGTCGCAGAACGAACACCTGTTAAATCTTCTAAAACAAACATCGTACCTCTAGGGTATTGATCAACGAGTGCCTTTGTAATCTGATGGTTCACATCCGTTACATAACGGTTTTCTCTTGAACCCATTTGTTTTAGTTTCTTACGAGCAGACGGTGTTTGTCGCCTTTGCAACTGCTTACGAATCACTTTAAATACGCCACGTTTATGTTTTACAAGATTTCCGCTGTAGAAAGTGGTTTTCCCTTGACTGTCATAAGCAGTCGCAAGAAAGTTAATACCTAAATCAATACCAACGATATTGTTTACATTGGCTAAATCTAACGATTGGTACTCTTTTGTCATCGGGATATGCAAGAACCATTTTTTGTGCTTATGCACCAATTTAGCCGTGCCAAATTTCCAAGTACCATTAAAATATTTCGTCATAGCCTTACGCTCATAATGTAGTTTCAGACGACCATCAAGTGTATTTACACTAAATTGATGTTTAGTGAGCGAATAATCCCGATTCCAAACAAGGTCATATTCAAAACGTTTAAATGCAATTAAAGTCCATTCGTGGTGATTAGATTTAGCTGACTTGTATCTTGCAATTACGGTTTTCATAACGGATTGAGCCATTTGACTTTTCAACCCAAATTGATGTCGCAAGTCAGAATAATACAAGTCATTTAATTTTGCTTGACTGATTTTTGGTTTCAAAAATAAGGTTTGATAACCAATTACAAGCTTTACGATAAGTATTCATTGTTATATGTAGACTTTCAGCTTGTTCTTTAGAAACGTAGAGTTGTATTTTCGCCGTTATAGTAGGCATTATATTCACCACCTTTCACTAATTATAGTATAGCGTAATTTTAGTGAGAATGGGAAATTCAAACACAGAAAGGAGTAGGTGAGGTGGGGGTATCCTTGCCGAATAAAGATGAAATTTTCGAAAAAAGAAGGGATATGTACACCATGATGAAGTGCGTTGAATAAGGTATGAGAGAAGTGAAAAATTATAGGGAGGCTTTTATCTTGGACGATCATCATGTACATCCTGAAGACGAGTTTGAATTGCCAGCCCAACAGGATTATCCGGATTATGGGGGCTTTGATGAGTACGCAATCGAAGTACAGCAACCGTATCATCAACCGAGACCGCCTTATCCACACCACCCGTATCCATATCCATACCCGAGACCAAGACCGCCGTATTCACCGTACTTTCCATTCTTCCCTTATCCGCCGTACTATCCATATTATCCGAGATATAGAGATGATCGACATGATCATGATGGAAGAAACGGACATTGGAATCACGATTAATGAATAATAGCTGTAATGAAAGGACTGCCGGTATTTTCTAGGCAGTCCTTTGTGCATGCGAGAGAATCCCCGCTACAATAAGTAAAGTATTGATATAATTATGATTAACTTATAGCAAAAAAGGAGGCTGTTTAAATGAGTGAACAATTTAACGCATTAATGGTTGATAAAACGGAAAATGATTTTTCGGTTAACGTCAAAAAATTGACAGTAGATGATTTGCCACATGCGGAGGTTCTCATTAAAGTGGCGTATTCCGGTGTTAATTACAAAGATGGACTAGCCAGCATACCAAATGGAAAAATCGTTCAATCGTATCCAATGGTTCCAGGAATTGACCTAGCGGGCGTCGTTGTCTCATCGGAAGATCCCCGTTTTCGTAAAGGCGATGAAGTGATTGCGACAAGCTATGAAATCGGCGTATCTCATTTTGGGGGATATAGTGAATATGCTCGAATCCCTGCTGATTGGATTGTCCCTTTGCCAAAAGGGCTTTCGTTAAAAGAAGCCATGATTTTTGGTACAGCCGGGTTTACAGCGGCTTTATCTGTGCAGCGGCTAGAAGATAACGGACTATCACCTGATAAAGGAAAGGTGCTTGTGACGGGTGCAACGGGAGGGGTAGGCAGTCTCGCCGTATCGATGTTAGCAGGGCGGGGCTATGACGTTGTAGCAAGTACGGGGAAAAAAGAGGAAAAAGAGTATTTGTTCAAACTCGGAGCAAAAGAAATCATCTCCCGCGATGACGTGTATAACGGACAGGTGAAAGCGTTGGATAAAAAACAATGGGCGGGTGCAGTTGATCCCGTTGGCGGTGATACGTTAGCGGCTATTTTAAGCAAAATAAGTGATCAAGGGTCTGTTGCTGTGAGCGGGTTAACAGGTGGAACGAGTGTCCCAACGAGTGTCTTTCCGTTTATTCTGCGCGGTGTGAATTTACTCGGAATTGATTCCGTGCATTGCAGAATGGAAACACGGCAGGCAATTTGGAGCCGTTTGGCGACAGATTTAAAACCGGATGATCTTTCAACATTTGTTTATAAAGAAGTTTCACTTAAAGAGTTGCCTGACTTGTTTCCGACTATTTTAAAAGGCAAAATGCGGGGCCGGGTTATTGTTCAATTATAAAAAGTTTCGCTTATAAAGAGTTGTCCGGGTCATGTATTCTTTGACTTTTCGGACGGCTCTTTTTACGTGAAAAACAGTTGATTATTTTCAAATTGAATATTATTATCAAAAATGATAACATAGGGAAACGAAGAGGTGGTTTGGATGAAACATTCGAAGATGAAACTGATTTTACATCCGGTGCGGATGAAGATTATTCAGTCACTTGTAAATGGCCGGAAATTAACCGTCCAGCAATTAACAGAACGGATAAAAGATATTCCACAGGCGACGCTTTACCGGCATATGAACACACTGCTTGAAGCGGAATTCATTGAAGTTGTGCAGGAAAATCAAATTCGGGGAACGGTGGAAAAAGTATTTGCGTTAAAAGAGCAAAAGCCTGAGACACAAGAAGAATTTTTGAATTGGTCGAAAGAAGAACATATCGAATTGTTCTTTATGTTCACGACACAGCTTCTTGGATTGTATGAAAACTATTTGAATAAGGGCAATGTGGACTTAGTGAAAGACGGAGTGGGATACAGAATCGCAAATCTGCATGTGACGGATGAAGAATACGTGGAACTCGTTCAAAAAATGGGTGCACTCATTGGGGAAGCCTCATTAAATGAACCATCTTCTGAGCGAAAAGTGAAAAATTTGGCCACGATTATTATTCCAGAATAGGAGGTTTTCATATGATTGAAAAAGAGATTTTGATCCATCCATTGATTTCCGGCACACTTGCCCTTCCAGACGATAAAGATACGTATCCGGCTGTTCTTTTGCTGGCAGGATCGGGCCCGATTGACCGTGACGGGAATGACCGAAAAGGTAAATATCAAACGAATTTATATAAAGAACTTGCCCATTTTATGACGGGGTTAGGGTTTGTAACATTGCGGTATGATAAACACGGCACCGGCAAACGGAATGGTAATTGGATGGAAGCGGGGTTGTCTGATTTAGCGACTGATGCGAAGACAGCCATGCTATTTTTGCGTGAACACCCGAATGTTGATCCGGAAAAAGTGATTGTATGCGGTCATAGTGAAGGAACGATTTTAGCGACAATACTTGCTGAAACGATGAATCCGTCCGGCTGTATGTTTCTTTCCGGCGGTGTGGATAATTTAATGGAAGCACTTCACCATCAGCGCCAGTTCGCCTATAAAGAATTGTTTGCAAAGCCCGGGTTGAAAGGCTGGATTAACCGGACATTAAAAATAGACGTGAGAAATGAAAAGCAGTATGCGAAATTGTTAGAGAAAATGAAGCGGTCAGACCGTGACACGATTAAAATTCAGTTGTTTTTTAGACAGCCTGCAAAATGGTTTCGAGAACATGATGCCTACGATACGAGGCGCGCATTGAAAAACGTCACGTGTCCAGTGTTTGCCATGCATGGCGATAAAGATCCGCTTTTAGAAAGTCACGTATTACAGGAACTTGACCGTCTTGTACAGGGAAAAAGCCAATACTATATTATTTCCAACATGGAACATGGCCTGCGTGTTCAAACTGAGCCGCGAAGCATTTTAAGCATGAAAAAAATGTTCAAAGACATACTAAATCGACCTCTGCATGAAGAGGGACTTAAGACAATCGAGACATGGCTCATCGATCATATTAAAACAGATCCTTCACAAAAAGGATAAGACAGTATAAAAAGATGGAGAAGTCATCCATTCTCCATCTTTCATAGAACTCAAATTTACGGTGAAAAGTGTAGATTACTTATTTCCAGAATAGCCGTTTTTCCGAGCAGCCGCTTCATCTTCAATTTCATTGCGCATACTTGCAATGCTTTCTTTGCGGCGTTCGTTTTTCGCTTTAATGGCTGCCTGTTCTTTCCCCTCAGCAAACACCATTGTTTCTTCAGCCGCTTCGATATTTCCAATCGTGTTTTGCACCATGTCCCGAAGTTTTTCTACGTTATCTGACCGATCATCCGGTTTTGGGTTTTTATGCGTCATTGATGTACCTCCTTCTTTTTTTAAGACAACAAGTGATAACTTCTCCATTTAAAATAATCTTATTCGTTCCTTTTTTTAAAAGAGACGGGAACAGTGCAACTCTCGTTTCTTCAGCCATATAATCGCTTATGGTTGCGCTCATAACGTGCGTGCATTAAAGTAAAAGCAATACATATTGGAGGAAAATTGATGCAATTATTGGAGTATGCGCTTGTGTTTATTGCGGCAGCGATTCCTTGGATGGAGATTGCGCTTGTTATTCCAGTCGGGATTGTGCGTGGCTTGTCGCCATACTGGGTTATGTTTCTCGGGTTCACAGGCAATATGTTAACGGTGCTTATGCTTATTTTCGGCTATAAGAAAGTGGAAGAATGGGTAAAGAATAAGCTTCAAAAAACCGGAAAAACCCAGTTGAAGCAGACGGAACGGGCACGAGCCATTATGAATAAATATGGTCTGCCGGGACTGGCGCTGCTCGGACCGATTTTTATCGGTACGCACATCGCCGCCTTTATTGGCCTTTCGTTCGGAGTGGATAAAAAATGGACAATACTATGGCTGACGATTAGTATCGGCCTCTGGACACTTATTTTCGGTATTGGGACAATGCTTGGGTTTGACTTTTTCTTAAAACAAACAGAAGGATGATGAACATGTTAAAGTTGCTTACATCTCATGTGTCTGTGCGCAAATATAAAAATGAACCGATCTCAGATGAAACACTTCACGATTTAATTGAAGCAGCACAACACGCGGCTACATCCCATTTTGTGCAAGCGTATTCGATTGTGGACGTGACGGATCTGGACAAACGGGAGAGACTTGCAGAGCTTTCAAGAAATCCGATTCAAATGTTAGGAGCAGCACGTGCGCTCGTTTTTTGTGCGGACTTAAAACGACTTGATTATGCGGTGAAAAAACATGGGAAAACCATTGAAGCAGACACGACAGAAAATTTTATGGTATCGATCATTGATACGGCGCTTCTTGCCCAAAATTTCGTCATCGCAGCGGAGTCAAAAGGCTATGGCATTTGCTATATTGGCGGTGTGCGAAACAATCCAGAGCCGATCAGTGAACTGCTAGGGTTGCCTGATTATGTTATTCCATTATTCGGTTTAACACTCGGGGTACCGGATGAAGCAAACGAAGTGAAACCGCGTCTTCCAGTTGAAGCGGTTTTACATACAAATGAATATAATGAAACGAAATACGATGGGATTTTGTCAGAGTACGACGATGTCATTCGCGCTTATTATGCGAATCGTTCAACGAACAATAAGTCAGGGGGCTGGACAGAAGGCATGGCGGATTACTTATCTAAACCGCGCCGCGCACACATGATGGACTTTGTGAAATCAAAAGGCTTTTTGCAAAAGTGACCGGAGGAATGAAGATGAATAAACAAATTCAGCAGTGGATTGATATGGTGCAAGATAAATTTGGTTTAGGGTCCTTTACCCGCTATACAACGACAACAACGTATGAGAAAAATGATATAAACGAGACAGATTATACACTTACGATGGAATGGCTGCCGCCTGGTTTTGAAGACCAGACGGAAGAAGACTTAAATCCGGAAGGCACGGCGGTGGTTGAAATCGATGTAAGAACAGGTCGGCTTAAAACGGCGATTTTTTCCGGTGGAAAAGCGCCGCAGCGTGGTCTTGCTTTTTTAACGGGTGATAAAGAAGAAGTGATTCGCTGGATTGAGCAGGAGACGGGCTGGACGTACGGCGAACAGTTTATTGATGCTGAATCGACGCACACCTTTTCATTTCAAACAGCGTACAAAGGTACTCCCCTTTCTCCAGAAGGATTCATTCATGTGTCGCTTGATGGGGAGAAAAAACTCACGTTTTACTCCAAACAAGGCTGTGTATCAAAACAGGTGAAGGAAGAAGAATTCACATTGACACTCGGAAATATGGAAACAATCGCTTATACCCGTTTAACGTTTTGTGAGGTGCCGTCAAAAGAGGAAGAAAAATGGCTGCCCGTATACATGATTGACGAACAATTTATTTCAAATACAACGGGTGAACCGATTGAAGATGACAGAATGGTGCTCGAATGGAAAACGAAGAAGAACATGAAAGTAAAACGAAAACTTATTCAATTTGCGCCTGCACCGATTGATACAGAGACCATTTTTCACTTACCGGCTCATCCGGACACAAAACAGATCACAAAAAAAGGACGCAGCAAAGTGATCGAGAATAGTGTACGGTTCCTTCAAAGCTATTCGCCGAAAGAAAGCGGACAATGGGTACTGACGGATATGAAGCGGACAAACGGAATGATCGAAGTGGGGCTCATGAACAAAACAGACATAACGGTTGTTCCACGGACATGGAAGCTCTTTTTCAATAAAGACTCATATGATGTTATCCACTATCAGGATAATAATTGGATGCATGATCAATTTGCGGAGTATGAAAAAGCAGAAAAAGCATCCATGTCAAAAGAAGAAGCGTTTAAAAAAATCAAACCTTATTTACAATTGAAACCGGTGTATGTATACGATGGTGAAACGTATCGATTATGTGGACAAATTGATTGCCGATCGGCCATTCATGCGGCAAGCGGAGAGGTTATTCACTTCGATTGATGAATGATCATTTTGTATAGCCGCTCAAAAAAGCGCTTGTTTTTTCAAAATAGCCCGTCTATAGTTAATGGGTAAAAACAACTGTAAAGACAGGAGTAAACAAGATGGCAGAAAAGACTATTTCACAGAAGAAGCTGCTCGGCGTGGCAGGTCTCGGCTGGATGTTTGATGCGATGGATGTCGGGATGCTGTCGTTTGTTATTGCAGCATTGAAAGCAGACTGGGATTTAACACCGCAGCAAATGGGCTGGATCGGCAGTGTGAATTCGATTGGGATGGCGGTCGGTGCGCTTGTGTTCGGGGTATTCGCGGACCGCGTTGGCCGGAAAAATATATTCATCATTACGTTGCTCATGTTTTCACTCGCGAGCGGCTTGTCCGCCCTTACGACGACGCTTGCTGCTTTTTTAATTTTACGTTTTTTTGTCGGAATGGGGCTTGGAGGCGAGCTGCCAGTGGCGTCAACGCTCGTATCGGAAAGTGTGTCAGCGAAAGACCGCGGGAGAGTGGTCGTGTTGCTTGAAAGTTTTTGGGCATTTGGTTGGCTGCTGGCAGCGGTTATTTCTTATTTCGTCATACCAACATATGGATGGCAAGCAGCACTTGTCATCGGGGCTGTGCCGGCATTTTATGCGTTGTATTTGCGGTTAAAGCTGCCGGATTCGCCAGCATTTTCACCGGCTAAAGCAGAAAAACGGACCATTGGCCAAAATATGCGCGACGTCTGGTCGAAAAAGTATTCGCGTTCGACGCTCGTTTTATGGGTCGTCTGGTTTACGGTCGTATTTTCCTATTATGGAATGTTTCTTTGGCTGCCAAGTGTCATGGTTATAAAAGGGTTCAGCATGATTCAAAGCTTTGAATATGTGCTCATCATGACGTTGGCGCAGCTGCCAGGTTATTTTAGCGCTGCCTGGCTTATTGAACGGGCTGGACGAAAGTTTGTTTTAGTGACGTATTTGCTCGGAACGGCCGCTTCAGCACTCGTGTTTGGAAATGCGGAGTCGACGTCGATTTTGATCGTGTCAGGGATGTTATTGTCCTTCTTTAACCTTGGTGCATGGGGTGCGCTATATGCGTACACGCCGGAGCAATATCCGGCGGTCATTCGCGGGACAGGCACAGGAATGGCGGCGGCAGTTGGCCGAATCGGTGGAATTTTAGGTCCGCTTCTCGTTGGATCACTCGTTGCGTCCGGCCAGTCGATCGGCTTTATTTTCGGCTTATTTTGCGCCAGTATTGTCATCGGTGTCATCGTACTCGCAACACTTGGGCGGGAAACGAAACAAGTGGAACTGGAGTAGAATGTAAAGAAGCTGAGTAAACAAACCGTACGTAAACGAAATACATCGACAGCCACTTCGCTTTCAGCGGGGTGGTTGTTAATTTAAATGGAACAATGTCGGGGAAAGAAGTACAATGACCGTAAGAAAAAGGAAGAAAGAAGGCGGTAGTATGTTTACCATTATTGGATGTTTCGTATTGCTCGTTGTATTTGCCGTATCTATGATGAACCGGTCAAAAAGGGAGTAAGTACGGCATAGGGATATCTCTTTTTCGTCCAGTATAATTCATTCGAAGGGGAATTTGGTCATGATTAAATTCATTGTACTCGGTCTATGCGTTTTAGTTGTTTTCTTTGTCGTCATCGGCACAGCTTTATATTTCACCCTTTAATGAAATCGTAATGTGATTTAATCCATCTGTTATACGCATGTAATCGCGAGCGGGTATACTAGCCTCAAGAGAAATGCGAAAGGGGCATATGCGAAATTGGAGTTCTTTCTCATCATGTTTATCACATTCATTCTTGCGATAGCGATAGCCAGCGGCGGACTTCACCTATTGTTTAAACAAATCAATCATTACTTTAATCAACAGAGATAAACAAAACCCGCCAGGACATAATGATCCGGCGGGTTTTGTTATGCAAGAAAAGCGACATAAAACATCAAGAAGAAAGCGAGTGCGAAAATAAGGACAAAAGCGATGCGCTGTTGTTTTTTTGCTTTTTTCATAAATACATCTTCAAATGTCATAAAAATAGCGATGACAGCGATTAAAAGCGCAAACCGGCTCCAGCCGTCAGGGTAGGCCATAATGCCGTAAACAAGCGCAAAAATAATCAGTACAATCCGGTAGATAAGCCGGAATTTCGATGAAGTCAAACGATCACGTCCTTTTCGTTTTCGTTAATGGTAATCAATTTATTCAGTGAGGATAGCGGAACGCAGACTAAGATCGTCACGTCCTGTGACAACGTCTGCATGATTCACATCCTGTGAACCTAACCTCCCCACTGAATGAAGTTTCACTTTATCAATGATGATCATTATAGCATTATTTAAGAGGAAATTGACCGGATTGAAACGATTGCTAGTGAACGATTCGTACTTGGGAAACCACTTTCCTTAAAAATTCAAATGTGCGACACAGGTAACATGCTGCGCGGCGTCTGCACATACTTTCAGTTACTGTCTGTTTTCCGGTAGTGATGGAATAAATATTCAACGTCTGGACATCATGCTAAAGAATCCAAATGAGACGGAGGATAAGGCA
The DNA here is from genome assembly GCF_001906925.1 of Domibacillus mangrovi. Lineage (GTDB taxonomy): Bacteria > Bacillota > Bacilli > Bacillales > Domibacillaceae > Domibacillus > Domibacillus mangrovi. Next base: position 9,843 of record NZ_MRWQ01000015.1, read on the forward strand.
TGAAAAAAGGATGGTTGATCTTTACTGGTTTTTTGTCTATTGTCATGATAAGTGGCTGTCAAACGCTGCCGGTCGGGAGTATGTCGAAGCCATCGGTGAGCGCTCAAGTGATGAATTCAGCTGGTGAAATCATTGGCGAAGCCGTTTTTACTGAAACAAAAAAAGGAGTGAAGATTCATGTGACGGCCGAAAAGTTGGAACCGGGAACGAAAGCCATTCACATACATGAAACCGGTAAGTGTGATCCGCCTGATTTTAAATCAGCCGGCGGCCACTTTAATCCAACAGGCAAAGAACATGGTTTTCATAACCCGAAAGGCTTTCACGCAGGTGATTTGCCGAATATAAAGGTGCCACAGTCGGGGAAAGTGGACGTGACGACCGTGGCACCGGGCGTTAAGCTTAGGACAGATTCATTGCTTGATGCAGATGGCAGTGCGCTCATTATTCATGAAAAAGCCGATGACTACAAAACAGATCCAGCCGGAAACGCCGGGAATCGAATTGCCTGCGCATCCATTCAAGAAGCTTGAAGAGGTTTTCTCTCTTCAAGCTTTTTTTACTCTAATTTCACCTGCATGTAGTATAAAATAAGGAATGAAAGGAAGTGAACCGGAATGAATATTTTGCTTGCGGAAGATGATGTGCAGCTTGGTGAATTAATCTGTTTTATGTTGAAAAAGAAAGGCGGATATAAAGTGGATTGGGTAAAGGGAGGGGAAGATGCGTATGATTATGCGCAAGCGGCGTATTATGATGTGCTTATTTTGGACTGGATGATGCCGAATGGCAACGGGGTTGATGTGTGCCGCGATTTGCGCCGTGACGGGTATCCAGGTGCGATTTTAATGTTGACAGCAAAAGATGCGGTAGAAGACCGGATTACAGGACTTGATTCGGGAGCAGACGATTATCTTGTCAAGCCGTTTGAAATTGATGAATTACTTGCTCGAATCAGGGCATTGACGCGCCGAAATTATGCACCGATCATTGAAGAAACGGTATCTATTCAAGGGATTGAGCTAAACCGGAACAGCCAGATGATCCATAAAAGTGAGGAGTTTATTCAGTTAAGTCCACGCGAATTTCAGCTCCTTGATTTGCTCGTGCAAAATAAAGGGCACGTGTTAACACGGGATGTAATGTTAGACCGTATTTGGGGATATGATACGGATGTGACGATGAAAACGATTGATGCGACCGTGAAGCTTTTACGTAAAAAACTGGACGTGTTTGGATCGCAAGACATTATTCAAAGCATAAGAGGAGTCGGTTATAAAGTTGAAGAATAAGTTCTTTAAACGCGGCGATCCAGATTTATTTAAAGGCACGCAAACAAGGTTAACCATGCAGTATAGCGGCTTGCTTCTCCTGTTTCTCCTGTTATTTGTCGTTGTCGTTTATACACTTCTTTACGTGGTGATTTTGCGTGATCAGCATCGTGAATTAGAAAGTTTGACCCGTCAGGAAACACGAATTATTAGCGAATATTTAGCTGAAAGTACCCGTAATGAATTATGGGGACTTAGCAGCCAGGAGCTCGTACTCGCCGGTGTGGATCAGTTTTTTTACTATGTAGTTGATTCAAAAGGCCATTTTGTCATGGGCAGTGAAACGATGCCGCACATGAGGAAGGAACTTCTAGCCCTTGTCGAAGGATGGGTGCCAAAGAGAAATCAAATTCGTGAAGAAACGCTGAATGTAACGTTTGAGGAACGCAGGTTTGACAGTGAACAGATTGATCACCGGCCTGCTTCCGTTCATGTACGGCTCATGATTGACGGCAGTCCGATTTTTTATAAAAACCAGTTTATTGGCATGGTTTATATTGGAAAAGACGTGTCGTTTGCGTATAAGCTGTTTGACCGGCTGTTGATCTTGCTTCTCGGTCTAGCCGTTTTGTTTGCGGGTGTGGCAATTTTGATAAGCTACATGATGTCGAAAAAAGCGATGGAGCCAATTTCAGCGGCTTTTAATCGGCAGAAAGAGTTTGTTGGTGATGCATCCCATGAATTGCGTACGCCGCTTAGCGTCATGTTGTCATCGATTGATGCGATGGAGATGACCGACGGTGCCATAGAAGATCCATTTGCGGGGAAACTATTAAAAAACATGAAGTTGGAAGTGAAACGGATGACTGGTCTTGTGAGCGATTTGCTCGTACTGGCAAGGGCGGATTCTGGTACGGTTAACCGGTCGTATGAATCGATTGATTTATATGTTGAGGCGAGAAATGTGATTGAATCATTGATGCCTCATGCCGAAGCCAATCACATTGCGCTTCATTTTCATGCACAGGATGACATGAATGTGACCGGAGACAGAGAGCGAATCAAGCAGCTTTTATATATATTACTAGATAATGCGGTGAAGTATTCGCCAGACGGCGGCCATGTGGCGTTGACGTTGTCAAAAGAAGAGCGTGAGTGGAGAATATCCGTAAAAGATGAAGGCATCGGCATTCATCCTGACGAGCAGGCCCGTATCTTTGACCGTTTTTACCGATCCGATAAATCAAGAACACGAGCACTTGGCGGACACGGGCTCGGTTTATCAATTGCGAAGTGGATTGTTGATATTCATAAGGGGACGATCAGCGTCGAAAGTGAACTGAATAAAGGAAGTATCTTTACGGTGAATATTCCACTAGATCAAGCAGTCTCAAAAGCGAGAAAGTAATCAGCTTTTGAGACCGCTTTTTGTTATGGCGGGATTTTCGAAACTCATAGCGGGAAAGTCCTGAAATTAGGGGGTTTTCCGCTGTTGTAGCATAAAATCCTGCCGTAAACAGAAATGTTTAAAGTCATGTTCTCGTTTCACTGTGTTTTCACTTTTCTTTTTTACAATGATGTTAGATCAAATGAGATGAATAAAAGGAGCGGGTGAAGATGGAAACGGAAGAACGATATACAGCAAGGGAGAAAAAAGAAAGAGGATTTATAAAAATGGCTGCGGCTTCGCTGACAGGTGTTTTAGCGGGCGGGACGATGATGTTTTATTTATCGCCAGTCCTAATGAATACAACAACGAATCCAGCAGAAAAGGATTCAGCAAGCAGCGTTATTGTACAGCCAACATCAACAGCGTCATCCTCTACGAATCTCGTTAGCGCCATTGATGCAATTGATGAAGCTGTCGTCGGAGTGATCAATTTGCAGGCGCAGGAACAGATAAATATGTTCGGAGGGCCTGCTGTGGAAACATCGAATGGAGAAGCAGAAGAAACGGAAAGAGGTACAGGTTCCGGAGTGATTTTTAAAAAAGGAGAAAAGACGAGCTACATCGTCACGAATAATCATGTCATTGAAGGAGCCGATACGGTAGAAGTGGCGCTTACAGGCGGTGAGCGTGTAGACGCTAAAGTCATTGGAGCAGACCCATTAACCGATTTAGCTGTTCTTGAGATTTCAAGCTCGTACGTAACGGAAGTGGCCGATTTTGGGGATTCAAGTGCGTTGAAACTGGGCGAACAAGTCGCAGCGATCGGCAATCCGCTCGGTCTTGATTTATCAAGCACGGTCACAGAAGGCATTGTGAGCGGGATCAATCGGATGGTGCCGGTGACGACATCCGCTGGTGAATGGGAACTAAATGTCATTCAAACGGATGCTGCGATCAATCCGGGGAACAGCGGTGGAGCACTAATAAATAGCGCGGGCCAGGTGATTGGCATTAACAGCTTGAAAATTGCTGAATCGGGTGTAGAAGGACTGGGATTTGCGATTCCAACTGAAGATGCGATTCCAGTCATTAAAGAACTAATGGACAAAGGCGAAGTACAGCGTGCGTATCTTGGTGTTGGTCTTGAAGATGTGAATGCTTTACGGAGAAACGTGTTACAGCAGCAGTTAAACCTGCCTGCAACTGTGACGGAAGGAACCGTGATTACGCAAGTAGAAACAGGATCAGCGGCTGATTCAGCTGGGTTTGAATTGGGCGATGTGATCGTATCAGTGAATGGTACGGCTGTGAGCGGGACGGCTGAATTTCGCAAATATTTATATAATGAAGCGTCGATTGGCGATAAAGTGACGATTGAGATTTACCGTAACGGCGTATCTCAAAAGATTCACTTAACATTACGTGCACAAATAAAGTGATTTTCACTATAATTTCACCAATTATGGTTAAAGTAGGTAACGTAACATCCCAATACACATGTAGGAGGAAAACGAATGAAGAAAAACAAGTTGGTCCATTACATTATGACAGGCACCTTGTCACTCGGCGTATTAGGTGCTGCTGGTTTACCGGCACTGGCCGCAAGTGATACGGCCGCAGGCGATGCGACGCAGGAAAAAGTGGACACAATCATGGATACACTTCGCACAAAACTCGCCGATCTTGGTGTGAACTTGCCAGAGAAGGGCGCAAAGGGTGATCGATTCGCTCATTTAGATGCTGAAACGAAAGCGAAAGCAGAAGCTATTATGGAAGAGAGAAAAGCAGGTACGATCACAGAAGATGAAGCGAAAACAAAGCTGGAAGCACTCGGGATAACACGTCCAGATCATAAAGAGAAAGGCGATCGATTCGCCAATCTAGATGCTGAAACGAAAGCGAAAGCAAAAGCGATTATGGAAGAACAGCGTGCCGGCACAATTACACATGAAGAAGCAAAGGAGCAACTCGCAGAACTAGGCATTGAACGTCCTAAACGTGGGGGCAAAGGCGGCCCTGGCGGTGATATATTGAAAGGTTTAGATGAAAAGACAAAAGAGGAAGCAAAAGCATTAATGGACCAAGCAAAAGAAGACCTCTCTGCACTCGGTGTTGACAACGTACCCTTTCATTAAGAATGAACAAAAAGTCCCGGCTAACGGGGCTTTTTTTCGTTCCAGTGAAGAGACTTGTTATCTGTTAAAATCGGGTTCATTTGGAAGGAGGACATGGACATGTAAGCAAAACATGTAAAAACTATTTCTTAAAGATAGTTAGACGAACTATACAGAGAATTCAAGAATTCATACTATGAAGTATACCAGTTAAGTTCGCTGGTTGTTTTAAACTAAATAAAATGAAAGGAAGGGGAAGATTGTATTGAGTGAAGAGCATTGCAAGCATGGTGAAGACAAGCATCGCAAGAACTGTGAACGCTGTAAACATGAAAAAAGGGAAAGGGAGGATAAAGACCGGATGAATCAAGACGATTTGAAAGCATTTCGTTATGATGAGCCACGTAATATGCCTTTGGATCGTCCTTTAAGAACGGTTCTTTTCGAAGAGGAAAATGTACTAGCTAAAATTAAGTTTTGTCCGAAACATGACCGTAAAGACAAATGTAGTCATGATGTAGTCTGGTTAGCTGCTACAGTGGGATGGAGAGTAGTAGATCCAGCCCCTACAACTGGTCTAGTACTAGAATTCAAAATTAGAAAAGGTTCTAGAAATGGAGATGTGATATTTGTTACAAGACAGGGTGTAGGGGAAGATACTAACGAACTAAATGCCCAAACAACAACCTTTATCCATGTAGATTCTTTGTTGAAAAACAAATTTACTACTTGTGACGGCGATAACGATAAAACAAGATATTACTTAACTGCAGAAGTGATTGCAGATGAAGCGGATGATGTAGCTTTAATTGTTGGTCCTGTCGTATTTACAGCGGCTCAAATTGGCTGACAATCTTTAAATCAAATAGACGAAACAGGCTCACTCTCTGTATGTTTAAGGGAGCGAGTCTTTTTTTGTTTCATCAAGAAGATAAATGCTGTATTTTAAAGCTCATCCGATATTATCTTTTGATTACATGTTTGATTTGAAACTCAATTTCATCAGTGGAAGAGTAGCAATGGTTGTAACGAAAATGACCGCAACGATGACCGCAAACATCTCTTGAGTCAATAAATTGGAATCTAAACCAATGGCGGCCATGATCAACGCCACTTCGCCACAGGGAATCATAGCTGAACCGATCCCAAGGGAGCTGTGCCAACTAAACCCAGCCAGTTTAGCACCAATACCAGATCCAGCTAATTTCGTTACAATGGCTAAGACACTCAAGATCGCAATAAGATCTAAATAATGAGTGATTCCGGCAAACTGAGCGGATATACCGATGGAAGTAAAGAAGACTGGTACGAAGATCGAATAACTAATCGTCTCCACCTTTTTGAACACTTCGTTTTTAAAACTCGTAATATTAATAGAAACTCCTGCAATATAGGCTCCGATGATTGCAGCAATCCCTGTGTATTCTGCGAAGTAGGCAAAAACAAAACAGATGATTAATGCAGATGTAAGGAGCGTTTCTGTCACATTTAATCGTGTAACCTTTTTTAAGAACCAAGGAACGACTTTCCAGCCAACTAGAATGGTTCCTATGAAAAATAATGCTTTCTTTAAAATAACCGTTGTTAAATGAACATCTCCGTCCGTAAAACTCATTAAGAATGCCAACGCAACAATGATGACGACATCATCGATGACAGCGGCACCTAAAATGGTCGTGCCTTCGCGGGTCTTTAATTGTTTCAATTCCTTAAGTGCTTGAACGGAAATACTTACACTTGTTGCGGAAAGCAGCAACCCTAAAAACAAGGCTTGCATAGTCGTGAAATGTAACATAATTCCAACGATATAACTGAAAACAAAAGGGACAATCATACCACCGAAACCGACATAGGCGGATGCTTTTCCAGCCCGTTTAAATTCATCAATGTCTGTTTCTAATCCGGCAGCAAACATCAACAATATAACCCCGATTTTACTAAATTCCTCTAGGGTCTCTGTCTCATTTATTAATCCTAAAACAGAAGGTCCTAACACAATTCCAACAAGAAGTTTGCCAAGAACGGAAGGCTGTCCTAATTTTACACTCAGGCTCCCAGCCAATTTGGATGCAAGTAGAATAATGGCTAATTGAAGGATGAATACTCTAATCTCCCCCCTTTGTTTATGAACTCGTAAAAATACAAAAAGAGCCTATCACGAAAGGACATTTAACTAGTCCTTATTCATTCTTATTCAACTAACTGCTCCGTTACGTCAATAATTATTTCTGAATACACAGATTAAAAAATAATCATGTACGATTTGTGTTAAAAATGTTAAACATACGATTCTTGACTCGGAATCGATCTCACACTACAATGAGTAATGTGAGGTGGCCATCCAATGAAAATACAAAAGTTTAAAATGAACGAAAGCGGCTTGAACCGTTTTTTCGGTCCCCTTGAAGCGAAAATAATGGATATTCTTTGGAGCGGCGAGGAGCGGACCATTAAAGATGTGCAGCTTGAACTTGAAAAAGAGAAAGCGACGAATTTCAATACGGTCATGACCGTGATGAACCGGCTCGTGGAAAAAGGCCTCCTGCAGAAACGGGCGGAAGGCAGGACGACGATGTTTAAGCCGGTATTAACGAGAGAAGAGTTCATCAACACGCAGTCGAAAGAAATGACGCATGAATTGATGGACGAATTCGGCAGCGTTGTCGTCAGCCATATGATTGACGCGCTCGATGATGCGGATGATGATCTCGTCGCTCAGCTTGAGCAAAAAATAAAAGAATTGAAGAAGGAACGATAACGTATGTCGAAACGTCAGACGAAAACGATGTTTATCGTGTGTCTCATCATGGCGGGAACGATTTTTACGCAAATGGGGCTGTATGTTTTGTCCATGTTCGCAGGTCTGGATATGCGATTTAATCTTGTTGTGGTCTGCCACAATGCGATGAAGGCATTCGGTTTATCTTTTCTTAAGCATGTACTCGATGCGCTCGTGTTCAGTACGCTGCTGTCGTCAATTTGGAAAATGGGAACGCAGTGGTATCATTCAGCCCGTATGAAAAAAACGTTTAAGCAATATACTCATCATCAACTTACGTGGGAAATGAATGAGGCATACGGCGGAGATATTCAAATGATTTCATATCCGGCGCCGATTGCCGTGACGATGGGGTTTTTTTGTCCGAAAATCGTGCTGTCAACGGGACTTCGGGAAATGTTGAGTGACGATGAATTTGAGGCAGTCGTGCATCATGAAATGTACCATAAACAACACCGTGATCCGCTGAAGGTGTTCGTCATGTCATTTTTCGCGTCGATTATGTGGTACATGCCAATTTTGAGATGGGTACAGGAACAGTATAAGGTGGCGAAAGAACTGCAGGCGGATGAATATGCGATTCATCAGCAGGGATCATCGGTTGATCTTGGCAGTGCGCTCCTTAAAATGTTGAAAGCGGGCAGACAGATGAAGATGCCATTTTCGTACGTGTCATTTGCGGATACGTCCGTGAACTATCGCATTCATTGTATACTAGATCCGTTAACAGAATTCCCTTTAAATGTGCCGCTGAAGTCAGCTGTTACGTCGTTGTTTATTTTTTCGATTATTTGTTTATTGTTCATTTACGCATTGTCGTAAATGATCTTTTTCATCAATTACACTACATCATGTAGTACTTAGGAGTGAAGGTTTTGGCTAAAGGAATATTTTGGGTTGTTGGGTTGTTTGCTGTTTGTATGGTGGGCGTTATTTTTTTATCAAATGCAGCGGAAAAGTCGGTGGATATTGAGTATGCGAGCCAGCCGTTTGTTGGAGAAGAGTCGGCGCCGGTCAATATTGTGGAGTTTGGCGATTATAAATGCCCGGTATGTAAAGATTTCAACGATTCGTTTTTCCCGTTGATCGATCAGGAACTGGTGCAGACAGGGAAAGCGAAATTTTATTTTATGAATTATTCGTTCATTAATGTCGATTCGAACCGTTCGGCGCAGTTTGCGGAAGCTGTATACAAGGAACTTGGCAATGAGAAGTTCTGGAAGTTCCATGAATTGATGTACAGCAAGCAGCCGGCAGATTTATCGTTTGAGAAGGTTGATTTATACACGAATGAATTTTTAAAAGAAACATTGGCTGAAATGGCGACGGAAGAAGAAGTCGCAAGCGTGATGAGCGTCGTGAAGAACGGTGGTTCAATGGATGCATGGGAAAAAGATACAGAAACGGCGAAACAGCTCGGTGTATCAGGTACACCGACTTTGTTTGTAGATGGACAAGAGTTTACAGGAAACTCGTTTGATGATTTAGTGAAAATGGTGGAAGAGGCCGCGGCAGATGGTAAATAAGCCGCTTCTCGCTGCGTGGCTAACAGCGATTATGGCGACGCTCGGCAGTTTATTTTTCAGCGAGCGGATGGAGTTTGTGCCGTGCACACTTTGCTGGTACCAGCGCATTTTGATGTACCCGCTCGTTGTGCTGCTAGGCATTGCGTTTTACCGGAGCGACCGCCACATCTACCGGTACATTTTGCCGCTGTCTTTGTTTGGGATGGGCATGTCAGGGTATCAATATGCCCTTCAAAAAGTTCCAGCCGTGCAAAAATTTGAAATGTGCACGAGCGGCGTACCATGTTCAGGAGAATATATCAATGTATTCGGCTTTATCACCATCCCGTTTCTTGCACTGATCGCATTTACAGTTGTGACGGTGATGATGGTCATATTGTGGAAAAAGACGGCTGCATCGTTTTTAAAAACAAAAGGATAGATAAAAGCGGAACTTATCCGCTTTTATCTATCCTTTTTTGTGCTGTGTAGAACCTCATGAAGATTTTCACAAAGGTTTTGTACAGGTTTCACAATGATAATGAAAGGATCATTTCCTTAAATTAATGGAACAATTTCTGTGCAATGGAAATTGAAAAGGGATGACGATGCTTAAGCTAAGTGTCAAACTGGGCTAAACTTTATATCATATAAAGGGACTTGATTTTAAAGGGGGAGATAAAGATGAGAAATGTAATTTGCACGGTTCGTCCTATTTTCAAAGGAAACCTTAATTCACAGTGAGGCTTCCAGTTTCAATCTGTCGTCAATCGACAAGGCCTTAAATAAGTAAGTAGGTGGCGGCGTAGTTATCTAATCTTTAATATGCCAATTAAAACGAGTAATACACCGGGCAAGAACGATACCCGTTTTACCCAGCCAAGATGCGAGAAGATTCGTCCTATATTCAATCCAGCTGTCAAAAATAAAAAACTCATCACGGCAATGAAGACAGCTAGTGTAACGGGAGGATAACCAATGATAGCGGCAGCAATCCCAGCTCCAAATGAATCTAAAGATAGAGCGAAACCGAGTACGACAGCCTCAAGACCCGTGATCGTTCCGGAGCGGTCAAAGTCAGCATCGATCGGTCCTTTTTGCCGGAAAAACTGAAACAATGCCCATCCGCCTATCAAAATGAAAATAATGCCGCCAATTCGATTCGCTATATAGGGAGGTAAAAGCGGTTGAATCATCTCGCCTAAAATCATGGCGATTAACAATGAGAAAGCCGAGCAAAGAGCAATTATCACAATTGATTTTACAGGGACCTTCATGTTTTTAAGACCGTAAGAGAGCCCCACGCTAAAACTATCTAAACTTACCGCAGCCGCCAACAGCAAAATAGAAAACGAAATATTCATAATGAAACTCCTTTCTATTATATGTATATGGAAAGAGGCGTCAAACGGTTAATCTTATTCGACATCTTCTCCTATTCCTTTTTTAATCGAAATAAGTAAAATTCAAAAGAGCTGCCCATTCAGTCAAAAATGTACCGACTGATCGGGCAGCTCCCTTTTTGTGAGGGCCGCTATTATAATCTGTTATCTTCGGAGTGGACGGCAATCAGTAAGATCGCTTCTTCTTCTCCGATATTTTTTACGAAGTGGGGTACACTGGCATTCCAGCTGAATGAATCGCCTTCCTTTGCAATGATGGAATCTTCGCCTTGTTCAGCGAGGACGGTGCCTTTTAGCACGAGATGACTTTCTTCTCCTTCATGGGCAATGGCTTCACCGGTCGATGCACCAGGCGGTACTTCGACGTGCATCATCCGCAGGCCGCTCCTGGAGGTAAGATGTTCTATTTTAATGTCATTAAACGTTGTGTACACTCTTTCGTCTTTTCTCACGACTTTCATATGCTGCTTTTTTTCAAGAAGTAAGTAAGGCAGCGGGACGTCTAGAAAGGTTGCGATGGCTTGCAGTGTATTGAGAGAGGGGGACGTATTGTCGTTTTCGATGTTGCTTATGAACCCTTTTGACAGCCCTATTTGTTCGCTCATTTGTGCAATCGTTATGTTCTTTCGTTTACGAATGTCCCGTATTTTCGAGCCAATTTCCACGTTCATTCCTCCAAAAATAGTGGTATGTAGCCTATATCGTAACATAAGTGTATTGACAATATCTACAGAATGATGTTATCTTATGAAAAACAAATATTCATAAAAGAATACTTTATTCATCACGTGAAAGGAGAAAAAGATGCCGATTATACACATAACGATGCTGGAAGGCAGAGAGGATGAAATCATTGAACAATGTATGCGTGATGTAGCACGTACGGTTCAAAAATCATTGGATATTCCGTTGGAAAGCATTCGTATCGTCGTCGAGGAAGTGCCGAAAAATCGATTTGCTGTTGGAGATAAGTTAAAAAGCGAAGTTTAATCAAAGATAAAGATCGTTTAACTTTCTTTTTTTACGGAAATAGTTTACTAATAAGAATAATATATTTTTAAAAGAATATAAGAGGAGGGGTTTAAAGATATGGAAAATCAGCTTGTTTATGAACTTCGCCGACCGGAAAACATGGAACCAGGAAAGAAATATCCAGCCATTTTCTTATTACATGGAATGGGTAGCAACGAACAGAATATGATGCCGCTCGTCTCAGGGATGGATAAAAACCGGTTTGTTTTCAGTATAAGAGGACCTATCCAACAGCCGCCGGGTTATGCTTTTTTTACGATTCAAGGATTCGGAAACCCGCATAGAGACGCGTTTGACAGTGCAATCCATAAACTTGAGAATTTTATAGACTATGCGATAGAAAAGTACCCGGTTGATACGAACGAGATCTTTTTCATGGGATTTAGCCAAGGGGCGATTCTTTCGATGACACTTGGATTAAAGCTCGGAACCCGCATAAAAGGAATTATAGCCCTAAGCGGTTATATCCCGGCTTTCGTAAAAGAAGAGTACGACATTCAAACGATAGATCAAGTGGCGGCGTTCATTTCACACGGCGAGCATGATCAGGTTTTGCCATTTGAATGGGGTGTTGCGGCCGAAGCATTTTATAAACAGCATGGAGCTGATTCAACATTCATTGGCTATCCGCAAGGTCATACCGTTTCAAACGAAAACTACAATGATTTTACAGTGTGGTTCAAAAACTTAACTAATAAATAATAAAAACATTGGAGGAAATAAATATGAATAAATTAGGGATAAGTATATTTTTATTAAGAATGGTGTTAGGAATTAGTTTCTTCGTACATGGACTCGTGAAATTCCAAGGCGGTATCGGTAATACGGCCGGATGGTTTGAAAGTATTGGCATCCCCGGATTTTTAGCCTATGTTGTTGGAACAATTGAATTGGTTGGCGGAATTGCACTCGTTTTAGGACTGGGAACACAAATTGTTTCTGCACTGCTCGCTTTCGTTATGATTGGGGCTATACTAAAAGTGAAATTTGCTATCGGTTTCTTAGGAACAGCAGAAATGGCCGGTTACGAACTTGATCTTGCCTTTTTAGTCATCGCTCTATTTTTAGCAGGAAACGGAAGCAAGCTTTGGTCAGTTGACGGGGCTTTGTTTCATAAAACTGCAAATGAGTAAGCTGTGGAAGGGAGACAGCAATGGAATTAGGGTTAAAGGGAAAAGTCGCCCTTATTACGGGTTCAAGTAAAGGGATTGGGCTAGAAACCGCTTTGCAATTAGTAAAGGAAGGCGTAAAGGTCACGATATGTGCGCGTAACAGTGCCAATCTACAGGCTGCTGCGAATCGTATTTTTGAAGAAACAGCTGTTCATGTACATTATATTGAAGCGGATGTAAGCAAGGAAGAGGACTGTGAAAAAATGATCACGTCCACCATAGAGAAATATGGGCGATTGGACATTGTTGTGAATAATGCCGGCACTTCCTCTGCAAACCCATTTGAACAAGTGGGGACGGAACTTTGGCATCAAGATCTTGATTTAAAATTATTTGGCGCCATTCACTGTTCCCGCTATGCGATCCCGTACATGCGACAAGTCGGCGGCGGGGCGATTGTGAATGTGACCGCGGCGATCGCCAAAACGCCGCCAGCCTCTTCATTGCCGACTACGGTGAGCCGAGCGGCAGGTATGGCCCTCACAAAAGCAATGAGCAAAGACCTCGGTCCCGACAACATTCGGGTGAATACAGTCTGCATCGGCTTAATTCGAAGTGATCAAATCGAAAAAAAGTGGAAACAACAAGCGCCTGAATTTACATGGGAACAATATGCAACGAATAAAGACCATCAAATCCCTCTCGGACGTATCGGGAATACAGAAGAGGCAGCTAAAGTCATTACGTTTCTTGTTTCAGATGCAGCCTCCTATGTAACAGGGACAGCAGTGAATATAGATGGCGGACTGGCGGGGGCTTTGTAGGGAACGGCGCGCCGCCTCAATGGACAGATACCGTAGAAAAATAAGAAAGGAAGATCATAAAAATGGAGAATTATCATGGCAAACCAAATACATTTGTCGGACAGGTCAATATAAACGTAACCAATTTGGATTCTGCCCTTGCTTTTTATCAAGATGTGATCGGGTTTCAAATATTACAACAAACAGATCGTAAAGCAGTCTTAACGACAGACGGAAAAACAGCGTTATTAACGCTTGAGCAACCGATTGATGTCACACCGAAAGAAGGGAGAACATCCGGTTTATATCATTTTGCCCTTTTACTGCCAACTCGTGCTGACTTGTCTGTCTTTTTACGGCATTTGCTTCAGACAGGCTACCGATTTGGCGCTTCGGATCATCTTGTCAGTGAGGCACTTTATATTACGGATCCGGACGGAAATGGCATTGAAGTGTACAGAGATCGGCCATCTTCTGAATGGACATGGTCCAATGAGGAAGTCTCGATGGCAACGGATCCTTTGGATGGAGAAAGTCTTCTCGCGGAAAGCGATTCAGAGTGGAGTGGGCTGCCGGCTGATACGGTAATGGGTCATATTCATTTGCACGTATCCGACCTGCAAAAAGCAGAAGAATTTTACGTGAAAGGTCTCGGTTTTACGGTCGTCAGTCATTATCCTCAAGCGGTTTTTATCGCTACAGGTGGTTATCATCATCACATTGCCTTAAATACATGGCAAGGTGCAGGTGCCCCGGCACCGAAGAAAAACAGCGTCGGTTTAAATTGGTATACACTCGTCTTTCCAAATGAAGAAGCAAGAGGACAAGTAATGGAACAATTGCAGGAAATCGGTGCTTCCGTGATGGCTGAAGGTGATTTTTTTGTGACGGAAGATCCATCAGGAAATACCATTCGATTAGTCGTATAATGCTCAGGTAGTAAAGATAAAGAAAGATGAAATGAAAAGGCTGTCTCAAAAGTACTATTTTGAGACAGCCTCTTGTCGTTTTTAAAACAGAACGTCTAATGGCGGGATTTCTCCTTGTTTTGGCAGGATTTCACTGGAGGTTGGCGGGATTTTTGAGCGTAATGGCGGGATAATGAGGCCCAACCGCGGAATAAGCCCTAATTAATGACAGATTCCGCTGATAGACACACGAATCCCGCCATCTTTTCTTCTGGGAAACCTCATTCAATTTGTTCAAATGCAGGTATTAAGTGTTACCCCTTTTGTGATGTAAGGTGTGCGTCGAACGCATCAATAATATGAAGGAAATGGTCTGCTTCGCGGTAGACATGATCAGCAAGAAGTGCAGGGATGTTGCTCTTAATTTTACAAGCCTCAATTAAATCCCGTGCGGTTTTCTTAAAGTCTCGTAGTGACACAACAGATACTCGGTTTTGATCAAGAAACTGCTCCAAAAGTGGTTTTGTTTCAGATTGTGGACGCATGCTGTCTAAATCTTGCGCTTGGAAAAGAAGTTGATCAAAATCATTGCTGAATTCTCTGGCTTGATCAACGAGTTTCCTTTCGGAAGGATCTAACAAATGGCCAATAAACTTTGAGTGATCCGCCATAATCTTTAAGAAAAACACATTCTCTTTAATGATGGCTTCAGGTAAAGGTATCAGTATTCCTTCATTTAATTCCTTTAATCGTTTCGCAAAATAATACGCTTCCCGGCTTGTATGATCGACTAATAATGGAATATTGTTGGAAGTGATTTTACAACATAAGATTAAGCCTAGTACTTTTCGTTTATACGCCCAAATGGAAGCAGCGGCTTGATACACTTGAATGTTTAGTTTTCGAATGATCTCGGGATCGGTTTTTTCATTATAATGGCTAATTTGTTCCTCAATCCGTTCAAACACCGCAATAAATTGTTTAGCTTCTGTAATCAGTTCTGTATCATTTGCGGTAAATCCGAGACTTAAAAAGAAAGCGTGTTCTTTCATAATCCGTGACCAAAACTGAATTTCCTCCAATGATTGTGTCACAAATGTAGGAATCGCACATTCCTCCTTCTATTGTATTACCCAGACCTATTGTATTCGAGGAGAGATGACTTCATGTTACCGTCTCTTGCAATCAGTTTGTGTAAAAACGATATGCTTCGTTTTGATTCACCTCTTCTTATGGTATATGATGACCTAGATAGCCCATAGGAGGATATATTATGATGAACGGTATACTAAAAGAGGCAGAGGACTTTATTCGTTCTTGTTATAGGGAATTACATAAAACGGAGCAGGAATTAGAAAATAGGCTGAATCATATTCAGAAGCAGGTAGGAAGCAAAGGATATTATGAACATACAGCAGAGGAACTAGAATATGGAGCAAAAATGGCTTGGCGAAACAGTAACCGATGTATAGGAAGATTGTTTTGGGAAAATTTAGATGTAAGAGATAAGAGACATTTAAACACCGAAGATGAGATCATTGAGGCTTTATTTGAGCATATAGAGACGGCAACGAATAAAGGCCGGATACGCCCTACGATCACGATTTTCTCACAGAAGGCTGCTCATAAAACGGTACGTATATGGAATCACCAATTAATTCGCTACGCAGGTTATCAGACGGAACAAGGTGTTGTAGGGGACCCGGCTTCCTTAGCTTTTACGGAGATATGCATAAAACTAGGCTGGGAACCAAAACGGGGAAAATTTGATGTTTTACCTTTAGTCATTCAACTAAATGAGCAACGTCCACGTTTAGTTGAAATTCCAGATCATCTCCTTCTTCAAGTACCAATTCGTCATCCTCATTACCGGTGGTTTGAAGACTTACAACTTAAATGGTATGCAGTCCCGATGGTCTCAGACATGAAGCTTGAAATAGGGGGCATTACCTATACGGCGGCTCCCTTTAATGGATGGTACATGGGCACGGAGATAGGGGCACGAAACTTAGCTGATGAATGGCGGTATAATACACTTCCCCAGATAGGATCTTTAATGGGATTGGATGTAAGAAGTAATTTATCTTTATGGAAGGACAGGGCACTTCTAGAATTGAATACAGCCGTCTTACATTCTTTTAAGGAAGATGGGGTGAGTATCGTTGATCATCATACGGCGGCCCAACAGTTTAAAAAATTTGAAGAAAAAGAAATGGATATGGGAAGGTCCGTTACGGGTAATTGGGCTTGGCTCATCCCGCCATTAGCGCCTGCTGCCACACATGTTTTTCATAAGTCATATGAAAATGAAATTAAAAAGCCAAATTATTTTTATCAAACTGAACCTTATTAATTATTTAGTAAAGCCGATAATTCAACGTTTTTATACGGTGCGTGTTATTATAAATACGCATGAAAAATAATCGAATAAAAATGGAGAGGAAAGGCTTACTTTGTCTGTTTTTTTACAATTAAATACGATATTTATTAGCATCTTAATAGAAGCATTTCCGTTTGTGTTAATTGGTGTTTTTGTCGCCGGATTTATTCAGATGTTTGTTAGTGAAGAAATGGTCGCGAAAGTAGTGCCGAAGAACCGCTTCCTGGCCGTTTTATATGGAACATTGATAGGTGCTTTATTTCCAGCTTGTGAATGTGGAATTGTTCCGATTGTCCGCAGGTTATTGTTAAAAGGGGTACCTCTTCATACCGCTATTCCATTTATGTTAACAGGGCCTATTATTAATCCTGTCGTATTGTTTTCGACCTATATCGCTTTTGGAAATCAGTGGGATATGGTGCTGTACCGGGGTGGACTGTCTTTGGTCGTTGCCCTTTTAATTGGTATTCTTTTATCTTATCAATATAAAGGCAATGAACTGTTGAAAAAAGCAGCGCATACACACAGCCATCAGCCTGCTTCTCAAACATTCCTGGGAAAGTTTATCGATATGCTTCGTCATGCGGTCGATGAATTTTTTTCAGTTGGTAAGTATTTAATTATCGGCGCTTTTATTGCCGCATCGATGCAGACATTTTTGAAAACATCGACATTGATTGAACTTGGTCAAACAGAGGCAACCTCTTCACTCGTCATGATGGGATTGGCCTATATTTTATCACTATGCTCAGAGGCTGATGCATTTATCGCCTCGTCCTTTAGAGGGACATTTTCAACAGGTGCATTGGTCGCTTTCCTCGTTTTTGGACCGATGGTTGATATTAAAAATATGTTCATGATGCTTAGTGTATTTAACAAACGATTTGTTTTTTATTTAATAGGTCTTATTGCGCTGTTTGTATTTCTAGGCTCACTGCTCTTGTAAGGAGGGAGGAAATAAATGTTTCGTGCAGTGGTTTTAATGGTTTTTACGTATTTCTTTTGGCATCTTCATACATCAGGGAACCTATCGAAATATATTAATATGAAATATGAGTATATTTCCTATATCGCTATTTTTACGTTTGCTATTCTCACGATTGTACAAATATATAATGTGGCGACAGATTCTGAAGATAAGCATTGCTGTGATCATTCACATGAGCATGAAAAAGATAAACCGCTGTTTTGGAGATGGATACATTATGGGATTTTTATTTTTCCATTGATGACAGGTCTTTTTTTACCGATTGCAACGCTTGATTCAACTCTTGTGAAATCGAAGGGGTTTTCTTTCCAAACCATTGAAGCGGTTGAAGCATCCGATCAATATGCCCAGACTCAATATTTACGGCCTGATACGAGTGTGTATTATGGAAAAGAAGGATACGATGAATTGATGGAGGAAGAGCTGAAGAAATTCACCTCTAAAGAGAGCGTTGTGTTAAAGGATGATAACTTCTTAAAAGGAATGGAAACCATTTATAATTTCCCGGGTGAATTTATGAACAAAACGATTGAGTTTGATGGTTTTTCATTTAAAGGAGAATCCGTGAATGATCGCCAACTCTTTGTACTGCGCTTTGGTGTGATTCATTGCGTAGCCGATTCAGGAGCTTTTGGCATGTTAGTAGAATTTCCTGAAGAAATGGATCTGCAAGATGATGAATGGATCCATGTAAAAGGGACATTATCATCCGTTTATTATCAGCCTTTCAAAGCGACCATTCCATTTCTTTTAGTGGAGGAATGGCATTCAATTGAAGAGCCAAAAGAGCCTTATACGTATCGGATGTACTAACGCTTGATGTTCCGGAAAAATCCCCTCCTTCTTCAGCGAGATAGGGAGGGGATTTAAATGATCGTCTTATGTGTGTTGGTGTTCAAGTTCTATTTAAAGCATGAAAGTGCGGCTGTCTGCCAATTGAAAAATAGTCGATCTTGTATGCCGATACTCTGTTTAAAGAGTAACAATTCCGGCCATCAAATATAACCGGTTTATTCATCAGCTTTTCGTATTGACTGAGAGGGAATGTTTTAATCTCATCCCAATCTGTATGGATAAACACCATATCTGTATCAGTCAGTGTTTCTTCAATAGACGCTGCGTACTGGATTTTTTCTCCGATCATTTTTTTTGTATTTTCCATTGCTTTTGGGTCATAGGCCGTAATGGATACACCGTTTTTTAGTAACTCGTTTATGATCAGGATGGACGGTGATTCACGAATATCATCGGTATTGGGCTTAAATGACAAGCCTAATACCGCGGCTCTTTTTCCTTTCAAGCTCCCAAAGTAATTCTTTGCTTTTTCCACCAATACATCGTGTTGACGGCGATTCACGTTCATCACGGCCTTTAAGATATCTAGTTTTTCTCCAGCTTCTTCACTCATTTTCAGCATGGCATGGGTATCTTTCGGGAAGCAAGAACCTCCATATCCAATTCCAGCCTTCAAGAATTGACCGCCAATCCGGGAATCAAGCCCCATTCCAACAGCAACTTCTTCTATGTCAGCCCCGACTTTCTCACATAAATGAGCGAGTTCATTGATAAAACTGATTTTCATGGCCAAAAAAGCATTCGAACTGTACTTAATCATTTCTGCGCTATGAAGATCTGTGCTAAAAATAGGAACGTTAAATGGTTTGTTGATCTCTTCAATGATTGCGGCAGATTCTGGACAATCTGAACCGACAATGATTCGGTCTGCGTAAAAAACATCTCGAATCGCCGAACCTTCTCTTAAAAACTCAGGATTTGACACGATCGTCATGTTTCGTATTTTTCGGGCCGTTTTTTGTATGATTTGCTTAATGACTGTATTTGTTCCGACAGGCACCGTGCTTTTTGTGACAACGATTACGTCATGTTTCGTCGCATATTCACCAATCATTCGAGCTGCCTTGTAAATAGAGGTAAGGTCGATGTCGCCGTTTAGCTGTTTTGGTGTTCCGACTGCAATATAAATAATGTCCGCATCTGATAAGGCTTTCTCAGGGCTGTTTGTAAAAAATAAGCGGTGGTTGTTCACATTCTTTTTCAGTAACTCATCGAGCCCCGGTTCATAAAAAGGGGAAATACCTGTATGTAATTGATCTACTTTTTCTTGATCTAGATCACAGCATGTCACGTGATGGCCTATATCTGATAAACAGACACCCGTTATGAGGCCTACGTGTCCCGCACCTATGATTGTAATATTGTTCATAATAATTCCTTTCAATGCATAATAGTAAAACGCAGCTGTCTTCTTATGTTATACAAAAAGCAATGTACGAAAACAAGAAAGAATACGTTAATAAATTCCATAAGTCAAATAAAAAGGTTTAATTAATGATAAATTTTCATTGACAATGAAAATCAATCTCTTTATAATTCGGAATGTAAATGAAAATCATTATCAAAATACATAAAATTAACGAGACAGGGGATAGTTTCATGAAAAAAAGAGAATTAAAACGAATTTTTGCCAAGTTCTTAATGGTAGGTGCCAGCGTAACCCTTTTAACTGCTTGCAACAGCGGTGGAGAAACGAAAGAACCTGCAGAAACGACTGAGGAAACAGCACCAGCAGAAGATGCGGCGGATGATGAAGCAACAGAGGAAGTAAACTACGCTCAAGTGTTTGAGGAAGCAAAAACGGAACTGGATAAAGCAAAAGAAGGAAAAGAAGTCGATTTCGATAAAGTGACGGATCTGTATACGAACAATCTGCAAAGTTTAGTTCAAGAACGGGATGCAGAACTTGAAAGCAAGCACGACGAGCAAATTATAGCAGCATTGCAGGCTGGAAAAGATGGTTCAATGGACAAAGTTGTCGCAAAGCAAGTGTTTGATAAATTGATGCAAAAAGTGTTTTATACAACAATGAAGCATGAATTTACGGAAGCGGCTGATAACTGGGCAGATAAAGAAGCAGTCAAAGCGGAAGTTGAGGAAGCAAAAGAATTTTATGCCATCATTCAATCAACCGTTGAAAAGCGCGATGCTGCATACGAAACCACAATGGTCGATGCGATTGCCGGTGGATTTGACGAAATCGATAAAGCCGTTGAAGCCGACGACCTGCTTGCCTTCCAGCTTGGAAAACAAGTGGTTGATAAAACATTAATCAAAACGTTCTACTTCGCAGCAGGTGCCATTCCAAATGGCTATGCAACAAAGGTAGCAACAGAAGCGGTGAAAGATGAGCAGATGGCAAAAGTGGTACAAGCAGAAGGATGGGCTTTTTATCAGTCTGTTTCAAAATATTTAGCAAATCATGCGCCTGAAGAAGCCGCTTTTATTGAAAAACAATTTGATTTACAGACAGATGTGAAAACAGTAGATGCTGCTCAAGTAAATAAAGCCTTTGTACGCGGATTTGCTCAAACAGCGATTGATGAGTACAAAGAAAGCATGGAAGCATGGGGAGAAGATAAATCGGTTATTACCGCTTTGGAAGGCGCCCTGTTCATTGATGTAATCGGACAAGATATTCAAACATTGCTTGGCGAGGAAGCTTATACACAATTAACAGAACAAGCACAGCAGTATCTTGAAGCATCAAAAGCAAAAGATAAAGCAGCAGGCGAACCTGTATTGAAAGAATTGGAAGCAACATTGCAATCAGTCATTGAAAAAGCAAAGTAAATCGTCTTTTACTTGAAAAAACCTTGTTTATTTCACAAGGTTTTTTCCTTTTATCCCGCATTAACGGGTAGTAAGCCCCCTACTTCAAGACTTCGAAAAGAAAAGAAGGATAAGTGGGGGATCAACTGCCCGTAAAAGCCCGATTGGTTCGGGCCGGCAGAAGCCGGTCACTCAGGTATTGCCGCAGGACGCGGCGCTCGTTACCTGAGTTCCTTTTTATTCAGTGGGGACAGCGGAACGCAGACTAAGATCGTCACGTCCTGTGACAACGTCTGCGTGATTCACATCCTGTGAACCTAACCCCCACTGAATGAAGTTTCACTTTATCTTAAAGGATTGATAAGATAGAGAAGAAGCGTTTAATCGAATAAATGACTGAGGTGTTAGGCTTGAAAATCATTGTAACAGGCGGGGCCGGATTTATCGGCAGCCATCTGGCTAAAAAACTAATAAAAGAAGGCCATGAAGTATACATAATAGATTCTCTCCATCCTTATTACGCTATTGAGAGAAAGAGAAAACACTTAACCTTAATTGAATCAAACGGCGCTTTTCATTTTAGTGACCTTAATTTATTGAACCGGGATGAAACAATCAATGAATTTATCCGAATACAGCCGAACGCAATCATTCATTTAGCTGCTCTGCCAGGCGTGGCCTATTCCATTGAAAAACCGCTTGAGTACGTTGACTTTGATATTAAAGCGACCATCAATGTGTTAGAAGCCGCAGGGAAATCCGGTGCTTCAAAGGTTGTGTTTGCATCTTCTTCTTCTGTATATGGAAATCAAGAGGGGCCTTCTGCCGAGGAAATGGCGGTTGGAAAAGTGATTTCACCTTACGCGGCTTCCAAGTTTTCAGCGGAATCTTTTTGCCATGTGTATGAAGGTTTGTACGGTTTTCAAATGAATATTTTACGTTTTTTTACGGTGTATGGTCCATGGGGCCGCCCGGACATGGCGATCGGCACGTTTATTAAGCAACTAATGCGCGGGGAAGAAATTACCGTGTTTGGTGAAGGAAGAGTCCGTGATTTCACCTATATAGAGGATATCATCAGAGGGATTTATTTAACGCTAACCGTCCAAACGAACAGTGACGTTTTAAATATAGGCTCCGGAAGGCCGATTACGATGGATACGTTATTGCAGGAATTACAACAGCATTTCCCGGCTATGAAAATAAACAAGGAAACGTCCCGTGCCGGAGATGTATTCAAAACGTGGGCGGATATTAGCAAAGCGAAACGGCAGCTTGGCTATGAGCCAAAAGTGGATTTTAAAACAGGGCTCGCTGAAACCGTAAAATGGGCAAAAGAGAATGAAGCGTTTCTTTAAAAAGGTCCTCTCCATTTTAACACTTGTTGGTTTTGCCTTTTTAACGATTCATTCCTTCGATGAAAATCATTTAGGAAACAGTATACAAAAAATCTTTCAGCAACCTGTTCTGCTCGCAGCTATTCTGATCGTTTATTTTCTTTCCTTTTGCTTAAAAGCAGCGGCATGGAAACTGTATTTAAATGGGAAAGCCCGCTATTCAACTTGTCTAATCGGCATTTTATACAGCTTATTAATCAATCATCTGCTTCCTGTCAAAGTGGGAGACGTGGTACGGGCAAAAATAGCCAGCACAAGAGAGCCGATGCTGAAAGATGATGAGGCTTTTCATTCTGTTGTTGTATTGAGATTGCTGGATATGTTTTGCCTCGTTGGGATAGCGATGATCGGCTTATCGGCTTTAAAGGTTCAATTCCGTTTCCCGCTGTGGCTCGTTATCGTTAGCAGCTTTATTAGTCTGCTTGTTTTAGCCGCAATCCATCATTATGCGCCCGTTTTTTGGAACAAGCATATTCAAATGTTCAAAAAAGCGTTTTCTGGGAAAACGGGGCTTTTCATTATTGCTTGCACCTTTTTAAGCTGGCTGTTTGAAGCCAGCATTTTGTATGGGACAGTGATGATGGTGCAAGGAGATTTGTCTTTTTTGGCATCGGTATTTGCCAATAGTGTGACAATTGCAGGGCAGGTTCTTCAAATCACGCCAGGCGGCATCGGCAATTATGAAAGCTTTCTTGTGTTTGCCTTAACTTTATTTGGCTTTCCGGTCAGGGAAGGCTACACGATCGCTGTTGTCACGCATGCGTTGAAATTTGCTATATCGTATATAACGGGAGCCGTTGTGCTTCTGCTGTATCCGGTCTCATTTCGCACATTGAAGGAATGGATCAAGATAAGGAGAGTGAGAGAAAAATGAAAAGTGCCTCTAAATTTGAGAAAGTGGCTGCACGCTGTTGGAATTTACTAAATGAAGGAAAACCGTTTACACCTATTTTTGTTGTTGGAACAATGCTATTGTATCATTTGGCCGCTCTTGGATCGATGGACGAAGCGTTGGCCCTTTTTGGGGCGTTTATTTACGTGGTTCCGTTGTTAATCCTTTTTTATTTGTTTGATTTTCCGCTGTTTTTAAGAAATTATTTATGGGTCCCGTTTATCGTTTATTTAATTGTATGGAACAAAGTAGAGATTGAGCTTCTGTTTTTTGCGGTCGGTCTTTATTTCTTTTTTACCGTGTTTTTTTGGGGAACTTTTTATTATCACTTGCGCATTGGAACGTCGTGGTTGAACTTTACTCGTTTTTGGAAGCTTGTTATGAAAAACAGTGACTCGACAAGTGGCAATGCGCAGGAACAGCTGCCAAAGTTTTTATTGGTTTTATCCATTTGGGAATGGATTTTTGGTCAAAACCAAATAGGCGGAGAAGTCGATATGATGGACTTAAGTTTGTTTTATGGGTTTATTTTCCTGTTTGCCTACATCCTTCACCGTAACCTTTTTGATTGGAAACCAGCCATGTATGAACGTTACACGAAAGAAGCGTTTCCAGAACCGGCGAAAAGCCTTTCTGAAAAAGTAGTAGTCATTGTCATTGATGGCATGAGAAAAGAGCGCTTTTATGAAGCTCATACACCGTTTTTGGATTCTTTAAAAGAAAATGGCACAGAATACATGAATATGGAAACCGTCTATCCTGCCAGAACGGTCGTCTGCTTTTCATCGATGTTCACTGGAACCTATCCGATGGAGCACGGCATTAAATCCAATATGGTCTGGAAGCTCGGGATCAAGGTTGAGAGTATTTTTGATTCCTTGCGAAAAGTAGGCAAAACAGGCAGATTGCTCGGCATTGCCCATTTGGTGGATTCGATGGGAAGTGATGTGGAAACGGTGACCGCTGTGATGCATAACGACAAAGCCGATCCAAACATCATGGAAAGAGCGAAAAAGATCATGAAAGAACAGGACCCCGACTTATTTATCGTCCAGATGATCGCCACGGACCAAACGGGCCATAGTAGAGGTGTATTATATGATGAATATATACAAAAAATACAAGAAGCCGATGCGTTAGTAGAAGACTTTGTTTCCTGGCTGAAGAGGGAAGGCAAAATGAACGATACAACGCTTTTCATTTGTGCAGATCACGGACAGGCAGATGGAATTGGCGGGCATGGCCATTTAGATGAAGGTGAGCGCTTCGTTCCATTCTTTGTGCATGGACCGAATATTGCCAAAGGGAAAAAAGTAGAAGAAAAACAAAGCCTCGTTTCATTAGCGCCAACCTTATCTTATCTGTTAGGGGCCCCTTATCCAAGCCATAGCCGGGGAAAAGTGTTAATGGACGCCATTGTGCAGAAAGAAGAGAAGAAACCATGAAAAAACAGCAGGTGATTGTTTTTCTGCCAGCGTATAATGAAGAACAGTCGATTGGAGAAGTCATTCAGCGTATTCCAAGACATTTTCATCATCAAGTGGACGTAAAAGTGCTAGTTATCGATGATGGATCAAAAGATAATACAGTTAGTGTAGCCAAATCTGCAGGAGCTGATTTTATCGTCAGCTTTGAAAAAAACCGCGGTTTAGGGGCGGCAGTGCGGGCAGGATTAAAGGAATGCTTTGACAGAGGAGCGGATATTGGGGTGATGATTGATGCAGATGGTGAATACCCTGCCAATCAGATTCCGGATCTATTGCAGCCAATCTTTGCAGGTGAAGCGGATTATACGATGGGCTCCCGTTTTTTAGGGACGATCAAAGGCATGAAACTTCACCGCCGCCTTGGCAATTATGTATTTACCCTTCTTCAAAGCCTCGTACTGAAAAAGTGGATTTTTGATGGACAATCTGGAATGAGAGCATTTACACGTCAGGCACTTAAGCATGGAGAAATTATCCACGATTACAATTATGCACAAGTGTTGACCTTTAATCTTGTCAGACAAGGATTTCGCGTAAAGGAAGTGCCTATTCAATATCAGGTGCGTGAGACGGGAGAATCGTTTATTACATTTAGAGGGTACTTGCTGTCCGTTATACCGGCCATCTGGAAAGAATTAAGGCGGCCTGTTCAAAAAGTAGAAATAGATGCTAGTGCCCATAAGATAGATGTGAGAGACAACCGCATATTAAAAATAAAAAAGCAAGAAACGACGGTCATAAGTGTAAAATAAAAATTGACTTTTGAGATGATAATGATTATCATTATAGAGGAGGATGTACAATGAAAAAGTGTTTACTTTCTTGTTTTTTATTCGTATTTATTTTGAGCAATATAAATATATTATCTGCCAATGCTTATACGTATGGAGACCCCAATGAAGAGGCATTAGCAGAAGTATACAAAAAAATGATGATTGAATTAGATGAAAAACCAGCCGATTACACTACGGCGAAAAAGCACTTCGAGACAATAAAAAAAGAAGTGGACATGCATATGGGGCCGGAACCGGCAAAACTCATTCTTCAAAATATTGAAGATGAAGATAAAGAACAAGTAATGAAGAATATGGATAAGCTTCTTGTTCTCAATATAGCGAGACGATTGGAAAACATAGAAAAAAACTTCTCGGAATATGATACGAGTAAGCGGCTGCTAGCAAAAGGTCATGCGACATATGAAGCTTTATCTGCTAAAGTCGAATCCAGCAATCCAGAATTGGATCAAGAAGTAAAAACTGAGTTTGATCAAGCGTTAAATGCATTAGGAAATCCGGGACTCTTTGGTGTTGGAAAACAAGAAGCAGATTTAGACCAGTTTAATGCGAGCAAGGAAACAATTTTAACTTTACTTCAAAAAGAGTTTGACTTAAAGAGTTTGGAAATTGGACATTTTTCAGAAAGCGCGACAGAAACAGATAACGGAAAAAATGAATGGACGGATATTTCAAATATACGAAATTGGATACCGCTTTTACTCATTGTCGGACTGCTCATTGGCGTTATAGTTGTGGCAAAACGTAAAAGATCGTAAACATTCATCCTTCATATTTCCCATATGAGGAGGGGAACAGACTTTGGAAGTACAGGCATTGTTAATCATGTTCCGTGAGGTATTGGAAGCCTTATTGATTATTGGGATTATTACGACTTATTTAAAACGAATGGACAATAAACAATATACGAAGTACGTATGGCTCGGTGCAGGTCTAGCTGTACTGGCAAGTGCTGGCGTGGCCATGCTGTTCCAAATTGTGTTGACCGGTTTTACATCAATGGGCAGCGAAATGTATTTAAAGATCGGCATTATGCTCATCTCGGCTCTTTTGCTCACCCAGATGGTATTTTGGATGGCAAGCCACAGCAAAGATTTAAAAGGCGAGATGGAAGGCAAAATGAACGGCTTTATTTCAACCGGTAATGTCGTTGGCATGGTCATTCATTCCTTTTTAGTTGTTTTACGTGAAGGGGTCGAAACGGTCTTTTTCTTTGCCGCGATTACAGGAGGCAATATCGGTGCTGCGATGCAGGGCTGGGGAGCTATAACAGGGGTTATCATTGCGGTTATGGTTTCTTACTTCTTCTTTAAAGGAACGATGAAAGTCCCGCTTAAAACATTCTTTAAAATTACCGGAGCGTTTATTATTTTGATTGCCGCAGGTCTTTTCGTTCAAGCTATTTCAATGATGCAAGATTTAAGTATTATCGGAAGTGTGGTTCCGCACCTGTATGATCTGACGTGGTTTCTTCCAGAGCATCCGATCGATTATGATCACTATTTACGGGATCATGGCGTTGCACCTCTCTTATCAGGAGATATTGGGATTTTTCTGAAAGCGTTATTCGGGTATTCCTCTATGCCATCCATTGAAGAAGTCATTGCATACATTGGCTACTTTGTCGGAATTTATTTGTTAACATCAAATAAAGGGATTGAGAAGAAAAAAGTATCAAACGAGATCAACGTGATAAAATCACAAGCATAATGGAAATATATGATCTACATAGAGTACAAGGCAGATGCCTTGTACTTTTTCCATTTGAAAAAGTACTTAAGGGCGAGCATCAGAAAGGGATGGCGACATAGTGAAGAAAGAACCTTTTGTTAAACAATTAACCAGCATCATGATGATGATAAGCATTCTATCTATAGGTTTGCTGCTGTGGACTCAATTTACGTATATGAATTCTTTTGCGGCTACTTGGGATCAGGTTGATTTTTCATTGGCATTGGATCGCTATGATCTAATGGCCATGCAGCCGCATTTCCCGGGATATCCTTATTTCATTTTAGGTGGTAAATTAATAAATATATGGATAGAAAATCAAACAGCTGCCTTAACGATTTTTAATAGTTTGTTTTACTTTAGCGCTTTATTTCCAATGTATCAATTGGCAAGAGAGTATCTTACCCGCTCCTCTAGTTTGCTTATGGCTGCTCTTCTATACTCTTCCAGCTACATGCTCGTTATTGTCAATCAGCCCATGTCGGAAGGGGCGGCCATCGCTTGTTTATGGTGGTACTTTTGGAGCATCGAAAAAGCAATCAAGGAAAACAGCCGTACGGCTAAGGTGTTACCACTGTTTTTGTTTAGTGCTTTGCTAGGCATTCGGCTGTCTTACTTGCCATTCGCTGTTGGCCTGTTTTACCTGTTTTATAAAAAGTGGGCATTGAAAACGTACACAATAAAACAAATTGTTTTTCATTTAGGTGCAGCCATGCTGTTTCAATTTGTATGGGTAGGGGCTCTTATTGTCTCTGAAGGCAGTTTAAAAGGATTTGTAAAATTATCACTTGCCTTTACAAGCGGCCATTTCAATAGCTGGGGCAATACAGCAGTGTCAAGCAGCATACCCTTCTTCGAAAGAGCAAAAATATTGATAGTGGATAACGTCATATGGACTGGCGTCTCTTCTCAGTCACTCTTTTTATGTGTACTATATGTTGTATTGATTAGTTTGTGTTTCTATCGTTTTAGATGGAGTATGCTAAAACAACATTCTGCTCCGCAGTTAGCTGTCATCATGAGTATGTCTTATTTCTTCTGGGCTCTTTTTGCTCAAAATATTGATAAGCCGAGGCACATTCTCCCTATAGCTATGTTCCTTCTTTTTTTATTGTTAGTAAACGTATTACATAAGTTTAGCCATTCGATTATGTTGATTCTTTTTATGATGCTCTTACTCGGACAATCATTTCACTCTTTTTTGCTTCTAAAAGAACAAGCTACTTCCGAGCCAGCGACGTATCAGCTGGCCAGCTACTTAAAAAAGCTTAATGAGCCTGCTGTGATCTACGCGTGGGAAGAAACGAGAGTATTAGAGTACTTGAATGTTCCGGTTTCCTCCAATCAGGTTGAAACGTATTCTGTTTTTCTTCATGACCAATCTTATTATAAAAACAGTAAAATCTTATTAACCGATAAAGTGCTGAAAGGGTTTGAAAATCAGGAACCCAATGTTGCGAGCCGAATTAAAAAAGTAAAAGAATTTAAATCAAATGCGCTTTTCGATCCCGTTTATGATCGCATTATTTTGTATGAATGGAAGTAGCTAGGGAAGGAAACGGAACAATCCCGCTTCAATAAGCGAAGCGGGATTGTTATCTCTCTGTTTGCTTTTTTGCTTTAACATAGGGTTTCTACACGAAGTAGGAACGATTTTTCAGAATATGACTGCAGCATGCTCATTAGGCAGGTGATGTCATGTGTGAAAAGATATAAAATTAGATTGACAATAATCAAAAAATATAATTTAATAAGCTTAAGAAATTAACTAAAACGTTTAAGTCACTTTGAAATTAAGGGGGGAACACGCATTGTTTCTTGGTATAGATATAGGATCAGGCGGTACAAAAGTGATCTTACTTAATAAAGAAGGACAACTAGTTGAGGCGTCTGAAATTTCATATTCATTTGATGTTCCGAAAGAAGGTTGGAGTGAACATGATCCAAATGAATGGTGGACAGCGACGTTGAAAGCGCTAACTAAACTATTTGAATACAACGACCCCGCTAAAGTGGAAGCGATTGGCGTCACTGGCCAGATGCATAGCAGTGTACTACTGGATTCACAAGGTGCTGTTATTCGAAAAGCCATTTTGTGGAACGATCAAAGAACTGAAGTAGAATGTAAAGAAGTTTTAAACCATATAGGGGAAGATAAATATCGAACATTAACGATGAATACACTTTTTCCAGGGTTTACACTTCCAAAAATCATGTGGCTCAAAAAGAATGAGCCAGAACATTACGAGCGAATATCGACGGTTTTCATGCCTAAAGATTTTATCAATTATAAATTAACCGGAGTTGTGGCAACTGATGTTACAGATGCTAGCGGGACAGGAATTTTCGACGTTTATAATCGAGAGTGGAATTCAAATATAATCGAAGAACTTGAACTCAATCCGGAATGGTTTCCTCCCCTATACGAAAGTGTAGAGGTGATTGGAAAAGTCAAACATGCTGTTGCAAAAGCGATTGGATTAAAAGAAGGAATACCTGTTATCGCTGGAGCTGCAGACAACGCTGCAGCCGCAATTGGAAACGGTGTCTTTAAGGAAGACAAAGGGTTGATTAGTATAGGTACCTCAGGAGTTGTACTAGTACCTATAAAAAACAGACCAGACAAGGAATTTTTAACAAAAACAAATTCTTCTCTTCATATTTTTTGTCACGCTCTGCCAAATACATGGTACGCCATGGGTGTTACGTTAACTGCCGGTGAATCGCTTAAATGGTTTCGGCATGCATTCGAAATCGAGGATGACTTCCAAAGCTTAATAATGAAAGCAAAGGCAGTGGGCCCGGGATCAGGAGGACTCATCTTTACTCCTTACTTATCAGGAGAACGTACTCCACATAATGATTCGAATGCTAGAGGTGTTTTCTACGGCATGAATTTGACCCATCGTAAAGGACATTTTATTCGTTCAGTGATGGAGGGGGTTTCATACAGCTTAAAAGATTGTCATGAGCTGATTAAAAACATTGCGACTGTAGATTCCTTTGTCATAACAGGCGGTGCCGTAAAGAGTGAATTGTGGAGTCAAATTTTAGCTGATGTATTAGGAGTGTCTCTAAAAAAATCTGCTCAGTTTGAAGGACCTGCAATAGGTGCAGCAATCTTGGCAGGTATTGGTGTTGATCACTGGAAAACACCAGATGAAGCAACCGAAAAAGTGATGAACAAAGACTTAATTACCCCTAATGAAGAGCATTGTGATTTATATGAGGAAAGCTTTACAAAGTATCAAGACATATACAAAAAGCTATCGGCTAAATAATGTGGTCTACCAGTAAAGGGAGTTAGAAAATAATGAAGAAAAAGAGGCCAACGTTATATGATGTGGCAAAAGAGGCTAACGTTTCGATAGCAACTGTCTCCAATGTTCTAAATAATAAAGACGAAGCAAGTGCAGAAACAGTGAAGAGGGTCAATGAGGCCATAAAGTATCTTGGGTATTCTAGAAATGAATCGGCTAGAAGTTTAAAAAGTGGAGAAAGTAAATTAATTGGGCTAATCGTACCCGATAATAACCCATTTTTCACTGAAATATTAGACGGCATTCAAGAAGAATGCGAATATTATGACTGGCAAGTTGTTGTAGCGAATTCGGAAGAAAGTGAAAAAAAACAGAATCAACTCATTGGATTACTATCTGCCCAACAAGTAAGCGGTATTATTTTAGCACCTGTATCACATACACTGGGCCCATTGAAAATGATCGAAAATGCACCAATGGTATTAATTGACCGTGAAGTAGAAAATATGAAGCTGTCTGTCATAAAAGCAGATAATATTGATGGAAGTTTTAAAGCAACAAAGACGTTACTGAAAAATGGTCATAAGAGAATTGGTCTTATACTAGCTTCACCAGGAATTAGTACTACCGTAGAGAGAAGACAAGGCTACATAGATGCATTAAACAGCCAAAATATAAAAGTAGATGATGAACTCATTCAATTTGGCGGCAACTATACAGGGACGAAGGCTCAAATGAACGGGGGCTATCAAGCTGTTATGAATATGATGAAACTGCCCTCACCTCCAACCGCTATTTTTGCGACCAACCATCTGTTAATGATGGGAGCGGTGAAAGCGATAAAGGAACTCAAGCTTCGTATTCCTACAGATATGAGCTTTATCGGTTTTGATGATCATCCGTGGCAAGAAATAAGCGATCCTACCTTTACGATTGTCGCTCAACCAGCTTTTGAAATGGGAAGACAGGCTGTTCATGCCTTACACAAATTAAAATCAAGTGAAGAAGTGATCTCAACTTCTTTGCCGCTGCAGCTAATTATTCGTGAATCATGTGGAACAGTAAAATAAGGGTCCACATGATTTTTATTAACTTGAACTTAAACGTTTAAGAAAGGAGAGATATTGGATGACTGTTCAACCATTTTTAATAGAAATGAAAGGGATTTCAAAGTTTTTCAATGGAATTAAAGCCATCAGCAATGTCAATTTAAACATCCGTAAAGGAACAGTTCATGCATTAATGGGTGAAAATGGAGCAGGAAAATCAACAACGATGAAGATTTTATCTGGCATTTATAAACCGACTGAAGGAACCATTCTGATGGAGGGGAAAGAAGTTTTTCCCCATACACCTAAAGCAGCTTTAGACTATGGAATTGCGATGATTCATCAAGAATTGAGCCCCATTTTTGAAATGACAGTAGCTGAAAATATATTTCTAGGCAGAGAGCCGTTATATCCGAAAGTCCATTTAGTGAACTATCCCAAAATGTATAAAGATACGAAAAAAATGTTTGAAAATCTTGATTTATCGATTAACCCAAAAAAGAAGATGAAAGAATTAAGTGTTTCAGAGATTCAAATGGTTGAAATTGTGAAAGCGGTCTCTTACGATTCGAAAGTAATTATTATGGATGAACCTACCTCCTCTCTAGCTGATAAAGAAGTAGAACAACTATTTAGCATTATTAATCGATTGAAAAAAGATGGGAAAGGGATTATTTATATC
Organism: Domibacillus mangrovi; assembly: GCF_001906925.1. Lineage (GTDB taxonomy): Bacteria > Bacillota > Bacilli > Bacillales > Domibacillaceae > Domibacillus > Domibacillus mangrovi. The sequence continues at coordinate 42,447 of NZ_MRWQ01000015.1, forward strand.
TCACACAAAATGGATGAAATTTTCCGTATTGCTGATGATATCACCGTTTTTAGAGATGGAGAATACATTTCTACAAACTTAGCAAAAGATCTGGATCAGGAAACATTAATTAAACAAATGGTTGGTCGAGAGCTTACAGATGTTTTTCCAGAGAGAAGCCCTTCGATTAAAGAGGAAATGGCTCTTAGTGTCGAAGGAATTTCTGCACCAGGTTATTTTGAAAATGTCAGTTTTCAAGTGAAGAAAGGAGAAATTTTAGGCTTAACCGGTTTAATGGGAGCAGGGAGAACAGAAGTAGCCAAAGCGATATTCGGCATGATCCCTATTGAAAGTGGATCCATTAAACTTAAAGGTGAACCGATAAAAATTAAGGAACCGAAAGATGCGATTAAACATGGAATTGCTTTCGTAACAGAAGATCGAAAAGAAGAAGGACTAGTGCTTCCTATGTCCGTTAAGCAAAATATTACTCTGACATCATTAAAGGATGTCTCATCAGGACCTATGATGAAAAGGAAGAATGAAAATGAAGTAGCTGATGATATGATTAAGCGACTCAAAATTAAAACGTATCATCGGAATCAGCTTGTAGAAACGCTGAGTGGAGGAAATCAGCAGAAAATTGTTTTAGCTAAATGGCTTTTAACAAATCCACAGATCTTAATTTTAGATGAACCAACGAGAGGCATCGATATAGGCGCTAAAACAGAGATTTATAAGCTGATGGATCACCTTACGCAAGAAGGATACTCTATTATCATGATTTCATCGGAAATGCCTGAAGTGTTGGGCATGAGCGATCGGATCATCGTACTTAGTGAAGGTAAGGTGATGGGAACACTAAGTTCAATAGACGCTACGCAGGAAAAAATCTTAAGTTTGGCTACAGCCAACAAGATGGAGGTCTAAAATGAATAGCCAATTATCGACAAACACCTATAAAGAAACAAAAGGAAAAGCTAATGTTAAACATATGTTATCAGAATATGGAATTTTGCTTGCTTTACTCGGTATGGTGGTTGTATTAACAATTTTAAGTCCTAACTTTTTAACGTCAGCTAATATGTTAAACCTCTTTAAACAAGTATCAATTAACGCCGTTTTAGCTATTGGAATGACCTTTGTTATTTTAACAAAAGGCATTGATTTATCCGTTGGTTCCATCTTAGCTTTCTCAGGTATTATTACAGCCTCTTTCGTTGTAGGAAACGATACAAATTTATTTCTTGGAATTATTGCAGGCCTTGGAGCCGGATTATTACTTGGAGCTGTTAATGGTATCATCGTTGCCAAGTGGAAAGTAACCCCATTCATTGCGACATTAGGAATGATGGCCATTGCAAGGGGACTTACTTATATTTACAGTGAAGGTCAGCCGATTTCTGGTTTATCGGATGCTTTTCTTATCATTGGAACAGGTGGTTTTATCGGTATACCATTTGCTGTATGGATTGTTTTAATTACCTTTGCCATTTGCAGTATATTGCTCTATCGTACGAAATTTGGGCGATATGTTTATGCAGTGGGTGGCAATGAGAATGCTGCTAGAACATCCGGTTTAAATGTCGATCGAACGTTAATGTCTGTTTATTGTATTAGCGGCTTGCTTGCGGGACTTGCAGGGGTTCTTCTTACATCACGTATTTCATCCGGTTTACCGCAATCAGGGGTTTCTTATGAACTAGATGCCATTGCAGCAGTTGTTATTGGCGGAACAAGTTTAATGGGAGGCCGTGGCCGATTATGGGGAACATTGGTCGGGGCACTCATTATTGGTGTTTTAAATAATGGATTAGATTTATTGGCTGTATCATCTTATTGGCAGCAGGTGATTAAAGGAGCCATTATTATTATCGCCGTTTTAGTTGACCGTAAGCGAACGTAATCAAGGTAGGAGAAGGGATCAACCTTTTTTTATAAACATTAAAATATAGGGGGAATTTTTCATGAAAAAGATCAAAAGTTCATTTTTAATGCTTGTTATTTTGGCAACGTTCTTAATGGCAGCATGCAGCTCCAATCTACAAACAAATTCAGGCAGTAAAGACAACAGTGAAAAGAAAGATACAGATTCTATTACAATTGGTTTCCAAGTATATGGTTTACGAGGAGAATTTGCGACAAATTTAACGAATGCTATGAAAGAACAAGCAAAAGAATTGGGAGTAAAACTTGTCGTAATGGATGGAAATTATGATGTTAGTACAGCTATTTCACAATTGAAAAACTTAGAAAGCCAGCAAGTAGATGCGATTATTGTTAATCCTATCGATCAAGAAGCTCTAAATAACACTGTGAATGGCATTGTCGATGGGGGTATTCCTGTATTAGGTGTGAATGCATTCTTATCAGCTGAAAAGTTGACTTCTTATGTTGGTTCACCCGATGTAGTTGCAGGCGAAACAGAAGCGCAAGAAATTGTAGATGCTTTAGGTGGAAAAGGAAATGTTGTTATTTTTGAAGGACCAATTGGACAAACAGGTCAAACACAAAGAAAAGAAGGTATTTATAACGTCCTTAATAAAAATCCGGAAATTAAGGTGATTGCAGAACAAACAGCAAACTGGTCAAGAGCAGAAGCGATGACAATCATGGAAAACTGGATTCAAACTCACGGTGATAAAATTGATGCGGTTATCGCACAAAATGATGAAATGGCTATTGGAGCAATCAATGCATTGCGTGCTCAAAACATGAATGATTTACCGGTCGTTGGAGTTGATGGGGTGAAAGACGCTCTTCAAGCAGTGAAAAAAGATGAAATGATTGCAACAGTTTATCAAAATGCAATTGAACAAGGAAAAACAGTCGTTGAACAGGCAGTGAATGCAGCAAAAGGTGAAACAATTGAGAAAAAGTATGAAATTCCATTTGAGCTAGTAACAAAAGAAAACGTAGATGAATACTTGCAAAAATAATTAAAAAATGTTGGAGAAGGAGCAGTTGAATGTGATAAAAGATGCAATAAAAACAGAAGATTTTACAGATCTTAAAGGCACGATGAAGTCAGCAGTGCTTACAAGTGTAAAGAATATCGAATTGCAGCAAATTGATATTCCAACACTAAAGAATGATGAAGTTTTGATTCGTGTAAAAGCGGTTGGCCTCTGCGGATCGGACGTTCATTATTATGAGCATGGTAAAGTCGGAAACTTTATTGTCGAAAAACCAATTATTTTAGGTCATGAAGCATCCGGAGACATCGTTAAAGTAGGGAAGGATGTGACGCATCTTAAAGAAGGTCAGCGTGTATCAATCGAACCAGGAGCAACTTGTGGTGAGTGTGTCCATTGTAAAGAAGGCCGTTATAACTTGTGTCCAAGTGTAGAATTCCTTGCTACTCCTCCTTATGATGGAGCTTTCTGTGAGTACATAGCGATGAGAGCTGATTTGGTCTTCCCTATTCCAGACAGTATGAGCTATGAAACAGCTGCACTAGTAGAGCCATTTTCAGTAGGGGTACATGCGATTCGCCGGGGCGATCTCCAGCCGGGTGAAACAGTTATTATCATGGGAATGGGCCCGATTGGATTAGTAACAGCTGCAGCTGCTAAAGTGGCAGGAGCGAAAATGATTATCGGAGTCGATTTAGAACAAAATCGTTTGGATGTTGCAAAAGAAATGGGTGCTACTCATACGATTAATTTGCGTGAAGAAAAGCTAGAAGAAAAAGTGAATGAATATACGAATGGTTTTGGCGTAGACCTGGCAATTGAAACAGCTGGCAATCCTAAAGCAGTTCAAGGAACACTTTCATCCGTACGAAAAGGTGGAAGAGTAGCCATTGTGGGAATGTCACCTCAAGATGAAGTTCCTATGAGCATTTCTAGTATGATCGACAAAGAAGTTGATATTAAAGGTATTTTCCGTTACCACGATACGTATCCAACGGCCATTGAAATGCTTGCATCAGGTAAAATTGATATTGAAAAAATGATTACAAATGAATATCCATTAGCTGAAACAGCGGAAGCTTTTGAAAGAGCGATTCATGATAAAACAAACACACTGAAAATCATGATTTATCCAAGCTGATTTTAACTCTCAATCTTTGGCTTCTCGAAGTTCTATAAATCAATAAAATATAAATCCACCTATTGGTAAGGTGTGGGGATATACCTCGACAACAAACCAAAAAGGTGGATCTTTTTTTACAACCTAAAGTAGATCTTTTTAGTCTTGTTTACTTGATAGGGGCCATAACACAATACCCAGGTCATCAACTAGATGCATAAGCACCTAGCTTGTTTAAAACTGTCCATTTTACAGAGCACAGTTGAGCTTATATAGAATGCTTTTTTACTGATTTCGCTAGGTAGCCGCCTTTAAACTTTCTTGCTTCATAAGAAATTAAAAAAGCGGAAGGCTCATATTCTTGTATGATCGAAAATACCTCTTTTTCCCTGCTTCGTAATGTTAAAATTTCGAGTTGAAAACGTTGACTGTCTTTTCCTTCTCCTACAAACAATGTGACACCAAAGCCTTCTTGGCGTAATGATGAGATGAAATCATCATTTCTATTCGTAATATTTGCGACAATTGTGGTATACCCAATTGCAAGTTTCCCCTCTACATATCCACCAATAGCAATACCTAAAGCAAAACCAATCGCATATACAAGCATGGCGCAAATGCTTTGCTCCCCGGTAAAGATAATGGCTAAACCAAATACATATATTAAAGCTTCTATAAATCCTAAAATAGAAGCAAGGAACTTCTTTTCTTTTACTAAAAAAATAATCCGCAGCGTATAGACAGGTACATAAATTAATTGAAGTAAAAAGATCAATAATATATCCATGGATGGACCCCTGCTCACTTATAAGTGCAGAGTTTTTAGTTACATAAAAACCAAAAAAGCTTACAGAAAAGATGAAGGATTTTTCTGTAAGCTGAGAAAACAATAACCTGTAGCAAGTTTGGTTTATAAATAACCTTTAATGTTTATTATTGGTAATAATTGCCTCGCTTAGTGTAAGTGATTTCGTTTCAGGAGCCCAAGCGATTGATACAATTGCGCTAATAACAAGTACAGCTGTAAGACAGAGCATTGTATATTGAATCCCTATACTTGCAATCCCCATTGGAAGCAAGAACGTACCAACTGCCGCACTTAACCTACTTTCAGCTGTTGCAAGTCCTACGCAAGAAGAGCGGATTTCTGTTGGAAAGCTCTCGGCAGGAAATACCCCAACCAAGCATTCTGGTTCAAAAAAGATGTCATTTTAGGCGATAAATTACGCATGTTAGCACCTAGCATAAAAGCTATCTTTCCTTTTCTGAAAGATAGCTTTTATGCTATTTTGATGCCTATAACTAAACTGTCAAGTGCGGCATCTACAATTTCTGTTGTAATCGAAGTAAGTTGATTAATATCTAGGATTCTTTTGATTTGTGTAAAAAGCCGTTGAATGAGTCTGAAATTACCGCATGTCATTTTAATCATGCTGGCTAATGTTTCATAACTATTAGCCTGTAAATACATTATTATATCTTTTGAATGAATATGGCTGGACTAGCATATTAGTTATGGCTGCACGCCAATTTTTGAAATGCTCTGTTTCTCGATGTTTTAACTGATCTGCCTGTGTATGATACATTTCAACTAATACGAACTGGCAAGGGACATCTGAGTCTTGTAACACGTCAAAGCGAATAACGCCGGATTCTTTTAAACTGTTTGAGGCATTCTCAATGGTTGCTGCCTTGAAAGAAGAGAGATATTCCTCCTTTACGAGAATTGAAACATGTACGATATACATTGATATCTCTCCCACTTTACCGATTTGATCCCTCTTTTTATGTGTAAGTTAGATTTTATAACGGTGCATTACATCTTTTAAAAGATAGGGGCTTATTTTTCAAGATTGTGTGTAATTTCTTTTGCAGAAGCGATAACAGTAGGTGCCCAACTTAATACCTTTTCCTTTGAAAAACGGAAGCTTGGACCGCTTACGCTAAGAAAGGAAACGAGATTACCTTGTTTGTCTAAAATCGGTGCTGAAATACCGTTCTCATTTTCATCTGATTCTAAAAAGTTTGTTGCGAATCCTTGCTTTCGGATAAGCTCAATTTCTTCATACAGTTTTTCACGGTCCGTAATGGTATGGAGGGTAAACTGTTCAAGCTTTCGATCCAACAAAATGTCTAGCTCATTCTGACTAAGATAGCTTAATAAAAGCTTCCCGTTCGATGTTCCATGAAGAGGCATTGTCGAGTTAATATAATCTGCGACACGGATGCTCTGATTAGAAGGATTGATTTGATCAATGGTTAGTACACCAAATGTTTTTGGTACACTTAAGAGAACAGATTCATGGACTTTCTCAAGCAATTGCTCCATTGCTCTACGTGCTCGACGAATGAGCGGATTGTATTGATCCATCCCGCTTATAAGTTTTGTTGATGCATAACCGAGCTGATAACCTTTTGTGAATGGATCCCGCTCTATAAAGTCTTGTCCTTCTAACGTAGCAAGTAAACGCCATACTGTTGTGCGGTTCAAATTTGCTTTAACCGCTAGGTCAGCGGCTAAAACGGGTGTATTACTATCCGCTATTAATGTAAGCAATTTCAGTGCGCGATCGACTGCTTGAACGGAGGAAACTTCCTGCTTTTTATTCGGTTTTTGGTTAGTTGTATTATTCAAATTATTCATATCAATATTATATCGTAATGCTATATCCTTGTCATTGTCTCCGCAGTTATTCCTATCAATTGATTCGTTATTCACCGCTGTAGAAGTTATTTGTAGCGCTCTCATATGTTTCAAGTTGATTTTGAATATACATTTTTTCCTCTGAAGGTGCCATAAGCGCATTTTTAATCGCATTAAACATTGCTTCACGTGAATTTACTTTGATTTTTGTTTCGTCCTCACATTGCGGATCAATCCAGCAAGCAACGAGTAACGAAATGTCCCCTAAAAAATCTTTATCTAAAAGGCCTTCTTTAACCGCATCTAAAACTCCTTGACCAATACCTAATTGTGCAGCTCCATAAAAGAATCGCTCATATTTTTCATCTTCAATTGTAATTTTATTAATTACAATGGTTGCTGGTTTGATGACATTACCTAGTCCTAGGCAAACAAGAAATGGTACATGCCCTTTTGAAGGGTTTGCTAATGTTCTAACTGCTTCAGCATGAGAATTAGATCCTCTTCTTGCAATAATTACATTTATATGACTTCCATTTGGCGCCTCTCCACCAAACGCTTCACCAAATTTCCCATCTAAATATGTTAATAATTCCTGTGCTTCTTTCGTTACTTCAAGATTTTTCATATTTTTCAGCTCCTTATTTTTTCGCATTGTGAACAAAAATTTCGTTTCGCGAATTATTTAAAATTATAAAGCAGATATTTGCTAAGTGTCAAACAAAAATTTTTAAATCTATTTTTTTGAAATACTAACTTTTTTGGGGGGATAAACGATGTCATTATACTTCATATATATAATCGCAATAAAATCGCAGAGAGCTATTAATTAAAATATTTTTTTGAAAATATTGAATTGACAAACTCACAAATTACGAATTATAATTTGAGCATGATTTCAAATAAAGAAAAAAATGTTCGTTATGTGAACATATCTTCAGGGAGGAATGAAGTAATAAATTATCATGGGAACATCTTTTTATTCTGAATGAATCATTGTTAGCGTTTTCATTATTTGTTTGTAATGGCAGATATATAGCATGGTATCCCCCATTGAAGGTACAAAAAGGGTGTAAAACTCGTTTAAATGCAGGGGAATGAATAAATTTACAGGAGGTTATAACATGTCAAACGTACAGCTAGCAGCAGAAAAACATTTAAACTTCATTAATGGTGAGTGGACCGGTGGCAATTTAAAAACATTTGATGTGATTAATCCAGCCAACGGTGAAGTAATTGCGAAGGTGCCAAACAGTGGAAAAGCTGAAACAGATGAAGCAATTGAAGCGGCACATACAGCCTTTCAAAGCTGGTCAAAGACTGCAGCCACAGAGCGTGCTCAAATTTTAAGAAAAGTTGCGGAAATGATGCATGAAAATAAAGAGGAACTGGCAAAAATCATGACATTAGAAATGGGGAAACCACTTGCTGAATCAAGGGGGGAAGTAAATTATGCTGCATCTTTCTTAGAGTGGTATGCCGAGGAAGCAAGACGTGTATATGGACGTACTGTTCCAGGTAGAAGTGCGAACAACCGTATTCAAATTGTTAAACAGCCAGTTGGCGTCGTTGCGGCGATTACACCATGGAACTTCCCGGCAGCAATGATTACTCGTAAATTGGGTCCGGCACTTGCGGCAGGATGCACAATTGTTATTAAACCTGCAGAATCTACACCGTTAACAGCAATGAAGTTAATGGAATTTTGTGAAGAAGCGGGAGTGCCAAAAGGTGTTGTCAACTTAGTTACTGGTAACCCCGGAGAAATTGGGGAAGCGTTTATGAGTAATCCAAAAGTTCGTAAAGTAACATTTACTGGATCAACAGCAGTCGGAAAACATTTAATTCGACAAAGTGCTGATACAGTGAAAAATATTTCGCTTGAGCTTGGTGGCCATGCACCATTAATTATTTTTGATGATGCGGATATTGAAAAAGCGGTTCAAGGTGCAATTGCTTCAAAATACCGTAATGCAGGTCAAACGTGTATTTGCATAAACAGAATCTATGTTCAAGCAAATGTGTATGAAAAATTTGTATCAGCTTTTAAAGAAGCTGTTAGTCAATTAAAAGTAGGAAATGGTCTAGATGAAGGTGTGGACATTGGGCCAATGATTAATAAAGCAGGGTATGAAAAGGTTGATAAGCATGTACAGGACGCAGTTAGTAAAGGCGCAGAAGTAGTCATTGGTGGTCAAGGTGAAGTCCTAAATGACAATGCTTGCTTCTATCATCCAACAATAATAAAAGATGTAACACCTGAAATGGTCATTATGAGTGAAGAGACATTTGGACCTGTCGCACCCATACAAAAGTTTGAAACTGAAGAAGAAGTAATTGAGTTTGCAAATAATACTCCATATGGTCTTTCAGCATATTTTTACACAGAAAGCGTAACTCGCGGAACGAAGATTATGGAATCATTGGACTACGGTATTGTTGGATGGAATGATGCATTACCGTCAACGGCACAAGCACCGTTTGGTGGTATGAAAGAAAGCGGTATCGGTCGTGAAGGTGGTATTGAAGGCATTGAGCCGTATTTAGAAACAAAATATGTTTCTTTAGGCCTTTAATTTCTAAGCGAAGCATCACTTATAAGGTTGAATGAATATTAACAATATTTTATTATAAAAAATTTATAAAATGATAACGGGGGTACATCTTTAAATGAAAATGAAAGCAGCTGTTTTAAGAGAAGTAGGAAAGCCTTTACAAATTGAAACAATTGATTTAGCTCCGCCAAAATCCAACGAGGTTCTGGTTAAAATCGCAGCTTCAGGTGTTTGTCACAGTGATTTGATTGCACAGGAAAGTCCAGGAACACCAAAACCAGTAGTTCTTGGGCATGAAGGAGCGGGTGTAGTAGTTGAAGTTGGAGAAAATGTTAAAAGCGTAAAGCCGGGTGACAAAGTAACATTAAGCTGGATTCCGTATTGTGGTGTGTGTGTATATTGTACAAATGGACAAGTACATCTTTGTGAATCAGCATTCGGTCCTATGGAGAAGGGTTTCTTACCAGAGGGATCATCACGTTTAAGTAAAGATGGAGAGATGATTTATCATGATTCTGTTTTGTCAACGTTTGCAGAATATGCAGTTGTTGACGAGATGTCATGTGTGAAGCTTCCAGATGCAATGCCGCTAGAGCAAGCAGCACTATTAGGTTGCGGTGTTGCGACAGGTTACGGGGCAGTAGTAAATGCAGCAAAAGTTACACCAGGATCATCGGTTGCAGTGTTTGGCTGTGGGGGTGTAGGAATTAACGCGATTCAAGGTGCACGAATTGCAGGTGCAAGTAAAATAATTGCCGTTGATATGAAACCGCAAAACTTAGAAGCTGCGAAAAAATTTGGTGCTACACATGTTGTGAATCCTGCCGATGGAAATTTAGAAGAAGTGGTTAAATCATTAACGGACGGTGTTGGTGTTCAGTTTGCGATTGATGCAACAGGGAATACGAAGGCAACTGCAAGTGCGTGGGATATTACACGAAAAGGTGGAGTAGTCGTTGTTGTAGGATTCTACACTACGAAAGAATTAACCATTAATGCTGAATTGTTTCACCGCCGTGGAAAAACATTAAAAGGAAGCAGCTACGGAGATATTAATCCACTTCGCGACATTCGAAATCTTGCACAGCTTTATTTAGACGGAAAATTAATGCTTGATGAATTAATTTTAAATACACTTCCATTAGAAGATATTAATAAAGCATTTGACGGATTCCATGATTGTTGTGGGGTAAATGTGGGAAGAACGGTTGTTTCATTTCAAGACCATTCAAAGAACGAAGATGAACAAGAGCTTACTGAAACAGTTTAATTAACACATCTTCTTGATTCATGTCGTTCACATGGATCAAGAAGGTCATTTATGTTACTTATGAAAAATGGATAAATTTATTTTCCTTTCATCTTTTGAAAGGGCTTACTTAAAAACGCGAGGTGGATTTCAATGAAAAAGTTGTCGCCAGTATTTATTATTTCATCAGCAATAACATTGATTTTTATTATATGGGGTGCATTAGTACCTGAAAATCTGAGTTCAGTAACTAGTGTGATTCAAACGTTTTTACAAGGGAATTTTGGATGGCTTTATTTAACTGCTGCTACCGCATTCTTAGTATTTTTACTTTATTTAGCTTTTTCTCGTTATGGTCAAATCAGATTAGGGAAAGATACTGATAAACCTGAATTTAGTACTTTTACCTGGTTAGCAATGGTGTTTAGTGCAGGTATGGGGATCGGTCTTGTTTTCTGGGGGGCTGCTGAACCAATTAGTCACTTCCATAATCCACCGTTTGGAAAAGGTGAATCAGCTGAATCTGCGGCCTTAGCAATGCGCTATTCATTCTTTCATTGGGGATTTCATGCGTGGGCTATTTACGCTATAACAGGATTAGCGATAGCATATTTTGCATTTAGGAAAGGGGCTTCACAAGTACCAAGTGAAATATTACGCCCAATATTGGGCAATAAAGTAGACGGTGGACTTGGACGAGCTATCAATGTCATCTTCATCATGGCAACTGTTTTTGCTATTTCAGGTCCACTAGGGATGGGTGCAACACAAATTAGTGGAGGTATTTCCTATTTAACAGGTATACAAAATAACTTTACAACTCAAGTAATCGTTATCGGAGTTGTTACAGTTCTATTTATGCTATCTGCCAAAACGGGTCTTGAGCGAGGAATTAAATATTTAAGTAATACGAATGTTATACTTGCGATCTTCTTACTGGTTTTTGTGTTTTTTACAGGACCAACAACCTTTATTCTGAATGTGTTTACATCATCATTTGGTGATTACATTCAAAATTTACCAAATATGAGCTTAAACCAACGTCCATTTGAGCAATCTTCTTGGTTTCAAGACTGGACAGTTTTTTATTGGGCTTGGTGGGTTGCTGCTGCGCCATTTGCTGGTTCTTTTATTGCACGTGTTTCTAAAGGAAGAACAGTACGTGAGTTTGTATTAGGCGTGCTTATCGTACCAACAATTTTCGGAATATTGTGGTTTAGTGTATTCGGTGGCACCGCAATTTCTTTAGAAATGTTTGATCATTTTGGAGTAAAAGAAATTATGGAAAATCAAGGAGTAGAAGTTGCATTATTTACTATATTGAAGGGATTACCATTAGGTACAATAATATCATTCCTAGGAATTCTATTAATAGGAACATTCTTTATTACAACTGCAGATTCCGGAACATACGTCCTAGCTATGCAAAGCACTAATGGTAATTTAAATCCATCAAATTCCATGAAATTTATTTGGGGTATTCTACAATCATTAACTGCCGTTATTCTGTTATGGTCTGGGGGCTTAGGCGCCATAGTCAGTGCGTTAATCATTATTGGATTCCCACTAGCCATCATTTTGATACTTACAATGTTCTCTTTATTGAAGTCCTTTAAAAATGAGGCAGAAAAAAAAAGCTTCAATGAAGAAAAAGAAAAAGTTAGTTAATAACATAATACTAAACATTGAAAGTACGAAGGTCTCAGACCTTTGTACTTTTTATATAAGAGGTTTAGAAACAAAATAGATGATAGAGAAAAAGCCTAAAAGGGAAAGAAAATTCGCAACGTTAGGAGAAAGAGAATATGTCAAATTTGCGGGAAGAAGCTCTCAACATGCACAAAGAAAAGAAAGGGAAACTAAGTGTTTCTTTAAAGGTTCCAGTACGTGATGCAACAGATTTAAGTCTTGCATATTCTCCCGGTGTAGCGGAGCCTTGCTTAGAAATTCATAAAGATGAGGATAAAGTTTACGATTATACAATGAAGGGGAATCTTGTGGCGGTCGTATCAAATGGAACGGCTGTACTTGGTCTCGGGAATATTGGCCCGAAAGCAGCCATGCCCGTTATGGAAGGAAAAGCAGCATTATTCAAATCATTTGCAGATATTGATGCATTCCCTCTTTGTCTAAATACAGAAGATCCTGATAAAGTGGTCGAAACAGTTCGAGTGTTGGAACCCACCTTTGGTGGAGTGAATTTAGAAGACATTGCGGCCCCTCAATGTTTTGAAATAGAAGCTCGTTTAAAAAAGGTTTGTCAAATTCCTGTTTTTCATGATGACCAACATGGAACAGCGATTGTCACGGTTGCTGGGCTAATCAATGCTTTGAAACTAGCAGACAAAAAAGTAGAAGAAATTCGTGTTGTGATAAATGGGGCGGGTGCTGCAGGGGTGGCGATTATTCATCTCCTTCTTCGTATAGGAGTGAAAGAAGTCCTATTATGTGACACAAAAGGAATTATTTATGAAGGTCGTCCTGATGGGATGAACCTATTCAAGGAGAGATTAGCTCGTATTACGAATAAGGAATTAAAACAAGGGACATTGGCAGAAGCTCTTGTAGGAACAGATGTATTTATCGGCGTATCTGCTGCAGGAGCCGTCACGGAAGAGATGGTTCGATCTATGAATCATCATCCGATTGTTTTCGCGATGGCTAATCCTACACCTGAAATTTTTCCAGATAAGGCGAAAGCAGCCGGTGCATTCGTTGTAGGGACAGGCCGTTCTGATTTCCCGAATCAAGTCAATAATGTACTTGCATTTCCAGGCATTTTCCGTGGGGCTTTAGATGTTCAGGCAAAAGAAATTAACGAAGAAATGAAGCTTGCCGCCGTCTATGCGATTGCTGAATTAGTCTCTGAAAACCTCCATACAGATTATGTGATTCCAGATCCATTTGATCGAAGAGTAGCCGCATATGTAGCTTCCGCTGTTGCAAAAGCAGCAATAGAAACGGGTGTTGCCCAAAAGATCGTTAATCCGACAGAAATACAATACCGATTGCTTAAGCTCTCTAAGGAAAAAGAATACGCATAAAAAGCAGGGGGTATTATCTTATAGCCATCAAGTTAAGCAAAGCGCTGACAAAAAGGACGTTTTACAGAGAAGCTTAGGTGTAACCTTCCATAAGAAGTCAATGGGAAGTTTTTTTATCCCGCATTAACGGGCAGTAAGACCCCCGTTTCAAGACGTCGAAAAGAAGGATAAGCGGGGGATCAACTGTCCGTAAAAGCCCGATTGGTTCGGGCCGGCTGAAGCCGGTCACTTAGGTATTGCCGCAGGACGCGGCGCTCTTTACCTGAGTTCCTTTTTATTCAGTGGGGGATAAGCGGAACGCAGACTAAGATCGTCACGTCCTGTGACAACGTCTGCATGATTCACATCCTGTGAACCTAATCTCCACTGAATGAAGTTTCACTTTATCCTATTTAATCAGATTTTCTGACTAACGAAAGAACTCCAACGATAACACTCAATAGGTAGATTAGTAAGAATGTATAAACATTGAAAAAAAGACTATTTGTATATTGGTTAAACCAACCGAAGCGATAAATTCGTGAGTTTTCATTGGCTAGCGCCCCCCTAGTGCAGCTACAAGTTCATTCGTATGCTCAATTATTAAAAATAGTAATAAGAAACAGCTTACAAAACAAAGAGTTAAGATAATCATGTTTAATTTCTTACTAATTCTATCTATAAGTATCGTCCTCGTCATCTTAGCTGTAAGGAAATAGGCGGCAATAAAGAACGGGGATAACCCTGATATCGCTAAAATACCAAGATTTCCATTACCAGAGGTTGTATCAGGTGGTATCGTAAATAACCATTCTATTGCAATAAATCCAATGAATGAAACAAGAAGTAACCCTAAAGTTAAATATTTCATTTTCAAAATAGATCACTCCTTGATTAAAATATAACCATTATTATGGTGAAATGATAGATCAATTTTAATAGAATAAATGCATATATTACCATAATTTATCTAGTATGGTCTGCTTATTTTGGTTTTTTATAGTATAATAGCCAAAAAAGTAGGGGAGCACATGTTTACATGACAGGGCAAAGAAGTGGGGTAAGACGGAAAAAGCGTCGGTTGAAACGGTCGATACGGCTCACGGTAGCAGCCTTTTTTTTATTAATTATCGGGGCACTTATGGTGAATGTGGTGACGACAAAGCAAGAAGTGAGCAATGTAGAAATTGAGCAGCAGCCGAAACAAATAGTGGAAACGAAAGAACCGGAAAAAACAACGATTACGATTAGCGCAGCCGGCGATTTTACGCTCGGTACGGATGAGTCGTTCACATATGAAGGATCATTTCCGCATGAAGCAGAGAAAAAGGGATTGTCACACTTTGTCAGCGGGCTTGGCGGTGTGTTTAAAGAAGATGATCTGTCGACGGTTAATTTAGAAACAACATTAACAGAAGCAACGAAAAAAGCAGAGAAGAAGTTCCGCTTTAAAGGGGATCCCGACTATGCGCAAATTTTGACAATGGGTGGGATTGAAGCGGTCAACTTGGCGAATAACCATATATATGATTACTTGCAGCAAGGCTATGATGACACGATTGTGAATCTGGAAAAAGAAAAGATCGGATATTTTGGCTATGACAATCACTTTGAAACGGAAGTTAAAGGAATAAACGTCGGCGCACTCGGTTATGAAGGCTGGCAGGATAGCATAGAAATCCGTGAACAAGTAGAGAAAGACATACAGAAAATGCGCAATGACGGCGTGGAAATCATCATCGTTCATTTTCACTGGGGTGTTGAGCGAAGCTATGTGCCGGAAGAGTCGCAAAAGACACTTGCACGGTTTACAGTAGACACGGGAGCTGATCTCGTTGTCGGCCATCATCCACATGTCGTGCAGGGAATTGAAGAGTATAATGACAAATTTATTGTCTACAGCTTAGGAAACTTTATGTTCGGCGGCAACAGGAACCCGGCGGATAAAGACACCTACGTGTTCCAGCAGACGTATCATTTAGAAGACGGAAAGCTGACGGATAAGAAAGAAATAAAGGTCGTGCCGTTTTCAATTTCGTCATTAATGGAGCGAAATGACTACCAGCCGACTCGTTTAGAGGGCACTGAAAAAGAACGAGTAATGAATAAAATTATTGATGCATCAAACCGGATCAATGGAACGGACGTTGACTGGATGAAATATGAAACAAAACCGCCCAATTAACGGACGGTTTTTTTTGTCTATAAATTGAAAGAAAGGGCGCTTAATCTTGGTTCATTGAGTTAAGAAATGTACATATAGATTTTCTTTACCCAGGGGAAAAGGAAGGTAAACAATATTTCGAAAAAATAAATTTTTTTTTGAGTGTTTTATTCTTTTGGAATAAAGGTATATTAACTGTAACAACTAGGAAAGGACAGAGGGAAATGAAAGAAAAATCAGATAAATTTATTATATCAGCATACAATAGAGCTGTGGAACTTCAACTTGAACCGGAATTTATTCGACTTTTAGAAATTGAGCTCGAACGACGAGGGATTAAATATAGATTTTACTATGCACAACGTATGTGATAGATGAACAACGTTTTATTTAGAGAATCCCCAAACTTCTTTAAGAGTGTTTCGAAAAAGTTGGTCGAGCTGCGGTGTTGGATCTGGGATATGGAAGCTGACGCTTTTAGCATATGCTTCAAGCATGATCAATTCTTCTGTCAAAAAAGTATTGATCATGCTGATTTTTGGCTCAAGATCAAGTTCATCACCAACGCTTTTTCGTTTAAGTAATGTTTTGATTTCTATTTTTAATGGTCCGTCCGGTACGATGCGTCCAAGCAGTGTATGAAATTCATTTGGCGGGAATTCATTGTACAGGGCAATCCATTTTGCAGCTAGCACGGGGCGTAAAACATAAAATTATTTCTTTATTTTCACATGATCGGCCTGCAAAAATTCACGGAAGTTTTTGTTCGCCATATTTAGATAATGATACAGGCAGGACGACGGTGCAAAAATGCTTTCGCTCAACATGTTCATCTGATCAATCGTCGAAAAGGCTTCGTAATAGACAATGCTGGATCGGAGCCACTCCAAAAGCGGCGGATGCGATTTACGGAACAATTTCAATGCTTTCGTCAACTCCCAACCACTTATGTCAAGTAAATCGTTGATGGGCAGCTCAATTACGTCACGTTTTTTACCGACACCGACTAGATCAATGCTTAGATAATAATCGGCCGGATGCACGTAAATAAACCGGACATCATAATCACTGGCTTTCGATGGAAATCCCCACGCCCGGCTTCCGGCTTCGCATGCGTACAATATTTTCACATTGTCGTCTGTTTCGATTTTTTTCAGTGCATCAAGGATCATTTTGTTCATTACGAATCCCTCCATAAAAATTGTAAGGTAGCTTTGACTCGTTATGTTTCTTTTCTTAACTATGTGTGATGATGTCCATTTCGTCAATTCAAAAACAAGAATGGGAAAAGGCTGAAGTAAGGAATGTTTACTAGAATCATATGAGAATTAAAATGCAAACAAGCATGCTATAATAATATCGAAATATAAAAATAAAAGGGATGTGCATGTATGGAGCAGGAGTCGATGCGAGCGGAGATTTTGTCATGGATAAAAGCGATCGTACTGGCGGTTGTTGTGACGGCTGCATGTAAGTATTTTTTCTTTGAGGGTGTTGTTGTGCACGGGGAGTCGATGCTACCGACGTTTGAGGATAATGACAAAGTGATTGTAAGCAAGATGACGAATGTTGAGCGTTTTGATCAGATTGTGTTTCATGCACCTGATTCCGAAGATAATTATATAAAGCGTGTTATCGGTGTGCCGGGTGATGCGGTTGAGATGAAAGACGATGTGCTCTATATTAACAAAAAAGCGGTAGATGAGCCTTATTTAGAGGAAAATAAAGAAAGTCTGATCATCGGACAGAAGTTGACCGCTGATTTTACGTTAGCGGAATTGACGGCTCATGATACAGTGCCGGATGGGTATTTGTTTGTGCTTGGAGATAACCGATCAGTGAGCAAAGACAGCCGCACTTTCGGTTTGATTCGAGAAGATTCGGTGATTGGCGAAGTACAGCTGCGGTTTTATCCATTGAGTTCGATTAAGGCTTATTAAAAAACGTTCCGTGCCAGGGACGTTTTTTTGTTTACATATTAAATGGCTATCAACGAATAGAATAGTTTATCCCGCATTAACGGGCAGTAAGACCCCCGCTTCAAGACTTTGAAAAGAAAAGAAGGATAAGCGGGGAATCAACTGCCTGTAAAAGCCCGATTGGTTCGGGCCGGCTCAGGTATTGCCGTAGGACGCGGTGCTCTTTACCTGAGTTCGGAACGCAGACTAAGATCGTCACGTCCTGTGACAACGTCTGCATGATTCACATCGTGTGAACCTAACCCCTACTGAATGAAGTTTCACTTTATTTTTATGAAATTTGGGTAAATTGAATAGTCAGAATGAATAGAATCATATAAAATGTCATGATAGATGGGTACTTTAACCTAGAAAGGAATCATAATTTTATGTATATCTCGATTAAATGGAAAATATTAACCCCGATTATTATTTCGCTCGTTCTTGTGTTTGTGGCGTTTTCATTCTTTTTGACGAATCAGATGGAAAAGTCGCTTGTACAAAAAGGAGAAGCGGTCGTATCATCCATTCAGTTTGGATTGGAAGATATGATTGTGGCACGTGAGACAGCGGAATCGATACTAGAAAAAGAAATGGTTGGCCAAGCGGCGATGACCTCGCTTTTGTTTGAGAAAGGAACAACGTATGAAGAGCTAGTCACACTTGCTAAGAAATCTGGTCTTGATGAGTTCTGGATTACAGACGAAAGGGGGAATACGATTTTAACAAATATGGCCCCGTCTGTTCAGTTTAATTTCGGAAGCGATCCGGATGGGCAAGCATATGAATTTATGAAGCTTTTAACGGGTGAAGAGACAGTTGTGACGCAAAAAGCAGCGGTACGTTCTGTCGATGACAAGTTTTATAAATTTGTCGGGGTAACGGGCTGGAATGATTTGCGCATTGTGCAGGTTGGACGCGATGGAGCCATGCTGAAGGAGCTTGATCAGCACATTGGCGTTGTGCCGATGATTGATAGTTTGAAACATGAATTAGGTGACGAAGTGAAATATGCCGCTGTTGTATTAGAATCAGGTGATGTAGTGGCGTCCACGAATGAATCAGTGTCACTTGGAGCAGGCATAACAGATGGAAAACAGTGGAAGGATACGATTGATGGAAAAAGTGTTATGTATTTTGCCAAGTCGCTATCTAATGGGCAAATGCTTGTCGTGGCGCTGTCCAATGAAGTCATGCAAACAGCGCAATGGTACACAGGTTTGGCGGCATTGATCAGCGTAATGCTTGTTATTTTTATTACCTATTTTGTTGTGAGACGATTGATGAAGCCTCTCGATGAGATGAGGGGATCGCTTGAAGAAATTAGCAGTGGAGAAGGTGATTTAACAGCGCGTCTTGACATATCAAGAAAGGATGAAATCGGCAAGCTTGCATCTGCGTTTAATAAAACAATTTCTGAAATACAAACGATTATCGTTGGGGTGAAACAAACTGCGTCGCATGTTGTAGAGTCAACGGTGTCATTGTCAGCATTGACGAAGGCGACGACCGATGAAACAGGGTTCATGTTGGAATCGATGCGGCAGATTGAATCGGGCGCGGCGACACAGACAGCAATGACCGCTGAATGTGTGCAGACGACAACGGCTCTGGCGCACAGGCTTCAAGACATTACAGAAGCGTCAGGAGACTTATTCGGCCAGTCAGAGAAAACGAAAGAAGCGGCGGAAACAGGTCATAGCATCATCACAGAGGCAGTGGGGCAAATGAACATCATTGATGAATCGGTTTATGCTTTATCAGCAACGATTGACGTTCTTCAGTCAAATACAATGGAAATTGGCTCCTTTCTGTCCACGATTTCTGCCATTTCCTCTCAGACTAATTTGCTGGCGCTGAACGCTGCGATTGAAGCAGCACGTGCAGGTGAACATGGACGAGGATTTTCCATTGTCGCTAATGAAGTTCGAAAGCTTGCGGAACAGACAGACGATGCGACGGGGCAAATACAGTCATTGATCAATCGGATGCAGGAGGAAGTGGAGCAGTCCGCAAAACGGATGACAGAAAGCAGCGAGTATGTAGAAAAAGGAAAAATAATTACAGGAGAAGCGGGACAATCATTCATGAATGTGCTTGAAGAAATTCGCGGCATGGCCCTGAAGTTGAAGGCGATCACGACTGCGACAGATGAAGTGGCAGCCGGGACGGAAGAGGTGAACGCCGCAAATGAAACGATTGCAGGCGCATCCAATGAAGCGCAAAGCTACATTGAAGACATTGCTGAAAAATGTGTGGTTCAAAGTGAACGGATGAATGAGATGAGTACGAGTATTCAAGAACTGCGTGAAAGCTCCGAACAACTCCACAGCAGTGTCCATCATTTTAAAACAGACTAACTTAAATGTTTAGGAACGAATCGGTGGAAATAGAGGGGGAAACGTATAGACGAATTGCATTGCGATTAAAATGTGATAATACATATGATATACTTACTACTCACAAACAACAGAAAAGAGGCACACTATGCTCACATTTGAAGAAAAAAAAGCGATTATCGAGACATTTCCGCAGTTGACGGCGAAAGATGTTTCGATGAAGCGCGTCAATTACCATTTTGAAGACAGCTTGTATGAAAAAACGGTTGTTGTTCATCACCTTCACCCAAACGGAAACGGCTTTGTTTTCGTCGCCGATTTGCCGGGCTATAACGTGAATGATAAAGGACTTGTGAATATTCGTGAGGCGAGTGAAGCAGAGCTGCGCGCAGCGATTGCAGATTCAATTCGCTATCTTTCAGATAAACCGGAAGATGAAGTGATCGAACAAGTGCCTTTATCTGAAGAACAGGAATGGCGGAATCGTGAAGGTCAAACGCTTCTTCTCGCGAATGAGGATTTATTGTGGAATGTGTACACAGGGCTCAATTTAGAAGAAAGCTTTGAATCCTTTAAAGAAGCAGAACGGTATCTGTTAGAAGAAGGATTCCGTCCGTATACGAAATAAAGAAATAGGCCGCATGCAAATGCGGTCTATTTTACGTGGTAATACTCTTTGACAACGTGCATAAACTCACGAAGTCCAGATTCTTCTTGCAAATTGGCGAGCATACCGCGCAGGACGGGAAGGCGCGGTGATCCGCTTTTTAATTCTTGCTCAATGACGTCGAGTGAGATCAAAATATTTTCGTCTTTCCAGTCATTTTTCAATTGAGACAGCCAGTCAAGGATCGTTTTGTCATTTAGTTTTTCTTTAAACAACTCATTCATGACAGCCGGATCAATGACAGGGTGAGCGCCCCTTTTTCTGAAGCCTGCTTCTATATCGTCCGCACAGTTTAAGAGGAATGTGGCAAACTCATGATAATCGATGTCCGCTTTGTCGATCATGAGGACATGAATAAACGAATGCTGAATACCTTGCAGTGCAGTAGATAAATCCCAGAAATACGGTTCGATTCTGTCACCGTAAATGGAGGTGAGCCCCTTTTTATAAAATCGATGCGTTTCCAGACGCATGTTGAAAATAAAGGCTTCAATTTCATCGTTAAACGGAATGGCATTTTCACGTGCCTGCATAATGATAAATTCTTTATGATGATGAATTTCACGCACCTGGCATTCGATTTGCTTCAAAAATTTTTCCCGTGGCGTTAAATCTTCCTCTTCAATGACAGTCAATTTATCGTACATTAATTGAAAGTAATAATGCAAAATGGCAAGCAACAGTGCTTCTTTTGATTTGAAATGCAAATAAAAGGCGCCTTTTGATATTCCGCACGTAGTCGCAATTTCTTGAACCGAGGTTGCGCTGAATCCTTTTTCTGCAAATAATTTTATCGCTTGTTCAATGATGTGTTTGTCTTTTTCTTTCATGATGGTCACCTCATTTGTCTATTATGACCCAATGGTCACTTTTTTGAAACAATTATTTCATTGACGATTGACCAATTGGTCATATATATTTATAAAAAAAGTGACCGATTGGTCAGAAGGAGATTTTTCATGAATGGCTTGATTCATTTCGTTTTAAAAAACAAATTCGCTGTCTGGCTGATGACGATCATTATCACTGCTTCGGGTTTATATTCCGGGCTGTCGATGAAGCTCGAGACGATTCCCAATATTACGCCGCCAATTGTGACGGTCATGACGGTGTATCCGGGTGCGACGCCGCAAGAAGTGGCGGACAGCGTCTCGGAACCGATTGAAAAACAGCTGCAAAATTTAAATGGAGTGAAAGTCGTCAGCTCGACGTCATATCAAAATGCGTCGTCTGTGCAGGTGGAATATACATTCTCAACCGATATGGAAAAAGCGGAGCAGGAAGCAACAGAAGCGCTTGCGAATGTGGATTTTCCTGAAAATGTGCAGGAGCCGGACGTTTCTCGCTTGAGCATTAACGCATTTCCGGTCATGTCGCTCAGTCTTTCTGATAAAAACTTGACGCTGCCGGAACTGACTGCGACAGTGGAAGAAGAGATTTTACCGGAAATTGAAGGTGTAGATGGAGTGGCATCGGTTCAAATTTCTGGTCAGCAGGTGGAAGAAGCGACGCTCGTCTTTAACGAAGAGAAATTGGTGGAGCTTCAATTAGATGAAGAAACGGTCAAGCAAATGATTCAAGCGTCCAATATGAAGGCACCGCTCGGATTATTTACGTTTGGCGATACAGAAAAATCGGTAATGATTGATGGCAATCTTTCGACGCTGGATGATTTGAAGAATATGCAAATTGGCCCGGTGAAGCTGTCTGATCTTGCGGACATTGAATTTGTCGGGAAAGCAGAATCGATTTCACGAACGAACGGTCAAGAATCGATCGGTTTGCAAATTGTGAAGTCAGCTGACGCGAATACGGTAGATGTTGTCAATGCTGTGAAAGAGAAGGTTACAGAATTTGAAGCAGATATAGAAGGACTGACGGTTACATCGACATTTGACCAAGGTGCGCCAATTGAAGAGTCGGTGAAGACGATGTTAAGTAAAGCATTGTTTGGGGCGTTGTTTGCCGTCATTATCATTATGCTGTTTTTACGTGATGTGCGTTCGACGGTGATCTCGGTTATTTCGATACCCATGTCGATTTTAATTGCGCTCATTTTGTTGAAACAGATGGATATTACGTTAAATGTGATGACGCTCGGTGCGATGACGGTGGCGATTGGCCGCGTGATTGATGATTCGATTGTGGTCGTAGAAAATATTTATAGAAGGCTGTCGCTTGAAGAGGAAGTATTGCGGGGCAAGGAACTGATCCGGGAAGCGACGAAAGAAATGTTTGTGCCGATTCTGTCGTCTACCGTTGTGACGATCGCGGTATTTTTGCCGCTCGGCCTCGTTGAAGGGACGGTCGGAGAGTTATTCTTGCCGTTTGCGTTAACGGTTGTGTTTGCACTTTTGGCATCGCTTTTGGTGGCGGTAACGATTGTGCCGATGCTTGCGCATACGATGTTTAAGCGTGGGGTTAAAGCGAAGACACATGAAGAGAAGCCGGGGAAACTGGCCGCATGGTATAAATCGGTGTTGAACTGGACATTGAATCATAAAATCATCACGTTTTTAGCGGCGATTTTGCTGCTAGCAGGAAGTTTTCTGCTTGTGCCGAAAATCGGCGTCAGCTTTTTGCCAGGTGAAGAAGAGAAAATGGTCATCGTGACGTATTCGCCGGAACCAGGGCAGACGCTTGAGGAAGTGGCGAATATTTCAACGGATGCAGAAAGCTATTTTATGGATATTGAGGATGTTGAGACGGTTCAGTATTCAGTCGGCAGTGAAAATCCGATGAGTCCAGGCCAATCGAACAGTGCGATGTTCTATGTGATGTATAATGAGGAAACAGAGAATTTTAGTGCGAAAAAAGAAGAAGCCATCGCTAATTTGCAGGCGAGTGTTGAGAAAGGCGAGTGGGCGTCGCAAGACTTTTCGGCAAGTGCCGGCAGCAACGCGATTGCGGTGAATGTATACGGCGAAACGGTGGAAGATATTGAGCCAGTTGCTGATGAAATTGAAGCGATTATGAAGGATAGCGGGTCGTTTAAAAAGGTCGAAACGGGGCTAGCTGATTCGTATGAGGAGTATACACTCGTTGCCGATCAAGAAAAACTGGCCGCAGCGGGCTTAACAGCGGGTCAAATTGCAATGGAACTAAGTCCTATGCGTGAACGTCCCGTATTGACGACCATTGAAAAAGATGGCAAGGACGTCAATGTGTATTTAGATGTACCAGTGGAGACATATGAAACAATTGAAGATTTAACAGGGAAAGAAGTAACATCACCGCTTGGCACATTTGTTGTGATCTCGGATGTAATGACGGTGGAAGAAGGCAAGACGTCTGATACGGTATCGCGCCGTGATGGAAAAGTGTTTGTTGATGTGAGCGGTGAGCTTAAAGGCGATGATGTATCGGCCGCGTCTGCTAATATACAGGCGGAACTTGAAGCGCTTGATTTGCCATCTGGTGTAGACGTATCAATGGGCGGTGTAACGCAG
This sequence comes from Domibacillus mangrovi, assembly GCF_001906925.1. GTDB lineage: Bacteria > Bacillota > Bacilli > Bacillales > Domibacillaceae > Domibacillus > Domibacillus mangrovi. The sequence goes on from NZ_MRWQ01000015.1 coordinate 66,509, forward strand.
GATATTAATGAATCTTTTACACAGCTTGGCTTGGCAATGCTGGCTGCTGTCGCGATTGTGTATCTCGTTCTTGTGATCACATTTGGCGGAGGACTTGCACCGCTGGCGATTTTGTTCTCCCTTCCGTTTACCGTTATTGGTGCACTTGTCGCATTGTTGATTGCAGATGAAACGATCAGTATTTCGTCCATGATTGGTGCCTTAATGCTGATCGGAATTGTCGTGACGAACGCGATTGTGTTGATCGACCGAGTTATTCGTAAAGAAAAAGAAGGATTGCCTGTGCGTGAGGCATTGCTTGAAGCGGGAGCGACACGATTGCGGCCGATCTTAATGACGGCGCTTGCGACAATCGGGGCCCTGTTCCCACTTGCTTTAGGACTTGAAGGCGGCGGATTGATTTCAAAAGGATTAGGCGTTACGGTTATCGGTGGATTGACGAGTTCAACGTTACTCACACTTGTGATTGTTCCGATTGTGTATGAAACGTTGTCGAAATGGATGCGGAAAAAAGCATAGTTTCAGTTACAGGCAGTCTTTCAATGGAGAGGCTGCCTTTTCTGTAGGGTTATATGCGAATTTAAGGAAGGATCGAGCGGCATGGCATATAAAAAAGGATGCCCTGGGCTAAAATAGGGCATCCTTTTTTATAATGAATGGTGATCTTTTGATATGCCGATTCGTTCTTTTACTTCGCCTTTGATTTTGTCACCAAGTTTCTTTTTATCATGAGCCATGTGGCTAAACAACTTCTTTTATTTTTGTATAGTTGATGTTTACCCGGCTCACAATCAGTTAAACATGATCATCATTTTCAACGATGGCGTAGCGGTCGGTTTCTTTTTCAGAAAATCGGTTATACCGTTGTTTGTAAAGGGCAAACAAGTATTGAATCAATACTTTGATGAGCGCGTATGTTGGCAGACCGATAAGTACCCCAACGACGCCATATAAATGGGCAGCTGTCAGTAAGACGAAAATGATCGTAACCGGATGAATTTGGAGTGATTTCCCCATAATTTGAGGAGAAATCAATTTACCTTCAAGTAACTGTACGATCGTCCAAACGATGACGAGTTTAAGCACCATAAATGGTGATGTGACGATGGCAATGATGATTGCTGGTGTGATCGCGATGACCGGCCCAAGATAGGGAACGATGCTCGTGACACTGGCGATTGCGGCAAGCAACAGGGCGTAATCCAAACCGATAATTAAAAATCCGATGTACATCATAATCCCAATGCAAAGACTGACAAGCATTTGCCCTTGAATGTAGGAACGAAGCTGTTCATCCATTTCAATAAGCATCGCACCGGTACGTCCGCGCATTTTTGGCGGCAATACGTGCAGGAGTCCTTTGTACAATTTAGTACCGTCTTTTAATAAATAAAACAAAATGAATGGAACGGTGACGAGCGAGACGACGAAATTAGTAAGCTTGGCAATTAAGCCTGTAACGCTGTCTAACGTCTGACCGGCGATATCGGAAAAGTTTTGCGTGAGTGAGCCGAGAAACTCTTCAGCGTTCGTCTGCATGTTCTTTGAAATCTCCATATACTGTGTTTCGAACGGTGAATTGCGTGCCCACATATCAATGTCCATGCCAAGCTGACGGGCATACCCAGGGAATGACGCGATTAACGCTTCTGTTTGATCCCGTAAAAAGGGAAGAATGGTTAACAAAAGTATCGTAATCAAGCCAGATAATACGATGAACACAAGTAAAATGCCCCAGCCGCGTTTTATTTTATACCGCTGTAATCCATTAACGAGCGGGCTCAATAAATAGTAACCGACGATTGATAAAATAACGGGCAGGGCCACCGTCCCGATGAAACCGCTCAGCGGGTCAAAAATGAACGATATTTGGGAAAAAACCATAATAATAAGCCCAATTAACAGCACAATACTTAAAACGAAAATCGAGGTGCGTCCGCCTAAAAAGCGGACGAGCGGTGGCCGTTGCGGCTCGTTTTCTTTCATGACGCCAACTCCTCATACTGTCTTTTATTAATTATAACGCACTAACTTAAAAAACACGCATTTTCCGCATATCTGAAAAAACTATTTTTTAAGTTGATCATAAATTCTCTCTTATAATGAAGAAAAAGGGAGGTTATCACATGAATATTGTCCTAATCATTGGCAGCGCGATGCTTGTGGCATTCGCTTACAATTTCTTTTTTATTCCACACGAAATTTTGAGCAGCGGTTTAAGTGGTATTGCGATAATGCTCGGTATTCTAACGCCGTTCAACACTGGTGTGCTGAACTTATTGCTCAATTTACCGCTTCTTATTCTTGGTATGATGAAACTGGGTAAAAGGTTCATTGCCTACACGATTTTGTCCGTCGTCACATTGTCGATCGGGCTCTATGTTGTGCCGGTCATCAAGCTTTCAAGCGAACCGATTTTGTCCTCTTTATTTGGCGGTGTACTGACCGGCCTAGGGGCAGGCATTACATTCCGTGCCTCGGCATCAACTGGCGGCTTGGATATTATCGCGATGCTATTAGCACGGAAAAAAGACTTTCCACTCGGCTTATTATTGTCGATGATGAATGCTGTGATTATCGTGTTTGCTGGGTTTTTGTTTAGCTGGGACACAGCACTAAATACACTGATTGGGATTTATGCGACAGGAAAAGTCGTTGACAGTATTCACACGAAACATATTAAACTGACACTTAACATTGTCACTTCTAAAGGAGATGATATATGTGAAAAGCTGCTTGCAAGTTTGTATCGCGGCATTACTGTAATGGATGCAAAAGGGGCGTACTCCGGGGAAAAGCGGATGATGCTCATGACGGTTATTACACGTTATCAACTAAATGAGGTCAAGCAAATCATTCACGATGTGGACCCGACTGCGTTTGTGAACATTACGCAAACCGTCGAAGTGGTCGGATTGTTTCACCGCGAATAAGGAAAAAGCCGATCCATTTTGGATCGGCTTCGTTTGGATTACAGGATGTCTGTGACTTCGAGGTCGATCAAAATTGCTTTTTTGGCAGAAAGAAATGGTCCGGTTTCCGCAATGAACGCGCTGGACGCAATGATCGCATCTATTGCCTGCTAAACGGTTACAGCATTGACCGGTTCGATCGGTGCATCAATCGTGAGGCTTGCGCTTCCGCCTTCTAAAGCGTTGAATTGCAGCTGTACTGTTTTAGCCATACTGAAAGTCCCCCTTTCTCCTTGTTGTGTACAGTGAACGTGTAAAAATTGAAACTAAATTTGAGTCACTTCTTTCCTCGTAAAAAAACCGTAAAGCGACGCTTCACGGAATCATGGATTCATATATAGTTGTCTGAGCACGGCCATTCCGTTTCGATTGATACAGGGCTTGATCTGCTTGCTGAATGAGCAGTTCGGGTTTTTGATCGGAGCGAGGCCATATCGTGGCGGTACCAATGCTGACGGAAATAATTCCGTCTAGCGAATCTGCGTGTGGAATGCGTAAGTTTTTAACCGATTGCCGGAGGAGTTCGGCCAGTTCATAACTTTCACTAGGCACGTCAGGTGGGATAATGATGGCCATTTCTTCACCTCCGTATCGGGCTGCAATAGCACCTGATGTTTTAACCGTATCCTCAATAGTCATCGCGATGAGTCGCAAAGCTTTGTCACCTGCATCATGTCCGTACCGGTCGTTATAACTTTTGAAAAAGTCGATATCGAGCAGTAAAAGTGAGAGTGCTTTTTCCTTTTGTGCGGATTCTATAAAGGATTGTTCGAGCGTTTCATCGAAATAACGGCGGTTGCCGATACCAGTTAAACTGTCGGTAAACGAAAGCTGCTTTAGTTTTTCATTCGCTAGCTGTAGTTTTTTTTCGGCCTGCTGCCTGAGGGAAAATTCTTGATCAAGTGAACGTGCCATTTCGTTGTAGGCATTGTACAAGGCTTTAAATTCATCGAGCGATTCATCAAGTACTTGATCGGAAATGCGATGATTGTAATCGCCAAGCCGCAGGATGACCGTTCCTTCAAGTAGTTTATCAATCGGGAAAATAATTTGCTTCATGAGAAGCCGGATTACGACGAAGGCAATAAGAAAAACGAACAATAAAATCCAGCCGATCATAAACAACGAGCGCCAAAATTCAGTATTCATTTCCTGTTCACGCTCGTCATACACAAATACAGCGAGGGGGATCACCGCCAACACGCCACCGATTAACAGCAAAAAGACAGTGCTTACTAAAAACTGGCCACGAATCGTATGGAATGACCAGTAATGAAACCGCCTTAACAGCTTCATTTTTACCCTCCTTTGCTGCTTATTTTACCAGACCTTGCAGAAAGAATTGGCTTAAACGAAGCGATTATCCTGCAACAACTTCATTATTGGATGAAAAAAAGCGTCACTTCATTGAAGGGAAAAGCTAGGGGTATAACACGTATGAAGGTTTGTGGAAACAATTTCTATTTTGATCAGTGACGACGATTCGCCGCACGTTAAAAGGACTTGAGAAACAACGCTTACTGCTTACAGACAAATTTAGCGTAATGGCATTTGACTGAACGAAATGGTATACGATTGATTATGAGATGATGGAATCGCTGTTGAGCCCAAGTGATCACGGTGACAGGTTGAACATGTCTGATCAGACAGCCGATATGACGTTATTGGCCACACCTATAACAGAGAGTAACAAACAAAAGACTTCAACAGAAGATGATTCTTTATCGGAACGGGAAATGTTTGAGAAAACACTTGGGAAAGAACGTGTCACAGAAGCGATGGAACCTGCTAGGGCGAAAGAGAATGACAAATCGAAAAAAACAGCCGGGAAAGAGATGCTCCCAGACTGGTTTAAATAAGAAGAGACAGTCATTGAATGTGACGATGATTTTGAAAAAGACCGCATGTCTTTTTTAGCGGAGCTCTTCGGCGCCAAGGAAATAACATAAATCTTTTCTATGAATCTACTCTAAGAAAAATGAGCGGCTGAAAAAGAAAACAGAGAGCCATAATGACTCTCTGTCTCTACCTGTCTTTTGACGAAGTCTATCAAACTTAGGGGAGTGACTGGCACCTTATTTTATTTTGAACTGTTGTATAAGATCATTCAAATTAGCTGCGCTTTCCTCTAGTGATTTTGCACTCCCAGAAACTTCATCCATTGAACTGCTTGATTCTTGAGCAGTAGCCGACACTTGTTCAATACCTGCAGCTGCTTCTTCTGAAACAGATGCTATGTTTTCAATGGAATCATTAATAGATTTTGTATTATCTAACACCGTATATAATGATGATGCCATTTCTTCAATTTGAGTGCCAACTAAATGAATGGTTTCTTTGAGGTTTTTAAATGTTTCCCCGGTCGTTTGGATTTGACTTGTGCCTTCATTTACTAGTTCATATCCATCATCTAGCGATTTGACCACCTGTTTTGATTCTAATTGAATATCTTTAACAATGTTTGTAATATCAGAAATAGAATGCCCAACTTGTTCCGCGAGCTTTCGAACCTCATTTGCTACGACCGCAAAACCTTTTCCTTGTTCTCCTGCACGGGCAGCTTCAATGGATGCGTTAAGTGCCAGCAAGTTTGTCTGTTCTGCAACCTCCTCAATTACTTTCACTAGCTTTGTAATTTCATTCGTCTTGTTATCTAATCCTTTGACCATGGAGAGTGAATGTTTCACTTTATCATTAATATGGTCCATTTTCCGAATGGATTCTTCCATATATTCACTTCCATTATTCGTCATCTTGAGCATGGTGTGTGATTGATCTTTTATATCTTCACCTTTATCAACGATATGCATGATTTCTTGAGAGAACTGAATCATCTTTTCATTAAGTGATGATGACGAATGAGCTTGAATTTCTGCCCCGTTTGCCAACTCATCCATCGTTGTGGCAATTTGTTGACTGCCAGTCGTTACTGCATCTGCATATTGTGTAAGTTCTTCACTCTCGCTCGTTACATTATTCGATACAATAATGATCTCTTCAACCAACTGTTTTAATGAATTTCTCATATCACGAATACTATTAGAAATCGTTCCGATCTCATCTTTTCTTGATAAGTATTTTGTGTCAATCTCTTGGGAAAAGTCACCACTTGCAATGATTTTTAAACTTTCAGCTGATTTAATGATCGGTGTAGTGATTCGCTTTGAAATTAAAATATTTAATAAAAGAGTAAAGATGAGAACAATAACCGAAATAAGTAAAATCGTTTTGGTCATCTCTTTAGCCCCACTTGTTAATTCATCCTCGGATATAAATGACGCTAAAGTCCAGTCGGTGTTCTTTACTTTATATGGAGAAACCATGTATTTTTTTCCTTTAATCGTTGCATAAAAGGGTTTTATATCTTTTGATAATACCTTTGTTAACCCCTCGATCTTTACTTCTTCTATCTTTTTGAAATTATTTTTGGCGTTATTTCCATCCGCCATAATAATGCCCGTATTATGTACGATCATAGAAAAACCTGTGTTGCCTGTCCTCATTTCATTTAACATGTCACTGATAACAGATTGCTGAACATCGATTCCTATTGTTCCTAATAGCTTCCCGTTCTTATCCGTGAATGTCTTCACATTACTTGTCCCCATTGAATTCGTAATACTGTCTATATACGGGGCTGTCCTGACGATATCCCCATTACCGCCTATAGCCGTTTGATACCATCCTCTAGTGGTAGGGTCATAGTTTTCGTTGATTTTTGTTTCGGGCCACGTAAGGTATGCTCCTTCTTTTGTTGCAAGATACACATACATTGTGTCTGGATGTGTATCTGCATACAGTTTAAATGCATCATATATTTTTTGTTCTAATCCTCCATTTTTAGAAGGTGTCATTTGTACTTCTTGACTGTTATTTTTATATGTTGTAATAGATGTATCCGCTTGCATAATTAATGGATGTTGAGCCATCATTTGAATATCTTTATCTATTTGATCATAAAAAATGCCTATCGATTTCTCAACAATCATCATTTGTTCTTTTGAATTATCTAGAAAATCATTTTTAGCTTGTTTAGTAATTTGATAGCTCATGATGCCGCCGACTATTAATAAAGTAAATAGAATCCCAATAGCTGAAGTTGCTATAAATTGTGCTTGTATACTTCTTATTTTTTTAAACAAATATTTTACCCCCAATTGACATGACAATTCTTGCGGAAAATAACGTTAAATAATTTGTTCTAACTCAATAATGGTTTTAAAATCAGAGTATTCGCTTCTCGAAAATCGTATATGGAATTGGAAAAATTCATGAGACGGAAAGCATCTCATAATGTATCTTTGTCCGGCTATTCAGATAATAAATAGGATGAAAGTGGTGATGAACATTCCCCCTTGTTTCTAAAGTCTTTAGTGGATACAAGATATAACACCTTTCTGCAAAATAAAAAAGGTACGCCTGAAAACAAGGCCCCCTTTTTTGTAAGTTTCCTCCGGTCATCCGGCTGCCATAGCCAAAAGGCTTTAGGTCCGTAGCAATGTGTTTTTATCTGTCAATCCGTTTGCCATTATCGATAAAATTATTTAATTAGTATAATCATAACATATTATAACATATTTTCACATAATTACAATGAAATCGATATTTTTACCAGTTCGTTTTACCTATCTTTTTCGTTGAAAATAGAAAGGCGACATTCCGTTAAATTTTCAACGAAATGTCGCCTTTTTTGATTTGAGATTTACTTACTCATTTAAAATCGCAGGCTTTTCAATGCCCTCTTTATCCCACATTAACGGGCAGTAAGACCCCCGCTTCAAGACTTTGAAAAGAAAAGAAGGATAAGCGGGGGGATCAACTGCCCGTAAAAGCCCGATTGGTTCAACTAACATTCAGTGGGGATGAAGAAAACCCCCACTGAATGAAGTTTCACTTTATTCCGTTTCTTCATTAGTCGTGCCATCTTCAGTCTCTTTAACTTGATCTTCTTGTTGTTCATCTTCAACATTATTATCTTGATCTTCTCCATCCGCACAGCCCGTTAATCCACTAAGTGTTAAAGTAGCTGCCATTCCACCAACTAGAAATTTTTTCTTCCAATTAGAATCCATGAATAACTCCTCCTATTAAACGGATTTGATGAAGCATGCCGTTCCCTTTACAAAGTAAAAGAAACGAAAGATAAAGCATAGTGACTATATCATGAATTAAAATACAAAAGTCTAAATTTACAAAAAATTAACAATAATCCATTAATGTTTCATAAAGAATTTGTGATTATGTGGTACTATTTACAAAGTTAAGCTAGATTCATTGAAAAAGGAGGGAAATGAATGGATCTATTTCAGGGAATTAAAATTCTACATATCATTGGAGGATTTACGGCTCTGTTCACATTTTGGCTGCCCGTTGTCACAAAGAAAGGAGGAAGGCTTCATCGTCTGTTTGGATGGGTGTATGTAGGAGGAATGACGATGGTGGCTTTATCCGCTTTTTACATGGGTATATATCGTCTTTTAGACCCGTCTAGTTCTGTTGAAATGTTCTCATTTTCATTGTTTTTGCTTTTTATTTCGATTTTAAGTTCGTCGACTGTGTATTATGGGATTCGTGTGCTGCGGTTTAAAGGGAGAAAGGGCATTCATAAAAACGTACTAGATATAGGATTTCCTATTTTGCTTCTTACATCCGCGATTTGCATCAGTGTGTATGGGTTCATACAGGAGTTTGTCCTGCTGTCATGGTTTCCATTGCTTGGCGTATTCTTAGGTGCAACCCAATTAACGTACTGGCTTCAAAAGCCAAAGAAGAACATGCACTGGTGGTTTGAACATTTTAGCGGAATGCTAGGCTGCTCGATCGCCACGATAACAGCATTTACGGTTTTTGGCGCACCGAGATTGCTCAACATCGAAGCCGTCAGCATTGTCTTATGGTTCCTGCCAACGATTATAGTAACCCCCGTTATTATAGGGCTCGCGATATATTACACGAAAAAATTTAACGGAAAAAAGAAACCGGATATTCCAACATAAATCGATCCGTGCTGCAAATTTATGCTCCAAACAGACGAAAATGGCTGTGAAGCAGGCACTGCATCCTATAGGAGTAGAGAGGAGGTGTAGCTAAAAAAGTACACAAGGCAAATAAGCTGTTTTTTGCCGTTTAATCATGTTTTCACATACATAAAAACATCTCCTTGGAATATACCAAGAAGATGTGATGAGTCACATGCGCCGATTTTCTACCGTTTTCATCCGGTTTTGCTGATCGGGGACACCTGCGATTTCTTCGAGTTTTTGATTTTTTTCTCTTTGAATCTGTTTGACATTTTTTTCGAACACTTCATCGTATTTTTCTTCTTTTTTGGTCATCTAACACACTCCTTTGAAATCAATTCACGTTAGTTTCTCCGGAGTCCGCGATTGTATCCGCGATTTTTTTGCCATTGGCGATACATGCCCCGATGCCGACACCGTAATATGAACAGCCAGCGAGCAGCACATTTGGAAAAAGGTCCGCCATTTTTTGTGATAAGGATGAGACGGCTTGACTATGCTGCAAATGGTAATTGGGCATTAAATTTGTCCATCGTGTTACGTTAACAGAATGCGGTTTTTCGATTAGACCGAGACTTTTCTGAATGTCAGACAGCGCTGCCTTCGTTAATGCCTCTTCATTCATTTGTTTCAATGCTTCATAATTTGGATTCGAGCTTTTGTAAAATAATCGGACTAATAAATGGTGATGTAAAGAGGTATGCGCCCATTTTTGACTTGTCCATGTACATGCATCACACATTAAATCGCTGCCTTCTGTGACGATAAATCCGGTCCCGTCGGGGAGGCGTTCATTGGAAATATTAAATCCAATATAGACGCTCGTCAGCGAAGAATTCGTCAACTCGTTGAAATCGGCATCGAGTTCCGGTGAATTCAACATGCGCTGTGCAGCGTCATGCGAAGTACTCAACACGACAAAATCAGCGTGAATATGTTTATCGTTATCAAATGAAAGTTCATACCCAGCGTCCGTTTTTTCAATGTGGATTACACGAACGCCTTTTAAAAATTCGGCATGACCGGAACGTTCCTCAAGACGGTCAATAAGTGTTGAGAGGCCGTTTTTAAAGGAAATAAATTTTTTGTTACCAGCAGATTGAAAGGTTTTTTTGTTCTCGGAAAATCCTTTAATGATGCTGCCATACTTATTTTTGTAATCAAGTAAATAGGGCAATGTGGATTTCATCGTCAACGTATCCAGTTTCCCTGAATACACACCGGATAAAATCGGAGAAATTTGTTTTTCGACGATTTCTTCACCTAAAAAATACGTCAAAAATGAGCCAACTGAACTGTCGATTGTAAAGGGGTTTTCCGTTTTTTCAAAGTCAAGCATCGCTTCCTGCTTGCCTTTCTCTGAAATTAATGTGCTGCTAAACAGTGAATCGACACTTGTAGGAATGCCGAAAATAGTGTCTTCGGGAACTTTATGCAGCATGTTGTCGGTATAAATATAGGATGTACCCGTTTCGTTATAGACGAGTTCATTAAGCAAATCAAGTTCTTCGATGAGCGGCATCACCCCTTCGCTTCGCGCGACAATCGAATCGGCGCCTGCTTCCATAATGAATTCATCATTATTCACCGTGCGTATTTTACCGCCGAGTTCCTCGTTTTGTTCAACGAGAATGACATGTAGATTTTGTTGTTGTTTCTGTAAATAATACAAGGCGGACAAGCCTGTGATACCGCCTCCGATAATGACAGCTGTTTTCATAAATGTTCACTCCTCGCCATTATCATAGCATTTTTTCAACAGCTGTCTGCAGGTCAATTTCGACATTTCCTTTAATTGCGCGGCTGATCATGCATGATCGTTCCGCTTTTTCTGCCAGTTTATGCGCAAGCTGGACATCTTTTTCTGTTGCATCTACTTTTAACACAATTGCCGGTCGATGAATTATTTTTTTATACGTCATGATGCCGTTCGTCACATCGACAATGCCTTCTGATTCCATTGTGAGGGAGACCTTTTCGAGCTTATTACGCTCAAGCATCGCAGCAAGCGTAATAATGTAGCACGTTGCGGCTGCTCCGAGCAGCATCTCATCGGGATTCGTACCAATGCCTGGACCATTCATTTCAGGCGGGATGGACACGTTCGTTATTAAATTTCCTGCTTTAATTGTCCCGACATCATTTCGAGCACCCGGCCAGTCCGCTTTTAAATGAAAGATATGCTCCGCCATAAAATCATCTCCTTCCGTTCAGTTTAACGAAGGATAAGCAGGGGATCAACTGCCCGTAAAAGCCCGATTGGTTCGGGCCAGGCAGAGCCTGGTCACTCAGGTATTGCCGCAGGACGCGGCGTTCTTTACCTGAGTTCCTGTTTATTCAGTGGGGAGAGAGGAAGGCAGACTAAGAACGTCACATCCTGTGAACCTAACCCCCACTGAATGAAGTATCACTTTATTGAAAAGAACGATCCTGCTTTTGATTTCCATATTACCGTAGATAAGACATCGGATGAGTGATGAGAAAAGGAGCTGTTTTGGTATCGTGTAAGATACATCTGAATATAGTTATGAATGCACTTTACGATTGTGTGTTTAATATTTATAATATTCTTATAATTAAAAGTGAAGGGACAATCATGTTGAAAAGTCATTAATTGATGTCATTGTCTTTATATTCAGTTTCTTTAGTACTTTTACCAGCGCAGATACGTTTAGGGATGTTTTAGAATCAAATCGTTTTTATGAAGAAATGGATAGGAGATCAGATTTACTCTAAAGAGTCTTTTGTGCACACAAAAAAAACCGATTCTCTTTTTTATTTTTGAGAAGCGGTTAATGGTGGGTCACTAGGATTTATTCTGCTATATAAAATCACAACTTTCATCTTTTATGACCAAACTTTTTTTGTTCCATGTAAATTCCGTATTCTTGTGCTTTAACAATTTTTTCCCCATAAGTGTTTACTGCTTTTTTAACTATTTTAATAAAGTTCATGTTCATTCTCCTATTCTTAAATTATTTGTTTTGTTCGATCACAAGTCCATATTCCTGTACTTTGACGAGCTGTTTGCCATAAGCATTCATTGCGGCTTTTACTGCTTTTACGACGTTCATGTCTGTTCTCCTCCTCCTATTTGGTATGCCTTAATTATCGGTTATCACGTACTTTTTATCAAAGTGGATGTAAACGGAAACAATCCCGATGTAAACGATAACATTGGCAATGAAAGCGAGTAACATGTCCCTTTTTCTCACTAATTCATTCTTTTTCTTCAATTATCATTGTTTTACATATTTGTGGCTTTTTATAAAAAAATTTGTTGAATTTAGGCGATTGGGAAGTGAAAATGATTGGTTTGTTGTGTTAAAATATATAAAAAAAGGAAATCGGAAAGGTGGCTCAACGATGATTTTTGATTGATTCATTTTAACTGTATTGTACTTTGTAAATTCAACATGTCGTGTATTTTTTAAAAATATTGAAAGCGCTTTTATATTTTGATAATCATACTTAAGAAAATACATGAATTTCTTGTCAAGTTTCTCAATATATTTCAGAAAATTAAGAAAGTGATTTTTAAAAACGTATAAATGGAGGCAGATAAACTTGGATGAAATTTTAATAGTTGAAGACGATGTGGATATACAGAAGATTATCTCAATGAATTTATCTCTTGAAGGGTTTGGCTATACAATTGCCGGAACAGGAATGGAAGCAATTAAAAAAGTTCGGGAAAACGAACCGGATCTTATTCTATTAGACATCGAATTACCCGATATGAACGGAATTGATTTATGCCAGCAGCTGCGCGAATTGACGGCTGTACCGATCCTGTATGTAACCTGTAATAATGAGGACCGGGAAAAGATTTTAGCTTTTGCGATGGGAGGAGATGATTATATTGAAAAGCCCTTTAATTCGAGAGTGTTAATCGCCCGTATTAAAGCGCACTTAAGAAGAAATACGATCAATCATAATCAAAACGCTTTTAAGAAGCGAATTTCTTTTGATGACATTGTGATCGATCTGTCTGCCCGGGAAGTGACACGGAATGGAAAAATCATTGAATTAACAGCCAAGGAATTTGAGTTGCTCACCTTTTTCGTCCAACATCCTAATCAAGTATTTTCAGCGGAACAGCTACTCGATCAAATTTGGGGGTATGATTCGTTTAGTGAGAAGAGTACGATTATCGTGCATATTTCAAACTTGAGGAAGAAGATTGAAGAGTATCCAGTAAACCCTTCCTACATCATTACAATGAGAGGGGTAGGGTACAAGTTTGTGCAAACGTCCATTTAATTTTAGGAAATCCTATTATTTTAAAATATTACTATTTACAACGATGATCTCTTTTATTCCGTTCGTGATGATCGCAGCGTACAGCATGTACCAAGGAAGCAATTTATCGAATCAAATTATGAAAGATCATATAGCGGAGACGAAAAAAGCCGTTTTGTCTCAAAAACAGTTGTATCTTCAAAAAGAAACACAAAATTTGAACACCGATTTGCACAATCTCGAAAACACGTTAAGGTTAATTCAAAAACAAGCGGAAACGATTTATAGCCAGCCTAATAAAGCTCTTACAAATAAACTGAATTTGACAAAAGGGAAAGAAGGTTACATGTGGGAAAAATTCGAAGATAAATTTGAAAAAACAAATGTTTTTATTAGTTCTTTATCAAGTGATTCACCAGAGGCTACAATCAATGATTTGGAAATAGCTAAGCAACTGGAACCATTGTTTGTTCAAACAATGAAAAATGAATCTATGATCAATGCCGTTTACTTATCGCTGCCAACATCATCATGGCTCTATTATCCATATCTCGATGTAGAGACAGCTATTTCAGAGAAGACGTTTTCACCAGATCTGCGTTTTCAAGATTACGAATTTTATACAGTGGCGTTGAATCCCAAACGTAAAGTGAAATGGACAACACCTTATATATGGTCAGCTAAACCGATCGGCGATGTAACGAAAGAGGATTGGCTTATTTCTGCTGGAGCACCCGTTTATACGTCTAATGGCGTTTTTAAAGGAATGGTCGGTTTAGATGTTCCAATTGAAAACATTACAAATAAATTAATGGATGTTGAATTCAGTGAACCAAACGCCTTTGCCTTTTTAATCGATGATAAAGGGAATTATATCTCGGGACAAACGAAAGCAGAAACGATTTGGAAAAACGAAACGATTATGAAAAGTGCGTTAAAAAATAAAGAAGGCATCGTGCAAATCCCATATTCGAATTCAGATGCTTATCTTTTATCTTCGTCATTAAATAACGGTTGGATTCTTAACTTTATTATTTCAGAGTCAGATATTGTAGAACCGATTGTTAAAAGTACAGAGGCACAAACGAACAAGCATATGCTTCTTTTTTTATCCCATCTTTTCGTATTTTTAATTTTCGGAATTGCCATTCTACTATATATGACGTATCGATTTTCACGAACGATCACTCAGCCTATTGATCAGTTAACGAATGCACTAAGAGAGAGTGCTGACGGCAATTTTGTGAAAGAACTTCCTATTAAGCAAGAAGATGAAATTGGCAACTTGGCGTTAGCGTTTAACTTTATGAACCGAAAAATTCAAGAATTGGTTGGTGAATTAAATTTAAAAGCCCATCAATTAGAAGATAAAGTGTTAGAGCGGACGAAAGAGCTAGAAAGTGCCAATGAGCAGTTAGTTAACACGAACCAGCAACTTCAAGAATCGGAAAAACGACGAAAAGAATTTATGTCACAAATTTCTCACGATTTAAAAACGCCATTAACGTCCGTCAGAGAGTACACGGAAATTTTAGTGAATCGTCCACAACTACCTGATATACAGAAAAAAGAAATTATGAATTCAATTCTACTGCGTAGCAACCATATTATCCAATTAATTAATGATCTATTTGAAATGAGCACGGATGATGATGGAGATTATATAAAAGAAGTCATCCCATTCGATTTCTTACTAGAGCAATCATTGGATATGATTGCGATCCGATCAGAAGGATCCGATATAGAAATTACGAAAGACTATGAAATCGGCTCACTATTCATTTTTGTCGACCCGAAGAAAATGAATCGTGTATTTATTAATATATTGGAGAATGCCGTCAAATATACCAAATCAAAAAATGGCGAAAAAATAAAAATTGAGATTTCCGCCTATCAACAAGGTGAAAATGTGATCATTACGTTTAAAGATTATGGAATCGGCATATCAGAAAATAATAAAGAAAAAATCTTTCTTCCATTCTTCCGAGAGAAGAGGACAAAAACCGAAAAAATTAAAGGAAATGGATTAGGTTTGTCGATTGTTCAAAAAATTATTGATGCACATGAAGGACAGATTTTGGTGGAAAGCAAAGTAAGCGTAGGAACGACGATTACAATTGTGCTGCCGTTAGTTGAAATATCAGACTTTTAATAACCTGAGCGGATACTATTTATTAGTGTCCGCTCTTTTCTTTGCGAAAGAATGTAAGAATGGATTCATCTAGGCGACGGGAAGAGCCTAATAAAAAAAGAATATTGATAGAATATTTATTATATTTAGAATTTATCGAAAATTTATCGTTAGTTTATATACACTTTAGGATAACTTTATAAATAAATTATATGATACATGTATAGAAAAGAGAAACACACGAAAGAAAAATAAACGGTTACAAAAAAATATGAAAACGTTAACAGACTGAATATTTATTGTATTTAAAATTTACAGAAAATTTATCGTTAGTTTAGATGCACTTTAGGATAACTTTATAAATGAATATTATGATACATGTATAGAAAAGAGAAACACACAAAAGAAAAGTAAACGGTTACAAAAAGTATGCAAACGTTATCATATAGAAACAAAAGAATAAAATAACGGGAGTGAAAAGCATGAGTGCAGAAACAGCATGGTTAGAAGAATTGACGTATTTAA
>NZ_MRWQ01000016.1 GCF_001906925.1 Domibacillus mangrovi
CGTTGGCGTTTATTTTGTTCAGTTTTCAAAGATCAATTTCATTCATTGCCATCAACGACAGCTAATTAATAATACCATTTGATGATTTGAAAGTCAACAACTTTTTTGAAAATCATTATTTCTAAAAAGTGTTTATTCATTAAAGCTTCCTATTGTATTATATGCAAAACCGCTATATCATAGGAGCGAATATAAAATATATCATTTTTAAAGGTATAACGTCAATAGAACTTAACAAAATTATTATTTTCCAATAATCCTTATTCACTTTAAAAGTAAATTTCATTCAAATCATTTAAACAAGCGACAATAAAAATTGTATCATTTATTGAACTTTAATGTCAACAAAAAAATAAAATCATTTATTATCTAAGTTACTTGTTAATTTAATATCATGAAATTAATGACTAGTCCTTCTCTAATAAAGTTATTGTATATCTCATGTATCAACTTCTTTGAAGGTATGCAAACATACACTTGAAGGTAGGGGCATCTTCAAAGACTCCCTTATTTAACATCTCCTTATCTAATAAACGTGACGCGTTTCTTCTATTATATATAATCCGCCAATGTGCCTTTGAAACACTTGCTGGTCCCCGAGCAGTATGTACAAAGAAATGTGTTTCTTAAACGCGACGAAGGATTACGCTTGATATATTATAGTAAGACCTTTCTTTTTACCGTTTTTCTAAATAACGATAGATAGTCGTTCTGGAAATGCCCCATTTTTCTGCAACATCTTTAATGGGGGTACCACTTTCAATTAGCGCTTTCATCATTTCAATATCCTTTGATCCGAATTTCTCGGGACGCCCACCAAGCCGTCCGCGTGCTCTGGCAGCTGCCCGCCCTGCAGCCGAGCGCTCTTGTATAAGATTCCGTTCAAACTCTGCAAACGCCGCAAATAAGTGAAACATCAGCTGGCCGGTTGCATTGCTGCGATCCATTGTCAAATTTTCTTGAATGCTGTGAAAACCAATCCCTTGTTCGTTCAAACTGTTTACAATTTGAATCAAATCCTGCATGTTTCTTCCTAGACGGTCTAATCGCCAAACCACAATCGTATCTCCCTGTCGGGCATATGTAAGAGCCTCTTCTAGTCCAGGTCGTTGTTTTTTCGTGCCACTCATTTTATCGTGAAAAAGTTTATCGCAACCATGTTGAGTTAATGCATCCATCTGCATATCCAAGTTCTGCAAACCTGTTGAAACACGCGCATATCCAATTAACACCATTTATCACTCTTTCTACTTTTTTATCTCTCATTTATTGTAACATAAAATAAAAATTGTTTGGTTTTTGAACATAGATTAATAAACAGAGTTTTATAACAGAAAAGATAATAAAATAGCACAATTTCGAGAAGCAATCGACCTTGTTCAGAAAAGGACGAGTTTTGGAACATTTAGAGCAACACAAAACAGTATTCAGCTAGTAGGAAGGTTCTTTACTATATCTCTTCATCCAACTTTCGAAAATGGAAATCTTCCCATTTTAATTACCCTTGGTGTATTGCCATTTTTTACGGCATTATATTTTTTCACAGCTTTACCTGTGACTACACAATTGTTTTAGTCCCATCGCTAGCGCATACTCGAAAAAAGCATCTTGTTCGCTAAACAGATTATCTCTGATGCATCTTCATTTCATACACGACACCGAGATTGTAAAAACAAGTAGTATCATCGAACATATAATAGTTATTTCCATTTATCTTAAACTATTAATATAAGTAGATTGCGTTCGTTTTTTCAAAGTTTCCTGCAATGTACGTTTCTCTTCCTCAAAATACTCATCTATTTCAGACGTATAATCTTCTTCTCGTTTTGCAAACCATGCAGGCAGTATTTCTTCGCGGACTGATGTTCTTTTAACTAGTGCTTGATTCATTGAAACATCAGTTGTTATCCGTTTGATCATTCGTGTCATCGTCCCACTGAAATACCCTGTAACATGATCAATATGTTTACGTTTCGTTGCTTGCATCGTCGCTTTAATGGCTTGAATGCCTATCGTCAATGCTTCTATTTCATTGAATGAGCCGTGCTTCGTCTGAGCTAGCCAGATGCCATACAGACGATTGATCAACTTCACATGACCGTCACCAATGAAGGATTGGACGAACTCTTTGATTTTGACATACGGTGATTTTAAGCGTTGAACGATTTCGTCAGAATACGTATTAGTATTAATAGTTTTTGTTTTAGAATAGATATTGTCTTCATGCTCCCCGTTATTTTCTTTTGCTTGTCCACTTTTGTTGTGTTCGACGGTTTGAATTGGAAGTATTTGGACGAAGTTAGCTGTTTGCTGCATGCCGCGGCTTCTTTTTGTCGGAAGGATGCGGACGATGCCCAATTCCGCTAGTTTTTTCAACCAAAAACCAATGGTGTCCGGTTTTTTCAATCCTAAGTCTGTGGCCATCGTCCGCTGTTTACGGAATGAAAGTCCAAGGTATTCCCGTGAAATGTCACGCAAATAGTCAAGAAAGCGAACGAGTTTATTTTTCCATGACGGGGACAAGTCACTATCTAAAATGGTTTTGATGTGATGATTCACAGCTTCTCGCATAGACGCTAGATCCTTGAACGTTGCATACTCTTCTTTGTTTACCTTGTCGAATACAATGCTAATGGATTTCATTTCCTGTCTCTCCTTATAACGGAAAACGAAAAAAGCGCACCTTTGCCTATGTGAAATCCATGGCAAAAATACGCTTCTAAAACCGTGCACTCCTTGCAAACTTTCCTCATTTTTTATATAATGAAAAAAGAATAATACAAAGAGAGTTTCAGCAGGTGTTTTTGCCTAGGTAGGTTAGGCGGAAACGGTGTAAGGGTGTTAGTGCACCACTTGCACACGTTGGAACTCTTTTTTGTTGCTCCGATTCATTTCATTTCCTTGATTATATCTTTCAGTGGATGATTTTGCAAGAAAGATCGGAAAATTATGCAAATCCGCTCTTGTGAACAGATGATCTTTACTCACCAACCATCCCACTGTTCTTAAAATGAAAAAAAGCCGCCTCAAGAGATTCCTCTTTGAGACGGCTTTTGTCCTAATCTACTGATGTCATTTATTTATGCAATATATTCCTCAGCCGGAACATCTTTTGCTTCTTCTTTAACATAATATTTTCCTTTTGTCGCAACAGCCATAATAATCGTGACCACAAACGCGATGATAAAGGAGAAGAATGCAGATGTATTTTCTAAGAATGGACCCATGTATCCGAATCCTGCAACGGAACCTAGTACACTAGCTACGATGAAAGCGACGACGCCAACCGGATTCCATCCGTACAAATTCGATTGTCTGTATTCATAATAAGTAGGACCGATCTTTAATAGTTTTTTAACGACGAACGCATCACTGATTAAGATGGCGGCCCATGCCATAAGAAAGATCCCTTGTGCGATCAGCACACCACTTAAATGATCTAATATTCCGCCTAGCATTAAAGCGATGGATGTTATACCTGATACGACAACCCAAAACGGTCTTCCAGGCTTAAATTTAAAAACATTCTCAAAAAAGTTTGACAGAGACAATGAACCACTATATAAGTTGGTAATATTGATACGAACCTGCGTCAGAATCGTAAAGAACACACCACCGACACCTAAAAGTTGAACCATATAAACCCCTGGATTTCCTTCGTTCATGCGAACGCCAAACCATATCCCTATAAGGCCCATGATGAAAAAGCAAAGGATTTGAGGGAAAAATCCGATAATGTACTTTCCTACTTTAACATCGTCTTTTTTAAGAAATCTCGCGTAATCTGATGCAAGCAATGCCATTAGGCCTAATAATCCATTTTGCATACCTATGCAAAGAAGGAGAGCCGTCCCACCAAATTGAACACCTTCTGGCATAAAGCTCAAAAAGTTTCCTGCGTAGGCTGGAGTTTTGATGAAAGATACGACCAGAGCAATCGCCAACATAACGATAAAGATCGGCAATGTCCATTTTTGTATTTTGTCCAATTGCTTAATCCCAAACCAGTTTAAAGGAATAACAACGGATCCAAAGAAAATGATTAACGCCCACATTGGAATGAACGGTAAAAACTCATTCACGGCATAGACCATAAGAATCCCTTCAAATGCACAATACATAATGAAGTTTGACGCATAAATAAGTGAAGTTAATGAAGCGCCTATAAAGCCAAATCCGCCGCCCCTCGATAATAAGTTTACATTCATTCCTGTTTTTGCGGATAAATAAATAATAATTGTACTTATTATTCCGGCAACAACTGCTGCATATATTCCTGATACTAACGCGTTCATTGCACCAAATTGAATGGCCATGACGCTCCCCATTTGAAAAAAGAAGATGGCGGTAGAAATACCTAAAGCGATGTTTGCAACGCTTAATAAGCCCATATTTCTTTTTTCAGGAGGTACTTTACTTAAAGAATAATCATCTTTCATTAAATCTTTTTCACTGAGACCATCTTGATTGATTTGAACTCCAGCCATGTTATTCATCTCCTTGTCGTATCTTAAGCAACAAAAGTGTCTCCTTTTATTGGGCTTAAGTTTATATATTCACCTTGTATTGAATTGCTGTAATCACATCGTTGATAGTAGCAATGCTAAAATCATTTTTTACCTGGATATTATTTAATAATTCGGAATTTTCAGATAAAATCAATGGGTAAAGATATATTACTAGATTTATCCTCTATTTTTATCTGACGGTACGATCACACTTCCATCTCTTCTTCCATCTCAAGCAAGGCAAAATAACTGCGTGTCGTTGCACCTGGTTCCGTATTTTCAGTCAGCATATGCAAAGCTTCTGCAACGTCAATACGGCGGTATGTTTCAGTGACACGTCCGTTCACTTTCAACGATTCGCGTCTTTCCTCCAACTGATCCAATGCTTCTTTCGGAAGCTCTTCTGAAATACGGATCGAGCCTACAACATTTTTTTCAGCTGCTTCACAACTCGTAATCTTCACATCACT
>NZ_MRWQ01000017.1 GCF_001906925.1 Domibacillus mangrovi
AACGTCTGCCTGATTCACATCGTGTGAACCTAACCCCCACTGAATGAAGTATCACTTTATCTCTTTTTTTTAGGAAGGATCATATATGTGTGGAATTGTTGGTTATACAAGTATGTATATTCACATTCAATCTATTGAACCTCCATTAAATTTTGCAAAAAAGATATTCATTTTTACATAGTTATCCCGTTGTCTAGAAAAGTTTAAGTCCTATAATCTATCTTCAAGAAAAGGGCGCTTTAATTTATGAAGGAGCATGGAAATGATCAATCTTTTTTATAAAAGAATGATCTAATTAAATATAATTAAGAGCGTGCTTTGATCAATCTTTTTTCAAAAAACGTTCTTTCTTTTTGTTCGTTTATTAAGGTTATTAATATCAATTTGATCAAAAAAATCCTCTCGCTGTACCACACAGCCAGAGGATTTTCGTTATCCCGCATTAACGGGCAGTAAGACCCCCGCTTCAAGACATCGAAAAGAAAAGAAGGATAAGGGGGGATCAACTGCCCGTAAAAGCCCGATTGGTTCGGGCCAGGCAGAGCCTGGTCACTCAGGTATTGCCGCAGGACGCGGCGTTCTTTACCTGAGTTCCTGTTTATTCAGTGGGGGATGAAGAAAACCCCCACTGAATGAAGTTTCACTTTATTTCTTATCTTTTAAATCATCTCGTACACTTTTATCCCACATTTTCACCCCGGAATTGTAAGCAGCGCGGCTAATTAAATGACCAGCGACCGGGGCAGTAATGAAGAAAAAGGCGATCCCAAGCAAGAGACGGGAATTGAAAAAGCCATCTTCAACAAGAAAATAGAGAAAAGTTGCAAGCAGAATGCACATAACGCCGAGTGTAGCACTCTTAGAAGCCGCATGATTGCGCGTATAGACGTCAGGGAAACGGATGACACCAAATGCCGCGATGAGACTGAAAAACGCGCCAGCGAGCAAAAGAAACACGATGAACATGTCACTGATCACGGTCATATTCGATAATCTCTCCTTTCTCCAAAAACTTCGCAAAAGCGACGGTACCGATAAAAGCTAGAATGCCGATCAGCAAAATAATATCCAAAAAGTTACTTGTATTCAGCAAAATCGATAAGATTGCAGCGATAGAGACAAGATTGACACCCATTGCATCAAGTGCAATGACACGGTCAGGTGTTGTCGGCCCTTTCACGAGACGATACGTGAGCCCGAGCATGGCGATGGCTAGCAAGACAAGCGTTATTTTCAACACAATATCAATCATCCGCGGCTCACCTCCATAATGGCTTTTTCAAATGAATTTTTAATGCTGTCAATCGCTTCAGATACTTCGCTAATATCAATCGCATGAATGTACAGCGTTTTATTGTCGTCCGATACATCAATGACCAGTGTACCGGGGGTTAGTGTAATTAAGTTGGACAGCAATGTCACTTCCCAGTCTGATTTCAATTCTGTCTCCATTGCAAAAATACCAGGACGCATCGTGAGTTTCGGACTGAGAACAAGCTTTAGCACGTCAATATTTGCTTTAATCAATTCGATTAAAAACAAGAAAAACAAATACGTAATCGCCCAGACGCGGTGTATGTAAAATCGGTGTGTGAAAAACCGGCGCATGCAGAACATGACAAGAAGCCCGAGTAAATAGCCAATAATGAACGTTTGAGCACTGAATGAAACTTGCAAAAACATCCAAAGAAACGCTAAAAATACATTTAATAAAATTTGAAATGCCATATCAACTACTCCTTTAACACGGCGTCGATGTAGATTTCCGGATGGATGAGCGTTTGAACAGCCTGCATCACATAAGGATATACCGCTTCTGTTCCAACACCGTATAAAACAGACAGCAAGACGAGTGAAGCGGCTGGAATAAACAACGAGCCTGTCCGTTTTTTTACATCAGGCAAAGGCGTTTCAGGTGTTTTCCAGAAAGCCTCCATAAATAGATTCACAACGGAATACAGGACAGCTAAACTTGACAGCAAGACGACAATTGCACCGACATATTCTCCTTCTGAAAAGCCGGAGCGAACGATTAACAATTTACCGCTGAATCCAGATAACGGGGGGATACCGGCCAGTCCAAAGGAGGCGAGTAAAAAGGTCCATCCAAGTGCCGGATACTGCCGGATTAGACCGCCCATTTTTGTTAAATTGGATGTACCGGCAATGTAAATGATCATCCCGCCAAGCAGGAAGAGCGCCGCTTTAATAATCATATCATGAATGAGGTAAAAAACTGTTCCTGCAATGGATTCTTCGGTCATCGTGGCAATTCCGAACAACAGCACGCCGACGGCAATAACAATGTTATAAATTAAAATTTGCTTCACATCGCGGTACGCGAGAGCACCGATGACACCGGCCACAATCGTCAAAAGTGCAAGAAGTGACATTAAGTCATGCGTAAAGGGCTGATCGTGATAAAAGAATAGCGTATAGGTCCGCAAAATCGCGTAAATTCCGACTTTTGTCAGAAGAGATCCAAACAAAGCAAGAATGGGCGCAGGCGGGGCAGCATAAGAACCTGGCAGCCAGAAATAGAGCGGAAAAATGGCTCCTTTTAAGCCGAATATGATTAAAAACAAAACAGCAAGTACCGTAATAATCGGTTCTGTGGAAATCTCAGAAATACGTGCTGAAATGTGTGCCATATTCAATGAACCGGTGACGGAATATAAAAATCCGACGGCAATCACAAAAATGGCAGATGAAATGACATTCACAAGAATGTATTTAATCGATTCACGCAGCTGTATTTTCGTGCCGCCAATGACGATTAATACATAGGACGACATGAGCATAATTTCAAAGAATACGAACAAGTTGAAAATATCACCTGTCGTAAATGAACCATTCACGCCGAGTAGCAAAAACTGAACGATCGGATAGTAGTAAAACCGTTCACGTCCGTTTCCAATAGAGCGGAATGAGTAAAGAACGACACATAACGTAATAATCGATGCCGTTAACACGAGTAAAATGCTCAACATGTCCGATACGAGTGTAATACCGAACGGTGCCGGCCAGCTGCCCATATCGACGGTTTGAATGCCGTCAGATTTTACTTTTGCCATTAAGATCATCGCAGATACGACGGTTGAAGCAGAAGCAATAACGGAAACAACTCTTTGAGCAAGGATACTTTTCGAGACAAACAGCAAGACAATCGCAGCAATCAGAGGGATAAGAATTGGTAAAACAGGTAAATTAATCATCTGCTTCTGTTCCTTTCAATTGATCCATATTGTCTGTGCCCAGCTCTTGATAGGCGCGATAAGCAATAACAAGGAACACAGCTGTGACGCCAAAACTGATGACGATCGCGGTTAAAATAAGCGCCTGCGGGATCGGGTCCGTGTACGATGCAGTGTTTTCACCAAGAACAGGTGCTGCGCCTGTTTTCAATCCGCCCATCGTCAGCAGCATTAAATGCGTGCCGTGGCTGAGGAGCCCGGTCCCAACAATAATCCGGAGCAAGCTTTTTGAAAGCATTAAATACACAGCCGCTGCAAACAGCAGACCGGCGACAATACACATTAAAATTTCCATTATTCACTCTCTCCAATCGTTTGAATAATGGTCATGGTTACACCAATGACAACAAGGTACACACCAAGGTCAAACAGCATCGCGGTGTGAAGCGATGTTTTTCCAAAAAGAGGCAGTTGGAAATAATCGTATGCATGTGTGAAAAACGGGACATTAAAAATCAATGATCCCGCGGCCGTTCCGGCTGAGAATAATAAGCCGAGACTAATGAGCCATTTAAAATCAATTAAAAATCCTTTTTTAATCGTTTTCATATCAAACGCGAGCATTAATAGAACAATCGCCCCTGAAGTGAGCAGGCCGCCGACAAAACCGCCGCCAGGGTGATAGTGCCCAGCGAAGAAAAGGTGAACGGCAAAAAAGATAATCATGAAGAAAACGACTTTGGCGATGGTTTGAAAGATCACATCATTCGTTTTCATTTTGCTCGCCACCTTTCTCCAAACGTAATTTAATCAATCCATAAATACCGAGTGCCGCAACAGATAGCACCGCAATTTCAAATAAGGTGTCAAATCCGCGGAAGTCAACAAGAATAACATTGACCATATTCTCCCCGCCGGCTTTCGTGTACGTGTTTTTGATGTAATATTCATTAATCGATGGAAATAGTTTTGTACTGTGCGCTGAAATTCCGATCAGTGCCACGATGAGGCCGACTCCAGCGGCGATGACTGCATTGCCAATCTGGAAGCGTCTTTTTTCTTCATGCCGTGACAATTTAGGCAAATGGTAAAAGCAAAGTAAAAATAACGCTGTTGAAACCGTTTCGATGACGAGTTGTGTCAACGCAAGGTCAGGTGCACGGAAAATAATGAAAAAAAGCGATACACTATACCCGACTGCACCAAGCGAAATAATCGATGTAAGGCGTGATTTGGCTATTAAAATGGTAGCTGTTGCGATCAGCAGGACAATAACCAGTCCGACTTCGTAAAATCCGATTGATGCTGTGTTTGAAGAATCAAATCGGAATGCGCCTTTCACCCAGATCGTAAACCCGAGAATGGTGATAAAAAAGGCGAAAATATAAACGAGGTAGCTGCGAATAAACCCGGTCATGTATGACTTTGTCAGCGAGTGTGAACCGCGCTCTGCGGTATACAAACTAGCGTTATATAGGTTATTAAGTGTGACTTTTCCCGGGAAATAATCGTACATTCCGATCCATTTCGGCAAAAATTTGTACAAGATTATCCCAATAATGACAACGCCAATGGTCATCATGAATTCTGTCGTAAACCCGTGCCAGAATGAAATATGTACGTCGAGCTGGCCGCCGTTTGGAATAATAGAGGGCACGATGGAAGCGGCAGCTGGTTGAATTAAGCTGTATGACAATAAATTCGGAAATAAACCGAATAGGATCACAAGCGATGCGAGTACGATTGGTGAAATTAACATCCCAAACGGTGCTTCATGCGGCTTTTTCTCCAGTTTTTCTGGCTGAAACTTCCCGCCGAATACACGAAAGACGATAATCATGCTATAAATGAACGTGAACACACTGCCGATCCATGCTAGAACAGGGAATAGAAGTCCCCATGTTTCCAAATTGAACAAATCCAGTTCAGCTAACTGTACCATTGATAAAAGAAACATTTCTTTACTTAAAAACCCGTTAAATGGCGGCAGACCAGCCATTGAAAAGGCACCGATCACCGATAAAGTGAAGGTGATGGGCATCAAGCTCATTAATCCGCCAAGACGTCGAATATCACGTGTGCCTGTTTCATGGTCAATAATACCCGTTACCATAAATAAACTGCCTTTGAACGTCGCATGGTTGATTAAATGGAATACTGCTGCAATAACGGCTGCTGTGTACAAGTTATCATCTAGTGAATCAAAATGAAGCGCCGCTGAACCGGCACCGAGCAGCGACATAATTAAGCCGAGCTGACTGACCGTTGAAAAGGCGAGAATCCCTTTTAAATCCGTTTGTTTGACGGCGTTGAAGGAGGCCCAGACCATTGTGAACAACCCAACCGTACCGACAATCCAGAACCAGTAGCCAGAAAAAGCAAAAATAGGGCTGAACCGGGCGACAAGATAAATCCCTGCTTTTACCATCGTTGCCGAGTGCAAGTACGCGCTCACAGGAGTAGGCGCTTCCATTGCATCAGGCAACCAGATGTAAAAAGGAAACTGTGCCGATTTTGTAAACGCACCGAACAAAATGAGGATCATCGCCAGTAAAAAGAGTGGGTGATTGTTCAATTCAGGTGCCTGTGCGGCGAGCTCTCGAATACTGAACGTATTGCCCATAATTGATAGAACGAGAAAACCGCCGAGCATCATCAATCCGCCAAATACCGTAATAAGCATTGACTTCAATGCACCATAACGGGAGCGATCGCGGTCAAACCAGTACGCGATTAAGAGGAAGGATGAAATAGATGTTAATTCCCAGAACATATAAAGGGTAATCACATTATCTGATAAAACGACGCCAAGCATTGCCCCCATAAACATAAGCAAATATACATAAAAATGCTGTAAGCTTTCTTTCGTTTTTGACAAATAATAGATAGAGTACAGGACAACGAGTGCCCCTATTCCGGTAATAAGAAGAACAAACAGTAAGCTAAGGCCGTCTACATACGCTGTGAAATTAATACCGAGCGATGGAATCCAGTCAGCTGTTTGCATGATGGAGTCATTCTTCATCGTTACAGGAAGATATTGAAGAAACGAAACAAACAGAACGAGCGGCAAGATCAAAACGAACCATCCTGTATGTATAGCAGTTGCTTTTTTTCGTACGAAAGGAACGCATGCGGCCATAATAAAAGGAGCGAGTATGGCCCAGTGAAGCAAAGACAATGAAATCCCTCCTAAAGTATAGTATATGGTTAAAAGTATATCGCAAAAAAATGATTGTGCATATTCTAATTTAGGATAGGCTTAAAAGCGCAATAAGGATAATAAATATGAAGAAACCAGCGATTTCAATCATTAAAAAAATTTTTAAGTATAGTGAAATTGTGCCGATTTTGCTAAAAATTGTACTTTTTATCTAAAAAAGTGTCGAAAATGGCTTGTCATGGCAATCATCCTCTTGCATAATGAACAGTGACTGACTGTGACAGAGGAGAATCATATTAATGAAAAATACATATTTAACCGGCTATATGCCGCTACTTGCTATTATGCTGTTTAGCTTATCGCTCGCCATGTATGGACAAGCTCTCGTCGTTGAAGTGCTTCAAAAAGCGAACTTATACAGTGGGATGCTCGATTTTTTTACAAAAACAGAAATGAATCTTGTCGTGATCGGCGGCCTTATGATCATTTTCACAATGATTTTCGCCACGCTTAAGCTGCTGGCGAATACGGCGAACGAACTTGCTCTTTTATTTTTTTCCAAAGACACAGAAGGCGAATTATTGAAAAAAACACGGTTTGGCGCTGTTATTTTTTTCATCGGCGGGCTTGTTTCTTTAATTAGCTTTTCGTCCGCTGCAGGTATTCTCATTATTTTCCTCGTAACAGCAGTGGCTTACATCGTTTATTTCGTTTACAGATTAAGCCCGCACATTACGACACCGCAAATGATCGGTATTATCGTTTTTGAAGCACTATTCTGGATTTTCTTCGGGCTGCTGCATGCTTTAATTATCATGAAACTATACAATGGCATTTTAGCTTCTATGCCATTGTAAAAAACCGCCTCTAGAATGTTTCAGAGGCTTTTTTGTATGATTGTGATGAACTGTAATCACGTTTAAATAAACAGGTCCCGTCCGGCCATTTAGCCGAGCGGGACCTGTTTGAAGTTATGCAAATAATGCGGCAATCGATGCTGTATCCGGTTTAATAACCCCTTTTTCTGTCACAATGCCTGTGATCAAGTCAGCAGGTGAAACATCAAATGCAGGATTGAACACATTCACGCCGTCCGGTGCGATAGTCACTCCGTTCACATGTGTAATCTCACTCGGATCGCGCTCTTCAATGGGGATTGCGTCTCCGTTTGGTGTATCAAAATCAAAAGTTGACAGTGGGGCTGCAATGTAAAATGGAATGCCGAAGGACTTGGCGAGAACCGCCAGACCCAATGTGCCGATTTTATTGGCAGAGTCACCATTAGCCGCGACTCGGTCCGCACCGGTAATGACGGCCGAAATCTGTTTTGTTTTCATCGTGTGCGCGGCCATGCTATCTGTAATGAGTGTTACGTTAACATTTGCCTCCATTAATTCCCATGTTGTCAGGCGGGCACCTTGGAATACAGGGCGTGTTTCACATGCAAAAACAGACAATTCAATGCCGTGCTCTTTCGCCAAAAAGAAGGGAGCAAGAGCTGTACCGTATTGTGCTGTCGCAATCGAACCGGCATTGCAAATCGTCATGACCCGGTCGCCATTTTGAAACAATTTGAGCGCATGTTCGCCGATTGAACGGCAAACTTCTGCATCTTCTTTTTGAATCAGCATCGCTTCCGCTAGCACGTTTTCACGCAATGATTGCACGGTGTTTGATCGTAGGACGACTTCATTCATTCGGTTCAGGGCCCAAAATAAGTTGACGGCAGTTGGACGAGACTGAGACAAATAGCCGCTGTCTATCCATACTTGTTCTTTCAGTTCATGAACATCTTCTGTCTTATAAGTGAGCGCTGATAAGGCAACACCGAACGCTGCTGCAATGCCAATGGCGGGAGCACCGCGCACTGCAAGCGACTTAATCGCCTCAAATACGGATTCTACCGTATCAAGCATCAAGTATTCTGTTACATGCGGCAATTTGCGCTGATCTAACAGCCGAATCACATGGTTTTCCCAAATAACAGATTGTGGGATATTCATTCAAGCCCCTCCTTAAATGCGGCGACGAGCTGATCCGCAGTCGTATAACGGGCCCGATCTTTTACAAAATGAGCTCCTATTGACAAGGACTGGCGTTTTGCTTCTAAACGCATCGCTTCATCTTCTATACCATCGAGATCTTTCACATGGGCCAGTCCGATCGTCCGGCGAATCATTTCAAGTCCCATAAAACCAGTTGCCTGTTCAAAAATATCAGCCAAAAGCCATTCCAGATAGCCATCTGTTGGGGCAAAGGCTTCTGTATTGTTTTCATTCCACAAACGAGTGAACTCGGAAATAAACACATCCCATACCGTCACAACATGCGCATAAATGGGCGTGCGGCGTGACTCTTCGCGTGACAATGCGTTTATAAATAGGTTTGCTGTAAAATGGGCAATATCAAACCCGAAAGGTCCGTAAAACGCAAACTCTGGATCAATCACTTTCGTTTCCGTCTTGCTTGCGAAAATACTGCCGGTGTGAAGGTCTCCGTGCAAGAGCGTGTCACCGGACGTTAAAAATAATCGTTTTAACTGTGCGGCATGGAGCTTCAAAATGGAGTCTTGCCATATTTTCTCTACATCCGGCCGAAGTGCTTCTTCAAAATCATTTGTGTCGGCATCAAAAAATGGATCTGTAAACACAAGTCCTTCGGTAATATCACATAATTCGGGATTGCAGAACGTATTTTGTAACTTTTTCTTTTCCTGCGGCCCGAGTGCAAAATCGGATGTACCATAAAGCGTGCGGGCGAGAAATTCACCGGTATGTTGCGCGAGGAGCGGATAATCTATGCCAGTAATAAGGCCTGTACGGGCGATTTCTAGATGAGATAAATCTTCCATGATCGTAAGGGCTAAATTCTTATCCGAATAGTAGATTTTAGGGGCATAATTAGGTGCGAATTGACCTTGCAAACGGAGTGCCCGATTTTCAATATCAGCCCGTTCGAGTGTAAGCGGCCAACTTTCACCCACAACTTTTGCATATGGAAGGGCCTGTTTGACGATGATACTTTTGTCTGTTCCAATTATACGGAACACGTAATTTAAATTACCGTCGCCAACTTCTTGACAAGAAAGGGTTTCAGATTCAGCAAATAAGCCAAGTTTTTTCACAAGGGAAACAGCTGATTCGGTCGTTAATGATTCATATAGAGACATGTTGATCCCTCCGAGTATATTTACAATTCGAAAAATAGCATATATATTAATGACTAAAATTGCAAGAACAATTTAAGTAGGTGTATAAATGACTCATTTTGACCAATCAACATTATTAAATATGCTGCCAAGGCAGTTTTTTGCAGCATTGACGAAAAAAGCAGCACAGTATGTGAACGCAGGACATGACGTCATTAATCTAGGGCAGGGAAACCCGGATCAGCCGACCCCTCAGCATATTGTAGACTCGCTGAAAATCGCCGCGGAGCGTCCCGATTTTCATAAGTATCCGCCGTTTCAAGGCCAGCTATTTTTAAAGGAAGCAGCAGCCGATTTTTACAAGCGAGAATATGACGTAGACCTTGACCCAGAAAAGGAAGTCGCTATTTTATTTGGCGGAAAAGCGGGACTTGTCGAATTGCCGATGTGTTTATTGAATCAGGGTGATTACATGCTTGTGCCGGACCCTGGTTATCCGGATTACTGGTCAGGGGCGGCGATGGCTGGAGCAAAGATGGATTACATGCCGCTGACAGCGCAAAACGGATTTTTGCCGGATTACGAAAGCTTGGACCACGAACGGCTAGAGCGGGCAAAGCTTTTATTGCTCAACTATCCGAATAACCCGACCGGTGCTCAGGCAAATCCGGCCTTTTTTGATGAGACAGTGGATCTTGCCAGACGGCATAGTATATGTGTCGTGCACGATTTTGCTTATGGCGGAGTTGGATTTGATGGTGTTAAGCCACCGAGCTTTCTACAAGCGGAGGGTGCAAAAGACATCGGTGTGGAAGTATATACATTATCGAAAACATACAACATGGCTGGATGGCGTGTTGGCTTTGTCGCAGGAAATAAAAGTGTCATTTCAGCGATTAATTTATTGCAAGATCACATGTATGTGAGCTTGTTCAGCGCCATACAAAAAGCAGCAGCAGATGCATTAACCGGTCCGCAAGATTGTGTTCGCGAGCTTTCGAACATGTACGAAAAACGCCGGAATGTGTTCATTCGGGCGTGCAGGAAAATTGGCTGGGATGTTACCGCACCAGCGGGCTCCTTTTTTGCTTGGCTTCCAGTGCCGGCACCCTATACATCGGTTGAATTTGCCGATGTACTTCTGGAAAAAGCTCATGTCGTCACGGCACCGGGAATTGGATTTGGAATATATGGGGAAGGCTATGTGCGGGTTGGGTTATTGACGGATGAAAACCGACTGTTAGAAGCCGTTGAACGCATCGGAGAGCTAGGGCTCTTTGTTGACAAAATGAGAAAAAAATGACATAATCCAAGTAAATTAGTTGGCATTCAGAATGGAGAACGAGTGATGAGTGAAGTGATCGCAACGTACCGGCTGTTTGATAAAGGCGGCCAATTTGAAAAAAAAGCAGAAAGTATCGCACTCGGTTTGACAATCGGTTCATGGACTGACTTGCCGCATCTTGAGCAGGAGCAGTTGAAGAAGCATAAAGGACGAGTCGTATCCATTAAAGAAACAGGACGTGAAACGATAGAAGGACGAGAAGCGGATATTACCATTGCGTATCCCGCTGCAAACTTTAGCGCCGATTTGCCGGCTATTTTAGTAACGGTATTTGGTAAATTATCATTAGATGGTGTCATTCGCTTAATCGATCTCGACTTTTCAAGTAATTTGGCAAAGTGGTTTCCCGGTCCGAAGTTTGGTGTACAAGGTATTCGTGAATTAACAGGAGCCTATGACCGCCCGCTCGTTATGAGTATTTTTAAAGGCGTTATTGGTCGTGACCTGTCGTATATGGAAAAGCAGTTGAAAGGGCAGCTTGATGGCGGCATTGACATTGTCAAAGACGATGAAATTTTATTTGAAAACAAGTTGACGCCATTTGAAGAGAGATTGAAGCTTGGCAAGCAAGTCATCGCGGAAAGCGGCAAAAAAGCATTGTATGCGGTGAATTTGACTGGACGCACATGTGACTTGAAAGAAAAAGCGCGTCGTGGTATTGAACTTGGTGCAACAGCCTATTTGTTTAACGTATTCGCATACGGGCTGGATATGTTACAGGAGCTTGCAGAAGACCGTGACATTCCAGTGCCAATTATGGCGCATCCAGCTCTATCTGGCGCGTTTACATCGGCCCCACATCACGGTATATCGACAGAATTGATGCTAGGCAAGCTTGTCCGTATGGCCGGCGCTGATTTCACCTTGTTCCCGTCGCCATATGGATCGGTCGCACTAGAGCGGCCCGCTGCTTTAGGAATAGCGGAAATGGCGCTTGAAGATAGCATGTATAAACAGACGTTTCCCGTGCCCTCTGCCGGGATTCATCCTGGGCTTGTGCCTGTACTGTATGACGATTTTGGCATGAATTCGATCATTAATGCGGGCGGCGGTGTTCATGGCCATCCGAATGGGGCAGCAGGCGGCGGACGTGCATTCCGTCAAGCGGTAGATGCGGTTGTAGCAGGCCAGACGATTGAAGAAGCTGCACAGCAACACGAAGATTTACGCGTCGCATTTGAATTGTGGGGAACGGGTAAATGATGGAGAAACCTGTACTCATTTGTGATTTTGACGGAACGGTGACGAAAAATGATAACATTATCGCCATCATGGAACAGTTTGCACCGGCTGGTTGGGAAGAGTTAAAAGAGAGTGTACTCACGCAGCGGATTTCGATTAAAGAAGGTGTCGGAAAGATGTTTGCGCTCCTCCCATCATCGCAAAAAGAAGAAATCACTGATTTCATTTTACATGATGCGAAAATTCGTGAAGGCTTTACAGAATTTGTGGCGTATGCGAAAGAGGCTGGAATTCCGCTTTATATCGTAAGCGGGGGGATGGACTTTTTTGTGAAGCCGATTTTAAATGGCCTTGTCCCAGATAACCATATCTATTGCAATATGGCTGATTTTTCGGGTGAATACATGCATATTGACTGGCCTTATTCGTGCGACGAGCATTGTGGAAACGCGTGCGGGTGCTGTAAGCCTTCGATCGTTCGTCATATTGCAAAAGGGAAAGATATTATCGTGATTGGCGATTCGATTACGGACCTTGAAGCGGCTAAACTTGCGGACTTTGTCATCGCACGTGATTTATTGCTTGAAAAAAGTCGTGCACTTGGGTTGACTCATAAACCATTTAATACATTTTATGAAGTCATTGATCATGTGAAAGAGGCGGTCAAATGAATACAATGCAATTACGTTGGAATGATCTGGCGGATGTGAAGCGGGAGCTTGCGGCGCGTGACTGGTTCCCAGGGACAAGCGGCAATTTATCAATTAAAGTGGATGATGCGTCGTTCCTCGTCACAGCAAGCGGAAAAGATAAGCGGAAAGAAACGAATGAAGACTTTTTGCTTGTGGATGCACAAGGGGAAGCGATTGAAGGATATGCCGGCAAGCCATCTGCTGAAACGCTTTTGCATGTGGAGGTTTATGGTAAAACTGACGCCGGTTGCAGCCTGCATGTGCATACGATTGACAATAATGTGATTTCGGAATTGTACGGTGACAAGGGTGAAGTGACGTTTGCCGGGCAGGAAATTATTAAAGCGTTGGGCCTATGGGAAGAGTATGCGCAGGTGACTGTGCCTATTATTTCAAACTACGCCGACATTCCAAAGCTTGCTGAAGAGTTTGGCAAGTACGTGTCAACGGACGCCGGTGCCGTATTAATTCGCAACCATGGCATTACCGTTTGGGGCCGTGATGCGTTTGAAGCGAAAAAGTTTTTAGAAGCGTATGAATTTTTGTTTTCATGGCATATTAAATTACTTATCCTGAAAGGAAGATGAACAAATGGCATCTATTTATTTTCAAGAAACGGGTGAACGTGTAACGGATCGAAACGCAGTCAGCGCTTTTTTGACAGGACAGGAAGTTATTTATGAAAACTGGGATATGACGAAGCTTCCTGAAAACTTGCGTGAAAATTATTCGTTGACAGATGAAGAGAAGCAGCAAGTACTTGATGTATTCAAATCAGAACTTGACGATATTTCTGAGCGCCGCGGCTATCAGGCACGTGATATCATTTCTTTATCAGATAGCACACCGAATCTCGAAGAATTATTAACGAAATTTGAAAATATTCACATTCATACAGATGATGAAGTACGTTTTATTGTGAGTGGACATGGCATTTTTGCGATTCAAGCGAAAGATGGCCAATTTTTCAATGTAGAGCTTGAGCCGGGCGATTTAATTTCCGTTCCGGTCAACACACGTCATTATTTCACATTGATGGAAGACCGTAAAGTAGTAGCCGTCCGCGTCTTCGTTACGCAAGAAGGCTGGGTGCCGATTTATGACGACGAGCAGAAAAAAGCATAAAATAATATAAACAAAAAGAACCGGAACAGCTGACAAGTGTTCCGGTTCTTTTTGTGAAAAAATACCCCGCAGCCAAGATTGGTGCGGAGTGAATCTAGTAATCTGTTATACTACCTCATGATGCGTTTCCAGATGAGCTGCTGAGGACCATAGGATTCCATATATTGAATGTTATCGTATTTACTATTGTACTTGTCCTTCCCAACCCATACGCCAGCTGTATACCCTTCAGTCAGTCCGACGAACCAAAGATCGTGGTAATTATTCGTCGTTCCGGTTTTCCCGCCAATATATGAGGTTGCAAAGTTTGCTTTTTTACCGGTCCCATTTTTCACAACGTTTGTAAGCATATCACGCATTTTGTACGCTGTAGCGGATGACCAGACACGAACAGGTTCAACCTTCCAGGCGTAAAGTGTATTGCCTTCAAAATCGGTTACACGTTTAATCGCATGCGGCTTTGTAAATGTCCCATCGATAAATGACGTATAGGCACCAGCCATTTCAAGAGACGTTACACCAGGATCGATTCCGCCAAGTGATGCGGCACGCACGTGATCGTCTTCATCAACACGATTAAAGTCAAATTTATCAAGATAAGAAAAGGAGCGCTCGATGCCGGTCCGCATATATGCACGGACAGCAGATGTATTGTGTGATTTCGTTAACGCTTCCTTAATCGTGACCATTCCGTATTCTTTCCCGCTGTAGTTGTTCGGACACCAATCGCCAACACAATATTTATCAGCGGAAATAAGATCATTCACACCAGCTCCAAATGTTTCCATATAAGGTGCGTAATCAAGCAATGGTTTAATCGTTGATCCGGGCTGGCGATATGCTTGGTATGCCCGGTTAAATTGAGTCACTTCAAAGTCTCTTCCGCCGGACAACGCGACAATGTCATGCGATTGATTTCCGATGACAGCGGCAGATCCTTGTACAGATGAACCGGCGAGTACGTTATTTACCGCACTAACCGCTTTCTCTTGCATAGAGGGATCAAGTGCCGTATGAATAATGACACCAGAGGCCAATACTTCTGCTACACGTGCGTTCAACTTTTCTTGAATCGCCTTGCGCGCATCGCCATCTGCATTAATCAGCTGCTGATCAAATCCTTCTGTTTCCGCAATTAAATCTTTGAATTCATCCTTAACATATGTGGAGTAGTCGGGATATTTGTCGAGACGATTGCGTACATTCAGCGTGATTTTTTCGTTTTTAATCTGCTCTGCTTCATCTGCTGTAATAAATTCTTCACGTGCCATAATGTCAATGAGGCGTTCTTGGCGCGTTTTCGTATTATCAAAGCGTTTCAGTGGATCATATAGTGACGGATTGTTTGGAATCGCTGCGATGAAAGCCATT
Organism: Domibacillus mangrovi; assembly: GCF_001906925.1. Taxonomy (GTDB): domain Bacteria; phylum Bacillota; class Bacilli; order Bacillales; family Domibacillaceae; genus Domibacillus; species Domibacillus mangrovi. Next base: position 15,221 of record NZ_MRWQ01000017.1, read on the forward strand.
TGTGCTTTTGATAGCTTGTTCACAGGCTTTTGAAAATAATACTGCGCGGCAGCTTCTACACCGTACACATTATGGTTGAAGTAAATAACATTTAAATATAAATTTAAAATGTCATCTTTTTCGAGCTTTTTCTCAATTTGATACGAATAAAGTACTTCTGATATTTTCCGAGCCAGTGTCCGGTCTTGTGTTAAATAAATGTTACGGGCGACTTGCTGGGTAATCGTACTTGCACCTTGCTCGATCTCATCGGACTGGGAATTAACTAAAAATGCCCGCATGACAGCGGCTGCATCGATACCGGAATGATTATAAAAATGTTTGTCTTCCGATTGTAAAAACAATTCCTTTAAAAAAGAAGGAACTTTTTCACCGTCAACGACGATTCGATTTGGCTGATGAAGCTCGACGTACGTGTTGCCATTTGTATCTTTTATTCTGCTTGCCTGTGGCAAATCTACTTCATTGATAATGATTCTTTCTTCTACATAATCATCAAAATTTTGCACTTTACCTGCTTCGGCATCGGCGTAATAAAATGTTAAAACGGATGCAGGTATAAGCAAAATGATGAGGACGTACCCAAACACCGTTCTCATTCACTAACCGCCTTTTTTAAGGTTTGAATTTCCATATATATAATCATAAAGGAAAAAAAGATGGAAATAAAGGGCTGTTTTTCACATGATTGGGCTATTCGAACGAAATTTTGTACATAAGTGCATACTCTTTTTTCACTGCTTGAAGTGTCTGTAAGCTGCGGACCGTGAATGCGTCATCCTTCGCTAGAAGCCGATTTTCAAGTTTAACGACAGCAGCCAGAAGCGAATCGATATAATTCGCCGTTTCGCCATTGAACAGGTGAACAGACGATTCAGGGATATTGGCCTGTTCACCCTCAGCAAGTGCTTTCCGCTCATGAAAAAACGGGACATCCGCAACATTTGGATTGTGCAAGTCACCTTGGGCAGGGTGACGCAGCACAGATGATATTTTGATCGTATAGCCGCCGGGGCGAATGGCTGTAATCAATCCTGTATATTTTCCTGATTTATAATGTGCTGTTACCAAATCACCAATATTCAACAAAATCTCCTCCTTAAAAATTCATTGTATCAATTTTCCTGATTTAATGGAACTGACACAATCATGAGGTTGGATTTACGATGTTCTCTTGCTATAATATATAGGTACGATAGAATGGAGGCATGCAGTATGCTGACTAACATGATGCTTGGTTTCGGAAATTTTTTATACTTTCCTGAAGATAAATCGGAGTATCTTCCAGCTGCAATTTCAATGAGTGTATTCGTTTTAATGGCTGTCGCTGCCTTTTACTTTATGAAGCGGGTGTCGAAAAAGGAAGAACAAAAAACAAAACAAATTGAAGAGCAAATCAGTAAGATGAATCAACAAAATAAAGGATAAATGAAAGAAGACATTCCGCGATATGCGGGAGAGGTTCGCGAACTCCCTCTATAAAAAACTAAGAAAAAAACCGGCATGTGACGGTTTTTTTCTATTGTCTTCGCGAGCTTGTACTTCTTTTTTTATATGAATAGAAAGAAGGAAAATAAAGATGCTAAAAGATGAAAAAGCCGTTGTTGTGTTTAGCGGCGGACAGGACAGTACAACGTGTCTGTTCTGGGCAAAACAAACATTTAAAGACGTGATAGCGGTGACGTTTGACTATGGACAGCGTCACGATGCAGAAATTAACGTAGCGAAAGAAATTGCGGCTCATCTTGACGTACCGCATCACATATTGAATATGGGGCTGTTAAATCAGTTGGCACCGAGCGCGTTGACGCGCACCGATATAGCGATTGAAGAAAGAGAAGGAGAGCCCCCATCAACATTTGTAGAAGGGCGCAACTTGCTGTTTGTATCGTTTGCAGCTATTCTTGGAAAACAGTTCGATGCGCGCCATATTGTGACGGGCGTCTGTGAAACAGATTTCAGCGGCTACCCCGACTGTCGCGATTCATTTGTCAAATCACTTAATGTGACGCTTAATTTATCAATGGATTATGAGTTTGTTATTCATACACCACTCATGTGGCTCGATAAAAAAGAAACGTGGGCACTGGCCGATCAGCTCGGTGCATTTGCGTACGTATGTGAAAATACACTAACGTGCTATAACGGTGTAAAAGGTTCAGGATGCGGTGAATGTCCCGCTTGCAAACTGCGTCAAAATGGACTCGATCAATACCTTGAACAAAAAGGAGGAAACGTGTGATGATGCAGCAAATTTATCCGGCCCCCACGCACGGTTTCCGTTATGAGTTAAATAAAGACTTTCAATTTGCTGCGGCGCATTACGTACCGCATGACGAAGCGGGAGCATGCCGGAAGTTACATGGCCACACGTATTTTGCCAATGTGACGGTCGCCGGCGATGAGTTAAATGAATCTGGTTTTCTGACCAACTTTCAACTGATTAAGACGCTTATTCATAAACGCTTTGACCATACCGTACTAAATGACGATATGTTATTTTCTGAAGATATATCGGAGCGCTATCCAACAACAGAAGTGGTTGCCCGCGTTATTTGGGAAGTTATCCAAAAAGAACTTAATGAAACACCAAATAAACCGAAATGCTTGCAAGTCTATTTGCGAGAAACACCGACAAGTTATGTTATCTATCGTCCGAAACAAGAGGATTTCTCATGATTCCTGTACTTGAAATTTTCGGGCCGACTGTACAGGGTGAAGGAGCTGTTATTGGTCGAAAAACGATGTTTGTACGTACAGCTGGTTGCGATTACCGCTGTTCCTGGTGCGATTCGGCTTTTACGTGGGATGGCAGTGCGAAAGATGATATTCGCAAAATGACACCTGAAGACATTTATGAAGAGCTGCGGGAAGTCGGTGGTGATACGTTTGATCACGTGACGATTTCCGGCGGCAACCCGGCACTTTTGCCGTCTCTTGCCGGTTTGCTCGATTTGTTTAAGGAAAAAGGAATTGTATCTGCTCTTGAAACGCAAGGCTCCAAATTCCAATCATGGTTTCACGACATTGACGAGCTGACCATCTCCCCAAAGCCGCCAAGTTCTGGAATGGACACGGATTTTGATAAGCTAGCTGATATTATTGAACGAACAGCAGGGCAACAGGTCAGTTTAAAAGTTGTTGTCTTTAACAAAGAAGACTTAACGTATGCGAAAAAAGTGCATCAGCTTTTTCCGGGCATTCCTTTTTACGTGCAAGTGGGAAATGATCGTCTCGATGAAATAGACGATGAGAAATTGCTCGTCTATTTAGCCGGCCGCTATGAATGGCTCATTAACCTTGTGATGCCGGACCCCGAATTCAAAAGCGTTCGGGTTCTCCCGCAGCTTCATACATTTGTATGGGGAAACAAAAAAGGCGTATAATAATAGCTATATAATGTGTAAATACCCCGCTGCATGTGCAGACGGGGTATTTGTGGGTAACTCACTAGCTCAATTTCATGGAGTCTACTGCTTTTTTCATTCGTTCTACGCCGTCCTGCACGAGCGATCGTGGACATGCGACATTTATGCGCATAAATCCTTCGCCACCAGGACCGTATTTCCCGCCATTTCCGAGTGCAATGCCGCTATCTAAAAATAAGGCGAGCAGTTCTTTGTCTGAAAGGCCAAGTTTCCGACAATCGATCCAGACGAGGTAGCTGCCTTCTGGCTCCATGACCGTAAGTTCGGGGATTTCCGCTTCTACATACTTCTTCACAAGACGGTTATTCTTTTGAATATAGTCAATCGCTTCGTCGAGCCATTCATGCCCATAGCGATACGCAGCTTCCATTGCTGCAATCCCGAGTTGATTCAACGTAAATGCTCCCTGACGTGCAAATACTTTTTGAAATTTTGTCCGCACTGCTTTATTTGGAATGATAAGAGCAGACGCTTGCAGCCCTGCCAAATTAAACGTTTTGGATGGAGCAATTAATGTGACGATATACGCAGCATATTCTTCAGATAATGAACCAATCGGTACGTGTTTATGAGGTGCCCGGGTTAAGTCGGAATGAATTTCATCTGATATGATGTACACACCGTGCTTTCGACAAATGTCTGCAAGCTGTGTCAATTCGTCTTTCGTCCAAACGCGGCCCCCGGGATTATGAGGTGAACATAGGACAAACATTTTCGCCTTTTCTGAAATGATTTTTTCTTCAATATCGGTAAAGTCCATTTCATAACGGTTATCTCGAAGTATAAGCTCACTATGAACGAGTTTTCGGTCATTCTTTTCCACCATGTCGAAAAATGGGTTATAAACAGGGGGCTGCACGATGACCGCGTCACCTGTTCCCGTTAACGCTTCAATCGCTGCACCAATTGATGGGACGACACCGTGATTAAACAGTAGCCATTCTTTTTGAATGTCCCAGTTGTGACGAACACTCATCCACGTGACGATGGATTCACGTGTGGAGTCTGGCACGAGCGTATAGCCATAAATACCATGAGCTGCTTCTTTCTGTACCGCTTCTATAACGGCATCTGGTGCTTTAAAGTCCATATCCGCCACCCACATCGGCAATACGTCATCTTTTCCAAACACTTCGTTCAATGCATCCCATTTTACAGCGTTTGTTCCGCGACGCTCGATGACCTCATCAAATCTTGACATCAAATCCACTCTCCTTGACAATAAAGTTACTCCCATTATGGTAATGGAAAACGAAAGGTGATACAAATGAACGAAACTGTACAATTAAATTATGCACTAGCCGACGTGTTGAATGGCTTCGATCCATTCAACGCGGGAGCGGGCTTTTATGATACGGAAATTGCGGACTCCATTTATGCGGTTCACCGTTTGGATGAAATCAACGAACTCGCTGCAACGATCCGATCCATCTATGAGCACTCTTTTGATGCGCCAATGCCAGGTGGAAATCCAACAGTGCTTGCGGAAAAGTTGCTTATGATTAAACATAATTCTCCATGTTATTTGTGAAAATCAACAAAAATAATTGAAAGTTTTATCAAAATGAACAAAGAGATGATGAATTTGTTATAATGGGATATGTAGATTTTGACATAATTGAGGAGGCTCATCATTATGAAGCTGAATGAAAAAGAAGTGGAAATCCTTGAAATTCTGCAAAAAGATGCACGCTTTGAAGCTTCTGACATTGCGAAAATGATCGGACTTGCGGAAGTGGAAGTAGTGAAGATGATCCGCCGTCTTGAAGAAGAAAAAATCATTGTTCATTATGCAACGCTTGTAGATTGGGCAAAAATGGACAATTATACTGGCGTAACCGCAATGATTGATGTAAAAGTAACACCGAAGCACGGCGTCGGATTTAATGAAGTAGCGGAAAGAATTTACCGCTTTAAAGAAGTCAGCTCGGTTTATTTAATGTCGGGTGTATACGATTTATCGGTGACTGTTGAAGGGAAATCGATGAATGAGATTGCCCGTTTTGTTTCTGAAAAATTATCGACACTTGATTCTGTTGTATCGACAACTACTCATTTCCAATTAAAAAAATATAAGCATGACGGCATGATTTACACATCAAACGAGCAAGATCATAGAATTGTGGTGTCACCGTGATGACGACGGGGAAAAGTTACATTGCTAAATCAGTTGAAAGTATGCGCCCATCTGGCATCCGGAAGTTTTTCGATCTGGCTGCGACGATGGAAGGTGTTGTGTCGCTCGGCGTTGGCGAACCGGATTTTGTTACATCATGGCCGATACGTGAAGCAGCGATATCTTCATTGGAACAAGGATTTACGTCCTATACAGCGAATGCTGGATTAATTGAATTGCGCCGTGAAATTTCGTATTACATGAGCAACCGTTTTCTTGTAAACTATTCGCCTCAGGATGAAATCATTGTCACAAACGGTGCCAGTCAAGCACTCGATATCGCGATTCGTGCGATCACTGACCCAGGCGATGAAATTATTGTGGTAGAACCGTGTTTTGTTTCATATGCACCGCTCGTGGAACTTGCTGGCGGGAAAGCAGTCACGATTGGTACGACCGGTGAAACAGAATTTAAATTGCAGCCGGAACAGCTTGAAGCGGCCATTACACCGAAAACGAAAGCGATTCTTCTTTGTTATCCGAACAATCCAACAGGAACCCAGCTCGATACAGCCGAATTACAGCTGATAGCCAACATTGTAAAAAAACATGATTTGCTTGTAATTGCCGATGAAATTTATGCAGAACTTGCCTATGATGAAGATCATACATCGATTGCGACACTTGATGGCATGCGTGAACGGACGATTTTAATTAATGGTTTTTCAAAAGCATTCGCCATGACAGGCTGGCGTCTTGGTTTTACATGTGCGCCTGAAGAAATTTCTGGCGCGATGCTGAAGATTCATCAGTATGCGATGATGTGTGCATCGACACCAGCGCAATATGCTGCGGTTGAAGCATTGCAGCATGGCATCGCAGATGTTGAAAGCATGAAAAAGGATTACCGTAGGCGGCGCAATTATCTCGTTCAATCATTGAATGAAATTGGACTTGACTGTCATTTGCCGGGCGGAGCGTTTTATGTATTTCCATCGATTCAGTCAACAGGGCTTACATCTGAGCAATTTGCGGAACAATTGCTGCTTGAAGAAAAAGTAGCTGTCGTGCCGGGTTCTGTTTTTGGTGAAGGTGGCGAAGGATACATTCGCTGTTCATATGCTTCTTCTATGTCACAATTGCAAGAAGCGATCAAACGAATCAGCCACTTTATCGAAAAAGGAAGAGCGTAATTTTAGCTCTTCCTTTTTTTGTATTAAATAAAATACATGACTGTACGTCTTTTTTACCGGGGAAATGAGTCCTTAATATCAAGTCATTATGAAAGTATGGTATAATATCGCGACGCATAAAACAAGAAAATAAGAAAACAATTAAAACTGGAGAGATTTGATGGAACAAAAATTTGAACCGGGACAGATTGTCACTGGGAAAATCACCGGTATCCAGCCATACGGTGCGTTTGTCGCACTTGAACATGGCCGCCAGGGACTTGTTCACATATCGGAAATTACCCACGGATTTGTGCGGGACATTAACGATTATTTAACAGTCGGCGAAGATATATCGGTCAAAGTGCTGTCGGTTAACGAAGACGAGAGTAAAATCAGTTTATCGATACGCGCGACAGAAGAGGGTGGTCGGCGTCAGCGTCGGGGCATCTGTATTAATGATGATGGGGACGGCTTTCATCCGTTGAAAGACAAGCTTCAGGAGTGGATTGAACAGTCTGTCAGAGAAGAACGGAAAAAAGGTTAAATATAGGGCTTGCGATGGGCTGTTTACAGGCGTACAATGAAGGCGGTCTAATGATCAAGTAATGATAAAAATGATAATAAAAGAGGCGAAGGTAAATGGCTGAAAATCTAAACTTATTCACATCAACCCAGAATGTTGTTAAAGAAGCGTTAACAAAACTAGGATATACGGAAGAAATGTACGAACTTCTGAAAGAGCCACTCCGTATGTTAACAGTACGTATCCCAGTTAAGATGGATGATGGGTCAGTTAAAATTTTTACAGGCTACCGTGCACAGCATAATGATGCACCCGGACCGACAAAAGGCGGCGTCCGTTTCCACCCTGAAGTGAATGAAGAAGAAGTGAAAGCATTAGCGATGTGGATGACGTTAAAAGCAGGTATCGTTAACCTGCCTTATGGCGGCGGAAAAGGCGGTGTCGTATGTGATCCACGGCAGCTGTCTATGCGCGAAATCGAAAACATCAGCCGCGGCTACGTGCGGGCGATCAGCCAAATTGTTGGCCCTACAAAAGATATTCCAGCGCCGGATGTGTATACAAATTCACAGATTATGGCATGGATGATGGATGAATACAGCCACATCCGTGAATTTGACTCACCAGGCTTTATAACAGGCAAGCCAATCGCGCTTGGCGGTTCACACGGACGTGAAAAAGCGACTGCACAAGGCGTGACCATCTGTATTCATGAAGCGGCGAAAAAACGGGGGATCGATATTCAAGGTGCCCGTGTCGTCGTGCAAGGCTTCGGCAACGCCGGCAGTTACTTAGCAAAATTTATGCATGATGCAGGCGCAAAAGTAGTTGGGATTTCTGATGCATATGGAGGCCTTCACGATCCGGATGGACTAGATATCGACTACTTACTGGACCGCCGCGACAGTTTTGGCACAATTACGACATTGTTTGACAATACCATTACGAACCAGCAGCTGCTTGAGCTTGATTGTGACATACTCGTACCAGCAGCGATATCCAATCAAATTACCGAGGAAAATGCGTATAACATTCAAGCATCGATCATCGTCGAAGCAGCAAATGGTCCGACATCACTTGAAGCAACGAGAATTTTAACGGAACGCGGCGTTTTGCTCGTACCAGACGTTCTTGCAAGCGCTGGCGGCGTGACAGTTTCTTATTTTGAGTGGGTACAAAACAATCAAGGGTACTACTGGACGGAAGAAGAAGTGAACAAAAAACTGCATGAAAACTTAATTCAAGCATTCGATAATATTTACGAAGTATCACAGACACGCGGTGTTGACATGCGTCTCGCCGCTTATATGGTCGGTGTTCGCCGTGCAGCGGAAGCTTCGAAATTTAGAGGATGGGTGTAAACTTAAACCGGCTGAATTCCAGCCGGTTTTTTTTGAATCAAGTTCAATCATTTGAAAAAGACACGATCTGTTGCGCATAATAAAAAAGAACAGGAGTGAAAAAAATGAATGAATTTGTATACTGGAATCCGGTAAAGTGGATATTTGGCAAAGACACAGTAAATCAATTGAGAGGCAACATTGCTCCTTATGGAGAAAATATACTGCTCGTATATGGTGGAGGGAGTATAAAAAAAAGCGGTTTGTACGACATTATTTTAAAACAATTGCAAGGCTTTAACATAACGGAACTGTCGGGAGTAGAGCCGAATCCGCGCCTGACCACGGTTAAACGCGGAGCAGAGCTATGCAGAGAAAATAATGTCCGATTTATTCTGGCAGTGGGCGGTGGCAGTGTCATTGACTGTGCAAAAGCGGTTGCGGCGGCAGCGAAATTCGATGGTGACCCGTGGGATTTCGTAACAAAGAAAGTGGTTGTTGAAGAGGCGATTCCATTCGGTACGGTTTTAACATTGGCAGCAACCGGGTCTGAAATGAATTCAGGATCAGTTATTACGAACTGGGAAGCGAATGAAAAGCTCGGGTGGGGAAGTCCTCATGTGTTCCCAAAATTTTCAATATGCGATCCGTTCTGGACGACGACAGTTCCACGCGATCAGACTGCATATGGCATTGTCGACATGATGACGCATATGCTTGAGCAATATTTCCATACTGTCGATCAAACAGATGTGCAAGATCGAATGGTCGAAGGAACGCTTAAAACAATTGTCGAAATAGGTCCGAAATTGATGAATGATCTGCAAAATGAAAAATTGCGTGAAACGATCATGTTTGCAGGTACAATCGGTTTAAACGGTATGCTGCAAATGGGATATCGGGGCGACTGGGCGACACACAATATTGAACATGCAGTATCCGCTTTATATGATATTCCGCATGGGGGCGGCCTAGCAATTTTATTCCCGAATTGGATGAAGCATACGGTTGATGTGAAGCCAGAACGATTTAAACAGTTGGCCGTCCGTGTATTTGAGGTTGAACCAGAAGGGAAAACGGACAAAGAAGTAGGGATGGAGGGCATTGAAGCGCTGCGTCATTTTTGGACATCTATTGAAGCGCCTGTCCGCCTATCAGATTATAATATTGATGACAGCCGCATAGATGAAATGGCAGAAAAAACACTTTTTAACGGACCATTCGGTCATTTTACGCATTTAGATCGTGATGATGTGACAGCTATTTTACGTGCATCACTTTAACCGGGCAAAAATAAGCCCGGTTTTTTTGGTTTTTTTTTCTTGCGAAACCGTGTACAGTCGTATACAGTAAAGTGGAAAATACAGTTAGACGGAGGTTTTTTGAGGATGACGCACATTCAATTTGATTATTCAAATGCCCTTTCGTTTTTCGGCGAACATGAAATCGCATATTTACGCGATGCCGTAAAAGTGGCGCACCATTCCCTTCATGAAAAAACGGGACAGGGACAGGATTACCTAGGCTGGATTGATTTGCCTGAAGATTATGACAAAGAAGAATTTGTCCGTATTCAAAAAGCGGCGGAAAAAATTCGCAAAGATTCTGACGTGCTTGTTGTCATTGGGATCGGCGGTTCCTATCTAGGCACCCGTGCAGCAATCGATATGCTCAACCATAGCTTCTATAACGTCGTATCATCTGAAAAACGCAATGGTCCACAAGTAGTTTTTGCCGGCAATAACATCAGCTCTACATATATGAGTGATTTGATCGATGTGCTTGATGGTAAAGATTGGTCTATTAATGTGATTTCAAAATCTGGTACAACGACGGAACCAGCGCTAGCTTTCCGCCTGTACCGTGATTTACTTGAAAAGCAATATGGAAAAGAAGAAGCGAAAAACCGTATTTATGCAACGACAGACCGTGCAAGAGGCGCGTTGAAAACGGTTGCAGACGAAGAAGGTTATGAAACATTTGTCATTCCAGATGACGTTGGCGGACGCTATTCCGTTTTAACTGCCGTTGGTTTACTTCCAATTGCGGCAACAGGAGTGGACATTGAAGCAATGATGACAGGTGCTCGTGATGCACGTGCAGCGTACAGCTCATCTGAGCTTGAAGAAAATGGAGCATATCAATATGCAGCGGTTCGAAATGTCCTTTATAACAAAGGGAAAACAATTGAAATGCTCATTAACTACGAACCAGGTCTTCAATATTTCTCTGAATGGTGGAAGCAGTTATTTGGCGAAAGTGAAGGGAAAGATGGTAAAGGTATTTTCCCATCATCTGCTAACTTCTCAACAGACCTTCATTCACTTGGTCAATACGTGCAGGAAGGACGCCGTGACTTATTTGAAACCGTCATTCGTGTTGAAAACTCACGTAAGTCATTGGTTGTTGAAAAAGAAGAAAATGATCTGGATGGCTTAAACTACTTAGCTGGTCAGAAGGTTGATTTTGTGAACAACAAAGCATTTGAAGGAGCACTCTTTGCCCACACAGACGGAGGTGTACCGAACTTGACGGTGTCTATTCCAGAGATGGATGCATACACATTCGGTTACCTAGTCTACTTCTTTGAAAAAGCATGTGCCCTCAGCGGTTATTTACTAGGTGTCAATCCATTCGACCAGCCGGGCGTAGAAGAGTATAAAGTGAATATGTTTGCACTTCTAGGTAAACCAGGCTATGAAGATAGAAAAGTAGAATTAGAAAAGAGACTCCGTGGGGAATAATCCCCCGGAGTTTTTTATGAAAAGAGTTGCAAGTGTTCAGGAAATCATTATAATATAGTCTAGACATAAAAAAGGGGCATTAGCTCAGCTGGGAGAGCGCTTGCATGGCATGCAAGAGGTCAGCGGTTCGATCCCGCTATGCTCCATATAACAAGCCTGTGTGTGCAGTGTATGAAAAACCTCCTTTCCGGCTAACGGAAAAGGAGGTTTTTCATGGTTCTTCAATCTCGACATGTTGTATATCTGAAATTTCAGAAATGGTACAGTATACTTGGGTCGTCTGCCTTTTAAAATAAACGCCGGCTGTAAGTTCGATCAAATGAGCATGTTTTGCTTCAATGTATCGAATATGGACACGTTTCACGTTAATATCTTCATGTTCAATGGCTTTTACAATATCCTGTACGTTATGGTGGCTTGTTGTCATAATCTTGATATACAATAATCTTTCTTGCAAACGTTTGGGACCAACGAGCCGAATAATGCCAGGTAAGATTTCAACAGCTAATAGAAGCATGATAACACCAGCAATGGCAGTGGAATAAAATCCTGCACCCACGACAATACCTATGCCTGCTGCGCCCCAGATCATTGCAGCTGTCGTCAAACCAGAAATGCTGTCATTGGCTCGGTGTAAAATAACGCCTGCGCCAAGAAAGCCAATGCCTGATACAATTTGGGCGGCTAATCGGAGTGGATCCATTGTAATATTGACATCACTGCTGCCGGGATATCGGTAGACGGATTCAACAGAGACAATCGTGAGCAGACAGCTGATAATTGAGATGACAAGGCTCGTTTTTAGTCCGGCTGGTTTCCGTTTTAATTCGCGCTCTAACCCGATAATGGCTCCGAGCGCTGAAGAGAGCCCAAGCTTTACGAGCAGCTGAGTATCTATAATCCATTCCATGAGCTGGTACCTTCTTTCTATTAAGAAATAAGAAATGAATCGTTTAATCTATTTAAACATAAAAGGTGTTGCATGGGTGGTGAAGTGCTTGAAAAGCAGGCGTTTTTCATGTTTTTTAAAAAAATAAAAACTTTTTTCGAAAAAGGCTTGCCTAATGTCAAATAAACATGATATATTATTTCTTGTCCGATAGAGACACGCCGATAAACATTTTGACAACAGGTAAACATCATGTTAAATTAGTGAAATGGCGTTACTAAGATTGAACATTGAAAACTGAACAAAATCAATAAAAACGTCAAC
>NZ_MRWQ01000018.1 GCF_001906925.1 Domibacillus mangrovi
GTAGTTGGGGGTTTCCCCCTGTGAGAGCAGGACGCCGCCAGGCAGCCAAAAGAACAGTGAAAACTGTTCTTTTTTTGTTCATTCATTTATTTAAAGATGCATGTAGTGGAATCCTTGATCGGAGTGAAGTAGTGCTTCTGGATGAATCAGATCACCTAAAGTATCAGACAGTTTCTTAAGCGTATATCCATCGTTAAGCTTTTTGAGAGATCATATGCAAGAATCTTCCTTGTAGCCGCATCTCTTACACAAGACAGGTACGCTGGCCGGTCAGAGCCATAGTACACATAGGTGATCCATAAGCAAGACTTTTACCGGCTCAGCCTGATCAAATTCGCGATTTAATCGGTTTGGCAGCGCCTTGTGTTCCTCTGCGTGACTTTCGCCAGTTTTTGATAAGGGTTCACCTGTCGGACCTTTACGATCAGGTTAAACGTAGCCATTAATCTTCTGATTTTCTTTTGAATCCAGCTTTTCCTTTCTTAGCATCGTAGATTATCTTGATGAGTTCATAATCCTGCCAGTCCTTCTCTGCTTTGATCGTCCAAGTATTTTCAAACTTTAGCCAAGCGGAATAGCCACTCCGGCTGACACCTGAAATCCGGCAAAGGTACGCTACGCTGTCATACTGTCATACGTGGGAGCTTAAAGCATCGAATCGTTTGTTCAATTAGCTGGAACTTTTCTGAAATCATAATGGCCTCTTCTTGATCGGCTTCCTTCGAAGAGGGTCTGCCAGAGGCGCCTTTTCCAAAAGTTTTAAACAGCTGTTTGGTTTGTCTTTACCGATCATTTCAAGATCAAATCCATGATCAATAAAGATTTAAGAAGGTGCTTATCCTTGCAGATTTTCTTTGATCGCGATTACTTTAAAGTCAGGCTGATAAGAAATAGAACGCACTGAAACATGTTTCACATTTGGATTATGTTCCAGCTGTCGTATTTGAATTTCATATTACTCATCCTTATGTCCTCCACTCATTTTGTTATAAACGGGTTTTTTCGCCAAAACACAAAAAGCCTCGAATAGGGACATTTTAAGTGTCCATCATTCGGGGTATAGTTCAGTTCATCGGTTCTATTACTTGCGAGTTAGATATTTAATTAAAAATTGTTTTAAAATAATATCATTTGAATTAAGCATTATGTGCAAAATTCAAATATAAAAATTATTCTTAATTATATAGACAAGTAATATAGAGACGTTTTTGTTTTTTTATATACAAGCTATGTTTATTTGATAACAGCAATAATAACGATATATAGCTGGATATCGCGAAAAATAAGCTAGAATAATGTATTCCTATCATCAGCTATAGTATTAAGGCTAATCGGCATTACTTCAGTTTTAAGTTAGCAGTAAGTCTATTGTCTTTTTAGAAACGTTTGATCACTATGCATACTGTATCGCTGCTAGGTTGAAACATGAAGGAACATCGATCAGCCATTGACATGAGAGATTGTTCATTTAAACATGTAGTAATATGAAGAGATATAATCAAGTGATAAGACTACATAATTGTCTAAATAAGTAACCATGCTTTTCCTTTCTTAACACATTTTTTAAAAATTTACGATTGCTGATAAAGGCTTCCTATAAATTGAGTTGGAGCTAAATGAACAAACTTTTTAAATCCTTTAATAAAATGTGCTTGATCATAATACCCATTTTCATAAACAATATCCGCTAGGTTATGATGATTTTTTTCGAAAATCATGGCTAAAGAATTTTGAAATCTAACAATTTCACTAAATTGCTTTGGTGAAAAGCCGATAGACTCTTCAAATTTTTTACGTATATAACGATCTGAATAACCAGTATCTACTGTTAAATCATTAATACTGATGTTTCCATTAGCTAAGTAAATTTGGTTAATACAATAACCTACAATATTTTGAGATTGTGATTGTGGTGATATGCCTTTAATAAATAATTCAAAGAGGTGTATTCTCTCGGTAAAGCTATTGCCTTTTAATATTTTCTCCATAAGAAAAGGATCTACAGACATAATATCATCTAAAGGTATTTTTTTACCTAGAAGATCCCTCATTGAACAATTTATTTTGAGAAGCCCTTGCTCAGGCTGGAATCTAACACCAAAATATTCACAGCCTTTTTGAAAACTTAACTGCTGCTCTCTCCGTTCCAGTGGACTGGTCCAAAGAAAAATAGATGGCTTTTTCGGACAACAACAAAACAGCAAGTCAAAACAACCATCAGGTATAAGTGCAAATGGATTTATTGAATCCTCTTGGGTTTTAAACTGATAATATAAGGCAATATCTCTACCTATGAGACGGTTTAATGGTCGCTGCTCGATGTATTCATCCATTTTATACTGAACTTCAGGTTGAGAAGGAAAAAAAGTAAGGGCTTTCATGTTGTTTCACTCCTCTAATTCGTACATATTCAATACAGTATACTAACGTTTTAATACTGATTACTTAAAGCTTTTTATTTAAATTACAAATCGATGGCTACACAGCCATTTGCACGTGAAACACATGTCAAAATGACATTTGCTTCTTTCTTTTCTTCATCCGTAAGGAAGGTATCTCTGTGGTCGACTTCACCATCTAATACATCAACTTGACAGCTGCCACATCCACCGACTTTACAAGAATAAGGTGCATCAATACCATTTTCCAGTAAAACATCTAATAAAGTTTCGCCTTCAGGAACTTGAAGAACTTTGTTGCTTTGATTCAGTTTTACTTCAAAAGCATACAATGGACCAAAATCTGGCGGCGTGAAAAGTTCAAAATGAATACTGCTATCAGGATATCCGTATGATTTTGCAGCTTCTGAAAATTCTCTTACCATTCCTTCAGTACCACAAAAATAAACGTGAGTTCCAATTGGTTGGTTCTTCATCACTTCTGTTGTCATTCTTCGATCTGTTCTTGAGAAATAGAAGTTGGTTTCGTCTGGATAAGTAGATGACAAGAATGAATGAAAAGCACACAATTCTTTTGATGGAGCTGCATAATGCAGTTCAAATGATTTCCCCTGCTTTTTCAAACTAGAAGCCATAGCTATAAACGGCGTGATTCCAATACCTGCAGCAATAAAGACATGATGCTTAGCTCTAAAGCTAAGTGGGAAATGGTTTTTGGGATAACTAATCTCTAGTTGATCCCCTTCTTTTATCTTATCATGCCAATATACAGATCCACCTTTGGAATGTGTGTTTCTGCCGACAGCAATTTGGTAGTATTCATTTTGATCTATATCATTTGTTAATGAATAATGTCGTTCAAGTAGTTCGTGCTCACTCTGAACCCTCGTCGTAATATGAGACCCTCCGCTAAAATGCGGCAATTTAGATCCGTCTGCTGCCTTTAACTGAAAACTTTTAACCGATGGGGATTCAACGGTAATTTTATCCACAATCACATCAATGGCAGTAGTATTCAATTTTTTCAACTCAACTGTAGCAGTATCCAATTTTGCCTACTCTCCTTTCTAAACTGAAAACTTAGTCAACATGAATATAACCTAAGTATGCATCTAATGTTTTTGAATAGTGTTCAGAAACGTCAAGAACGGTCTTACAATGTTCACACGTTAGGTCATTACTTTTCGTTTTCTTACTGAATTTATAGCATTTCACACAGTATACTTTTTCTTCTTTTTCACCGATTTCTTTAGTTTGAATCTCTTCATCTGTAAAACCCGCTGCATAGGCAATTTCTTTAACATCACGAACCATTGTCCATGATCCAGAGATAAACAGCTTTGTACCCATTAATTGCTTATCTAGGATAGATTGTATATCTTCATCTGAAAATGATGAAATACTTACAATGTGATCCCCATGCTTATGTTGAAGATAATCCATTACAGGATCTTTTTCTTTCGCTTTCACAAAAACATTGAATTCTATATTTTTTAAGGCAAGAAAATCAATATCTGCTAAACTATCAAAAAGCGCCGATTGATCAATTAAAATCAGCATTTTTTGACAATCATGGTGAAGTTCGAAGTATGGGTCTTCCTCAACGGCCAACTTGAATTCATCGATTCGAAGATGTTCCACGAATTGTCCTCTTTTTTCTTCTGGGTAATCTGATGTATTAATTAGAAGGCGATATGTTCCTTCCTTTTTACCCGTTTCAACTAAATAAACAGGAAGCTCAAATGTAGTATCATTGCATATAATTTGGTTTGCAATGCCTATCATTTGAGTATTGGACCCTGCCAGCAATTCTACTTCTGCCACATACCCTTGATCAAACTCTCTCTCTTCTTGTATGACCCTGCCTTTGACTGTATTCAATATCCTCATCCCTTTGATTAATTTGAAGTAGTCTTTTCTATATTACTTTCCAAATATCCCACTAATTTATCTTTATAGGAAAGGAATCCTTTGTATTCAGCTATATCGTCTGCCACAGTAACAAATATATTGTTTAATTGTTTCGTCCATTGAGGATTTTTAACTAGCTCATCTAGTCTGATTAAATGTGTATGGATACTGAACAAAATGCCGTTGCTACGCGGAAGTCGAAATAGCTTTTGATCTTCAACCCTGAAATATACTATTTCTCCTGCATTTTCACTTGTTACATTATCTTTATTTGCTCCCCATTCATCAAATGCTTCAGGAGATGAATCAAGAACTGGCTCAACAGTCACTGTCCAGTTAAATCGAGTCCACGGTTTCCCTGGTTCCATTCTCATAATAAAATTCCGAATTTTCTCAGCTAATCCGGTTGTTGTAAAACGTGATGGTACAGGAAAATGAATAGACATAAAGTCCATCTCAAAATCAAACTTAAGCGACCAATTAGCTGGAAAACACAATTGTCCTGCGTCTAAATACAGATCTCCATCTCTTTGTGCAAGATAAATCAAGTCTGCTTGAACATGACGTCCTATAAAGTCTAACGGCTCATACGGCAAAGTTGAGTTATCTCCAAAAGTAAAGGATTGTTCTTCTCCAAGAATGTGATTTTGGAATGTCCACTGATTTCCATTTTTAATCACAGTGAAATAGTGTGGGTAAATGGAAGCCATTTCATCCATCGTAAATTGAAGAATTTCCCATTGAGCTTCAAACGAATGAGGAGCAGATTGATAAGTTTGCTCTTTTCTGCTATCTAGAAGCTCCCTTTTCAATTTGATTTCTTCAATGTATTCAGGAGTAATATCAAGCATAATCGGCGGCTCAAGTGGTATAGAGTTGTTGGAAAAATCGTGAAAATCTGACTTAAATGGCCATGGGAAACGTTCTAGTATAGGCTGATCTGGAATTTTTGCGATTTTTACAGGGGTAGGAGTAGCTTTATCCATTCTTTTTTTCCTCCTTCATAAAATATAAGTGTTTTTTAGAAAACGATAGACATTCTATAAGTAATACCTTCTTATAGAATGTCTTATCATTATATTATCATTATATCTTTTTGTAATTACGCTGTTGTGGATAGTACTTTTTGAAAATTCAGCTTTAATGAAGCTGATTATTGCATAAATGCTGGAAGAGCCGCAGCATGTTTCGTGTAGATTGCTTCTCCATCACTTTCGCCATCAAATACAACTGGGAAGTCTGGTGAGAAGAGGATAACGTCTCCTGCTTCTGCTACGTAACGGTTGCCTTCTTTGTCACGGATAACAAATTTACCTTTTGTTACGACTTTGTATTCTACAACGTCATACAAGAAATCAAATGATTCCCCTGGTGACATTGAAAAGAAGCCGATTGTAAGTGGATTTGATGCTGTGTTTACTGGTACATCAACAATTTTGCTGTTTACTCCTGGTTGGTTGATGATCGTACCTACATCTAGTTTTGGAAATAATTTGTCTAAATCTGCTGCTTTAAAGATTTGGATTCCTGGTTTTTGGCTCAATTGGTTTTGGTTTGTTTCTGTTGATGATTGGCTCATGTTTGACACTCCTATAAGTTTAATTTTTTATTTATTTTGTCTTACATTTAAAAGTGTTTTTTACTTTAAGCTGTAACTGCACCTTTAATGAGTCGTTGCATTTCTGCCGCAACTGCTTGTTTGTCGTCTGCGCCTGTGATACCGCCGCCTACGATAACAAGATCCGGTTGTGCTGCAATAACACCCGGAAGCGTTTCCAATTTAATGCCGCCTGCAACAGCTGTTTTCGCGTTTTTCACGACACTTTTGATTGTGTTAAGTTGTTCAAACGGTGTTTCACCCGCTGCTTGAAGATCGTAACCTGTATGTACACAGATGTAATCTACACCAAGTGCATCTACTTCTTGTGCACGTTTTGCAAGATCTTTAATGTTGATCATGTCGATCAAGATTTCAGAACCGTGTTTTTTCGCTTCTTCTACCGCACCTTTGATTGTTGCATCATCTGTTGCACCAAGAATCGTTACGATACCTGCGCCTGCTTGAGAAGCTACCATTACTTCATAACCGCCTGCGTCCATTACTTTCAAGTCTGCAAGAACAGTCAAGTTCGGGAATGCTTCTTTCATTTCTTTTACAGCACGAAGGCCTTCGTTAATAATAACTGGTGTGCCGATTTCAACGACATCAACGAATTGTTCTACTTCTTTCACTACTGCGATACCTTCTTGTATGTTGACTAGATCAAGTGCTAATTGTAATTTCATGGATATGTCACTCCTTCTAAGTAGTTTAT
>NZ_MRWQ01000019.1 GCF_001906925.1 Domibacillus mangrovi
CATTTTTTTCAGCTGCTTCACAACTCGTAATCTTCACATCACTGTTCTCAACACGCCCAGTCGGAGAATAAACCAATGCGCTGACAATACGATGTTTTGCACTATTTAGTGTTTCTCTTAAATAAATTGGATGTGCAGGAGCGATGTCTTCAACGAGCAGCCTGGTAATACCACGGTCATTAATCGCTTCCAAAATTTGTTCAGGATCGTCCTCTGCTATCAATACTTCTTTGTGCGGAGGCCAAATGTCCATCCAATAATGAGACATATGTTTTTTTCCGACATGGAAGATAAAGAATTCCGGATAAATAAACTGCTGATCGGGCTCGATACCAAGATTCGGGCGGAAAAAATCATAAAAACGTGTAAGCGCTGACATTAGTAAAGCACTTGCGCCTATCCCGCCACCTGATTCTCTAACGACGACCCCAATGCGGTCGTATTCGTTGAAACCTGGGAAAATATCTTCTAATAACGCTTTTTGACCATTCACTTCAAAATCAAAATCTTGATAGCTCATGGTATTGACTGTATGCATTGTTTAACAACCCCTTTTTTCTATACTATATAAGAACGAATAAATGAAATATTTCTATTTTAGATTGGGAAGAAAAATATGGATTCATGTATTTCACTTGAGATTACATATTCATTATTTGCCAGATTAAGTTTGGCTTATATTTATTTCACCATATATAGGAAGCGTTTTCTTTTTGAGGTTTGATGACTAAATGAATGATCTCTCTTATAAAACAACATTTAATCGCATTGAATTATAAACCTATTCAAAGTTTTCGGACTTTTAAGGAGAGAAGTAACCCGTTTACACAGCGCTTTCATTTGTGCAAACGGGAATATTCATGAGATTTGACTTTAAAATCTAGTTAAACGATCAATTATGCAAATGCAGGTTCTGGCAATCTATGTGCTACATAAACCGCTGTACCATCGCTCTCACCATGGAACGTAACCGTTGTACCAGGGTTGATGATCACAACATCGCCTGCTTCTGCTGTAAAACTATTTCCTTGGTCATCGCTTAAAACAAATTTCCCAGTAACAACTGTTTTAATTTCTAAGAAATCATATTTAAAATCAAAACCTTTGTCAGCTTCTTGCATTGCATATAATCCTAATGTTGCTGCATTGTCGTTTGCCGTAATCGGAACATCAAGGATTTGGCTTTTTACTTCTGGAATACCTAATATTGTATTCAATTCTTTCAGGTCATAGCTTCCAACTTTAATTAATTGCAAACCTGGTTTTTGACTTAAGTACGTATAGTTATCTTTCGTTGCTGCTCTGCTCATTTTTTTCACTCCAATTAATTTTATTATTTTTAATTTTCTTTCTAATGTAATTCTAGCATTCTTAAATGATATTTACTCGTTCTAGTTCCCTAACTTTTGTCGCGTATCGAATGCGACAAAACTAATGCTAATACCAGTTCTAATACGATGATAAAAGACTAAAGTAAACAGCACCTGTATGACTCCCTAGCTTGCATGATGCTATACCGAATAACTTATGTCTGGACTTAACTTCATTTTGGACATTGGATATCATAAAAAGCGATTTATATTCTCTACTAGTTCATCATAACCTTTCATATCCGTGAAAGATCTCAGCGGATAGCAGACTTTATGTGGTACTGTTTGTTGAACAACAGAAAAGAATTTTTGATGGCATATAATAAGGTCTGCATACTCAGGTATTTCACTAATAGATGCGTTTCCAACTTCTATCGTCAGATTTGCTCGTTCAAGTTTCTTTTTTAACATTGCAGCTCCCATTGCACTTGAACCCATTCCGGCTTCACAAATAAAAAAGATGTTTTCAATCTTATCTATATTGGAAAATGTTGAAACATTTTCTATCTTTCCTCTTTCTTTATCCATCGCCTCTTTTTTGATTTGCTTTTCATCCTTCTCTACACGTTGAAATTTTATATCTTCACTATTTTCTTGTAAGGGAAAAGATTCTGGTACCCGTTTTAAAAGAAGCATACTACAGAAAAAGGTGGTAATAGTGGAAAGCAATATACTCAAAATGATGAATAGCACGTCCTCTTTTGGTGCCAGACCGACAAACAAGAAGATACTGCCTGGTGATGGAATGGCTACAAGACCGACATCAAACAGTTGGAATGTAAACACCCCAGTCATGCCACCTAAAATAAGCGGGATAATAAGGAGCGGGTTCATTAAAACGTAAGGGAAATAAACTTCCTGTATCCCTCCAAAAAAATGGATAAAAACGGCTAGTTTTGCTCCCTTTCTTTGTTCAGCTTTCATTTTTAACCAACAAGCAAGCAAAACACCTAGCCCAGGGCCTGGATTTGCTCCCAGTAAGAAAAATATGGATTTTCCAAGCTCTTCTGATTGTTGAATTCCAAGTGATCCTAGTACACCAAAATTGATAATATTATTAAAAAATAAGACCTTTGCTGGTTCAATAATTATTGCGGTTAATGGAAGCCAGCCAGAGTAAATAATAGTTTCCAATAGCTTTGTTAACCATTCCACAACGATAGAAAATGTTTGTCCAACATAAAAAAAACATACAACTGTAAGGACAGTAGCCATCATCGCAGCTAAGATATTGCCAATGAGTAATTCATAGCCAGCACCAGGTAATTTCTTTTTTACAATCTGATCAAGCTTTTTTACCCCCCAACCTGTCAATGGCCCAATAATCATGGCACCTAGGATGGCAGGGACAGAACTTGATAGTATTAATCCGTATGTCACAATGGAAGCTACAACAGCTCCCCGTTGTCCCCCTATTAACCGACCACCTGTATAGCCCAATAAAATGGGTAAAAGAATGTTATTAATAGGATTTAATAAGAGTAAAATTCTATCATTATACCACCATCCATAAACCCCAAAGATTCCTTGAATAATTCCTGCAACTATAATAACAGCAATATTCTGGTAAACGATGGCACTTAACAATTGGCCTAGTTTCTTCATTTACCTTGAATCTCCTTTAAAGAATGCGTTGCTTTCTTTTCATATGCCTTGGATAATACAGTCTCCAATGTACTTTTCACGACATCTGCCGTAGATTCTTTTAAAACGCTAACAAACGATTCTTCTATTAACATGGAACTAATTTCACTTATCATTTCTATATGCTCTTTTGGAGCCTCTTTAGGTGTCGCCAATAAAAGTACCGTATTAATGGACTGTTGTTCTTCATCGTCAGCAAAAGGCCACAAAACAAGTTCTTTCATCCGAAAAACAACAACAAGTAAGTTATTTACTCCCTCTGACTTAGCATGAACCATCGCTAAATCACCTATTACAAACCCTCCTTGCTGCTCACGTTTTTCAAGATCTTTAGAAAGTTTCCCCAAATCACTTATTTCCTGGGCATCTTTGATCTGATTTAGAATGCTAGGAATAGTTACAGGAGGTCGTAGATAAACATCATTGCAGACTTTAAGATTGCACAAAATTTGGATCATCCCTTCCCCATATTTTGCAAGGGAAATGACAGAAGATGATTTTCCATTCATATTTTGTACTTTCTTTTGAATTGGCTGTGATTTCTTCACTTTGAAAAGGGTATTTTGAATTCTTGACAGATCCTCTTGTTTGAGAAAAGGACTTACAATAACGATATTTTTATTTTTCACAAACGGAAGATTGATTGTCGAAATCAAAATATCTGCTGCCAGCTTTTCTTGTAAACCTCCTTCAAGCTCATTCATCGAGACAACAGCTTCTACTTTCAGATTTGGCATTTCTGTACGGAGTCTTGAAGCGAGATATGTTGATGTTCCAAGTCCACTAGAACATACAACAATCGCTGTATATTCGCTTTTTAACGTATCTTTCTTCCGAATAAGTGCGGCTCCAATGTGCATCGCTAAATAACCGACTTCATCGTTTGGAATAGAGCTGCCTGTTCTATTTTCTAAAAGCTCACATGCTTTCTTACAGGCAAAAAAAGTTTCGGGATACCTTTCTTTAATTTTTTCGAGCATTGGATTGTGTATTTGAAGTCCATATTTTAAACGGGTAAAAGCAGGAGCAAAGTGGGAAACTAACCCTTCAAAAAGGAGTATATCACCTTCAAACGATTCATCTAAATAGTGTTCCACCGCACGAATAAAGCTTTGTGTCAATTCAATCCAAATAAATTCTTCTCTTTCATAGTTGTCCATTGCCATTCTGTTAGAAACACGAGCTCCTGATAGATGTAAAGCAATATAATTCACTTCAATTTTAGGTATTGAAATGGAAAGTACCATTTCAAGTCGTTCAACAATTTTTTCCGCAAGTGAATAGATTAAATGATCAAATTCATAGTCTTGAGAGAAGTTAGATACATTGGATGTTTGAATAATCTCTCCACCTTTTATTCTCTCGACTGCAAGCATTAGATGAACAATTAGATTTACATAGTTCCGGTCCGTTAATTCGATATCTGCTTGCTCTTTTAAGACTTGATGTACAACACGCTCAACATCCAGGATGTTATGAATTTGGACAAACTTTAGTAACCGATTTCGAATCATCATGCCTAACTGATCTTGCACTTCCCCACCCTCCATTTCCGTCTTTTTGTGAAAAAGTTCGAGCCATTCCTCAAACATTATATCCTTGTGGAGCAATCTGGATAACATCGTCCTCCGCTGCTTTTCCTGCCCATCGATGTATACGCCAATTCCTGGCGTTCGAATGAGTGTAATTCCTCCCTTTTCAAGCCACATACTCACCTTGTCCAAATCTGAACTCACGGTCCCTTCCGTAATCCCATATTTTTTACTAAACACAAATTGCTTAATGGGCTCTTTAGAAAGTAATAAATCATAAGTAATACCATCCTGCCGTTCTTCTGCAGAGTATGTGGAAAACGTTTTTGCCTGCTCTATGTGTTCTTTTAACTGTCTCTTTCCTTCCTCTGATCCTTTTAATTTAAAACCATCTCCAATTTGTTTTCCTATTTTTAATTCATAGATATCTAAGATGGATCTAAGCGCTTTCATTTCTCTTTGAATCGTTCTGGTGCTCAGTTTAAACATTTCAGATAACTCTTTATAAGAAACAGGTTTGTTAGCTATTAACAGTGTTCTTAACAGCTCTTTTTGGCGGGAATCTAACACAGATAATTGTTGTTTCATTTTGTTTGTCTCCTTCCATGTTAAGCATTACATTTATAACCTGCTAAACGATAAAAAGGATTTTCCTGTAGTCCTCTAATAATATTTCATTGAAGTTTTGCTTTCACTTTTTCACTTACATTATTAGGCACCCAAGTTGTCCATACCTCTTCATATTCTTTTAAAAACCATAGAGCCGCCTCATGTTTCGTTGTATCATGTTTCTTCATGTATGCTAAAAAGTCAGTCGTAATGGCACTACTTGTAGAGTAGTTACTTAGAAACTCAAAAACTTCTGGTACTTGTTCTCGTAGCTTACTGTGAACGGCAATCGTTAAGCTTTGTGAAGGGAACTCTGTACGGTACCCATTTAACCAATCTTTTTCATTGTATGGCGCATCTTTCAGTTCGGTAATATCATACAATCCGGCAGTCCATGTCGGTGTCCATATGTAGCCTACCCATGGATCCCCCTTCTCATATGCATTAATAAATGATTTATTTAATGCTGTATGAGTAACTGATTCAGAATAATTGAACGTTTTATATAACCCGTAGTTTTTCATTTTTTCACGAAAAATTTTATTAGCATTCCATGCTGGATTCGCTCCGTAAATACGTCCTTTATTTGGATCATCAGGATCTTTAAAAATTTCCCAATAATCAGGTAAATCATGAATCGATTTCAAATTAGGAGCAATCGGTGCAATACCTCGCTCTGGATCCCCTTCAATAACATAGGTTGGAACATAAAGGCCTTGGCGCGTACTTTCTGAGTTGACAGATGCTTCTATAATATCACCATTTTCAATGGCCGATTTATATTCTATCGGGTAGCTTCCCGCCCATACCTCCATAAAAACATCCATACTTCCTGTACTTATCGCGTAAAGTGAAGCTGTTTCAGATCCTGGCATTAATTCTGTTTTATAACCATAGCCGTTTTCAATAATAATTCTTGCGATCTCGTTGTGTACGCTAAGACTATCCCAGCCCGCATCGGCAAACTTAATTGTTCCTATTGCTCTAGTAGGTACTACAGAGCCACTTGAATTGTTGCAACCTATCAAGACGAACGAGGAAATAAGAGTCGTTACAAAAATCAAATTAAGGATCCTTTTCATTGAAATAATCCCCCTCTCCTTCATTCTTTGACTTTATGATAGCGCTCTCATTCGACAAAACGTATGGAGAGAAAATGTGCTCTTCACATGGGAGCGTTTTGAACTGTGGTTAAAGCCTATTATTAGCTTATTATGTACATTGACACTACCACAGAAAGCAGGAGGAGTCTTGCGCCATCGGACACCTGTAGTCTATTTCTTTTTTTAACGGTGTGCAAAATAAGGATGTGCTTTCACCACAATAAAATGGGAATATTCTTTCTCTTCTGTAACTAGATTGTATCATCCTTACATCAAATTATTATAAACAAATATTTCCTAGACGAAAAAGAATCAGATACATGAGGCACCGCAGCTATATCAACTTATATGGCCCTCTTTATCTGACCTCACTTTCATCCCTAAAGGAAATAGGTTTTCTCGTTCGGAAAGTCTATAAAACTCTACATTCGTTTCTATTCTATAATTATGAGTGGTTTCAAAAAAATTAGGCAGCCTGAGCCCATATGAATAACGGACACAAACTGCCTAAATTAGCTCTTTCTATTTTATTTCATAAATGCTGGAAGAGCCGCAGCATGTTTTGAGTAGATTGCTTCTCCGTCACTTTCACCATCAAAAACAACTGGGATATCAGGTGAGAAAAGGATCACATCTCCTGCTTCTGCTTCATATCTGTTGCCTTCCTTGTCACGGATAACAAATTTACCTTTTGTGACAACTTTATATTCAACAACATCATATGTCGTTCTAAGTTTGAAAACATGCTATTTCTTATCAAGGTAAATAAGTAAACCTATTCATTTAAACGATCTATATAGTGTAGTGATTAAAAATCAACTGGATTTTAACCACCCTAATTCTTCAGATATGACCCCTGCAGCTTTCTTTACTTCACTCATCATGTATTTAGCTTGTTGATCTGTGACATTTGTTTCCGAAAAAACAATGCTGATGGAAGCAACTACTTTACCTTCCCATGAAAAAATAGGGGCGGCTATACTGCCAGTCCCTTTAATCATTTCCCCAAGAGAGCTG
Organism: Domibacillus mangrovi; assembly: GCF_001906925.1. Taxonomy (GTDB): domain Bacteria; phylum Bacillota; class Bacilli; order Bacillales; family Domibacillaceae; genus Domibacillus; species Domibacillus mangrovi. The sequence continues at coordinate 7,276 of NZ_MRWQ01000019.1, forward strand.
GCAATCTTCCACTTCGCAATAAGTTTTAATTCGTTTTCCAATTTATTCACATCACTTATTTCGCCCTGCTCGATAAGTGTTTGTATAATATGCTGTTTTGTATCTCTACTTAAATGAGACAAAATAGCTTTATTAGATGCACCCACACACAAAGGGGTTCTCATCCCAATCACATCAGTCTCTTTTGAAAGCAAATCCTTGTTAATGCAGTCAACAAGCACTCCTTCAGCACCTTCAGGAACAGTTAAGTACACGGATTCTCCGGTTTTCTTCACCAGCTTTTCCATAGTTGGCAATGCACTATTTCGCACTGATAAATTATCCCGTATCGAGAGACCTAATTGCATCAAAGTAAAACCTAAGCGAAACTTTTTGGTTTCATTATTTTTAAATACAAAACCGTATTCAGCAAGACTTGAAAGCAATCTATGCACCGTTTGAATAGGGATATTAAGATGACGGCTTACTTCAGTCGCACTCCACTCCTCTTTATCCTCAGTTGGCACAATGGTCGTAAGTAACGCAACAGACTTCCGAATAACCTCCGACATACCATTTCTCCTTGATCTAAGATATTGATAAGTTTTGTCTTGATGATAAAAAGAATGCTTTCAAAATAAGTGACTGATATTACCTTATACAATGTGTGTCCGACTATTTAATCAACTTTTACACATTAATCAAAAGGATGTTGGTACAATAAAAGCTTTCTTTCATGCTACTCTAAATTAGCATGGCGCCCGTACATTTTGTCTGAATCCATGCCTTTTTTCTCCATGAAACG
>NZ_MRWQ01000002.1 GCF_001906925.1 Domibacillus mangrovi
GTCATTTGTTATAGATGTGTGACAGATTCTGATCCTTGTGTTGACGGATTCTTTAATAGTGCTTTTGTTAGCGCTCTAGACGTGGCAAGCACTGCAACTACTCCTTGTGAAAATACTGTAGTATCACTTACCGGTACTATCACTCTTCCAACATGCTAATATGACCGTCACTTTTCTAATGCCCCAACACAAGGAACGACCAAGTAAAAACTAAAGTAAGGGGGGAAACCAAGATGAGTAAACTATCTTCACCTAAATCATCAAGTAAAAGCTACTATTCGAGAAGCCCCGCTAAAGCAAGGAGAATAGTTAGAAGGTCTTCTGGCTGTGGATGCGGGGGGAAAAAACCAGCAAAAACGACAGACAGCCAAAATCAAACAAAACCAACGTCGGCCTCACTATCATTACCTGTATTAGAGACTCATGAAACAAAGTCTAGTTTGAAACTCCAAACACAGCTTCCAAAACATTACGGGGACCAAAGTAAATCTACTCCAAATACAATTAAAGAGAATTCAAAATTTTCAAAAGAAACAACTGTTCAACCCTCAGGGACTGCTGAACATTCAAGCTGGTTAAAAAACATCGCGGGTTGGTTTAAAAAATTTCGTCAAAAAAGTATGATTTAAAACAGGCATTTTCTACTTGTTATGAACTGTACCCCAAATGGTGGACACTTAAAAAAGTCCCTATTTGGGGCTTTTTGTGTTTTGGCGAAAAAACCCGTTTATAATGAACATAACAAAATGAGTAGAGGACATGAGCATGAGTAAAAGGATATTCAATGAATTTCAAATACGGCAGCTGGAACACAATCCGAATGTGAAACATGTTTCAGAAGGCTCTATTTCCTATCAGCCTGATTTTAAAGTAATCAATTTCTTTTAGTCTTCCATCAGATACTCGTACCTCTTTGTTAATCCCATAGTAAGAACGTCTTTCTTGAATTGCCGTGTAAAATTCTTTTGTCATTCCATTCTTTCCCTCTGAAATGTTTCCGCTTAATTATTTTTTAATGTATATATCTTACATTCAAAGTGATTTCAAACTGACAAAAAGAGCTTGTCAAATCATCTATCTCCATAATATTTAACAAATAAACTTCAAGGTCAAACTATGTCGCTATTTCCTATGAAACTACTAAAATGGATAGCCTATTTCACTAAGAGTAGAGTATTTGGATCATCATGTGGTAAAATGGAATTGTGAACAAAATGGACAAACTGGGGGTATAAGGATGACTGAATATGAAAAAGCAAAGGTCCACTTAATTGAAAAATGGATGAAGTCTCGGGAATTGGACAAGCAGCAGGATGATGAATTCAACAAAGGAATAACATATGGGATGCTCTCTGGGCTCCACTCCATTTGCTACCAGGAATTTTTGACGCGTCCAGCAGAAGAGAATTGGTTGGTGTTTGAAGAGTGGCTTCAACAAGAAGTCATTCGTCTCAAGAATAAAGGATAAAAACTTGCCTTGAATGATCGTAAACAAGGCGAAAGAAAAGGATAGATCAAAGCCGAACACATCCGCTTTGATCTATCCTTTTTCGCACTGCCTATGACCTCATCTACGGGCAGTAAGACCCCACTTTTTAACATACTTCTGTTTTCACCAATATGTAAAACCTTGTTTTTTTAACGCAGGAGGCACATTTTTTTCGTATGCTTCAAAGCCGGTATCGTAAAAAGCTGCTGTTTTTTCGGACCAATTCGCCGACTCTTTTCCATCCGTTCGCTCGCTTAAATAGCTGCTATACGTCGTATCATATTTATTTATGTCACGTTGTACATGTTCTTTATCGTACTTTTCCTTATGGTGAACTGCACGAATGGGAAGTCTTGGCTTCTGATCTGGCAGGCCCTCTGGATGCCCCACTGCAAGTCCCGCCACAGGAAAAACATACTTAGGCAAATCTAGCATTTCAATCACTTTTTGAGGATCTTTACGAATCCCTCCAACGGGAACAATGCCTAGATTCATTGATTCAGCAGCCGCTATCGTATTCGATAACGCAATGCCGACGTCTGTCGATCCAACAAGCGCAAATTCAATATTATGGACGATTTCCAATGGTCGATTGTTTATTTCTGCTGCCAGCTTTGCCCGGTAAAAGTCTAAGCAAAAAACAAAAAAAACAGGCGCTTCCTTTACCCATGTTTGATTGCCTGCGAGAATCGACAGTTCATGTTGCGTTTCTTTATTTTGGATTTCAATAATCGTCACTTGTTGTCCATTCGCCCAATTCGGCGCTGCCATAGCCGCTCTCATCATGACATCGATTTGATGTTCCGTTACAGGTTTTTGTTGAAAATCGCGAACCGAACGATGGTTGTTCAACACATGAATGACTTCGTTCATGTTATGCTCCTCCTTTCATAATCTACACTCGTTACCATATCGAAATGTCAAACATCCGAAATATTGCAAGTGGGGCGTTTGCGAAAAGAACCTATGGCTTTGCAATAGGCTCTTTCTTTTTAACGTCTGAAACGTCTCCTTCTTTAAGCTCCATTGAGTACTTTTTCAGCGTTCCCTATCCACCGTATTACCTTTATTCAACACCGTGCCTTCTAGATAGATCCAGTACAATTGCTTTATAACCTATACCCTCACCTCAAAAATTCGGATTATGTACTAAAAATATTAACAGCCCACCCTCTATAAGAACATAGGCTCCTGACAATTTCAATTATTTTCCCTTATTCCATTTATGCTCATTCTAAAATCTTCATAGTAAACAATCCTTTCCTCATACATATGTTTTTCAAAATAAGATAGCTTATCCAGAAAAACGTAAAGTTCATATAGAGAAGTTTTGTTTCTTTAAACGGCGGGGAGGGAAGCATCATGTAAAGCCCGGTCCATCCTCCAAGATGAAACGAGCTTTGAATGATGTAACATAGAGTAGCAAGATGTCATCCGCTTTTTTCTTCATACTCCGCCATTTCCTGTTTATGTGTTATTAAGAAAGCCTCTGTGATGAGCAATATATCAGCTGAATCATTATAAATTACTGTATTTTCCGGTATTTGAAGGTTTTCCATTACAATCGCTCGTTCAATAATAGAGCCACGTCCAATCTGTGCATTTGGCATAATAACGGAATCTTTCACAAAAACGTCTTTTTCCACTTCAACACCTTGGGACACAACCGAATGCTGAATTTCTCCATCAATGATACACCCTCCAGTTACAAGCGAATGGGTGACAACCGCGTTATATCCCATCATTTGCGGCGGCTGATTGGAATGTGCCGAATAAATGCACCATGAAGGGTCATATAAATCCAATGTCTTTTCTCGGTCCAGCAAATCCATGTTTGCTTCCCATAAACTTTTAAGCGTTCCAACGTCTTTCCAGTATCCTTTAAATGGATAAACAAACAATTTCTTATGATCCGTAAGCATTGCCGGAATCACATCTTTGCCAAAGTCATTGGTTGAATCTGGATTATGAGCATCCTGTTCCAAATATTTTTTCATTACGGACCATTTGAAGATGTAAATACCCATTGAGGCAAGATTGCTTGCCGGGTTTTTCGGTTTTTCATCAAAACGCGTCACGCGATAAGAATCATCTATCTTCATAATGCCAAAACGGCTTGCTTCCTCCCACGGTACCTCAATAACAGATATCGTTGCATCTGCTCCTTTCTCCATATGATAATCAAGCATCAAATCATAATTCATTTTATAAATGTGGTCACCTGATAAAATTAAAACATGCTCTGGGTCATATTGTTTTATATAATCAAAGTTTTGATAAATGGCATTGGCCGTACCCGAATACCATTTCACTTCAGATGAATTAGTGTATGGTGGAAGAACCGTTACCCCGCCATTACGGCGGTCAAGGTCCCATGCACTGCCTATACCGATATATGTGTTTAACACAAGTGGCTCATATTGAGTTAAAATGCCGACCGTATAAATTCCTGAATGGGCACAATTGGATAGTGGAAAATCAATGATACGATATTTCCCTCCAAATGGCACCGCTGGTTTTGCTATGTGTTCAGTCAATTGTTCTAATCGGCTCCCCTTTCCTCCCGCGAGGAGCATTGCTATACATTTTTGTTTAGTCATGTTGTGAGTTCTCCCTTTTTATCTGCTATAATAATGCCTAATACATCGTGTTCAGTATTGGTACTTTTATCATTGACAAGGTCTAAAAGTACTCATGTCTTTTAGCTTACCCTATTTAAACCATTGTAGACCCGTTATCATTTACATATTTATTCCACTCTTGTTGATCAATTGTTTTTTGTTTTTTATTTTTCAAGTATAATGGTGGTTCCTTCATTTTAATTTTCAAAAGCCTTTTTTATAAAGGGACAGCTGGTTAACGTAATCGTATAAGGTAGAGATTTACGCCCTGCTCTTACATACTCAAAAAGGACCTTCTAAACAAGATGATGATCCTATACTACTTTCTTTAGGAGGAATAAAATGAATTTGATCATTTTATTTGATGGCGAATGTAACTTTTGTGATTCGAGTGTACAGTTCATTATAAAGCGGGATCCGAAAGGACTTTTTCACTTTGCTTCCCTTCAAAGTGAAGCAGGCCAAAAATTGCTAAAGAAGCACAATATTCCTACAGATATAGACAGTATGGTTTTAATGGAGAAAGAAAAGACGTATTATAAATCGTCTGCCGCGCTGATGATTTGCCGCCATCTACAAGGAGCATGGAAATTATTTTATATCTTTATCCTTATTCCAAGCCCAATTCGGCATATCGTCTATGATTGGATTGCCAAGAATCGTTATAAATGGTTTGGGAAAAAAGAAAGCTGTATGCTGCCACCACCAAGTAGTCGAAAACGTTTTTTGTGAAGATTTAATTAGAACGATATTGATCCATAAATAAGTACATATTCAAGAAGAATCCACTAATAATTTTATTTCTTCTTCTCATACTATAAAAGCGGGAATACCCGCACCCGACGTTCATTAAGCAAAAGGAGATGACAGAATATGGGGAGAGATGGGAATAAAAAAGGCAACCGCAATAAAAATTCGTTGCCGCAAACACCAAAACATTCAAAAATTCTTCCAGACCAATTAAATGAAGAGTTTTCCACTGAGCTGACTGGAATCACTAACCGGGATCGAAAAAACGCACGAAAAAAATAAAGTGCTGTTACGCCTGAGGAGGGGATCGTATGGAATTAGTACGAGCAAAACAAATTGTATCTACTCCATCATCCAATGTGGAAGTTCAATTTAATGGTGTTTCCGTCTGGATTGATGAAGTTCATGAAAATGGGAAAACAGCGACTGTCCATTTACGCGGGCTGGGGGAAGAACGGACTGAAGTAGGTATAGAAGACCTGAAAGAAATCACATATTAAACGACGCAACAACCATCCTGTATGTTAAATTGGATGGTTGTTTTTCATCATTCAAATCTACATAAGAAGGCCCTATTCACAAGTGCAAAGGAGTGTTTTTCTTGATGTATAGCGATATTGTCGTCCCCATTGAACATCCGGGTATTTTATCTGGATATAAACAGGTTCATGTCCAACCTTATATGTTTGATCATCCAGTACGATTTACTGTTTACCGTCATCAAACACATTCTCATTCCGTGATGATGGATGACAAGAAACAGTGGTATTTCGCTATTCGCTGGGAATGCAACACATTGACCGACGTTAAATACACCCGGCACGTTCACCGTCCTTCTTATGTGGACGTAAACACAACGTTAAAACTTGCCGATTATTTAGCCAATTCGGGTTTCACGTCTCAAATGACTGATTTTGATAAAGCATTTGTCCATACAACCGTATTTGCCGATAATCTGGATAATATCTCGTTAAGTAAGCAACTGCGAATCGCAAATGCCGATGGAGAAGATGATCCAGCTGTCATTCAGACCGTTCACTTCATTGAAAACACATATAACAGCCAGCGGACCCGTTTTTTATCCGGATTTGAATCCTATTCCATCGCCACCATTACGGAAAACCGCTATTATTTGCAGTACATTCACTTGCCCGCTGCCGCGTTTCTTCATTTGCAGTATTTCGTTTATTTTCAGCAATACGCGACCATTCCTTCCAAACAAATGATGGCAAAACTGCTCGGAAACTTGTGGGCCTCTACACAAGCGATGAACAGAAATTGGAATCAATCGCTCTTAACGATTGAAAACATTGAAATACGTTAATGTCTTTTCTTTTTAAAGCCTTTTCCCTCTAATCAAAACACGCGCTCAAGAATTTTTGATAAACGATAAACCTTTGTCAACGAGAGTACTACGGAGATGATGTTCCCCTTTAAAGGGATCATCAACTCACCTTTCCGTTCAATCAATGTCATCTTTCAAACATTCCTTAATCGCTTTTAACGTCAACGACACCTGACAGATTAAATAAATAATTAAGACGATTGTCCATACCTCTGCCTTATTTGTAAAAAATCGCATGAAAACATACTCAACCGTTTCTCCAAATTAAAGAATTTATTAAGAAACTGCGGAAAATAGCAAACAGAGTTCCGATTCGTATAAAAATAGGGACAGGTGGCATAATTGAAGAAAACATTGATCATTTAATTGATTTGGATGTTACTTATATTGCGATTGACATTGGACGTTTTTTCAAAATAGTTCATTTATTTAAGTGTCTGTGCTTGTAATGAAAACTTTTTCTTTTTCATTATATGACCATGGCTTTATGACTTAATAATAGGAACGATCTATGTATGAAATTTATGTAATTATGGAGAAGTGATTATGCCAAACATATTATTTTATTTGACGTTTATAATGATATCCATATTATTTGTCCTAGCTTTATTTATGCTTGTTTTTTGGCGTTGGATTATGAAACAAATAGTGAAGAAAGCTGGAAAAATCACTTTAACCGACAGCTATCAAGAAAATATTATGGAGTTAATGCCAGGGCTTCGGCATATGGGCATTCAAAATATGCTGGAAAATAGCTTGCGTGCGCAGACAGGTAATGTCCTTTTTCGCCCGCTTGGTGGCTCTTCACAAAAATGGCCGCACCTTGATCAGATTACATTTATCCCTGCACAGACGGAACCATTTCCCATTGATGGTAAAGAAGATGTCGATATACAAATAACCATTGGGCCACTAGCAAAAAAACCAATGCCAATAAAAATTCCGCTTATGATCAGCGGGATGGGCTACGGGGTTGGACTAAGTGAACAAGCAAGGCTTTCTTTAGCAGAAGCAGCAAAAAATGTAGGAACCGCGATTAATTCTGGTGAAGGCGGAATTTTGCCAGAAGAATTAGACACAGCTGGAAAATATATTTTACAGTTTTCCAAAACAAAATGGGCAAAGGATGTTGACATTATCAAGCGTGCTGACATGATTGAAATTAAGTTAGGACAAGGTTCTGTGTTCGGGATAGGAAAGAAAATCCCACCTAAAGATTTAACAGGTCCGGCTCGTGAAACAATGGGGCTTAAGGAAAATGAAGATGCAGTGATTTCTGAGCAATTTTATGAAAATCAAACAGTAGAAGATCTTACAGCACTTGTTGAGAAACTCCGGAACCTATCAGGTGGTGTTCCTATCGGGGTGAAAATAGGGACCGGGGGGAAAATTGAAGAAGATATTGATCATTTAATTGAAATGGGTGTCGATTTTATTGCGATTGATGGTGGACAGGCAGCCATGAAAGAGTCACCGCCTATTTTAAGTGATGACTTTGGAATTCCAACATTACATGGAGTTGTTCGGGCGGTTAATCATCTCGAAAAACGAAAGCTCAAAGGAAAAATTAGTTTAATTGTCTCAGGGGGACTTTTAGTGCCTGGACATTTTTTAAAAGTACTTGCACTCGGGGCTGATGCCGTATATTTGGGCTCCTCGATGTTATTTGCTGTCTCACATACTCAGTCCTTGAATCCCATTCCATTTGAACCACCTACACAAGGTGTCTGGTATAACGGAAAATTCAAGGATCAATTCAAAGTCGAAGATGGGGTTAAGTCCGCAGAAAAATTCTTAACTTCATGTACAGAAGAAATCGAAATGGCCTTAAGAGCGATGGGAAAACGCTCTTTAAAAGAGTTGTCTAAAAAAGATTTAGTATCCTACGATGAATTGACGGCTCGAATGATTGGAATTCCATTTTCATTTGAATCTTCGGATAGTAAGGGGATAAAGTGACTATTTGATCAGATACCGACAAACCTCATAAAGTGAAACTTCATTCAGTTGGGGGTTAGGTTCACAGGATGGGAATCATGCAGACGTTGTCACAGGACGTGACGATCTTAGTCTGCGTTCCCCGCTATCCCCCACTGAATGAAAGGGTAATGAGTTATACGATTTTACTAACGATTGCCGCCTCGATTTCCGCTTTCAATTCATCTGCAGATAATTCTGTAGGATATTGATATTCTTTGTTATTAATAAAAACAGTAGGCACCATTTTCACATTTCTGCGGATGGCCTCTGCCGTTACCTTTAAGCTGATTTCGATGTTTTGCGGTTCTTCTTTTAATTGATATTTTTCCGCTAACACATTTTTGATTTCCTGATTATTCAATTGGTCCCATTGTCCTTGTGTTTCAAATAATTCCTTTAAGATTTCTTTTACACGCAATGGATTCTCATAATCAAGGAAGAGGTTGATTAACGTTCCATTTAACAGCATTTCTCTCGGCTTATCATAATGTTTGACAATGAATTCAACTTGTCCCTTGTCTAAATAGTCTTTTAGCACCTCTTCCGCAATACCAAAAAATGTGGCGCAATAAGGGCACGTTAAATTTAAAAATACTTCAACCTTTACAGGCGCCTCTTTCTGTCCAAAACTCAATTGTGTATTCTCCATCTCTCTCACTCGCTTTCCATTATAATTTAATTCTTATTTTACAAATCATAAGAATTTATACAAAAACTAACAACAATGAAATTGTAGAATATTCACTGTTTTTTAATAATAACATATAATTCCGATCAAAATAAACATTCGTTCCGTTTCGATAAACTACCTTATTTAAGGTTACCTATGTTCCCTGCCGACACTTATTCCTTTTCTCTATCCATTATTTTTCATACAGTTTTGTATTCTTTTATCTGTAACATTCTTATAAACCTATGTGTGACAGCGGGCGCCCCCGCCAGATGTATCGCGGAATGTCGGTATTTCATTGTAGATATTAATTAGCATCTATTTCTTCGCTCAATTTAAAGTGACCCACAGAATGATTTAACTCCTCAGCTAAATGGGCAACAGATGTAAAGCGTATTACAATCTCATCCATGACACTTGTTGATTGTTGTACAGAGGCCGATGTCTGTTCAATACCCGCTGAAGATTCTACAGCGATTGAAGCTACATGATCCAATGACTGATTAATTTCTTCACTTTGTTTAAAGATCAACTTTAAGTATTCTGAAATTGATTGTACCTGTTTTTGTATGTCTAAGACAGAATGATTGATTTCCTCAAATGTTCCTTTTGTATTTTTTACTTTATCTGCTCCTTCCACTACTTGCGTAAAGCTTTGTTCCAATACTTGTATCGTTTGACTTGATTCATGCTGAACACCTTCAACAATCTTGACAATGTTTTCAACCGATCCAGTTACTTGAGTGGCTAATTTTCTTACTTCCTCCGCTACAACAGCAAACCCTTTACCATGTTCTCCTGCTCGTGCAGCTTCTATCGCAGCATTTAATGCCAGCAAATTTGTCTGATCTGCAATGTCTTGAATCATCTGAACTAACGCTGAGATTTCCTTAGATTGTGCATCTAATCTTCTTACTTTATCAATTGATTCAATAACTTTTTGATGAATCGTATCCATTTGTGTTTCATATTCATTCATCAAGTACGAACCGTTCTTCGTAAGTTCCATAACGTTTCTTGATGATCGATCAAGCATTTCCCCTTCACCCGTTGCTTTTTGTAGTTGATGAGTAATATCTCCCATCATTTCTGATACTTTACTTGTAGAATCTGCTTGGTCGTCTGCCTCTTTTGATAGTTGCTGCATTGTAACGGCAATTTGCCAATTTCCTTCTTTTACCTCGTTTGTGTTTTCTAATAATTGAGAAGAGGCGTTCACTAATTGATCAGAGCTGGAGTGTATGCTAGAAATAATCTTTTTTAAATCATTTGCCATCTGGTGAAATGAATTAGTCAACACACCGATCTCATCACTTCTTTTTGTTTTTAGTCTAATAGAGAGATCTCCTTCGCCGATCAGTATAACTTTTCTTGATAAGTCTTTTAAAGGCTTAACTAAATAGTAAGAAAAAATATAGACTATAATCACGCTAACGAACAAAATAAGGATCGTTGTTTGAATGCCTTTTTTCTGATTTGCGGCCATTGAATCATACACTTGCGCGGCGTCTAAGTCTGCTCCTAAGATTCCAATGATTTCACCAGAAGTAGATTTTAGTGGAACATATGTAGTAATAAGAGCTCCATGTTCCTCTGTATTGGACATTTCAATTTGTACAGTCCCTGTTTCAAAAGCATTAATGATCTTTGGATACTGTTCTACATTTTCTTTTTCCCCCATTTGTGATGCGTCTGCATCATCCATCGGCAGGCCATCTACCATATAGAAGTACTCATAGCCCTTTTCAGTCTTTTCACGAGCCATTGTAAATAGATAAGTTAGCCCAGTATTTTCCCGTAGACTATTTAATTCTTCGCGTAATTCTTTGTAGTATGTCGTTTCACCGGTCTCTAATGTTATTTCTTGCTGATACTTAGTTGGATCTATTAATTTCACTGCTTGCTGAGCAATTGTACCTGCCATTCCACTTAAAGAGTCCTTCACTAAACTAACAGAGGAAGTGTAACTTGAATAGGAAATAACTATACATGATAACAAAATAATTGATGAAAAGATGAAAATCATTTTTAAATGTAAACTTTTTTTCACTGTAACGCCCCCATATATAAAAAGTGTTAAATTATGTAAATTAAAAATAAATCTCATTCAATTAAACATATTTATACATTTTATTATAACCTAATACCTAGTTATATACTATTATAAAATAACATCCGTGGTAATTATCCAGTAGTATCCTAAAAAATAGACAAAAAAGCACCTCTCTTGTAGATTGTAAGTACGACCAAACAATCTAAAAAAGAAGATGCCTCTATGAAACAAATTACCGCTTTCTTAACATTGCTTCAAAAACGGATGACCGATGATCAAATCGCTAAGCTAAAAGAACAGCTTGGCTATGAAGATACAGCACGTAAATGTAACTTGAATACAGCTGTATTTTAATTGTGCCTGTTACATATAAAGTGAAACTTCATTCAGTGGAAGGTTAGGTTCACAGGATGTGAATCATGCAGACGTTGTCACAGGACGTGACGATCTTAGTCTGCGTTCCGCTCATCCCCCACTGAATAAAAAGGAACTCAGGTAAAGAGCACCGCATCCTCTTCATTCAGTGGGGGTTTTCTTCATCCCCCACTGAATAAAAAAAGAACTCAGGTAAAGAGCACCGCATCCTGCGGCAATACCTGAGTGACCGGCTTCAGCCGGCCCGAACCAATCGGGCTTTTACGGACAGTTGATCCCCCGCTTATTCTTCTTTTCTTTTCGTAGTCTTGAAGCGGGGATCTTACTGCCCGTTAATGCGGGATAAAAAATCACTTCCATTGTGCGACTTTATCAATCGGAAGACGAACGGAGTTACGGCCTTTATCTGCTGCTTTCCCGATTGAAATTAGCATAACTGGAACGTAGCGATCTTTATCTAATCCGAAAGCTTCTGCTATTTGGTCTTTTTCATAACCGCCTATTGGATTTGTGTCATATCCATAAGCACGGGCTGCAAGCATTAGTTGCATAGACACAAGACCACCATCAATTAGAACGACCTCTTTCATCTCTTCTCGTGTGATCGTTTCGTAATATCCAGAAATTGAAGCTAATATATTTTCTTTTACTTCTAAAGGCATAAGCCCTGTCTCCACTGCTTTACCGTAAATTTCTTCAGCATTTTCAAAATTGTTCATATCGCCAAATACGGCAATTACGGCAGATGATGTTTCGACTTGATTGTGGTTGAAGCGAGCAAGTGGTGCAAGTGTTGCTTTTCCCTCAGGACTATCAATCACAAGGAAGCGCCATGGTTGCATATTAATTGAAGATGGAGCAAGTGTTGCTACTGTAAGTATTTCTGTCATTTCTTCACGGCTAATTTTTACAGATTTATCGTAATTTTTAATTGAATGGCGTCCTGTGATAATTTCTTTGAAGTCATTTGTTTTTTGTGCTGTAGTCATGGTTGATATTCTCCTCTTTTTAACTTTAAATAGTTTAATGATGAAGCTATTTTCATTTCAATTTGTAACTATGCAAGCATTAAATTAGACTTGGCTTATATTATTTTGAATACGTGTCAGCATATCCATTAACTCTTGACGTTCTTCTTCTTTAAAATCTTTAAACACGAGAGTGACGAAACGAGCTTTTTCAGCTTGATAAGAATTAATTTTTTTGCGACCATGATCTGAAAGACAGACGAGAGTAAACCTATTATCCTCTGGATTTTTGCGTCTTAAAATCATCTCCACCGCTTCAAGTTGCTTTAAATGCCTGGTAATCGCAGCGCTGTCAATGTTGACCTTTTTTTGAAGTTCTGTTTGACTAATTTCATCAACTTGATAAAGCTGTTGTAAGATATCATGTCTTGATTGACTCATTCCAATACAACTTTCGAATTTTGAACTAATCTGTTTATTGATGCAGTACAATGTATATAAAATAGAAGCTTCCTCAGAACACGAATTCGTCAAGAAATATCCTCCTTTTCATACGTTAGAATTATAATTGATACATCAATAGTTGATGCATCAATTAATATACTCTCTTCCATATAATAAATCAAGTATTTTGATTTTGCCTTATGTACAAAAAAGAGCCCTCAATGTAGTTAAGGACTACATCTATATTAAAACTCCACGATAGAAGCCGCTATTTCAATGGATCTCTACACTTATCTGGACAGAAAAATAAGGTCACGTATACTTGACCTAAAACAAATGAGAAGCCCATATCATGACCAAGCAAGAATACCATTTAGGGTTAGAGAGTAAGGTCAGATTTGGGAGAGCTTTCACTCCCTTCATTTGTTCGTTTAAAATAAAAAAGAGCTTGTTTTGAAAAAAGTTTGTTCAAAACAAGCTCTATAAATAGATTAATGAAGGAAAATAAGTTAATATTTAGGAAACATTCAAAATATTTTCACCATTATATTAAACTGTAAATCCTACCTTAGTCAAAAGTAATGGACAGTTCTTCTAGTGACCTAAAACCGGTAAGTTTTCGCCACTTTGGATCCAGAGTAACTAGTTGAAAGTTAGAGAATCGCTGCAGGAGTGTATGAATAGCAATTTGTGCTTCTATACGCGCCAATGAAGAACCTAAACAAAAGTGACTGCCGTAGCCAAATGCAAGATGAGGATTAGGATTCCTCGTTATATCAAGTACATTAGCATCAATGAATTTTTTTGGATCACGATTGGCGGCACCTATAAAGATGTATACATGTTCATCTTTCTTAATGGTCGTTCCATTCAGCTCAATATCTTCTGATGCCATACGGGCTGTCATCTGTGTTGGGCTCTCATATCGTAAAAACTCCTCGATTGCTTTTTCAATAAATGATGGATTTTCCTTTAGCTCTATTAGTTGCTCAGGGTGGTTCAATAAGGAAAGGATCGAATTGCTAATGAGATTTACTGTCGTCTCATGCCCTGCAATGACGAGTAAAATACAGGTTGCCAGTAATTCCTCGTCTGTTAATGTGTCACCCTGCTGTTCCTCTTTAATCAACATACTAATGAGGTCATCTTGAGGGTTTTGTTTCCGCTTTTGAATCAATTCTCTAAAATAAACGAGTAACATCTTGGTTGTATCGTTACCGCTTGCTAACGCCTTTCTCGATCGTGTAAAATCAATTGTTTGAATTAACGTTACAGTCCATTCTCTAAATTGATGCCGCTCTTCTGCTGGTACTCCTAATACTTTAGCTATAATGAGGCTAGCTAAAGGAAACGCAAAATCCGACACAATATCCATTATTTTCTTATGCTGTACCTGATTAAGTAATCCATCAACCGTTTCTTTTATGTAAGAACGATAGTATTCTACAACTCCCTTGGTAAATACTTTACTGACCAGCATACGTAACCGCTTATGATCAGGTTGATTTTTAAAAAGCATCATGTCGTTCTGTATATGTTTAAGATGTTCATATTTTTTTGACGTCTGAGGCAGCGGGATACGATTTTGAAATCTCGTATCTTTAAGAATCGCTACCGCTTCTTCATAACCAGTTACATACCATCCCGGATATTTCAACGAATTTCCCCAGCATATAGGATTAACCGAACGTAGCTTATCATAAAATGGATAAGGGTTGTTTAAAAACTCAGGAGAAGTAAGTGAACTTTGGATTGTTTTCAATGCTTCTAAATGTAAACCGTTTGTCATTTCTTTCCCCTCATTATGTTATTTTTACTAATGTGCTCTTCAACTATTTAATTAATTTTCGCCTTCATTTGATTTAGTAGAAATGTTACATCCACATGATCATTTACCATTTTTCGAATGTTCAGTTTTGTTATCTCTTTAAGCTTAGGTGTGATACCTATAATGGGCACACCGCATAATTCTTCAATTACGTTCGGGTTTGTTTTTTCTGCGAGGTCGGGATGATCGCTTATTCCATTTATCACAATTCCAGCAATCGTAAGACCGATACTTTTTGCGTATTGAACAGTTAAAAAAATATGATTGACCGTACCGAGATTAGGTCGAGCTACAATAACAATTGGGAGATGTAAAGCTTTAATTAAATGACTGACGAGGAAATTTTCACCTAGCGGCACTGAAATACCACCAGCACCTTCTACGATGAAGTATTCGTGTTTTCCTTTAATCTTTTCCCAGCAGCGCAATACATCTTCAATTCTAACTTCATTCCCTTCTAGCTTCCCTGCCACGTACGGAGCAAGCGGCTCCTTGAATGCAAAAGGAGTAATGTCTTCATAGGTAAGAGCCGTTTGTGACGATTGCTTTAGCAAGCTTGTATCGCTTTCTGGATGATCTCGCGAAATGCCACTTAACAATGGCTTAAATACCCCAACATCCATCTTTTTCTCTTTTAATACCGCTGCAAGTCCACAAGATATCATTGTTTTCCCTACCCCAGTATCCGTTCCTGTTACAAATAAACCCTTCATTTAATTATGTTCAACTCTTTTCCAATTAAATTAAATGATTCTAATAAATAATCTATTTGTTTAAATTGATGGTCCGTGGTGACCGTTAACCGAATACGACTTTCTCCTTTTGCTACAGTTGGCGGACGAATAGCCGGTGCATATATTCCTTTTTCCTGTAATCTGTTCGCAAATGTTACAGTCTTTTGGGTATCCCCAATGATCACTGGAATAATCGGTGTATGCCCTCCCTTCACGGTATAACCTATTTCTTCTAAACTCGTTTTTATTTGTTTTACTTTTGATAGCAACAATTGACGCTCTTCTTTACTATGTTCAACAATCTCCAAAGCTGCATACGAAGCAGCACAGATGGATGGCGGGATGGCGGTTTGATAGATAAACGTTCTAGCATTGTTTAGCAGAAAATCAATGAACACCTTCGAACCAGCGACAAAACCACCTTCCGTGCCAATGGCCTTGCTTAGAGTGCCTATCACTACATCTGGAAAAACACCAAAATATTCACTAGTTCCCCGGCCGTTCTCACCTAAAACACCTGTTGCATGTGCATCGTCAACAATAACGAAAGCATCATAGCGTTTAGCAAGTGACATAATCTTATCAAGCGGCGCAATCGTTCCATCCATACTAAATACTCCATCTGTTACAATAAAACGGTGCTGATAAGATCCTGTTTCTTTCAGTTTTTCTTCCAGATTCTCCATATCAACATGGTTATAAATGACTGTTTCAGCTTTTGATAGACGGCAACCATCGATTATACTCGCATGATTTAATTGATCACTTAAAAGTACGTCCCCTTTTTCAGGTAAAGATGACAGTACACCAACATTCGCTAAATAGCCGCTTGAAAACAGAAGGGCTGCTTCCGTTTGTTTAAAGCTCGCGATTCGATTTTCGAGTTTTTCGTGCCACTTAGAATTTCCTGTCGTTAACCTTGAACCGCTGCTGCCTACTCCAAACTCGTGCAGTACCGTTCCTGCTGCATTGACCAATCGTTCATTATTCGCCAGCCCTAAATAATTATTTGATGAAAAGACAATTTGCTGCTGACTATCTATACACATCTCAGGTCGGGGAGCCGTATTCATTGTTCGTAACGTTCGATGCAAACCAGCCTCTTTCGTCTTATCTAATCGTTCGTTTAACCATTTATCAAACTTCAGCACGTGTTACCTCATTTGTTACCTCAATGATGGCTTCTTTCATGATCGCTACCATTTCTTTTAATTCTTCCCTCGTACTGACAAGCGGGGGCATAAAGACAATAACATCACCGAGTGGCCTCGTTAACATACCAAGCTCTCTCATCTTTAAGGTAACGTGATAGCCTACTCGTTTTTTAGCAGAAAAGGCTTCTTTTGTTTCCTTGGAGTGAACGAGCTCGATTCCACACATAAAACCGAGTTTCCTAATATCGCCCACATGAGGGAGTGGTTGCAGCTCATGAAGGAGTAATTGAAGATCCTCTGCTTTTTCGGCTACTTGTTCCACGATTTTTTCACATTCAAACAAACGTAAATTTTCAATGGCAACCGCACATCCGAGTTGATTTCCCGTATAAGAATGGCCGTGGAACAAGGTTTTTAACTTTTCGTAGTCATCATAGAAGGCCATGTAGATCTCCTCTGTTGTAAACGTTGCAGCGATTGGTAAATAGCCTCCTGTAATCCCTTTCCCAGCTGCCATCAAGTCTGGCTGCACACCCTCATGTTCACAGGCAAACATTTTCCCGGTACGGCCAAAGCCCGTCGCAACTTCATCCACAATCATTAAAACATCATATTTTGTACAAAGCTCACGTACACCTGCCAAAAAACCTTCTGGCATAATAATCATACCGGCAGCCCCTTGCACCATCGATTCAATGGATAGCGCTGCTATTTCTTGATGATTTTTAATAAGCAACTGTTCAAGTGCAACTAAACATTCGTCGCGACATTGTGCAGGATCGCCACTTTCTGAGTGATATACGTAAGGTATTGGTGACTTAAAACTTTCAAACATTAATGGTCCGTATACATGATGGTAAAGGTCAATTGAACCAACACTTACAGCGCCAATCGTATCGCCATGATAGCCATTTTGCATCGCAATAAACTTTTTTTTCTCTGGCTTCCCTATGTTCTTCCAATATTGAAAGGCCATTTTTAGCGCAATCTCCATTGCTTCTGCTCCACTATCTGAATAAAAGACGCGTGTCAATTTTTCAGGAGTGATTTCAATTAATTTTTCAGCAAGCTCCGTTGCTGGAACATTTGTCATGCCTAACAATGTGGAATGAGCGATTTTTTCAAGCTGTTTCTTAATCGCATTATCTAATTCCTTTTTACGATGGCCATGTACATTGAGCCAAACAGAAGAGAATCCATCATAATATTCCTTTCCATAAATATCTTTTACTTTAATGCCATTTCCACTCTCAATAATTAAAGGATTTTCATCGTAATCTTTCATTTGAGTGAAAGGCAGCCAAAGATGCTTTTTACTTTTTTCAATTAATTCTTTTGTCATCCTCTTCCTCCCATTGAACTAAAATAGTCTCTTTTTCTAGATAGTGTATGTATTCCTTCAGATCTTCCAAGCAATCAACGAAGAAAATTCGACAGCCTCGTTCATCTCCGTATTCTTTCAGCTTAGTGATACGTTGATAGCCTAACTTTTTACTTGCAACATACCCTGTTATATATTCAGGGTCATCTGACCAGCATAGTTCTGCGACAGTAGCTGGATGCTCACTTACCTTTGTTGCAAGCACAAGCGCCTCTTTCACTCTCAAATTTTTAGGATTATTGTAGTAGTCAGCCCATTTTTCAAAATTAGTGTTCAACCAGTCCATTCTGGAAACACGTACGCCCTTTTCTTTCCGATCATCCATTCGTTCACCTGAATGAACATCAATCAATAGGGCGCCCCTAATGCCTGAACATTCAGTCATATGTTTATACGCTTTTTCAATGATTTGTTCCTGAATACCAGCCTTCTCCAAGAGTCGCCAAGACAATGCTTGTCCTATTTCTACGGATTCCACTTCATTTGACTCAATTTGTAACGGCTTAACCCGTTTTATAGGCTCGTCAATAGCTTCAAACTGAATCTGCATAAAATCTGGTTTTCCCCTTGAATGAGTTAAGCCCTTTTCCAATAAGGCATTCACCGCATGTCTCATATCGCTAAAAGTTGAAAGTATTTCCCCGCCAGAAATATGTTTCCCCCCCTGCTCATGAGATCCATTCTTGGCAGCTCTCATTCTAACGCTATAATACTTTTCCTCTTGCATACCTTTTATCTCCCCCCTTACATTTGTTTCAACGTCCTTATTAGTGAAATAGCCGCACTCATCTTATAATATCTATAAATCGTACAATATTTAACGATCTATCAACCAAATGGTCTGCTAACAGGCTGCTGTAAATAGCTACAAAAAAATCGAAACAATTATCTAATTAATCGCGGATACTCCCCTTTTTCAGCTACCTGTCTCTAATTAAGTAAACCTAAATAAATAAATGGTTAACATAACTTTAATATTCTTCACCTATTTTGTCAACATGGTTACTAAATCAGACGGTTCTGATGCATAAATCATGGCTCGGTTGATGTATAAATAAAGTGAAACTTCATTCAGTGGGGGTTAGGTTCACACGATGTGAATCATGCAGACGTTGTCACAGGACGTGACGATCTTAGTCTGCGTTACGCTATCCCCCGCGTTTATCCTTCTGTTCTTTTAGAAGTCTTGAAGCGGAGGTCTTACTGCCCATTAATCTGCGATAAAATTCAAATTTCTTGTGTAAAGCTTTAATTTAAGGACACAAAAGCCCCTCCCGACTAGTATGATCGGGAGGGGCTGGCCATTGCTGATTATATGGTGATCGTTATTTAAACACTTTTTTAATAATGTTTCTTCAAAAAGATGAAGGAAACTTTTCACATACATGTAAGCACTGTCGTTACATCACAAAGCCGCCATCGACAAACAAAGTCTGTCCGGTCATAAACTTGCTCCAATCAGAAGCTAGAAACAAAACCGGCCCCGCCACATCCTCAGGAAGCGCAATTCTCCGAAGAGGGGTTTGTGCCATAATCATTTCCTTCACTTCTTCTTTTGTATGCTTGCTGGCACTCGTAGGATATACGATTCCTGGTGCGACACAGTTGACTCTAATGCCAAAAGGGCCGAGCTCTGCTGCTAAATTACGGCTATATCCCTGCAGTGCCGCTTTCGCGGTGCCGTATTCATGATAGGGGACAATAGGTCTCTCAACCAAGTTGCTGATCACATTGATGATGCTTCCCTGACTCTGTTTTTTCATAAAAGGAAGAACCGCTTGGCACATATAATGAGTGGATCGTAAAGCTCCGTCAATTTGCTTCTGATAATCTTCCCATTTTAGCTCCCAAGCCAACTTACGCTCATCAGGATTAAAGGAATACGGTGTAAATGCATTATTAACGACCACGTCTATTCTTCCCATTTCTAACAACACCTGTTCGACCATATCATTTACAGCGTTTTCAGATGTAACGTCAGCTTGAATAGCCCAGCCATCCCCCCCCAGTTCTAGACAGGATGCCACAACCTTTTCAGCGGCCTCTTTGTTTTGAAGGTAATTGACGACAACAGATGCTTTCTCTGCTGCAAAAGCACGAGCAATAGAAGCGCCAATTCCCCGACTAGCTCCTGTGACAAGCACCACTTTGCTTTGAAATTTCCCCATATTGCCCTCCATTATTTTGTAGGAATCAGTTCCTCTATTATAACCTCTTCCATATTGAGCTTATTTTCAACTAAGCCTAGTTTTTGATACGTGTCTGCACCTTGTTGCAAAATGGCTGCATCAAGTGTACCCAAGCCTTGCTCTTCTGTTCGTTCTGAGATGCTTGATGCATTGCGAAGTTTAATGATTTCTAAGTTTAGCTCCTCGTTTTTTCCATCGATCGCATATTCTTTTGCTAATGAAGCAGCTTCTTCGGGATAATCAATCATCCATTGCGCGCTAGTTTGATAAGCTTCTAAAAACTTCTCTAGTACATCTTTCTTATCTTCAAACGTTTTCTCTGTCACAACAAAAATATCACTTGGAATGTTCAAGTAGTCTTTTACTTCTAACACGTTGACATCGCCTAAGCCTTTTTGTTTTCCAATAACAAGTCCAGTATCAGTTGCAGCTGTGGCATCTACTTGTCCCTGCATGAGAGGTGCAAAGTTTAGAAGGCCTGTTTCAACAATTTTGACATCTTTTTCAGAAAGACCAACTTGATTCAGCATCACAAGCAGATTCTGACGGGTTCCGCTTGCCAAGCTATACACACCAATCGTTTTGCCTTTTAAATCTTCAGGCTTTGTAATGTTTTTTTCTTTCAGTGAAACAATGTTAAATACATTTTGAGGATAGACATTATAAAGAACCTTTAATTTTTCTCCTTTATCCAAAGCAAAATATAGAGAGCCAGGATCAGTAAAGGCAACATCTGCTTGTCCAGAAAGAATGTTTTTAATCGCATCTCCTCCGCCGGCTCCAGGAATAACGGTGACATTCAAGCCGTTTTCTTTAAAATATCCTTTTTCCTCATCTACGAGCAAGTTTGTTTGCTCAGTGATCGGCTGGCTCCAGCTGGCTACCCGGAGGTTTTCCATCTCTTCTGTTTTAGGTGCTTCCGTTTTTTGTTCCTGTGCACCGCAAGCCGTCATAAATACTGCTGCGGACAATAATAAAGCAAATATATTTTTCGTTTTCATTTTTTTGTCTCCTTCATATATAGTTTTAACCATCTTTTTTCTGCTATATTAACAAGCTGATAAAGGACCATTCCGATAATGGTTAGTAAGATTAAGGAAGCAAACATTAAGGGCGTATCCATCATCCCTTGGGACGCAATAATCAATGCTCCAAGTCCCTCACTGCCGCCAATAAATTCACCTATTACCGCACCTACTACAGCCAGTACAACCGCTACACGGAGTCCGGATAGAATGCCGGACAGACCTGCCGGGATTTTTAAATGAATCAATGTTTGCCATCGGCTGGCTTTAAGCATACGAAACAATTCTAATTTTTGCTTGTCCACATACTGAATGGAAGACATCGTATTTTCCAGCAGCGGGAAAAAGCAAATGAGCGCTGTGATGATAACTTTAGACGTCATACCAAAGCCAAACCATAGAATAAACAAGGGAGCCAAAGCGAGTTTAGGAACCGCTTGGCTGGCGATGATATAGGGAGAAAGAAGCTTGCGTAAAAATTCGCTTTCCCCCATTAAAATACCGATAATAAATCCAAAAAGACTCCCTAAAGTTAGGCCCAGTACAATCTCTAGGGTCGTCCGAATAATATGTGCTGTAAAATATCCATTCATTAGTCCCTCTATCAGTGTATGAAGGATGACAGAAGGGGCAGGGAGTACAAGTTCTGACATGTTGCCAGCTCTTACTTCCCATAAAGCAAGCAGGAGGATAAAGAGCAAGAATGAATACAATCGAATATTTTTCATAATCGCGCCTCACTCATAATTTGGCGTACTGTTAAACAAAGATCGTTAAAGTACGAACCATATCTCATTTTCATCGTACGTGGCTTTGCCAGATTCACTTCTTCCTCATAGATAATGCTGCCTTTATCCATGACAGCAACACGGTCTGATAAGTAGACAGCTTCTGAAATATCATGTGTGATAAAAAGCACCGTTGTATTTTGCAGCTGGCAGATTCTTAATAAATCTTCTTGTAATTCTTCTCTCGTAATGGCATCTAAGGCAGCAAAGGGTTCATCTAAAAAGAGCATAGGCGGTTTTTGAATGAGCGCTCTTGCTAAAGCAACACGGCTTTGCTGTCCTCCCGATAGTTGTGTTGGATACCTATTATGATAAGCAGACAGGCCGATCATTTCCAGTAAAGCGGCAGCATGCGCCCGGTCCTCTTCCGTTAGCTTTCGTCTAAGAGTGATAGGGAGCAGGACATTATCCATGACTGTTTTCCATTCTAAGAGGGTAGGTGACTGGAAAACAAATCCGCATTCATGAGAAGGCTCGGCCATGTCTTTTCCATTCAACTGTATACATCCTTTATCCGGCTTTAATAAGCCTGATGCAAGTTTTAGCAAGGTAGTCTTCCCGCATCCGCTTTTCCCTAATAAACAGTGAAACGCTCCTTTTTCAATGGCCAAATTCACTCCATTGACGACAGGACTTGTTCCTTGATACGTGTAGGTAATATCTTTTATTGTTAAAAACCCCATTCCGCGGCCTCCTAATCCACATAAGGCGCAAACTGTTCACTTGATGCTTCCGCAGCTGCTTCTATGTCTACCATGTTCACTAAGTCTAATAAATTAAAGCGGCCATCATGATGCCATCCAGCTTCCGGAGATGTCATTGATCCGAGAGCCGTAATCCGTGTGACGCCGGTTTTTCCTAGTAATTCAGCCCACTCAAAAAGTTCTTTTGGACTTGCGGCGACCCCCACAGTCTGAAGTAGGGAACGATGAAGATCAATACAAGAAAGAATCTCTTCAATCGTTTCGAATGCAATCACTTTAATCACACGGTTTAAACAGCTCGGCGTAAAATGGAGGTCGTTTTCTTCATATACAACAGTCCAGTCATTTGCCTGATTGCCGAGCACTTCATTATTCGGGTTAGAAAAAATAGTCATTTCTTCTCTTTGCCGCCACGCTGTTATGGATGCAGACTCCTCTATCGAAAGATTCCGCCGCGGATATCTTCTTTGATAGTTTTCTAATTCATTTGCTAGAAACCGTGCAAATTCTCTTGGAGAAACCTTTCCCCCATGCTGCACATAAAAAATATGAGGAGAATAGCATCCTTGCTGATCATATCGAATCACATCCAGAGCTGCCTGATGAACCGATTGCCATGCTTTTCTCGAATCAAGGCTTGATTGGGACACAATACCAAAACTGATTTTATGGCCAAATGGTAAAAAGCGTGTTGTAATCGGCATACGATTTTGCAACGACTGCAACGACTGATTGCCGCCGTAGCCAACGACAACATCTGATCGCTCCAATAGACAACGCTCCCGCTCTTCGTCACCGCCTTTCCACCAAACAATAGCGAAACAGTCAGCTAACCGTGGTTCTATTTCGACCAGTATATGAGCAAACCAGCCCGAAAACAAGGGCTCTGTGCTCGGAACTTTTCCAATATTCCCCGCTTTCACAAGCAAGCCTGAGATCAAACTCCATAAAGGCAGAGCAGGAACGTTGCCAGACCAAATATGAGTGACGATGTTCGGTCCCATCGCTTTTGAAAATCCCCCTTTGACACGAGGCTGGAAGTCGTCAAGCAGCAAAGGATTACCTAAATCCTCTACAAGAAAACGCTGAAGCTCTTTCTTTCGGAACGCTTTCAAATAGGAAGTAAGGCCAAGCCGAATGATTTCTTCATCGTATCCTGTCACAACGGGCAACAGCTTTTCTGCTTTTTGCCGGTATGGAGATTGGCGATCCAGCAGCTGATCAATGGCTTGATCAATGACGCCGGCAATTTCCGAAACAGAAAAAGATTTTAAGATTTCAGAACTGGCTCTTTTCACCTTTTCAATCACCTTGTTCATCTGCTCATTCGTAAGAAAAGGTATTTCCACTTCGACCTTCTCACTCTGGCTCTGAAACGTTAACACCTTTGTCTCAAATTCTGTTTCACCTATATCTGGAAGGTAACCTGCACGTTCCCTCATTCTGAAACCCCTTTTGATGCGGCCTTTAAGAACTCTTCTACAGCAATCGAGCAGCCTTTTGCTTCGGTGCCTTGCACTCTACCTAAAAGAAGAATACCGTTTTCAAGCTCAACTCCAACGTCTTCTGTTAAAATAGTGGTCACTGAATTGAAATTGCCCAAATCACAGTGAACAAGAACCCCACGTTCGCCCTTAGGCACCTCTTCCCCAGTTAAAGGATTAATGACTCTAGTCCGTATCCAATGAGGTCCTGATTTAATAGAAGGAACAGATTCATTCCCCTTATCGTAAAATTGCGTGCTAAGCTCGGTCACTCCATACATATTGATACAGTCTGCGCGATCTACACCAAGAGTAGTAGATAGTAGATGATAAAATTCATTTAATTCCAATTCCTTTGACTGGTTTTTAAATCCGCCTGTATCCAAAATCCTGCTTCCTTTTGGCAATGAAAACGTTTTCCCCATGCGTTCCAATGACTCAAGCATATGGACAAAACTATAGCTTGCGCCTAAGAGAGCATACGGTTCTCCTGTTTCCTCCGCATGATTCAGTTCACCCAGCAGACGTGTCATATCAATTCCATGTTCGTTTACAAAATAATGGCTTTCCTTCGTGCCAAATTCTTTTACAGCCAATGCTAAATAATGGGCCAACGAAGAATTCGGCATTTCCTTTTTCGTTGGAAAAAGAATCCCCATCCGGATGTGTTCCATGTCTTTCATAAACCGTTTCTTAAAGTTTAGTTTCATAGATTGATCATAGATATGTAAGGTAGGATGGTAGTGCTTTCCTTTTACTCCTTTCGTCGTGCCACTTGTCATAAATATGGCCTCCGCTTTTTCCGGATCTGTACAGCTTAGCGTAACATCTTTAAATGCATTGATCGGAACGGGAGGTATGTCTTTCCACGTTCTCACCATTCTTGGTGTTTTGCCTTTTTGCATACAAAAAGTTCGATAAGGGAGGTTATATTGATATTGATAAGCATACAGGCGTAGCGCCAATTCATTAAACTCCGTCGCCTTAGAAGCATCTGTTTGAATGAACTGAAAAACATGCTGAATGATTTCTTTCTGATGATCCATTATTTTCCACCCTTTCTAAATCTACATAAAATAAAAACACTTTACATAAGCAAAGTGTAAATAATAAATATTCTTCATCACTTTCCCTACGCTGGCATTATCCAGCAGGTTATAACGGTCTCCAACGGATTAGTTGCACTCTCAGTCTGATTCCACAGACTCCCGACGAATCATTTTGATCAAAGTCTACTCTTTCTAAATATAGAATGCAAGATTTTTCTCTATTTGGTCCAAATACTAACGTTCTATTTATTCAAATGAAAACCGAAAATTATGTTCATAATCGCGCATTTTAATGTAATCACTTTTTATATACAGCTAATCGCCTTGTGAGGATAGCTAATTCGCTTGTAGGCCAACGCTATATTACAAAGAAGCTTCCGTTTTTTACGCCTTGCAGCCTCTTTTCATATGCACCCCGCTTAAGGTTCAACATAAGTTGGTATATAGTACTGCTGCTTGCAAAAAAATTTTAGGAATAGGAGATAACTGATGAGCCATAACTATTTAGATTTATTAGCCTATTTTGGAATTGGGGGGGCGCACCCCGGTGGTTTTCCTTTAACACAACGTCTATTGCAAGATGAAATCATTACCCCATGCAGTTCGGTTTTAGATATCGGCTGCGGGACCGGACAAACGGCGGCTTTTCTAAATCAAAAATATGGGTGTCATGTGACAGCCGTAGATAATCACCCCATTATGCTTGAAAAAGCAAGAGAGCGCTTCAAGAATCAAGAGTCAACTGTACAAGTGATCGAAGGAGATGCACAGAAATTACCTTTTAAAGACCATTGTTTTGATTTCATTCTAGCGGAATCCGTTATTACGTTTACTGCTATTTCTAAAACGTTGAATGAACTCTTCAGATTATTAAAAAGGGATGGGTGTATGATCATTATTGAAATGACAGCGGAAAAGCCCCTATCAAGAAAAGTACGAAAAAAAGTGCACACCCTTTACGGCATACACGAAGTTTTAAGTGAAAAGGAGTGGAAATTGAAACTGCAACAGATCGGATTTACGCATGTCGACATGATAAACCCATCTTCTAGACTCATCCAAACAGACATTACAGATATAAATCCATCGAAAAATCTTAGCGATGAATGGTATGATTTATGGGAAAAGCACCACTCTTTTATCAATCAATCCACTGTCCCCCTTGGCTTTCGTGTATTTCGTTGCAGTTTCAAATAATATTTTCATTTCTTCCTAACTAGTTACTTATACGGGAACTTAGATCCAGCGATCAACTCTTCAGACGTTTTGGCGTACAATTCGTTATTCTTAAAAGGACCGTGGCGCATTTGATAGGAATCCACAATTTGAAATCCTATATGATACCCAATCCATTTTGGAAGTTGTCGATTGCCTTTGCCATATAAAAAAAGATCGTGTTTTTCCTTCCCCATAATGTTTAATGACGGAACAAAGTGGCGCTCCCACAATCCCACGCTCTCTTCAAACGTATAGAGATGGACCCAGGGCCCTAACCACTTTTCGCCATATAATTCTTTAACAGCAAACTCCCCAAGCCCTTCAATCATAAGTGAATCTTTTAAAGTGAGCTTTTTATTCTCTACATCTAAATAGGCTAGCCGGCACACATGGTTATATTCATGAGCAAATATGGCCTTTATTTCTTCTTTTAATAGATCTGGCGATAAAAATAAAAAGATCGCTCCCATAAATGTTACCCCGTTTTTTTTAATACCCTTTTTAATTGGATAAATAAAGATCGGAGCCTCTGGACCATTCCATCTCTTTTTTAATCGCTTGTATTCCTGATTCACTAGTCCCCGCATGTTGTTTTTTTCCATCTTCTGAACAGTCGTTACAATCCCTTTCCATTCTCTCGGTTCAAATAATCCTTGTTCTAGCAAGTGATAATGCAGTTCTTCAGCGCTTATTTCAGGAATCCAGTCTTTTAATGGATCACATAAAGTCTCACATTGAATAAAGTAGGGCTCTCTTGATTGTTGTTCTTTGCATGCCTTCACAAACGTATTCAGCCATATGTGGGTCTCTATAACGGACAAGTGTCTCCCCCTTTTTACGCATACGTGCTTTCTTATTTATATGATCTTCGGTATTTCATTATTAAAAGAAGACACTATTTTTACTTAAATAAATATAATGTGCATATGGAGACAAGTGTCTATGACAAAATCTCATTTTCTACATACGTTAATAATACATGGAAGCATGTAAATAAGATTAAAAGGAGGATATGTATGCCCTATTCAAATATGTATAATCTTTGCTGTAAATACCACGGGCAAATGGTTAGAATAACGGGTCGTGATGGCAAAGTGCATATAGGAGAAATCACTAGAGTTAATAAGGATTACGTTTGGCTACGGCCTAGAAATCTAGGAGGCTATGGCTATGGATTTTTCGGAGGATATGGACGGGGATATGGTTATCCGTTGGCTCTCGGTTTCATTACGGGGATTGTTTTAGCATCCGCGTTCTTCTGGTAATCTGAATGGATGAATAAAGATAAAAAAGCTGTCCCAAAAGTCGATGAATAACGAACTGTGGACAGCTCTATTTTTTGTTTACAGCCTTACGTCTTACACGATCTCTACAAATGTAGATGATTCTGTACTGCCATGTCTGTTGCGTACGTTTACCCGTTTGTCTTCAGCTTCTCTCAGTTTGAATTTTGATATTTTAATGTGATCTCTTTTATATAATCCATTGTGACTTTAGTAGCTTGCTCAGGAGAATAACTTAAACGATTATTGAGTATTGTTGTCAGCATCCCCTTCCATACTAGAACAGCTACTTGTAAAAGAAAGTCTATATTTTCCTCATTAAAATTTTCATTTTGTGTAGCTTCAATAAGCAAAGGTTTTGATCGTTTCGCTATATCATGTTCTAGCATAATATTTTTAAGTTGGTCAGGAAACTTATCGAAGTCATTACTGTATACACTATAGTAATGTTTTATTAATTCATTTGGGTGTTCCCCTAAATCAGATATGAAAATGGCATGATAAATTTGTGGTTTAGCAAAAGAATGTTTACAAAAACATTCCCAAGAAACTAAATATTTATCTAGAGGTGTTTGTGCTTTTTGAGTGTAAGTGGAAAGATCTTTATTATAATCATCTAGGAATCTCATCGAGGCGAAAAAAATCAAGTGTGATAATTCTTTGAAATAATTATAAATCGTTGAACTCGTATAGCCAGCTATGTCTGCAACCCCTCTAGCAGTTACATGTTCAATACCTTTCTCTTCTATTATAGTAGCTGCTGCTTCGATAAAATAGTCATGCATTCTAGCAGTTTGTTTTTGTTTTCGTGCATTCATTTAATCACGCTCCCATAATTAATTATATGCTTATGACATGGTACATAACAACAGCCTACATACAATAGCAATCGTTAAACTTTTTTCATCAAAAAACAATTTGTAATTTTAAAAAAGCTCGAATTGAAATTAATCGAGCTTTCTTGGATCCTCACTATTTTAATAGGCTTTCATTTTCTTTATAAATCAGTTTAATCTAATCGGGTTCCTAATGTTAAACCACCATCAACAACTATTTCTGTACCCGTACAATACGAGCTTTCATCAGATGCTAGAAAAGCAACCACCTGGGCAATTTCTTGAGGTAAACCTATACGTCCTAAAGGAGTATTCGAGTAAAAATCAGGAACCTCCCCATCTGGAGCTGCCATATTTGTTTTAATTCCACCAGGATGAATAATGTTGACACGTATTCCTTTTGGACCTACTTCCACAGCAGTCGCCTTTGACATAGCTACTACCGCAGCTTTTGTAGAAGCATATGCTGCGGTACCATCTAATGGAGCAAAAGCCGATATAGAAACAATATTAATGATAGAACCTTTTTTCTGCTCTGACATGATTGGGATAATGGTTTGCATTCCAAGAAAAACACCTATTTGATTTACCTGTATTAATTTTTGATAATCCGCAAGAGAAGTGTTTATTAATGGACTGTTTTGGTATATTCCTGCATTATTAACAAGGGCATCAACTTTTCCGAATCTATCTAATACAGCATCTTTAGCGTTTTGCCAGTCTTTTTCTCTCGTGACATCTAGCTCAATTGGAAATACATTATCTTCTCCTATTTCATCTGCAAGTTTTTTTGCATCTTCTAAAACCCGTGCACCTATTACAACGTGCATTCCTAAGGATGATAAGTAGCGTACTTGGGCTTCGCCTTGACCTCTTGATGAACCTGTAACGATGACAACTTTTCCTTTTAAACTGTTCATTTTATTGTTTACCCCTCTCACTATTAGCTACGTAGGCTACGGCATCTATTTCGACAAGAATGTTTTCTTGAAAGGACGCAATTTGAACGGTTGTCCTAGCAGGAGCCCCGTCCATTGTCACCCGTCTACGGTAAACCTCGTTAAATTCTTCGAGTCGATTAATATCCGTAACGAACGCTGATATTTTTAAAACTGTAGATAGATTTGCACCGGTGGTCTTAAGTGCAGCTTCCAGGTTATCAAAGGCTAAATCTATTTGTTCAGAAAATTCATCAGGAATGCCTCCTTGACTGTTCATGCCTATTTGCCCACTTGTCCAGACAAGATCGCCAAAACGAACGGCTGAACTATAAGGATGGGTTGGATCTTGTGTTGCAACTTTAAATAGTTCTCTTTGCTTTTGTAGGGTCATTTTCTATTTCCTCCATTTCAATAAAGTGATACTTCATTCAGTGGGGATTTTCTTCATCCCCACTGAATGAAACAGGAACTCAAGTAAAGAGCGCCGCGTCCTGCGGCAATACTTGAGTGACCGGCTTCAGCCGGCCCGAACCAATCGGGCTTTTACGGACAGTTGATCTCCGGTTTATCCTTCTTTTCTTTTCAAAGTCTTGAAACGGGGGTCTTACTGTCCGTTAATGCGGGATAAATTTTATTTGAAGGTGAAGTACCTAATAAACTTAGAATATCCTGTGCCGCATCATACCCTGTTTGGATAGCCGTTTCTGTATAGAGAGTTCCCAGATAGTCTCCAGCTAAATATAAGCGACCTGATGGTCTAGTCAAGTAAGGCTGAATTTTACTGCGTCCTGGGAAACAATAGACCAGTCCAAGCGGCCATCTTTGCACTTCGGATTCTACTACATGGTTACTGAAACCAGGAAAAATATCATCCAAGTCATTTAAATAAGTTTTTACTATTTGATCATCTGTTTTCTCAATAAGATTGCGTGCTAATCGTGCAGGTGAGAAGGTCATAAAACTACTGCCTTGTTGTCTTACAGGCTCGTTGTTTCTTACGATATTAGACATATTAAAAGCAACATTGAAGGATCTTTTTGGTGCTGCAACAGCATATGCATTATCCCAAACCTGAGGACCCGTTTCATTTGTTAAGAAGGCAGCGCTTACATATGGCCCATAAACGATTTGATCTAGTGCTTCTCCCATTTGTTGGTCAATATCAACCGCTATTTTACGTGTAATTGGAGCTGGAGTGGCAAGAATAGCATAACGAGCTTCTTCTTCATAAGATACTCCATTTTGAGTATACCGTACAACAACTGAATTTGGTTTATGAAAAACTTCATTTACTACGGCACCAATCTGTACTCGTTCACCTAACCCTGCTGCCATTGTTTCCGTTAATGTTGAAGGACCCCCTATTATATTACGTGTTAATCCTTCCCCGTCCCCTTTACTCCAGACAAGATTGAAATATTCTACTCCTGCACCTGCTGAGATTTCTTCAGGGTCCCCAGCTGATCGACTAACTGTTGGACGGAATAAAGCATCTGCATCTGTTGGAAGTTCCCCAACAAAATCGGTAAACGTCTGATCGTTCATAAAATCATATACCCTTTGTTGCTGAGCCCAATAACTCTCATCAGGTCATCTAGCAACTATTTTTCCGTTTCTCTAAGTCTTGAAGTGGGCGTCTTACTGCCCTTTAATCTGGAATAAAATACAGATTGAAAGTATATAGCAACTTAACACTACACAAAAAAATCGTTTGGATTTTCCAAACGATTTTTTATATACTGAAATGTATAACATTCAAGGATCTATTGTAGAAAAACTAATGTAATACGACGTATCGAAAACCGTTTTACATGCTTCCACTGCAAAGGTCATTAGGTTTGAAAGGAGAGTGAGTTGACGGTGTTTTTACTTTTTCTTGTACATCGAGCAGCATTCTTTCAGCCAGTTGATCGAACCATCTCTCGTCCCCGGTATGAATGGCCAGGTCAATCAAAGAATCCCAATCCTCTTTTTCAAGTGTTAAATTGAGTTTCCCAACACGATCGACGGTAAATAGTTTCGGTGTTGGTTTCACAGAATGCGTTACACCTTCAACGTAATTTGCTACTTTTGTAATAAACACCTCGTTACGTGCCACAGAAATACTCTCAATAAAACCGATCACGTGATAATTATCGATCTGAGCAATAATCCAATCTCCACTTCTCAACATGCTCCTTGCCCCTTCCTGTATTTATTCTATAGCAATTGACCTTTCTCTATTTAGCTGTTCCGGTTAAAATAAAGACTTATCTACATCTAGATTAGTCTCTTATTATCATTATCCCATTAAGTCTTTTTAAAGCAATAATCAATAATTGGAAACGCTTTCATAATTGTGAGCCGTTTACGTTTCTATCAAAAAACTTCATCCATATTTGAAATTTCCTCAATCGGTGCAACGGGTATGTTGAGATCTTTCTTGATCAGCAGATGCTTCTTTTTTTTTCGATCATTACATGAATAAAAAAGCTTTACATGGTTATCTTAAAAATGGTCAGTACCTATTGTATGAAAGTTCACCGGCAGAAAGGGGTGTTCGATAAATTTACTGACTTGGTTAAAAGAGTGTTTCCTGATGCTCATTAAATAGATGTAAATAAGTTTTAATGATGCATCTTTATTCGAATTTTACTAACAGGAAGGAGGTTTCTTTTTATGAACAACCAAAATGGGATGATGTCTTCATTACTTACTCTTGGTTTAGCTGCTACAGCTATTTACGGATTGACAAGAGGACTGCGCAACGGATCTTTCCAGCCATTCCTGCAAACATTGATGAGCTCCTTTGGTGGACAGGGACAAGTAGCACAACAAATGACACAACCGATGATGCAAGGTATGATGAATAATCAATCCTCAGGTCAACAAATGAATAATTTTAAACAAAGTGGAACGATGAACAGGCAAACACAGGCAGCCCAGCAAATGGCACAGCCAATGCAAGGTATGATGAATAATCAATCCTCAGCACAACAGTCATCGAATCAACAAACAAGTAATTTTAGACAAAGTAGAACGATAAACCGTAACCAGTCAAACTAAAAAAGCCTCTAGACTTAGCCTGTACGAATGGCGGTCTAGAGGCTTTTTCAGATGGGATTATTACTACTAGTCATTTGGATTTGAGAAAGGCTATTTTTATCTTTTTAAAGTTAAGCAACTTCTCCCTTTTACTCGATAAGAAAGAACCGCGTGCTATTTAGCCATTATTTCCCCGTTTGCTACCATTACTTTGTAGGCTTTTGGAAAATGGATTGAATGACGTGGCTTGTGCCTTGGTGAAGTTTCCCCTCGTTCCGTTTTGCTTCGCCCGTATAGAAGTGATGGATATACCAATCTTGAAACGTATTCAACATTTGAATAGGTGTATATAATAGCTCAATGTCCCTCGGTCCGCCCGATTTAAAGTGTATTTGCTCAGTTGAATATAATTCAGACACATACAGGCCGCCAGGTTTTAGTGACTTCTTGATGCCTTCCATTGTCTTTTCAAAAACAGGTACCGGGAAATGGCCAAATACATGAATAACAGCATCCCACTTATCCTCCGTCCACTCTGCCTCAGCCAGGTCACAAAATTCGGCTTCTACAACAACTCCTCGTTCTAATGCCAATTTTTTCGTTTTTTCAATGCCTGAAAGAGCGTAATCCCATGTTGTTACATGCAAACCGTTTTCAGCCAGAAACACCGCATTGCGCCCCTCGCCCTCTGCAATAGATAGAACTCGGCTTTCTTTTCGTAGTTTTTCCGCAGCTATACGGACAATTTCGCTTGCTTCCTTACCGTAAACATACTCCTCTTCTTTGAATCGTTCATGCCACATGTTCATTTTATCCGCTCCTTTAAATCAAGCTTAATGCTGACCAGCTTACTCTTTCCACTTTAAGTATGAGGTCAAGAATGTGGAAAAATCAAATCATCTAGCTGGCAGCCATTTTTCTAAAATCATTACTCTTCATCGAGATTCTCTGATAATATTCCTTTGCAACTTTTGTAACAGCCGCTCCTGCTTTTTTTCTGTTTATCTCTTAAGTTTGCCTTATCCTTTTGAAGTGGCTAGATTTAGAAAAGAAAACAAAAAGGAGCCATTGTTGACTCCCATGTTTTTATTTCAAAGAATGTCCATCCAAATTTTAATCGAGGTACCTAATATTAACAAGGCTAACACCACTTGCAATATTTTCGTATTCACTTTTTGTCCAGCCTTTGCTCCTAAAGGAGAGGCAAGTAAGCTAGCGACAATCATGATGGCTGCTGGGCCATAAAGAACCTGGTCAGTCGTGATTTTACCGACCGTGGCGCCAATCGAGGAAATAAAAGTAATCGCGAGTGAAGTAGCAATGGTCATCCGTGTTGGAATCTTTAAGACGACGAGCATTATGGGTACGAGGATAAAAGCTCCTGCTGCCCCAACAACTCCTGCTCCAATCCCTACGATGAAAGCCAATCCAGCTGCTAGCCATTTATTAAACGTGACCTGATCCAGTGAAATATCATCAATTCCTTTTTTCGGGAGAAACATCAAAACCACTGCAATCGCAGCGAGTATCCCATAAACAAGATTGATGCCTCCTTCTGACATCATGCCAGAACCATAACCGCCAATGAAACTTCCGACTAATATACTAGACCCCATATAGATAATCAGAGTTTTGTTCAAATAACCACCTTTTCGGTACGCCCACACTCCTGCGATAGTAGCGAAAAAAACTTGAATGGCACTAATTCCAGATACTTCATGGGCACTGAACGCAGCCATACCAAGTATCGGGGGAATATACAAAAGCATTGGATATTTAATGATGGAACCGCCAATCCCGACCATTCCTGAAATAAAGGACCCGATAAAACCAATCAAGAAAATCGTGATAATAAACGTAAGATCCATACGCTCCTCCTCCTTTCAAAAAAGAAAGGGTATCGAACAGATACCCTTTTTTCTGATCAGCCTTTTTTGATCCAGAATTTTAGTACATCGTCCTCTTCTGCCTGATTCACAAGATCATGTCCGCCGGATTTTGCCCAGGCTGTGAGGTCTGCTTTTGCACCTTTATCTGTCGCATGGATTTCCAATACTTGACCTGTTTCCAGTTCATTCATAGCTTTTTTCGTTTTCACAATTGGCATTGGACAGGCAAACCCTTTTGCGTCTAATACTTTATCTGCGTTCATTTTCATCTCTCCATTCATTTTTTACGTTATTTTGCTTGCACACTTTTTATCGAACGGCACAACGATTTGGCCCAATTTCCATCTCCCGTTGTTTTTCTTCATCCGGATTGATTTTCCCCATGTTCGTTTCACGGATCTCCTGATAAGCGTTTGGCTGTGGCGGCAGGTTGCCGGTTACCATTTCTCTGAATGTCGTCTCATCTTCTATATTCAAGCCGTGATTTTTCTCAAACAATGTGCCCAACTTTTCCGATACACTGCCGTCCTCATTCAACTCTTCCATGATCATAAAGTGAGCAGGTAAAACGATGAGATCATCAGATAATTCTTTATAACGGGTGTAAAGTGTATCTCTCAAATCTCCCACCCAATCTTCTGCCAGTCCAGCCAAGTCAGGTCTTCCGATCGAATCAATAAATAGAATGTCACCTGAAAGTAAATACGTGTCATCTACAATAAAAGAAGTAGAACCGATCGTATGGCCTGGGGAATACAACGGCTGAATGTTGATTGTCGTATTGCCAATCGTTACATCTTGGCCTTCTTCTAATGGCTGATAATCAAATGTTACTTCCTGTGCATCCTTTGGCGGAAGCCAGTAAGTGGCATTTGTTGTTTCAGCAATCTTTCTGCCGCCTGAAATGTGATCAGCATGAAGATGTGTATCAAACACGTGAGTGATTTTCGCACCGATTTCTTGAGCAAAATCCATATATACTTCTGTCATACGCGTCGCATCAATAAGAGCTGCTTCTCCATTTGATACGACCATATAAGAGAGACACCCTTTGCCAATTCGAACAAACTGATACAGTTCTCCACCGTCTTTTAAATCGCCCACTTTAACAGGGTCTAAATGTTCACTCCACGCTTTCATGCCGCCTTGAAGATAAGATACGGTCATCCCTTCTTCTGAAAGCATATCAGCGACCATGATGGATGAACCTTCTTTTGCACATACAACCAATACTTCTTTATCTTGAGGGAGCTGTGGTAAAATTTCTTCGACTCCATCCAACAGGTCAAAGTAAGGAATGTTTAAATATTGCACATTTTCTCCTTCCACTTTCCAGTCTTGAAAAGCATCTTCATTCCGAACATCTAAAATAAAGAACGACTCTTTATTGACAACCTTTTTAGCGACTTCTTTCGCTGTCATTGAATTTACTGGCATATCCAATTACCTCCTAGGGTATAATTTATTTTAAAATTTTTTATTTTCTTTATCGTACATTAAAATGTTAACGTCACATCGGCATCTTTAGCGAATTCTAAGAAAGTCACTGCTCCGCCTACTTCAATTCCGTCAACGAATGCTTCTTTTTCCAGACCTATGACATCCATCGTCATTTGACAGCCAATAAAGGTCACGCCCATTTCTTGAGCCATCTCCACTAACTCTGGAATGGAAGGGACATTTGCTTTCTTGAATCCTTCTACTAAATGTTCTTTTCCTTGAGGCATTGGCAGCTGCTGGTATGCTTCTTTGTGAATGAGGTTCAGTCCTTCAAATGTAAAGAAAATGGCTACTTCCTGATCAGTCGCTGCTGCAGCTGTCGCAATATTGAATACCTTGTATGCATCGAACAATCCGCCATTTGCGGCAATGATCGCTGTTTTTGTACTCATATGTTCTTTTCCTCCTTTCTTTAAATCGTTTTCCCTGTCCAGTCACGCATGCCAGGTACAACATTGAATAATTGTTTGAATCCTTTTTTCGCTATTGTTTGAGCGGCTAATTCACTTCTTCTGCCCGAGTGACAGATCACATAAATGACGTCTTCTTTGTCCAGCTCTCCAGCACGCTGTTCGACCTCTCCAAGTGGGATATGGATAGCACCCTCAATGTGTCCTTCTTCATATTCCTCTATTTCCCGAACATCTAAAACCGTTAAATTTTCATTTTTGTCTACTTTTTCTTTAAATTCATCTAATGAGATTTCAGGAATCACAACGCCCTCTGCTTCTATTGCTCCCGCTTTGCGCAGGAAATGACGCAAGGTGTCCCCTTCTGTTTCTGTTCCTAAATACTCGTGGCCCGTGCTTTTAGCCCAAGCCTGCAAGTCGGCCGTTGAACCCTTATCGGTTGCCTGGATTTCTAATACCTCGCCCGGCTCTAAATCCTTCATTGTTTTTTTAGTTTTGACAATAGGCATCGGACAAGCTAGTCCTTTTGCATCTAATACATGGTTTGATTCCATCATTGTGTTTCCTCCTTGTTAATAATACCTGTATAGTTTTTAATACCGTAAAAAATTATTTAATAGCGCCTTCCCACTCATTCATACCGCCTGTCATATTGATGACTCGATATCCATGGCTTTCTAAAAGATTAGCGGCCATCGAACTTCGCCCGCCTGACCGGCATACCATGACGTATTCTTTTGACTTATCCAGTTCATGCATGCGAAACTCTACTAAACCTAAAGGTATATTTACAGCCCCAGGAATCTGTCCAGTTGCTACTTCATCTGTTTCACGAACATCAATAATGGTAAGATCTTTTCCTTGACGGATTAATGCTTCTAACTCACTCGGCACCAATTGTTTCATTAAAAATCCTCCTTTTTTGATTAATACCAGGCACTCATGCCGCCTTTAATATTAGTTATGTGTTTAAATCCAAGCTTTTTTAACACTTTGCTTGCTTTACTGCTCCTCATACCACTTTGACAGATGACAAAAACCT
Organism: Domibacillus mangrovi; assembly: GCF_001906925.1. Lineage (GTDB taxonomy): Bacteria > Bacillota > Bacilli > Bacillales > Domibacillaceae > Domibacillus > Domibacillus mangrovi. The sequence goes on from NZ_MRWQ01000002.1 coordinate 37,175, forward strand.
CGTTGTCTTTTGACAATTCACCGGCCCGTTTCTTTAATTCATAGAGGGGAATACTTTTAAACCCGTCGATTCGATTTGCCTGAAATTCATGTGGCATACGCACATCAATAAACTGCTTCCCGCTTTTCTTTAATTCTGATTTTAATTCACTCGTCGTCATCGTTTTAATGCCTTTTACGGGAGCAAAACGTCGGTAAGCAAACCATACAACGAATGCAATCAATAAAGCATTGATCAAGAGATCTGTTTCAATCATCTTATTCATTTCCCACCTTTCCTTTATTCATTTGCTTATTTATCCATAGCCATTAGATAAACAAGTTGACATTTCCCTCTTCAGCGTCAGCTAAATAAGCAGCTACACCAGCATATTCAATTCCATCCAGCAATTCTTCCTGCTGAAGACCAAGCAGATCCATCGTCATTGTGCATGCGATAAGCTTAACGTCCTGTTCCTGCGCCATCTCAATTAATTGAGGAAGTGTCATCGCGTTGTGTTTTTTCATGACATGCTTAATCATTTTTGGTCCCATTCCGGCAAAGTTCATGTTTGATAAGCCCATTTTGTCTGAACCTCTCGGCATCATCTTCGCAAACATCTTTTCAAGCAATCCTTTTTTCAATGCCAATGGTTCATCTTTACGCAGCGCATTTAATCCCCAAAATGTGTGGAAGATGATTACTTCATGATCATAAGCAGCTGCACCATTTGCGATAATATACGCTGCCATCGCCTTATCATAGTCCCCGCTGAATAAAATAATCGTTGTTTTTTTCTTTTGTTCAGTCATAGTAAAACCTCCCTGTCCTCACTTACCCATACTAGCATGGGTATAATATGTGATTAAAAAAAATTAGCCTTTTTGAATGTAGAATGTGAATATTTCATCTTCTTCTTTTGCGTTTAAAAGTGTGTGCCCCATTGATTTTGCCCATGCGGTTAAATCACCGTTTGCCCCTTTATCAGTTGTTTGAACTTCTAATATTTGTCCCGCTTCTAGCTGATTTATCGCTTTCTTCGTTTTCACAATGGGCATTGGACATGCAAGCCCTTTTGCATCTAGTACTTGATCTGCTTTCATTTATTTTCCCTCCGATTCTTTTTATACCTATAAGGGTATATTAAAGGATTGAGATTCATTCGTCAACCCTTATATTTTTTATTTTTATCTGCTTTTGACAAGTAAGTCTACAGCTTCTTGCACAAGATTATCTGTTTCTTTCCCTGCCTCAATATTCTCTCTAAGGCACTGTTCCAAATTCATACTGACAATAACACCCATTGTCCGGTCAATCGCACTGCGTGTAGCGGATAATTGAGTCACAACATCACGGCAGTCCTTTCCGTCTTCAATCATTTTCAATACCCCTCTGATTTGCCCTTCAATTCGTTTTAAACGATTTTCAACTTTTTTATCGTACATCATAACGCATATCTCCTTTTTCTTTTATTTTCGATTGACTGTTTTTAAATAAATAACTGTCCACTTTAAAACCTTTCGCTTGTAAGTACCGCAAACTATGATGCAATTCGAGGTGATCCGTAGCGATTACATGGATTTAATCGCATGGAATTTCCAGGTGATTTTTCTTTAAATTAGCAACTGGAATGTTCAAATAAGCTTTTGAAAGCCCTTTTTGAGATTTATGGTAATATAGTCGTTCACACCGCTTTCTTCTTATAATTAAGAAACCCCTTTAACAAGATAATAACGCCTATAAGCAATAACGGCTACAAAAAAGAATAACATACTGATGATGATAGAAATAATGTATCCAATCTTTTTACATGAATGCTTTGTACCCTTATATTATACCCCGTTAGGTATATTGTCAAGCGGTTAAATTGTATAGTCAGCACTATTTTTTCTTCTTTTATTTGTTTCCATTCATCAAAAAAGATACCTGTTTAGGCACCTTTTTTGATGTGTTAACGAACAGCACAGCGATTCGGAACGATTTCCCCTCTCCCCTTGCTGTTCTAAATCTGCCGTTATTTTCCCCTTATTCACCTGACATATCTTTTGATAAGCATTTGGCTCGGGCGGGAGATCCGTTGCCGTTTTTCTACATTCTTATTCGTCCATATATATTTGCTCCGAGTTTTTCAAAAACGCTTTCAGCCTGATTCACTTCGTTTTTAATATACATTTACCTATAACGGTATATTGTTTTCAAAAAGAAAAGAAAAAAGACATCCATTCCCCAAAAGTGATTTACACACTTTTATCAATACAAGAAATAAGACGCTTTTCAATATCCTGTGCTAATACTTTGATTTCTTCATTTTGAAGCATCTCGATCATGGCAGTTGGTTTAGGCATCCCTATTTTTGTCCCTTCATGATCTTGATACACAACGATTTTACATGGCAAAAAGTAGCCTACAAGCAGATTCTCAGACAGAACACGCTGTGCTTCTTTTGGATTGCAGACTTCTAATACCGTATACGGGGTCTTAAATTCCATTCCCTTTTCCTGAAGCTTTGCCGTTAGATCAAAATTCCACAATACGCCGAACCCTTCACTCTTTAAAGTTTCTTCTAAAGACAGAATAGCTTGTTCAGAACTTTTCTCTGTTGATACCGTATAATCGAACATCTTAAATCTCCCCATCCTATTGATAAATTTTGGGTTTCAAAGTCGTAAACCCGAACACATCTCTTATTCCCAAAAAAGGATCAGATAAAACCTTCACCTAAGTGTACACTATTTTTACGTATTTCGGTTATATGTATGGTGAGAAAGTTCATGATAATACGGATAAAGAAGGCACCCAGAATTTGATCTCTTACATAGATCATTCTTATTTTACACCGACTCTAACAGCCCCTTCTCCAAACAAGTCGCAACCAATAATGCTTTTTCTTTTGCCTCAAATATGAATCTTTTCTTCGTTTGTATGTGGGCTCTTATATTCGCTGCCTATATAACGGTTAATTTTTCATAACTGCGGCAAGATACATAAGCAGCACCTATGAACAGGAGGATATATAGATGAATGTAAACGATACAATGACGTTTCACGTGACAGGCATAACAGAAAAAATGAAAACGACTGTAAAATCAAAACAACATGAAATTATCATTGATGAACCGCCTATTTTGGGTGGGATGGATGAAGGGCCAGACCCGCTTTCTTATCTTTTGGCTTCTTTGGCAGGGTGCGAAAATATAGTCGCTGCTATGACCGCACGGGAAATGAACTTCGATCTGCAGTCAATGAATTTTGATGTAAAAGGCGAGTTTGATCCACGGGGGATGCGAGGAGAAGCAGGAGTACAGGTCTTTTTTAAAAAAGTATGGTTCAAAGTAAATGTCGCAACAAGTGAATCGGCAGAACGGATCGCTGAACTGAAAGAAAAAACAGATGCCCGCTGCCCCGTTCTGACCATGATGAAAGCAGCTGGTATTGAATTAGAAACGGAATGGGTTAAAGAATAACATACTGATACGAAAGAGGACTCTCTAAAACATGCTTCACATTCCGGTTATGTTTTAGCAAGCGTATTTGATTTTGCCCGAATACCATTTTACTCTATCTCATACCCCTGCCCATTTTTTTGCGTTTATTTACAAAAACCGTTTGGAATATCTAAACGGTTTTTCGGATTGTCGATACTAGATCAGGCACTTTTTTAAGGGGGATTTTATGAAAAGCGACGGACTTACCGACGGACTTACATAGCCTAGTACCTCATTTTAATCTTTAAGAATTAAGAAAATTCCATTGCTTGTTTTGGTTACATCTCCTTTCACGGCCTTAGCGATATCGAGCATAATTTGTTTTTGCTCCTCCTCATTTTGAGCTTCTACAACAAATGAATTACCCCCAGAAACTTTGTGATGAGCCAATGTTACAGCCGCAATAATGTTGTTCGTTTCCTTCTGGGCACTCTCTCTTCCCATCTTTTCACTCTCCTGACGTTACATTCGTGTCCATGAGTGCATGACTTTTCTTAACTGATTCGAGCAAAGGTGTTTTTTTTACTGCTTCTATTAGCTTATTTATGTCCCGAATAAGCGGAACGATAACAATGATTGTCTTACCGCTTTCAAAATCTTTACGGGTATAGTGATATCGTTTGACACCGATGGCGCGTGTAGCTTCAAATAAAATGGCTTTTCGTTGCCCGAAATTGTCTAACGTGATCCGATAATGCTCTTCATTCGGTTCAATCGTTACTGCGAAAGCTTCTTTCAGAAGCATCTTTTGTGCATTATCCGTTCCAACTAAGTTGCTAATAAAGATTCCATCCACAAACAATTCAGATTCCTTTACTTCAATTTGGCCTTCTTTGATTATTGCGATATCTTCAACTTGTTTACCTTTTGAAAATCGCTTCAAAAGGAATAACACAATAAAACCCGTGATTACCCCCAGCCCAATATCTAATATCAACATGGGCGGTTTGTAAATCTGCATAGCAGCAGCCGTAGAAATAGAGACAACTAATGCAAAATAATTACGAGATTCAAATGTTTTAGCAATACCATCGATATACGCGTCTCCTCTAGGTGTAAATTCTGTATTCTCTAGGCTTTTTAAGCTTTCCTGTTCTGTTTTTCTAACATCTCGGAACTGTTGGATAGCTAAAGATAAGAATGTGACCGCCACCCAATTACTCGTCATAAGCGCCGGTATAAATACTGCCCCCAGCGTGGAAGCAATGAACCCAATTAAAATGTGAATCATGTAGCCATTCGGATAGGATGGATATTGTCTATAGTCCTCTTTTAAAACGAAGATCCTAGCCAACGTTCCCATAACCATTGCTGTCAGGATTAATGTAATATTATCCGTTGAAATAATTGATTCTTGACCACCCATTAACAAACCTCCTTGCAACTTATTTACTAATAGTTAGAGTGGACTTACTTTTCAAAAAGTAAACCTACCGGAGACAGATTAATTGGATAAGAAAAAATTGAATTGGAGAGAATAATACTGATTAAATTATATTGGAGGTTTTAATAAATGGGTGTATTGTCGACATCACCAACTAATATGGATCATTGTATTGAAGCATGTGTAAAATGTGCAAGAGCTTGTGAAGAATGTTCGGTAGCTTGCTTACAAGAACCAGATGTTCAAGCAAGAGTAAAGTGTCTTCAAACACTAAAGGATTGTGCAGAAATTTGTTTACAGTCCGTGGCTTATATGGCAAGGAACAGTGTATTTGCTACACAACATTGTCAGCTATGTGCTGCTATTTGTGAAGCATGTGCGGTGGAATGTGAAATGTTCAAAGATGACCATTGCCAAGAATGTGCTAAAATTTGCCGTGAATGTGCAGAAGTTTGCCGAAACATGGCTTCTTAACAATCCATTTTCTGAAATAACCAAAGCCCCTACTAAAAACAGTAGGGGCTTTGGTTATTTAGTTTATTACAATAGACTACGGCATTCTGTAATACATGCTTCCAAGTCTCTGGATGCATGTTGCATTTTTTGTTTAGCATGGTCATGAGCCTTACTCATCGCATTGTTCAAATGAGATAATGCACTTTCACATTCTGTAATACATTCTTGAAGGTCATTCTTATTCATTCGGAACAAACCCCTTTCTATAATGATTTAAACAAGACGTATTGTGTGTTATTTAAACCTTTCTTATTCAATTCCCATATAAAAGAGGGTTTCTCTGGTACAATGCTCACGCTGCACGGAAGCCTAATAGTTGTTTATATATCGTATTAAGTGTAGCGTCACATGCCCATAAAGCTAAGTTAAAATCATATCCCAAAACGAAAAAGTGCTATGCTTTTTGTATGTTAGAATTTGTAACTTTCAGTATATGAAATAAGAATAAACGAAAGATCTGGGAGCTACAAACAGAAAGGGGAAAAGGGACAGAATTTCTGATCGTGTCTACGTATGATGTATTTCCAAAAGATATGCCTTACTTCGATCAAATTTCCTTCAACTTACGGTCAGAAAATCCTCTTTTAGCCTAATACTTCTTTGTTCACTAGCATCTATTGAGCAAGAAAGGCCCTAAATGGTCTCCTTCATGCATATACATATACAACCGAAAATAAGGATCACACCGAAAGAACATAACGAATAATTTTTCTAAGTTGTCCATTATCAAACCATCTCAAGAAAATCAACGATCATTAAGGGGGAGTATCCATGTTAGCAAAGGTTTCAAAAAATATATTTCTCTACGCTTCACAAAACAAAGCCTTAAATACGGTCGCAAAGAAATGGGGCCTTAAATTTGGCGCGTCCCAAGTAGTAGCTGGAGTAAACATAGAGAGCGCGATCAATCAAGTTCAGCGATTAAATGAAAAAGGACTTCTCTGTACTCTCGATCATTTAGGAGAATTCGTTTCAAGCCGAGAAGATGCACTAGAAGCGACCGTATGTAATACAAGAACGTTGGAAGCCATTGCAAAGGCCGGCGTCAATAGTAACTTGTCGGTTAAAATGACCCAGCTTGGTTTAGATATCGATCGGGATTTCTGTGTCCAAAATATGCATCGAATTCTGGACACAGCTAAATATCACAATAACTTCGTCCGAATCGATATGGAAGATTACTCACATTGCCAAATTACTTTAGACATCTTAAAAGAGCTGCGTGAAACGTATACGAATGTCGGGACCGTCATTCAAGCTTATTTGTTTCGAGCCGAACAGGACGTGAAAGAGTTGAAAGGCATTCCTCTTCGTCTAGTAAAAGGAGCATATAAAGAATCTTCTAAAGTGGCTTATCAGGAAAAAGAAAAAGTAGATGAAAATTATATGAGAATTATTGAAGAACATTTATTGAGCGGAAGTTATACAGCGATTGCGACTCACGATCATCATATCATTTCTAAAGTGAAAGATTTTGTGCAAAAAAATGAGATTAATCGTGATCAATTTGAGTTTCAAATGCTGTACGGTTTTAGAACAGAGATGCAAGTAAGCTTAGTTCAAGAAGGATATAAAACTCGTGTTTATATTCCCTTCGGCGACGACTGGTTTGGCTATTTCATGCGCCGGCTCGCTGAAAGACCTCAAAATATCTCATTTGCGTTGAGAGGTTTTTTTCTAAAGAATTAAAGTGTTCGTAACTACTGCCTAACCAAAGGGGATAAGCCACTGTTTATCAGCAGGTGCTTATACCCTCTTTATTGAATTAAGTGAATCTTCCATCAGCCGAGGTTTTCTGTCCTCCCCCACTGATGGAAGAGGAACTCACGTAAAGAGCGCCGCGTCCTGCGGCAATACCTGAGTGAACAGGCTCTGCCTGGCCCGAACCAATCGGGCCTTTACGGGCAGTTTGTCCCCCACTTATCCTTTTTCGATTTCTCTAATTGTTGAAATGGGGGTCTTACTGCCCATTAATCTGCGATATAAGACTTTTGCATACCTCTTTCCCCTCAAAATGCCTCCGTTATGGTCTGTCCCTGCATATGGAGAAGCAAGTAATCCGGGCTTCCCGCTTTTGAATCTGTTCCCGACATATTAAAACCGCCAAATGGCTGATAGCCAACGATTGCGCCTGTGCACCCTCTGTTAAAATATAAATTGCCCACATGGAATTCTTTGCGCGCACGGGCGATGTGATCGCGATTATTGGAAAGTAGCGAGCCTGTTAGTCCGTAATCTGTATTGTTTGCAATCGTCATCATATGATCGAAATCCTCCGCTTTGCATATAGCAACGACCGGACCAAAAATTTCTTCCTGCATAAGACGGTCTGTTTCTTTGACATCCGCAAAAATCGTTGGTTCAATGAAGTAGCCTTTTTCAGCATTTCCTGTTCCACCTGTCATCAAGCGGCCTTCTTCTTTGCCAATTTCAATATAGTCCATAATTTTTTTGTACGCTTTTTCATCAATAACCGGTCCCATATACGTATCAGCTTGTTCAGGGCTGCCTATAATTAATGTTTCGGTCAGTTCAACCACTTTTTTAAGCACTTCATCGTACACATCCTGATGAATGACCGCACGGGAGCCTGCTGAACATTTTTGACCGGTGAAGCCAAAGGCAGAATAAACAATGGATGAAGTAGCCAGGTCAAGGTCAGCGTCACAGTCAACAAGAATCGTGTCTTTTCCACCCATTTCCGCAATGACCCGCTTCAGCCAGATTTGACCTTCCTGTACTTTTGCCGCCCGTTCATAAATACGGCAGCCGACAGCACGGGATCCCGTAAACGATACAAACCGTGTTTTGGGATGCTCCACAAGATAGTCCCCGATTTCAGCGCCGCTGCCCGGAATATAATTCAAGACGCCGGCCGGAAGACCCGCTTCTTCCATCACTTCCACAAATTTTGCAGCAATAACCGGTGCTGTCTCGGCCGGTTTTAAAAGAACCGTATTGCCAGTAACAAGCGCAGCGACAACTGTTCCCGCCATAATCGCCAGAGGAAAGTTAAAAGGTGAAATGACGACGCCAACGCCAAGAGGAATGTAATTGAACACATTTTGCTCACCCGGACGGCTGTTAACCGGTGCGCCGTTTTTCAGTTCAAGCATTTGCCGTGCGTAATATTCAAGAAAATCAATCGCTTCTGCCGTATCCGCATCTGCTTCTTTCCATGGCTTCCCTGCTTCTTTTACAAGCCAGCTTGAAAATTCATGCTTCCGGCGGCGGATGATCGCGGCGGAGCGAAATAATATGTTAGCTCGGTACGCCGCGTCTGTTGTTTTCCATGTTTCAAATGCTTGAAGCGCCGCCTGCATGGCCTGTTCCGCCAATTGTTTGTCGGCCATCGATACAATACCGATTATTTCGGCTTTTTTTGCTGGATTAATGGACTTTTCTTCTACGTTTGACACGATTTTTTCACCATTAATGACAAGCGGGTATTCTTGTCCAAGTTTAGTATTCACATAAGTAAGCGCTTTTTGAAAGGCCTTTTTGTTTTCTTCTTTCGTAAAATCAGTAAAAGGTTCATGCGTATAAGCTGTTACCATGAAAATCCCTCCAAATTGATTTGATCCATGCTGATGAAAATAAATAGCTTGTCTACAATGAGCCTATTCCTTCTTATCAAGGAATAGTATTCGAAGTTCATCATTTCAGAGCGAAAACACGATTTACCTTATGCATGATTCATTTCAAGGAATGGGCTCTTCTTATTTTCCCTTCTTGCGCAAAACCCCTGTTACTTTTTGTTGATTAGTGGTACTATTTTTCCTGGAGATTTTTCGTTAAATTATGCAGATAGGTAGGTATCCATATGGAACTAAACGTCGTTATTCAATCAATCGCTATTATATCCTGTATGATCCTTATAGGGGCCATCCTCTCAAAAACATTCAAATTCAACGAAGACACAAGAGGAGTTTTCATTAGTTTAATCGTGAATGTTGCCATTCCATGTATTATATTATCAAGCATTTTTCACGTGGAGATGAACGAGAATATATTTAAGATGATTGTCCTCGTTTTTTGTTTATCCATCTTGATCAATCTGATTGGAATCGGTGTTGGATGGCTACTTGCGTTTGTTTTTTATCGTCAATCCGCAATTAAAAGAGAGTTGGCCTTACTATCAGGTCTCGGTAATACAGGATTTATCGGCATTCCTTTATGCGCTGTACTTCTTGGCCCTGAAGGTGCACTTTATGCGGCTATTTTTGATGCAGGAATGGACTTTACGACCTGGACGGTAGGAGTATTCATGCTTCAAAAGAATAAAATTTTTGACATTCAAACATTTAAATCCGTGATTAACATACCGATTGTAGCCATTGTAGCAGGATTAGTCATTGCTTATTTTCAATTTACCCCCCCTTTGCTGGTCATTAACCTTGTTGACCAATTAGCAGCAATAGCAGCACCGTTAGCAATGTTTTATATCGGTGTTCTCGTCATGACGTTACAAGGTTCAAAAGTGAAAGAATCCGGATCGAAAGTATGGATCCCCCTGACAACTAAGCTACTAATCCTTCCTGGAATAGTCGCATTCCTCATGCTCTTTTTAAAGCTTGAACAGACAATTATGCAAACCATCCTCATTCAATCCATGATGCCGACGCTGACACTGGCATCCATCCTGTTTGCGAAATACTCGGCAGACGAAAATCTCGGTGCTATAACGACTGTCCTCTCCACACTATTAGCATTATTGACCATTCCATTTATGATCTATTTAGTGAATGTATATGTATTGTAGATTCTCTTATTCAGTCAAACGTCCAAGTTAATAATAGACGACATAAAACCCTTTGAACACTAAAGGGTTTTATATTGTCATTAATTTGACATCAACTCAAAGCAAACTGCTTCACAATCCCGATAAATTGGCAATGGCGGGGAAATCAATCTGCTAATTAATCTGTATATCTCGTATTTTCTAAATGCTTATTCGGGAATGGAGAATAACATCAGTATTCACTGAAAAGAAATTGTAAGATTATTTTCTAACAATTTTTGATGGATTGTTTATTTTAAACGATGCTGGCTCATCCAATATAAACGCTTCTTCCACTTCTTTCCCTTTTGGCAATTTCTTTTTCACAATTTTTCCGTCAAATTCAATTCTTTCTCCCAGTTGCAGTTCCACTTTTTTCAACGTCTTACTGTGACTGCACCAAGCAATACCAACGTCAATTGGATTTTCTTGATCAATTTGAACTTGATCCAATACGACGACTTCATCGTTTTCCTCATTGAAATGATTCCAACTCAAAGCAAACTGCTTCACAATTCCTGTAAAGTGAACCTTTTCTACCGGCAATTCAAGTTTTGGTCGTTCAGCTTTCTTTATATTTTCTGCTTTCGGTTTTTCAGCTGGCCGTGTTGAAGATAAGGAACGTTCTTCAGCATCTGCCTTATTTACTTTGTCTTCTTTCCCGAAATTGGATGATTGCATATCTTTTAAGTAATCCGGTAAAATGCAACTTAAATGGCCATCTTGAAATTCAATCACAAGCGTATTAAATGTCTTTGAAACACCAAACTCCTCGTATCCTTTAATCGTAACAAGGCGTTGATAAGTTTTATCTTTGTACCAAAATTCTTTTTTTACTTCTTTTGTGGAGGAAAGCCCCCACTCTCTCACTTTTTCTGCATAATGATCTTCATCTTGAAACAGTTGGTACTCTCCTTTTGGAGAAATATAATGTGTTAAATCGGACTCTTCGATATGAGGATATGTAATCGCCATAGTCACACTTCCTTTCTTTTTTTAACTTATAATAAAAACGGCTTCATTTTATCATGTTTCTTCTATAATACATGCTGAGCGGCTTCAAGAAAACCAATTGAAGCAACGACACTTTTATAATTTCAAGAACAACGAAGCCATTTATCAGCAATTTTCATTTTCTTCTATTACACTAATCAGTAATGGTATAATTTTAAAAAAGGAGGGTACTGCATGATATTAGAAGCTATGATACATCACGTTAAACGCGGAATGGAGATAGAATATGAAGAGGCTTTCCGTAAGGCATCCCTTATTATTTCTTCAATGAATGGTTACATATCTCATGATTTACAGCGTTGTATGGAAGTTGAAGGGAAGTATTTACTCTTAGTAAAATGGGATAGTTTAGAGGACCATACAATTGGATTTAGAGAATCACCGGAATATCAAGAGTGGAAGCAGCTATTACACCATTTTTATGATCCTTTCCCAACAGTAGAACATTTTGAAAAAGTGAACCTATCATAATACATACTTATTGTTCTAACGGGGACATGAGTTCGAGAGATCGAAGTATAACGTTCAACTTAATGAAACAGCCGTTCATGAAAAAAGCGAAATTATATTTTCCAATTGACTCGAAATGAAGTTCCTATACAGCTGGATTTGCCTGTCCAGTAAGTGCATAGAGTGAAATAAGCCCCCATCTTTATATAAAACGGGGGCTTATTTTACACAGCATAATTTGAAACAAAAGAATTATTATTGGCTAAACTGGAATGCAGACAGGCATACGTTAAGCTCCTGATTTCATTTCAGAAGCTTTGGAAGATATAGAGGGCTTTACGGACAAATACGCAACTACGAAGAGGAGGATCGCGATTATCGTTACCGCCCATGTTGTTTTTGGCCCTACTTCATCCCACTGGCCAATTAAGATTAGAAAAGCAGGAATAGTCGCAGTCATCCAGGATTGAATGAAGGTCACCCAGCCAGTAAAGATAGCAACGTTCTTCTTTGAAGCAAGTAATAAGTAAAACATTGTCCAAAGAAAAGCCCACATCGACCAAATGATGCCAAACTTCACATCGTGAAATTGGAAAAAGCTTACGCATGCATAGCCTACTGCAAGGATGGCCACCCATAAGGAGTACCAGCCTACGCCCGAGGTATCAAGATTTTTCAGATTCGTAATACCTACATAGAGGTACGTTAGGCCAAATAGAAAAATACCAGAGGCATTAAAAATGGTCCAAGAATCCCCATTCGCTGTGAATATTAAATAGAATGGAGAGATCACTTGTATAGAACCGACAAAGAGATTAAACACTCCAGCGCTTTTGCCGTCGATTTTACCTAACAGCATTAAACTGTTGACAAATAATACAGCTCCAACATACAGTAGCCCAACCGAGTTCACCTTTTAACCTCCTTCGTTCCGGATCCTTACGAAAGCAACCAATCGGACAACTGCTTGTTTTCTGCAATATCCATTTCACAAGCTCATCGCTTAAAATCTTCCCCTCTTCCGAACGGTTCAGCTTCCTTCCATTCCTCAATAATGTAAGAAAATCCCCTCATAAAACAATCATTGTCTTCAGATAATAACTATAATAAAATGCAGACATCATTTAGTGGATTCTGGTGTGGTAATAGTCTGAAAAGGGATAGAATCAAACATTTTTATCTCGGCTTTTTGATTACAAAATTGACAAGTACCTTTACATTTTTTCATTTTTTCTACGTGAGGAGTATGAAGATGTTTTAGCCCTTCTTTACCATGCTTCTGACAAACTATGACCATATTATACCCTCCCTTTCCGTTCTAAATAGGATGTGAGATATGAAAGGATGAAAAGAAAAGCAGCCAAGACTTTCTTAATAAAAACTTGGCTGCTTTGACTATATCTGTACTATTTAATTATTAACTTTATCTAATGTTTGCTCTGCTAGCCCTAATGGCAATGGTTCCTCTGACAAGAAGCGCTTCAATACATTCTCGGTAAGACGAGATATATTATTGTCATAATTATTGTGAGATAAACTGCCGCAATAGGCAATGGAACCGGTCGAGAAAACAGCACCGCCATTAGGGGTAGGGTAATAGACCATATCTGCTCTCACTTTTGGATTTTCTTCTCCCCCAAGGCCCGTAATATTAAAGTACAATTCTTCCGCTACCGGCACATACACATTTGTGTGACCTTCTGATGAAGCCAGAATGACCGCATGTGAAGGTGTCCCCAGCTCTTCATCGAAAATATCCAATTCTAATCCAGCAGCTCCTCCGCCCACTAGACCAAAGTCTCCCAGTATTTCATCCATTTCAATACCTTCAAACACCCAATCTAAATTTGAATTAAAGCTGTCTTCTGAGCGGCGGTAGTAAGATGAAACTTCAAATCCTTCAGCCATATAGCCGACTCCGCATATTTTTTGAGGTGCTCTCCCCCGGTGCTTCCAAATGCTTCCTTGCTCTCCTGTAATACTTAAATGAATTTCACCTGGTTTTGATTTCCATCCTTGGTTTCCGTAATTTTTTCTAACTTCCATCAAGCTTGGGTTTTCGGGATCAAAGGTAACAACCCAATAAAATCCATTCGAGCCCATATACATAAAGCGGCCGCCGTTACTTTGGAAGTCTTCAACTGCATCTAACATAGGGCCTGAGAAATATTCGGGATGGGATCCAGTGATGGCCACCGTATAGTGATTGAGCAGTTCAGCTCCTTCAAAATGAAGATCTTGGTCGGTAATCACATCAAAATCAAATCCTTTTTCCGTCAACCAGTCAATTAAATGCAGATCTGCATTGAATTGCCATAGGGAAGGGGATAAATTATGACGGTATTTCGGTCTCATATTTAAAATCGGGCGTAAACTGGATGAGAAGCAGACCCCGGTTCCGTCATTATGATGATCATAGGTGGACAATCCGTATTCAGCGTGTTCACCAAGATACATATCTTCCTGCTGTACGACTGGAGCCCGTCCGAACATCAACTGTGCAAGTGGAATATCTTGAAATCTATTATTTGCATAAGCTAAATAACTCGCAGTAGGCAGGATGAGTACCGCTTTCGCAGTCGGTTGTCCTTTTTTAGGTCTGACGAAAAAGGTTATATAATCTTCATTATCATCTTCCGCATAAACATGCGCCGCGTACACGCCACTTTTCAGATCATCCGGTACTTTCCACTCAAAATCCACCTCCCACTTTGCATCTGTCATATCATCATCATGGAAATGAATGGCTGCATATTGTTCCGGAGCATGAGTGAAATTTTGTTCCTCCGATGTCCAGTTATAGCCTGTTACAGCACGTGTTGGATGATTCACCGTTTCACCGTGGAGTTGATTGGGAGAAGCATCATACACTTTTTCCAGTTTCTTAAACCCTTTGCCTGTCATTCCTTGAGCGAAATCCCATGCAGCCACTACTCCGTCACCGGTAGGATTGTCAATCCATGAAACCATTTCTTCTTTACTTAATGACATATTAGCCATACGCGGACGATCAATTTTCCCATTGTAACGCCATATGACCTTATGTTTCCCGTTTGTTTTTTGATCAAAGAGACTTGCGATCAAAAACGGAGCTTCAGTGGACGCATATGCTTGAACAGTCGTTACTTTTTCATTACGCGCATTCATGTGATCGATCCCATAAGGAAGGGAGAAACGCCCATTTGTTTTACTTATATTGGCTTCTTGGAAGACGGTCAATTTTCCACTTTCCGCATCAAAGGAAGCGCCTACAAAATACCATGTTTGCGAAACTAACGGCTGGTTCGTACTTACTTTTTCAACCTTCCCCTCTTTGTCTCCAATCCATACTGCTAGACAGCCTTTTTCATCTATAAATAATCCATAGCCGGAATTTTGATTAGGTGACCATTTAGTCAGGATTCCCTGTACGCCTAATTCTGGCGTTGTTGGAAAGATCATCGCTTGTAATGAAAAACTGCGAATATTTTCAAAAGGGGATTGGTCGTCGAATTTGACGTAGGACCCCATATAGATGTCTTGTTTTCGGCCCTCGTATTCTTTATCCACATCCGCATTTATTTTATTGATTTTTAAGCCGGGGCCCTTAGGATCTGAATCTCCGTGAATAAGATGGACCATATCTGTTCTATATTTCTTGTGATCACTGCTCACCATGAATTTTATACGTTCACCAGGTTGAACACTCATTTGATTTGTATAACCGGTAATAGCCATGATATCTCTCTCCTTTATGAATGTTTATTTAATTAACACACCGTGTTTTTCAAGCCTTTTAAGGAACAATGCATGTTCTGCTTTTTCTCGCGTATCATAACATTCATCTGAAAATACAATATAGGGAACTCCGCGCTTCCCAGGATGTGCGCCTAAACACCAGGTTTTATGGGGCTCTGTACAGACAATTAAGTCCTTGCCTTCGATTTCTTCATGGTTTCTTCTGAAATAATTCATCACCTGGCTCAATGCGTGGCTATGTCTGCCAACTGGATTTTTCCGATGCTCCTCAATTAACTCCTTTGTAATTAGGGGCTTAATGTTACGTTCAAGAATTCGTTTATCTGTTTCTAAATAAGCTTTCTTTGCCTGTTCATTCAAAGTAAACCCTCCTTTTTAATTACTCTCTTTCTTTACCTATCTACTGAATGATAGAAAGAATTTTAAAAATAATCAGTCTATTTTATTTAGGTTTCGGGCGATTCTTTTTAAAACTCCACTCATCCTACAATAGGTCACTTCCTTTCCTTTCTTAACGCCCTTACTTTCTAATATGCAACATTTGTGCCAAAATAGATAATGAGTTGCAAAACAAAGATTTTTTATAATGATGAAGAATATTACACCTATGTTATTTATTGATTTCCCGCTAATAATCTAGCTTTTCTGGCTCTTGTAAATAAGATTTGCATTTTCTTTATTAAAATTTTTATATACATGCACATTTATATGTATTTCATTATATTTTTGTTTAGTAAGTGTTAAAGTGTTCAGTTTTTGTATTGAACAATAATTGAACACTTTTTAATTTGTATTGCAATTGTTCGATTTTAATTAGGCTGATAATCAATATAAAATGGCCTCTGCTGCATGGCTTTTTTCCGTTCACTTTTTGACAGAATTCGTTCTAGTAACCGTTCTTCCATATCTAGCCGAAAAGAGAACATCAGTTCTCTACCGTTCTTTAACAGCATACAATTGATTTCTAAATAAAAGAAATCCCTCTATTATCACCAGAGGGATTGTTTGTCAAGACCGCGTTTTAGGAAAATACTGAAGTCGGCGCGTTTGATCGGTTCGGCTGGGCGGAAGCTACCATCTGGGAAACCAAGTGTGATGCCTACTTCAGCGAGCGCATTGATCGAGCTGTATGAAAATGTGCCGGATGGGTTGTCCGGGAAGTAACTTTTTGTTGTTTCAGGGAGTTTCAATGCCCGCTTTAAGACAGCGGCCATTTCCGCGCGGGTCAGTTCCGCCTGCGGGTCAAATTTGTGTCCGGTGCGGCCAAGCATAATGCCGGCTTCTGCAACAGCTGCAATGCTGCCGAACGATGCATATGTTTTAGGTACGTCAATGAATTCTGGATCTTTCACTCGATCAACCGGCAAGTTTAGCGCCCGTTGAATCATAATCGCAGCCTGCACGCGCGTTAATGTCGTTTGCGGCTTAAATGTGCCATCTGGAAAACCGCTAATAATCGCTTTGTCAACGAGTGACGCAATGTCTGCTTCAGCCCGGAAGCCGACCGGTACATCGCGGAACAGCTCTTCTTTATAAGACGTGCCGTATACCGATTTCAGCGCATCGATATACACGCCCGGTTTTGTAACAGAAATAGAGGTGAGTTTCATCCAATTGCTCTGAACCGGTACAGATACGTATTTCCAGCCATTCCATGTGACTGTACCGAATGAAGCAGTGTGCGCCACGCCGTTTACATCCAAAATCGTACCAGTCACCTCTGTATGATCCGCCTGTCCGTAAACACGCATACTCATAAAACTTGGACTATTTGCTAGTGTAATAGGCTGAGCTGCGGTGACCGTACTCTCTATTTTCAAAGCGCGGCTGCCGTCATACGCTACGTTATAGACAGATGGTACGGACCACGTATTTGTTTCAAATGAATCGAGCAAAACCGCTTTGTTTTCCGGTGTTGCTTTGATAGTGACCGGCAACTTTACTTCTGCTGTGCCTTTTTTCACCGAAATGTAGCCTGTGCCCGCTTTCGTTGCGGTAAATGTCGTTCCCGATACGGTGCCGACGTCTGATGTAATCTGGACATTTTCCACTTTGATCGGATTGCCGTATTCGTCCATGATGGATTCAATGATAACGGTCATCGATTCACCGATGATCAGTTCCGCATCCGTTGATTTTTTTGCGTGAATCGTCGTCGGTACGCCTTTTGGCGCCGTAGTCACGGCCATTAAAACGGTTGACACCCGACGTTCAAATCCGAAGTCCGATGGCTTGTTTTGGATCGTCACCGTAAAATCACCCGGTTTACGCGCAAGCATCGTCGTGGAGCCACCGCCATCCATGTTCAGTGCCCGGTCATAGCCAAGTGATTGAATGTACGTAGCAAATTCTACTAAACTCATGCCGGTGCTGTAGCCAGGCTGCCGCCCATCGACCGTAATGAATGCCACATTGTCTCCTGTTTCATCAATGGCAACCGCGGTACGCGGCGCCTTCTCTCGCGCACGTGCACTGTTTGGGTCCATGCTAAGCGCCACTTTTCCGTCTTTGACGAGCATCGGCCCGCTGCCGATCATAAATTCAGCATTCTGCCATTTTTCATCTATATTCGTGAATACCGAAACTGTATCGCCAATTTTCATGTTAAGCAGCGCTTCTGTTTTCGTGCCATGTGCGGACAACACAAAGCCGTCTGCTGGGATTTTTGCGCCAGTTATTTCCCCATACGGCCGGAAGCCAACGACTTTACCGGTTAAGCTTTCGCCAAAATGCAAAGACGGATCGGCTCCTGCTCCTGACACAATCACTTCATATCCATATGGATTCGTGGCCGTTATGCCATCTGAGAAATTCGGTGTGTACACCATCATTGAATTCAGACTCCGCTGTCCATTATGACCGGCGATCGTATCTGTTTCGCCACTGTGCGTATATGTAAAAGTAGTCGTGTAATCATCAATCTGTCCTTTGCCATTTTTGTTCATGCCGAACGCAAGCGGAATATTGACAAATTGATCTATTCCCGACTCGATTGTGCCGCCATTGACAAGATGGTTGTCGATCGCAACGAAGTAAAGCGGCATTGGTTGACGGCTGAAAAAAGATCCATTAATCGCCCCGATAACTTCATTCCCTTCCTGACTTGCTTCAAGCGCTTGCTTCGTTGTCTGGATTAATTGATTCAAAGGATTAGGCATGCCCGCTTTGATTTTCGTATACGGATCGGTCGCATCAATCTCCATGACTCTGATAGATTGCTTCGTTGTCTCCTCTTCTACAACCTCCGTATAGGTTACACCATTTGAAATCGCAAACTCGTCTATCACGGCTGCTGATGCGAGTGACGGGGAAAGAAGTACTAAAACTAGCAGCCAGATTCGAAACCTTTTCATGGAAAAATACCCTCCTTTTTGAAGCTAGTATAACATAGTTAAAGCAGGGAATTTGATAGATTTATATCGTTTAAAGAAGAATAAAGGAAAGCAATCGATACATTCGAGGTCGAACCCGAGTTTATCTTTCAATTTATTCACGATCGCAACCGCTATTTGAAAAAACACTTAGTGGACTTTGATTAAAAGAGTTCTCGCCAATTTATTCTACGAAAATCCATTATTTATCACCCTGACATTAACAAAAGAAAGCAGAAAGCCACTTGGCTCTCTGCTTTCTTTTATATAGCCGCACTTACTACTCCATGCAAACGTTTAGACCATTTAACTATTTAACCGTAAATAGTTTGTTATATGAATTAATATATTTTAAGTTTTTGATGAAATTTATTCACCTGGTTTTTAACCATACTTTAATTTTCATTAAGTTTTTCACAAGAATAAAATCATTGATAATACGAACATAAATACTACCCCACCCAACATTGGAACGGATGTTCTTTTAACAATCTCTATCGGATCGACTTTTACTGTTCCTGCCACAATCAATACAACTGCTGCAACAGGAGAAACGGCTCTGAAAAGGTTACCGGCTAGCCCCATCGGAACAGAAATGGCAATTGGGCTAATACCAGCTGCTTCAGCAAGAGGTACGACTAAAGGCACCATAGCCAAAAATAGAGCAATACCGCTTCCGCTTAATAAAACGATAAGAGCTGTTAGAGCTACTAATATCAGAGGTAAAATAAAGTCAAATCCCTGTCCTTGATTATGTTGCATCAATGCTTGAATTTCATCGATTAGTCCAATCGATTTTAAACCTGTTACAAAAACGGATGCAGCAACCAATAGCGCTACAATTGGAATTGCTCCGCCCATTCCTTTAAAAAAGCTCTCTGTATTTTCCAAAACCTTTTTGTCACCTTTATATCTAATTAACTCACAAAGGATCGCAAGAATTAAGGAAGCGATTGTGGCGATCTCAACACTAACATTGATCGCTGTACCTGTACTTAATTGAATTCCATAAGAAGCTAACAATAAAATAATAGGGAAAATAGGAAGTATGGCATATACTGTTTTATACAGTTTACCTCCTGCAATTCCAAGATCATGATCTGCCACTATGCTCTCATCATTGTTTTCAATTCCATTGAATGCCAACTTTTTATCCATTCTCTTTTGCCAAAAATAATGAACAATCGCTATAAAAATTAACGTAGGTATCGAAACTAGCGCATGATATTGAAAGACATAATCGGTTACACTCATATTAGCGAATAGTGCATGTTTTGCTAGTTCTTCTGCTATAGCTACATTGTCGCTTCCTAATGGTGTTGGAATAATTGTTGCTGAAGTAGCAATTATAGCTGAAGCAGTCAACGTTGACATTCCAGCCTTTTTTAAAACAGGATACAATGTAGCCAGTAATATAATGGCTAAGTTAGACGCGCTAGGAATAACGAGAGATAGTAAATTCCCTAGCAAAAAGACGACTGGAACTAATACATACACTGACTTAAATTTAGATATTGGCTTTGTGATCACATTTACTGTAACATCATTTGCCCCAATTGCGGACATATAAGCCGTATATCCACCCAACAATAGGATAATAAAACCTGCGGCTCCAAACGTATCTCTAAATTGTTGGACAATTACTTGCAAAGGATCTAATAAGAAAGAGCCGGTTGATTCGAAATCTTTAATAGCAATTTCTTTCCCCATGCCAAGACTAATGAATATAAGGACAATACCCATCAAAAACAAAGTCATTTTTATATCCATTTTTTTAATTAACATATAAATAACTACTGCAACGGCCATAATTGCAGAAGCATACATGACGAGGTTAAGTGTCATTAATTTTTTCTTCCCTTCTAAATTGAATGATAAAGCTTATACGCTCTTATAAAGTGAAACTTCATTCAGTGGGGGTTAGGTTCACAGGATGTGAATCATGCAGATGTTGTCACAGGACGTGACGATCTTAGTCTGCGTTCCGCCCATCCCCCATTGAATAAACAGGAACTCAGATAAAGAGCGCCCCGTCCTGCGGCAATACCTGAGTGACCGGCTTCAGCCGGCCCGAGCCAATCGGGCTTTTACGGGCAGTGGATCCCCCACTAATCCTTCTTTTCTTTTCGAAGTCTTGAAGTAGGGGTCTTACTACCCGTTAATGCGGGATAAAATAAGTATCATTAAATGCACTTCTTCAAACTTTCTAATAACCACTCTTTAAACATTTGCGGATTTATATCAACGCAAACTTTTGCGTTATTGGGTTTTCCTAAATAGCCTTTTAAGTCCACTACAGTACAACCTGTAGTCAAGGATCCGCTTAGTTCTACATCTACAAAAGTATCCGTTACTTCAAACATTTCCGGTTTTAACAAATAGGCAATCGCACAGCTATCATACATTTTCAATCCTGTTTTCATGCTTCCGCCTCTATATTTTTGGAATAATTGATAAAGCATTTCCCCTGTTTGATTCATGTCTTTTAGTTGGGCGCTATCTTCAGGGTAAACGAGCGCTTTCAATCCAACATCTAGTCCCACCATAACGATAGGCAAATTGCTTTGAAATACTATTTTTGCTGCTTCCGGATCAGCGAAAACATTAAATTCTGCCATAACCCCTGCGTTCCCCCTTGTCGTGGAACCCCCCATTATAACAATCTCAGCAATATTATCTTTTACTTCCGGATAAAGTTTTAATAATAAAGCGATATTGGTTAAAGGTCCAATAGGAACAAGAGTAATCGGTTCATCACTCGACATAATGACTCGATGCATAGCATTAACAG
Source organism: Domibacillus mangrovi (assembly GCF_001906925.1). GTDB lineage: Bacteria > Bacillota > Bacilli > Bacillales > Domibacillaceae > Domibacillus > Domibacillus mangrovi. The sequence goes on from NZ_MRWQ01000002.1 coordinate 58,683, forward strand.
CATTTTCTTTCAAGACGAGGTCATTCGTTGGCTCTTCAAAATCATAACCATCCATGCCACTAGATCCATGTATGTCACTAGCATCAATAGGAGCTTTAATCAATGGTCTATCCGCTCCTAAAGCAACGGGTATGTCTTTCTTAAAAAACGTAAGCAATCGCAAAGCATTATATGTCACCTTATCAAGACCAACATTTCCAGCAACTGTTGTCATTAATCGAACCTCTAATTCCTCACTGTAAAGAGCGATTGCGATTGCCACTGCATCATCAATTCCAGGATCTGTATCAATAATAATTGGTTTTTTTATCATGTTTTTTCCTCCCAAACTATATTTAGTAAGCGATGCCAAATGTAATGAAAACAACAGAAAAAGGATTACACAAAGATCATAATGGTACATTCATTCAGACAATGATGGAATTCATTATCTGTATGATTTAATGCTTGAATTTCATATAGACTTACGGACCTCTTCTTTACTTATAAACGCTTCAACCTCTTCCTTCGTAGGCATCCCCGTTTGCGCTCCAAGTTTCATTGTTGATAACGCGGCCACTGCATTTCCGTAATGACAAGCAGCTTTCAATTCAAGTCCTTTACTCAGTGCAACTGCTAAACCACCGTTAAAAGAATCTCCTGCTCCTGTCGTATCAACTACAGTTATGCTGTATGCTGGAATCGTTACTTCCTCACAACTATCATAAAAAGAAACACCCTCGCTTCCTTTTGTAACGATTAACTTGTTTTTAAAGTTTTTCCCATTAATACCTTTTTGTAAAAGCTCTTTCTCATGTTCATTTGGGGTTACATAATCAATCATCTCAAGAAGACTATTTGGAAGCTCTTGAATCGGTGCTGGATTTAAAATGACCGTCACTTCGTTTTCCTTTGCAATCTCAGCTGCCTTTTGAACCCCCTCTAATGGGATCTCCAACTGAAGAATGAGAATATCACTATTAGCAATGACATCCCGCTTTGATTCCACAAACGGTGCTGTCACATGATTATTGGCCCCTGGTACAACAATAATATTATTATCTTGATTTGAAACAATAATTGTAGCTGTTCCAGTTGAATCTGTAACCGGTTCCACATTGCTTATATCAACACCTTGTTCACTCAAGTGTTGAAGAAGATCATCACCAAAACGATCCTTACCGATACAACCAATCATTTGAACTTGTGCTCCAAGTCTTGCCGCTGCTACAGCTTGATTTGCCCCTTTTCCTCCAGGATTCATTTGAAACTGGTGACCTCTAAGTGTTTCACCCATTTTAGGCAGCTGATCCGTAATCGTTACTAAATCCATATTAATACTTCCAACAACCGTTATTTTTGGGGCGTCGATCATCCTTTTATCCTCCTTATATTATGTTGAATGTCTCTCAACCAATCGAACTTCCAGTTCATAAAAGGTTTTCTCGACTGGTTTTTTCTCTATTAAATGAACGAGCATTGTCGTTGCTTTTTTTCCTAATTCATAGATAGGCTGCACAATAGTTGTGAGTTCCGGCACTGTTGCTTTAGATAAAGCGATGCCATCAAATCCTATAATGGCAATATCTTCAGGTATTTTCCTTCCAAGTTGATGAGCTGATTTAATCGCACCAATAGCCATCGTATCATTCGCCGCAAATATACCATCAATTTCTGGATGTAGACGTAAGAGTTTGTTCGTCGCTTCAATTGATGATTGCATATCAAAGTATCCGTTCACAATGTAACTTTCTCTAAACCATGGTTCCCCACTTACTACTTCCTTATATCCTTCACAACGCTCATCTGCGTTTGTAACCCCGAGTGGACCCCTTATGTGGGCAATTTTTTTACACTCTTTATCTTTTAAAAAACGGGTAGCCGTTTGCGCCCCTTTTTTATTTTCCACAACAATTGTTGGTATTCCCTGGCTGATTTCGCGATCAATGCTGACGATCGGTATATGAAGCTTATGAATCTGTTCAGCGCTCAACGTATTTGAGGAAACAATAATTCCATCGACATACTTTTGCAGCAACACGTCCAAGTAGTGTTGCTCCTTTTCCTTGTTTTCATCCGTGTTGCATAAAATAACACTATACCCAAGCTCCGCAGCTATGTCCTCAACAGCTCTGGCTAACTCCGGAAAAAAAGGATTCATGATATCTGGCACTATTAACCCAATTGTCTTAGATTGTTTTTTAAACAAACTTCGCGCTACTTCATTTGGCTTATAATTCAACTCTTGGATAGATTGTTCTACTTTTTTCCGTGCACTCTCGCTTACATATCCTTTGTTATTTAATACTCTAGATACAGTGGCAACAGATACTCCTGCCTGCTTTGCTACATCCTTAATGGAAACCAATTTTTTCACCCCATTTTCTTAGGTAACCGGTTACACAACCAGTTTACTTTCCTTTTAATTGTTTGTCAAGTTAGTATATAACACTTCCTTTATCCCCCTGTGATAATATCCAGAATGAACAAGCCGATTGTTCCTTTGCTAAAGAACAATCGGCTTTTATAAGTAGTATGCAGGACGAATAATCCTTCAAAAGTGAAATATGAGGAAGTAAAGTGAAGCAGCACTAATATCCGTACCGCTCAACGTTCTTCAATAGTTTTAAGTATTTATCCATAATAAATTAAAGAGCTCCGTAAGAATGGGTCTATATGGACTAACCCGTTTTTGTTTTATAACGACGACCCCATGATCTTTTTGCCCCTTGGCTGGGAGCTGTATTGGTCGGGCTCCAAGGTAATACCGATTTGATCAAAATGAAGGTTTTGTGCAAGCTGATAGATTAACATACCTTCCCCATTCTTCCCCGGCTTAAAAATCCCGGCATTCTCCCGCTCGCCGTTTTTTAACAGCCACACTTGGTACACTTCTGAACCTTCCAACCGCGGCAAATTATTGACTTGTACAACTAACCTTTTCGTCTCACCTTGCTGCAAAATAAACGCATAGCCATTTGTATCTTTGTTCTTTTGCTCGGTACCTTGTAATGAAAGTGTTGATAAAACCTCAACGGGAACAGAGTTTATTTTTTCACCATCCCCCAGATCATTTTGCCATTGAATAGTAAAAATTATCAAACCCATAATACACAACATGATTCCGGCTACTACAGGGGTAAACTGTTTTTGAAGAAAGATGCGTCTTTCTTTTAACTTTGCCCCGATTATCTTCCTAACACTTTTTTTATCGTTCTCGAAAACAAAATTCATCACTTCTGCCTTTAAGGATGCAGGAACTTCTTTCTCTTCAAAGTCCAATTGCAATGAATTCCATATTTCCGTCATTTGCTCATACTCCCTTGAGCATTCCCTGCAATGCTGCATGTGCTCGGTGAATTTTCTTTTTTCTTTTGCATCTAACTCATCCGCTATAAATGAAAGCAGGTTTTCACAGTCTCTGCTCATTTACAAATCCCTCACTTCCAAATGCTTCTTTATTTGCTTGAGAGACTGGTGAAGCCTGCTCTTAATTGTTCCCACCGGTTCATTTTCCATTTTCGCAATTTCTGTTAACGAATAGCCTTTCCAATACAGTAAATCAATTAACCTTTTTTGTGAAAAATTTAACTTATTTTTTGCTTCAGCCACTTCACTAAAATTGACTCTATTTTCAATTTCATTTTTCGGATCCGCTATTTCACTTGACCAACTGTGATTTAATTCAGTGTTGTTTTGAGTATGAAGACTGTCTTTACGTATATAGTCCACACAAACATTACGGGTAATAGTTAGAAGCCAATTGACGAAATTTCCTTTCAATGGATCATGATTGCTTTTTGTCGTCCAAAGCTTTAAAAAAACTAATTGAACAATTTCTTTTGATTTATCTTCATTGCCATTTGTAAATTTAAATACAAAGCTATAAACCAATTTAATGTAGCGCTCATAAAGTTCTTCTAGGGCAGGACGATGCTTTTTGTTTACTAAGATCATTAACTCGTCATCACGTTTTGTCTTCAATCGCACCTGCACTCCTTAGCATTGATATCATTTCCTCTATCTTACATCTTGCATATGAACAAGGAAACAGGAACCATCACTGCTGTGAAAGTTCCTGCTATCTTTGTATTTATTTAAATTCGGTTTCACTGTTGACAGTAAACCAAACATCTTTTACGCCTTGTCCGTTTACGTCACCTTCTACTTTATCTTTCGCAAAGTAGTAAAGAGGATAACCTTTATATGTTACTTGCTCCGCTTCAGTATCTTCTCTTTTAATTGTTTCAAAGTCTTCTTTGTCAAAATGAGCCGGCACTTCAAATTCCTTTTGTGTAAATGGAGGCCAGTTTGCTAAACAATCACCCGCACAATTGCTTTTCCCAGGTTCGTCTTTCTTAAAATAATAGAGCGTCATTCCCTTTGAATCAGCTAGATAGTTACCTACTTCTTCATTTTCCATCAATTGAATATTTGCGACTTTTTCCTCTTTAACAGCGGTTTCCTTTACAGTTTCTTTGTCTTCATTCCCACAGGCAGCTAAAAATATAGCTGCAAACATTGAGACAACCAACATCCATTTTTTCACTTTAATCTCTCCCTATATTCGTTATTATTTCCATCCCCATTTTTGAAAAACCTGATGCGAAGATTCTGTTTTTAAGTATTCAATAAACTGTTTTGATTCTTTTTTATTATCGGAAGTGCTTGTGATACTTATAGGGGTTCCCCGATATAGCTTGTCATCCTCTGAAAATCGGACTAGATCCGTTACGTTTTTTAGCCGGTAATGCCAAGATTCGTATGTAATCCAAGCATCGTATTTTGAATGAGCCTTCCAAAGCTCAATCGCCTCGGCACTTGTTTTCATAGAAACAACAATATTACGTTCAATCCCAGAAATAAGCCGTTTTATTCATTTCCATCTCCCCCTTCTTTTAGGTTTTTTATCTGTCTCACTATAGGTAACGAGCTAATTTGCAAAACGGTTTGCGACAATTTATCTTTTTCCCCAAAAATTTCATCCAATAGATTGTACGCAAGCTTTCTCTGTCTTTTGTTTAACTAATAAAATAAGCTAAAATAGAAAGACATATAGAAGTAATGCTCATTGCGATTAATGGTTTTAATGCTTTCGTTCTGAGATCTCTCAGACTTACATTTAAACCGAGGCCAACCATTGCAGCCGTTAAACACCCTGTAGTCACAATAGAAATGCCATTCAAAAATTTATCTGAAACTGGAATGGATACATCCAGTACATAGCTCCCTATAATACTCATGATGATAAAGCCGATTAAAAACCATGGAAATTCCACCTTCGTATCAGCACTTTTGACTCCTGAATTTTTCCTTTTTATGATATACATGAGGATAAAGCACAGAGGTACGAGTAAAAACACCCTTCCTAGTTTTGCAAGCAAGCCTATGGCTAGTGCGTCTTGACCTCCCGGTGCTGCTGCTAAAACGACGTGTGCAATTTCATGTAAGCTAATCCCCGCCCAAATACCATACTCTATATCTGATATTGGTAAAAAAGGGCGTAATATCGTATAAGCGATCGCAAAAATAGTTCCTACTAATGCAATAATTCCAACGGCAATCGCCGTATCTTCATCTTTTGTTTTTATAATAGGTGCAACTGCAGCAATTGCGGCCGCACCACACACACCAGTGCCAATTCCAAGAAGAAGCGATATATGTTTATCTGCTTTAAATACTCTGGCTAGCCATACTGTTAACAAGATAGCAAAGATGATTACACCTATATCTCTAATGAGCAGCCCTAAACCATCCTGTAGAACGGTACTTATATTTAGCTTAAGGCCATACAAGATAATCGCAAAACGCAATAGTCTTTTCGAGGAAAATCCTATTCCTGAACGAAGCAGTTCAGGGTAACCAAAAAATTGTCGATACAATACAGCGATGACAATGGCTGATGCTAATTGACCAACATGATCAAATCCAGGTAATGTTGTTAATAAGTAACCTAGCATAGCAATCATAAAGGTAAAACAAATCCCACCAATCCATTGTTGAAAAGTGGCTGATTTTTTTTCTAAATAAATGTGCTCTTGTTTCGCTTTAATATATTGATTATCCATTTCACTACCTCCATATTATTTCCAATCTCAGAATAATCCTCTTCTAACTATAAGTAAAATAATTATTTTATATACAAATCATAAGTAAATTGTTATATTTTTTAAAAAGTATACAGCGTGTATGTATCTATTTGCTGTCAACTGCCCGTAATAGTGTCCATCAAAGCTTTCTCCCGATTAAATAATTCTAAACGGTTGAAACATAGAAAAACCTGAATTGGACTTTTTGAAATGCCTGCTATTCAGGATATCGTTCAAACGTATAAAAATTTGGCTTTTTAAGGTTAAAATCTTCTTATTGTACAAAGTCTTTAAATAGTTACAAAGAAAAAGCAGAAAGCCATTTGGCTCTCTGCTCCCTTTTATACTCCCGTTCCTACTGTTCCAGGTATTTGTGTATAATCAAATTTTTCGTTTAGTATATATAAGTAAAAAAGAAGCGGATTCTTCCTCACTTTAAGTTTGGAGAAATCCGCTTCTTTTTTCAGTAAAGATCGTTTTAGGATCTCATTCGATGTTTTCTTCAGACTTCGTTTGCTTAATTTTCGCCACCTAAAATAGCAATTGGGCTAAACACTTCGTAATGGATGTGTTCTTCTCGTACACCCCATTGATGTAATGCTTTATTCATTGCTTCCATGAAAGGAATCGGTCCGCAGAAATAAAAAGTGGCTTCTTTTGATGGAACGATGGATTGCAATACGTCCAAATCCACGTATCCTTCTTTGTCAAATTGATGAGAAATTCGATCCTCCTCGCTTGGCGAGCTGTAACACACAAATGATTTTACATTTTGGTGACGGTTCGTTAACTGCTTGACATGCTCTTTAAAAGCGTGTGTACCGCTATTTATTGCAGCATGGATAAACGTAACGTGACGTTTTGGCTGCTTTTCTACGGTTGTGTTTAACATACTAAGCAATGGAGTCACCCCAATTCCCCCACTAATTAAGACAATCGGTTCGTCATTGTGTTGAAGTATGAAGTCACCAGCAGGTGCGGAAACAGACAGGGCATCTCCGGCCTGGATTTGTTCATGTAAATAGGTAGAGACAATACCTGCCGGTGCATCCCCGTTTGCCTCTTCCCGCTTCACACTAATTCGATAATAGTCTTTTCCAGGTGAATCAGAAAGACTGTAATGACGAATATGAGTATATTTCTCGCCTGGAATATTCGCTTTAATTGTTAAATACTGCCCTGCTTTATAAGTAGCAATTGCTTGTCCGTCTTTCGGCTTTAAATAAAAAGATGTGACCATGTCGCTTTCTTCTATCTTTTTATCAATTAAAAAATCTCGGAAACCTTCCCATCCGCCTGGCTGATGTTCCGTTTCATCATAGAGATTGCTTTCAATGCTAATAAAGGCGTCGGCGATGTAGCCATAAGCCTGTCCCCACGCATCAATAATCTCGTCTGTCGCCGTATCACCAAGTACATCTTTTACTGCTTCCAGTAACGTTTGACCTACAATCGGATACTGCTCGGGCACAATTCCGATGGCACGATGTTTCTCGGTAATTCTTTTGATCACTGGCATGATTGCTTCTAAGTTGGTAATATGTTCTCCTGCAGCGTAAACAGAATAACCCAATGCTTCCTGCTGAATACCTCTCTTTTGATTCGTCTGGTTAAAAAGGTTATACAAATCAGGTGCTTTCGAAAAGAGTAATTCATAAAATCTTTTTCCTATTTGCTTACTATGTTCTTTCAGCACAGGTGCTGTTGATTGAACGATTTCGACCGTTTTCGCATCCAGCATGTTGGCCCTCCCTAAATATTAAAGCTAATTTTCCAACTTAATATATCCAACTGAACATAGAATTAAACAGGGATTATTCAAAAGACTGGAAATTGAAGAATAAATAAAAATATAATTCCATAAACATGAATGAAAATGATACTTATTATCAATACTAACGGAAACGACGGGTAACCAAATAAATGGTTACCCTAAGAATATTACACTTCTGGTACAAATGTTTTACAATCTGTTTCTTCATTGTTAGATGCTTGTTTTCCTTTATGACTGACGACATAAATGGAATCGGCCTCACATTTGTTTCCTGAACTCCAATGCTTGCAGTTATTAACTTCGCAAAGAACATCTTTCGCCATCGTATCACACCTCCTTTTTTGTTATCATGGACAAATTGGAGGTCATTGATACTTTTTATTTTTATCCATCGGTATTCAAATTGAACTCACGTAAGATTATTTTTCATCTTCTTCATACAAAATGATCGCTTCTTTATAGAAGTTATTTCATGTACTTTTTAAAGAAAATTTGAATAAACTAGAGTAATTGATGATTGGAGGGGATTGTCCTGAATAATCAAATAGGTATTAATACTAACGATGATTATGATTATCCCGCTGAATTACAATATATTGGACAAATATTGGTTACTTTAGGAGATATTCTGACAACGATCGGTTTAACAGCAGAACGAGAACAAACGAAGCAGCAAGAACAAGCAAAACAACAGACAGAGAATAACCAGAATCAACAAATGCAACAGCAGATGGGACAGATGCGCCGAGAAACAGAGCAATTACGAAAGCAAATGGAGTATATGCAGCGACAAATAAATCGACTGCAAAAGTAGATGGTAAGAAATATTTATTTTTTATTTAAAGTAAATAAATAATTATACTTTGCTGCATGCTTCAACTCATCCGTGATAATTTCAAACAACATATGTTGATACACACCTTCCGGTAAACATTGCTTGATTTTCCGATACTTTTCTACAGCCCTTAACTCCCCAAATAACGCCTTTTTTATTCCATCGATATAGCTCACTGGTTTTTCAAACTGCTCTCCATTCACATTCTGCACTTCTTGTCCTGTAAAATCCCGGTAAACCTTTCTAAACATTTGATTATGTTTTTTCTCATCATCCCTTATCGAAGCAATGATCTCTTTCTCTTCTTGAGTTGGTGCCACCGAAATTAAATATTGATAAAAAAGTTCATCTTCCCGTTCGCCTTGAACGGATTCCGTTATAAGCTGTAAAGTCGTTTGTAAACATTGTTGAGTGTACTCCAACTCTTGAATCATTGTCCCTTGAACTGGCACGTATCCTACATATGGGTAATGATACGCTTGATACATAAGCGATTCCCCCTCGTTTAAAATGAACATAGATAGTGTATTCATCATTTTTATTTGGGTGATTATACGAAGGATTGCCGGCAGTCAAAAAACATTAGGATCATCTGTTGATAATTTGGACTTCAAGTTGGATACAGGGCAAAATAAAACGCTTGGAATAAAGATCCAAGCGTTCTTAGTATATAAAGGCATGATCATTGTTTCTATAGCTGTACTAGAGCGATTTCTCTAATTGAACTAATAAAGCGATCACCTCACTAGAAGCCTTTTCAAGTTTTCCAAACACTTCCTGCGCTTTATCAACATGTCCTTGTTCATATTCACTCACAGCCTCTTTTGCATACTGATGAACAGCTCGATGAGGTGCTTCAAGATGCTGATAAGGAAGCTGATTTTTTACTTGGTCAGAAAGGATGCCATAGTACCATTCTCCCAGGCGGCATTCTTTATGTGATGTTATTTGTTCTGTCTGCATTTTTTCAATTCCAAGTAGTACATTATAGACTTTCCATTTCCAAAGAAGATGATCTGTTTTGGCCACTTTAATGATATCTTTATCGGTCAGTTTTATATTCGTCACAAAGAAAGATTTTCGGTACTCATCCATTTCTTTGCTTAAATCAAAAATAATTTCAGCAGTTTGTTTAGCCATATCTTGTGAATTAGTACCCAAGTCAAAAATGGCAGTACCCCGTTCTGCTATTTCCATGACGGCCGATGTTTGTTCTTCTGTCATTGCTGCAATTTGAGAAGTGGATTGGCTGATGTCCTGCATAGTCGAAACGATTTTTTCTAGTGCTTTATCAGCCTCGGCAGCTCCAGCTACGCTTTGCTCCACTAATTTACCTGTATTTTCCATTTGTTCCGTCACGAGTTGGGACACTTTTTGTAAACTTTCCATATTACTTGTAATTTGCATCGTCTGTTCCTTCGTATGTTCAGCAAGTTTGCGGACTTCAGCTGCTACAACCGCAAACCCTTTCCCATGTTCTCCTGCTCGGGCCGCTTCAATACTTGCATTTAAAGCGAGTAAATTCGTTTGATCCGTAATATCACGAATGACTTCTACTACTTTATGTGTCTGTTCAATTTCTTCATTGAGCTGATTCACTTGTATCGCGACTTGTTTATATACGAAGCCGACTTGTTCAATATCTCCAAGTGACTCATTGATCACCTGTTTACTTTGTTCAGCTGACTCTACCGCTTCATCAGTTCTTTCTGCTACTTTAACGGAATGATCGGCTACCTCCATAATCGAAGCACTCACTTCTTCCGTAGCAGACGTGACACTGTGGCTTTCCTCAATCATCTCATTCATCCCAACAATAAGTTGTTTTGTTGTCTCCAAACCCGTCATAGAGTCTAGCATACCGGAAACATCAAATAAAAAGGTTTTAAATGTATCTTCCATATATACTTCCACAATGAGCTGCTGGTCAAAAGCAGCCAGTTTTTGAACAGCCAAAATCGTTTCCATCATCCGATCTGGTTTATGATGCAAGTTTTCCATTAAAATGGACGTCATAATTTGGATTAACACGTGATGGGCGGAAATAAAATGTTCAGCGGTTAAATGAATCCGGCTATGCACACTGCCGATGATGATTCTAGTCCTAATATAATCCCGGTTCACATCAGCCTGAAGAAACTGATCAATATATTGTTCCATCGTCTTTCTCAGTCGTTCAACAGTGGAATTTTTAACAATAATCTCTTGAAGATGAACCATCGACATAATCTGCTCATAAAAACGGTCCACTATCTCGTTTTTATAAGGCAGCAAAATCGGCAATGATTCTTTTACACACTGGAGCGTTTCCTTGCTTATGCCTAGAAAGGCCAGTCTTTCTTTCACTCGTTCTCCTACTTCTGTTATATCTGTCGATTGGGCATACGTTGCATATTCACTCCAAGCCTTTGTTTTTTGTCTAAATATATTCACCGTTCTCCCCCTTTATTTTTTCATCTTTTCTCAATCATAAATAGTAAATGAGCTGCGATTAGAAAAAAAGCAATAACACTATTCACTGTCGCGTCCACTTTTTACTTAAATTGTTTCAATAGACTGTTTGAAATAGTTTTCAAATTCGTGAATGGACAATGGTTTACTAAATAAGAAACCCTGCCCTTGACTGCAGCCGTCTTCACTCAAAGCAATCAACTGCTCTTGGCTTTCAATCCCTTCAGCAATGACATTCAAACCCAGTGTTTGTGCGATATCCAAGATTGCTTTGACAATCGCCTGGCTTTCCTTATTTTGATCAATGTCCCGAATGAAAGAAGCGTCAATTTTTAATGTATCTACAGGAAGATGTTTGATGTAACTGAATGAACTGTATCCTGTTCCAAAATCGTCGATGGAAATATGAACGCCTAGCTTTCTAATTTCTTGCAGGGTGGCTATGGCTTGATCGATATCCGTAAAAATACTTTCCGTAATCTCAAGCTCCAGCCACTCTGGCTCCAATTCCGTTTCATTTAAAATCTCTTTTATCTTGTCTAATAAGTTAGATTGATAAAATTGTTTTGTAGACAAATTAACTGATACTCTTAGTGGGGGGTATCCTTGATTCTGCCACTCTTTATTTTGTTTGCATCCATGGCGAAGTACCCATTCTCCAAGGGGAAGGATCAACCCAGTTTCCTCAGCTATCGGGATAAACTTGCCTGGTGATATCCTTCCTAACTCTGGATGATCCCAACGTACAAGAGCTTCCATACCAATTAACTGTCCGCTGGAAAGATTCATTTTAGGCTGATAATCAATATAAAATTGCTCCTGTTGTATCGCTTTTTTCAGTTCATTTTCTAACAAAATCCGTTCCAATGACCGTTCTTCCATGCCTGGATGGAAGAACATATACCCATTCCTTCCTTGTTCTTTTACAGTATATAGAGCCATGTCTGCTCGTTTTAATAGGTCATCCACATCTTTTCCATCTGAGGGAAAGAGGGCAATACCAATACTACAAGAAAGGTTGTGTAATTTCCCTTCAGACTCTATCGGCACATGGAAACGTTCTTTAATTCTTTGAGCAATGATTTCCACATCCTCTGTATCGGACACATTTGTCAATAAAATAGTAAACTCATCTCCTCCTATCCGAGCGACTAAGTCTGTTGAGCGAAGACACTCCTTAATCCGCTTGGCTGTTTCAATCAGAATAAGATCGCCTATTTCATGTCCGTAGGAATCATTAATATTTTTAAAGCGATCCACGTCGACAAACATAACGGCTAGTTGTGATGAACTAAGATTGGCTTTATGGACTTCTTTACGCAAATAGTCCATAAAGAACCTTCGATTGGGCAATTCAGTCAATGTATCATGATAAGCTAATTGATAAATCGTTTGCTCTGTCTTTTTCCTTTCCGATATATCCCGCATCACTAGCACTAACTTTTTCACATTTCCAGATGGATCAAAAATAGAATTAACCTTCGCTTCCACATCGACATGATCCCCGCTTTTTGTTAGAATTCGAAATTCTAATTGAGAAGACCCTCTCTCTTTTGTAATCACGGCTTGAATATTATCAAAGACCCTTTCACGATCTTCTTCATGTACACATTGAAATAAAGAACTTAGACTTAACTCCATCTCTATCAAGTCGTACCCTAATAGGGCCATGTGAGAAGGTGATATGTATAATAAACGCCCCTCTTTATCAATGGTTAAAATCAAGTCTGACGAATTTTCAGTAATTAATCGATACTTTTCCTCACTTTTTCTTATCTCTTCTTCCATTCTTTTCCGAAGAGTAATATCATTTCGTATCGAGATATATTGATATGGCTTTCCGCGAGCATTTAAAAATGGCACAATGGTTGTATCGACCCAATAAAATGAACCATCCTTAGCCTTATTCCTTATTTCACCTCTCCAAATGTCTCCTGATCCAATCGTAGCCCACATGTTCTTGAAAAAATCTCGAGAATGATAGCCCGAATTTAAAATCCGATGATCTCGACCCAATATTTCTTCCAGTTCATATTGAGAAATTTCACAGAATTGATCATTAGCATAAAGAATTATCCCTCGCTGATCCGTTATCGCTACAATCGATGATCGATCCAAAGCATACTTAACATCAGCTAACTCTCTCAAAACATCGTCCATTTTTTCCTTATCCTTGTCTCTTAATGATTTCGAAACAACTACCGAACAGTTCTCCATTATTTATCCCCTATGACATTAAATTTTTATGAGTCTGTCAGATAAGTTCTCTATCCGGATACACAAAAAACCGACCTGTGAAAAATAGCAGAGTCGGTTGCACTACTCGCTCCCAGTCATCTAAAATGCCCATATACAGATGAATGTTCATCGCTTCCATCCTTATTTCATTTAATTCATTTGTCAAAAAAGAACTGTATTTGTCAAACTATACCTTGATTATAGCTATTGAAGTTCGAAAGTCAACAAGTATGCCGGTATATTATACCATGGATATAATAGGTCTAAAATAGTAGTATTACTTCATTTCTTCTGTCTCTTCATCATGACTCTCTTTCAAATTCATCGCTTAATAAAGAGCATTTTCAGTACGTTTTTTCGTTGATTTCTTCGTATTTATAGCGTTCTTTCTTTTCTGCTGACAACAATGATGAGCATTCTTTCCTTCTAGAATCAATTGAATGGCTTCTTCAAAACTGTAAAAAATCACATGAAAACCCAATTGAATTTGTTTCACTTTTTTATAGAGTCTAAAATAATGACTTATAGCCGGCACGTATTAAATAGTAGTTAGATAAAGCTAAAAAGGAGGGGCGAAAAAAATTTCAATTTTTATGTATAAATTTCTCTCGATTGATTAAACTATTATTATGTAACATTGTTCCTGCGTATATACCCTTTCTAATTCCTTTTACATCCGAAGAATTATTCGGTTTTTTTTGCATAAACTCCCCTTTATTCACCGTAAAAATATTTTTTTCTTTCCTATTAAAGTTAGATAGGACTAAATATTTGGCTGTTTCACATAAAACAGCTACTCCCGCATGATCATGTTCCCCTAAAACTCTGGATAAAGATTTATCTTATTGTGAAAAATATAAAAGGTTTCATTTTTTGAGTAAACGAATACTATGGTCCACTCGTAATAAAGTGAAAAGATCAAATGATTTTAGATCAGCAGACTTTCTGCAAAATAAAAAGAAAAGGTGGTTTCTGAAATATGAGGCAATTTGCAGATGAAGCGTTATTTGTTTACCATATGAAAAACGAATTAAAGCGTATTATCGCGGATAAACAAGAGATGGTCTTCGTTTGCATTGGTTCTGACCGCTCTTCTGGGGACAGCTACGGCCCGTTTGTCGGATCAAAGCTAAAAGAAAACTTTTTCATCAGAAAATATACTCATGTCTCGGTGTATGGCTGTTTGGATCAACCCGTTCACGCTAAAAACTTGGCAGAAACAGTTCAACAAATTCAGCAAAATCACAAAAATACAACCGTTATTGCCATTGATGCCTGCCTTGGCTCATCCAACTATATAGGAACTATTCAACTCAAAAAAGGACCCATGAAACCAGGATCAGGGGTTCAAAAAGACCTTCCGCCTATCGGAGATTATAGCATTTCAGGGATTGTCAATACAGGAGGGTTTCTTCCTTTGCAAGTTCTTCAATGCACACGCCTTTCACTCGTTTACAAAATGGCCAACAAAACCGCTGATTTTATCGTAAGGGCCCTTTTTGAATTGGAATACGAAAAAAAGAAAATACAAGCCGTATAACACCTTCTTAGCATGATTGACTTGCCTATTCCTTAACGATGCTGCCCGCCAGATAGAGAAGGGCGGTATTTCTTTAAAGTAGTTATGTTTCATGACTAGTCGCGGCATAAAGTGAAACTTCATTCAGTGGAGGTTTTCTTCATCCCCCACTGAATGTTAGTTGAACCAATCGGGCTTTTACGGGCAGTTGATCCCCCGCTTATCCTCCTTTTCTTTTCGACGGCTTGAAGTGGGGGTCTCACTGCCCGTTAATGCGGGATAAAAGAAACCCCACTGCCTATTAAAATGATTCTAGAAACTCCTTCAACTCTCCAAATGGTACAGCAAAAACATCTTTGTAGCCATATTGATCCTTATCCTCTTGCTCCTCCACAACGCTAGCAAACTTCTGATAAAGCCGGTGAACATACGTGTCATGACGATACACATGGAAGCGCACTTCTTTCACGTCAGAACGTTCATAAGAGCAGCGTCTTCGTTTGTGTAAGCATCATATACAACATTCCGATTATTTCCATCACCGTAAATCCGTCACCAAAGGCTGACCAGTTCCGAAAAAAGAACAATACAAACGTTTCGAACTCTTCCTCTGTCACACAAGGAACGACCTTCACATTCGTCCACTTCCCTTTTTCAAAAATCTGCACAAGCGTTCCGTCCTGACATTCTCCCTTGATACTCAAGTCTGCCTAACCGATCGATCATCAAGTCATAATGGACGAAGCTTGAATTAATGCCAACCGCATCCCGATCCTCATGCGTCATACTATCTCCATCTTGTAGCCCCGCTGTATACGCATTGCCAAGCGCAATGTGGCAGGAAGCATTCCCATCAAATAACGGCTGAATAATCATTAGTATCAATTTCTTAGCCTGTACATCTTAAGAAAGATTGTTTCTTTATACAATAGCTGGGTAACATAATAAGATGTAAGGATGAAACAAGTCCTTCGTTCGCAATTCAAAATATAATGATGAAATTAAATATCAGGGAGGACAATGATGGGAACAACACCGGACAAACGTATTCAATTACACGATTTTAACAACCTGACAAAAACGCTTAGTTTTAATATGTATGATGTATGCTGGACCAAGTCAAAAGAAGAACGCGAAGCCTATATCGAATATATAGATGAGCAATATAATGCAGACCGATTAACCGATATTTTAAAAAGTGTTACCGATATTGTTGGCGCGCACGTATTGAATGTCGCCAAGCAAGACTATGTACCTCAAGGAGCTAGTGTGACCTTATTGATTTCAGAAGGACCCGTTGCAGAAGCGCCGACAGAAGCATTCAAAGAATCACCTGGTCCTCTTCCGGAATCTGTTGTATTGGCATTAGATAAGAGTCATATTACCGTTCATACGTATCCAGAATACCATCCTAATGAAGGTATCAGCACATTTAGAGCAGATATTGATGTGTCTACTTGTGGAGAAATTTCACCACTTAAAGCATTAAATTATCTGATTCATTCGTTTGATACAGATATTATGACGATGGATTATCGCGTTCGCGGCTTTACGAGGGATATTAACGGCAATAAGTTATTTATTGACCATGACATTAGTTCCATCCAAAACTACATCCCAGAAGAGATAAAACACCTATATGACATGATTGACGTAAATATTTATCAAGAAAATATTTTCCACACCAAATGTAAATTGCGAAAATTTGACTTAGACAATTACTTATTCGGGCACACGAAAAAAGATTTACGTGATGATGAAATAAAAGACATAACAAAAAAATTGCATCACGAAATGGATGAAATATTTTATGGAAAAAATATAACACCTGGCTCAATAGGGGGAAATTAATATCATTTTTTTGCCACAAACCAAAATAAGCACACTTTCATGTGTGCTTATTTTGGTTTGTTAAAGTACTTGTTATGAAATTTTGCAGATTGCATATGACACGGGAAAACTCACTTGAATGCATTAACAATACGACTGCGTTTTATTTAGCTACTTGAGCATCAATACGTTTTTCGCTCATCAAATTACTGACTGTACCTAGTTCGTACCCTTTTGCCTGAATCTCCGTTATCATGGACTCTAGCCCTTCTGCAACAGGCTTTGTCGGATGCATTAGAACCATTGAGCCGTTCTCCACTTTTGATACTACTCGGCTAACCATTTCCGAAGTCGCTGGTTTTTTCCAATCAATCGTATCGACCGTCCATAAAATCGTTTTCATGCCAAGTTGATCCGCGACATTCACCGTTACTTGATTAAAACTTCCGCTTGGCGGAGCAAACCACTTCGGCTTTATACCAAGTGTTTCTTCAATGACATCATTCGTTTTTTTCAATTCATCCATTGTTTCTTCTTGAGAGCGTTGGTTGAGATCAGGATGACTATAAGCGTGGTTGCCAATTTCATGACCCTCTTCACGAATCGTCTGAACTAGATCGGGATTCTTTTTCACCCAACTACCATCAAAGAAAAACGTTGCCTTCGTTTGAAGATCATTTAACGTTTTAAGAATTTTCGGGATGTACTCATTGCCCCAGGCGACGTTAATTAACAGAGCCACCATCGGTTTTTCCGGGTTGCCTCTATAGATCGGTTCGGGTCCTAAATCTTCCAAATGAACATTTGGTGAAACTTCCTTATAAACGATTTTGGTTACGTCAAAACCACCGCTTGCTTTCATTTTTTGATAACTTGCTTTACGATTTACCTCTAATCCGTTGTACCCAGGTATCGCCTTCCATACGCTGTCGACTTTTGCATCAATCGGCGCCATATTATATTTTTCACTGTAGGCTTGAATTTTTTTATAGAGGGCATCTTTACGGACCTCTGCAAAAGTTGTCATGACATTTTCACTATCAGGCTTTACATACACGTCTCGAGTATTATCGTTAAGTATAGCGCCCAACGTCAATACTAACGCACACACAAGGAATATAAAGGGCACACCATAT
Source organism: Domibacillus mangrovi (assembly GCF_001906925.1). Taxonomy (GTDB): domain Bacteria; phylum Bacillota; class Bacilli; order Bacillales; family Domibacillaceae; genus Domibacillus; species Domibacillus mangrovi. Next base: position 76,534 of record NZ_MRWQ01000002.1, read on the forward strand.
TTTCTGTTCATTCTCTTCCCCTCCACACAATAATTTCATCATCGTATGCTGATGGTAGTAGGTTTCCCATTCGCTGGAGGACTATGCTGTATAAAAATTAACCCTGATTCTTTTCATCAAACGGTTTAGAATACTATCACAATCGCCGCATAACCATACAGGTAAGAGGCAGTGTGCAAAGTTCACTTATTTTTAGTCTTCTATTTTAGTGATATAGCAAAATATGAGGAGGTCTTTATGCAAAAAAACGAAAAGCCAATAGAATTACAACGCGGACTGGAACAAAGACATATTACATTAATGTCTTTAGGAGCTGCGATCGGAGTTGGTTTATTTTTAGGCTCTGCTACGGCGATCAAGTTAGCAGGACCTGCTATTATACTTTCCTATGCAATCGGCGGAATTGCAATCTTTTTTATTATGCGTGCACTTGGAGAAATGGCGATCCAAAACCCAGTAGCAGGATCTTTTAGTCAATATGCACACGATTATATAGGGCCTCTTGCGGGATATATAACGGGATGGAATTACTGGTTTATGTGGATTATTACTTGCATGGCCGAAATCACTGCAGTTGGGATCTATATGGAGTACTGGTTTTCTGATATTGCACGCTGGATATGGGCTCTTTCTGCATTAATTATTGTAACGTCCGTAAATTTCATGGCGGTAAAAATGTACGGCGAGTTTGAATTTTGGTTTACGCTTGTTAAAGTCATCACCATTTTATTCATGATTGCGATTGGGTTTGGCATGATTATGTTTGGCATTGGTAATGGTGGCATCGCTACAGGGATCCATAATTTATGGATTCATGGCGGATTTTTCGCAAATGGGTACTTAGGTGTTTTCATGTCCTTGTCAATGGTCATGTTTGCTTACGCAGGTATAGAAATGATCGGGATTACAGCAGGAGAAGCCAAAAATCCTACAAAATCATTGTCCAAAGCGATTGACACTGTTTTTTGGCGTATTCTTGTTTTCTATGTCGGAGCATTGTTTGTGATCATGTCGATCTATCCTTGGACCGAGCTTGGCACAGGCAGCCCTTTTGTCCTAACATTCAACAAAGTAGGAATACCCGGTGCCGCTGGTATCGTAAATTTTGTCGTGCTGACTGCGGCTCTCTCTTCTTGTAATAGCGGTATTTTTAGTACAGGCCGTATGCTGTTTAATTTGGCTCAACAAGGTGAAGCACCGGCTAAATATAAGAAGTTATCCAAAATCGGAATACCGAGTGCTGCCGTGCTTGCTTCTTCAGGAGCTTTATTAGTCGGAGTGGCTCTTAACTATTTAGTACCAGGGAAAGTATTTATATGGATGACCAGTATCGCTACATTTGGGGCTGTTTGGACATGGGCTATTATTTTAATAGCTCAAATTCGTTACCGTACACGTTTACCTCTGGAAAATCAAAAACAACTCTATTACAAAATGCCTTTCTTCCCTTATAGTTCTTATTTAACCCTCGCTTTTTTAGGTTTTGTCGTTATAATGATGGGCTTTTTCCCCGATACACGTATCGCGCTTCTATTTGGTCCGTTATGGTACGGCAATTTAATTGCCTTTTACTATTGGAAAAAGTCTTCATCCTAACAAAATGGGTTAACGAATATCTTATTAACAAATATAAAAAGCTTATTCATTAAGATTGAGAATAAGCTTTTTTAATGTTTATATACATTTTATTCCCCTTATTTCCAAAAAAATCATGGAAAAGTATACCGATTTCCATCCTCTCGTTACATCATATATTATTATGATAAAACACCTGTTGATCCCCCTGCTTACCCTTCTTTTCTTTTCGAAAGCTTGAAAAAGGGATCTTACTGCCCGTTAATGCGGGATAAACTAGGTCTATTATTGACTGATTATTCTAGTGTAAAAAGTTGATTAGTTAATTAAATTAGTTACACTGTTTTTACGCAAGTATGCCCTTTTCAGTTCTTATAGGCGGGGATTTCTCGGCTTTTTTTCTTTCCATTTTAAATATTTTGATTATTACAAAAAATTGTTTCTTTTTTAAGTACAATAAATTATAATTCTCCTAATATAGTTAAGTTTATAGGGGGGATTTCATAATGCAATTTAAAGATAATTTCGATGAGTTAATTATGCGTATTAATGATCTTCGTAATCTGATGGTTTCTGCCGGCATAACCAATGGTCTTAGTAGTAATGAAACCCTAAAATATAGCGAAGAACTAGACAAATTAATTATTCAAGTCCAATTGCAAAATTAATTTCTTTAACTTTTTTATACATTTTTCTTAAATGAGCATACTGTTATTATTCGACGGTTATCCGTCACACCTCAAATTCGAATAGTCCTTTTTGAATTCGTATAGTCAGGGGCATCCTAGCTTTTTTTATATTGTTATTATATATGACTACCTCTTTAATCCCTGAACTACTCAAATCAATCTCAGAATCTTTTTCACTTGGTCACCTTAAACATGCATTTCTTTTACAATTGCTTCTTCATTGGATACGATATGAATTATCGGATCTAAACACACCGTGTGATCATCGATAAAACGATCTCAAATCCTTTTTGTTAAAGTCTAAGGATCAACTTAACGATTTCAGACTTCAAAAAAATGCCCTGTGCTCTTATGATTAGATAGATGTGTCAACTTAATAATTGACGATGAGAAAACGAAGGAACCCTGTACGATTATACATGCATATTATGTAAATAGACAGGGGGAATCATAATGGCACATGTAGGGTCCAAAGGATGGTATGTAAAAAAACTTAAAGAAGAGTTTAATGTGTCAAGAATTGATGGGAAAAAATTAGAAACCTATAAATCACATATTTTGCATAACCATTACTATCACTTGGTAGAAGATGCAATGATGCGGAGGGAATAATTTCTCTTTTTTAACATACAAAAAACATTTTCAACAATAGGATTCAGCTGTCGACAAAGTCGACAGCCCCTTTTAAATTTTAAAACATCTTTAACATTTAGGTTAATGCGCTCTGCCACCACATTCCGACAGCTTGATTTTGGTCTTCGGTCCGCCTTCCATTTTCGCTGAAACAAGCCCAAGTACAACACCTAGCAACGCACCAGCCCCCACTTCCACTGGCTGATGCCCGAGCAGTTCCTTTAGCTTTTTCTCACGCTCCACATACTCAAAACTTGGAAATTCACCAGAAAACTTCGCCAGATTATCTTCAAGATTGTTCACAAGCTTCGCAATTTCACCTGTATGACGCCGAATTCCTTGCGCATCATACATCACAATTACACCAAACACTGTCGCAAGCGATGTTTCCGTATGCCGCCAGCCTTTATTCGCTGCCACATAGGATGCCAGCGCCGCCACACCTGCAGAGTGCGAACTCGGCATGCCGCCCGTCGTGAAAGCCTGCTTCAAATCCCATTCCCCGGTTAGCTTTTTATGCGTCAAAATTTTCATCCCTTGTGCAATACCGATTGCTGACAGCGACGCCCACATTCCACCATTCATCTTTTCCATAAGCAAGTCCTCCACTCCACGGACTAGTCCAATCCGGGACATCTATCTTCTCTCTCTTTTGATACCCATAATTTCATTTTTATATGCGGAAATCCGCCATTATTCTGTTATTATCATCCGAGCAGCAAGTCCTCTCCCATACATGCACTCATTTTCTTGAAAATAACAAAAAAGGAATCAGAGTTGCTGATCCCTGATTCCTTTTTTAAAAGTAAATTGTCTGCGCTTTCAAAAATGATTAAAAAGGTAGTCATTCTGCCCCTCATTACAGAGCCTTTTAAAGTAGTATTCATACCTAGATTCCTACTTTACACCTTTATATTTTCTATTTCGTGAAACCGTATAAAAAAGACCGTTCCTTGCTCACTTGTTTTTAAATCGATGACGGCATTATGGCGTTCGACAATACTGTAACAGATTGCTAATCCAAGTCCCGTCCCCGTCTCTTTTGTTGTAAAAAAAGGCGTTCCAAGCGTGTCAAGAAATTCTGGTTTTATTCCACAGCCTTGATCTTGTATTTCTAAAACAACTGTTTCATTTTCTGTATATGTTTTTACAAGGAGCTGTCCCCCTGCATTCATTGCCTCTAAACCGTTTAAAGATAGATTTAAGATCAACTGACTGATTTCCTTTTCATCGAGGAACGTTTTAGGGCATTCACCTAATTGAAGCGAGATCGACTTGTTTGATAACAAAGCCTCCGCCTGTATTAATGGATATAGCCCTTCAATAATAGGATTAAGAGGCTGAAGTGTTTTATAGCTCACCTTATTTTTAGCTAAATTAAGGAATTCCGTAATAATTGAATTGGCTCGATTTAATTCTCCAAGCATTAAATCAACATACTCAATATTGAAAGGTTCTGGATCACTTTTTGATAATTGTAAAAAGCCTTTGACAGTCGTCATCGGATTTCTAATTTCATGAGCGATGCCTGCAGCCATTTCTCCAATTAAATTTAAACGATCTAGACGTGCCATCTCACTTTCTAATCGAACGTTTTCAGTAATATCTGTGATAACACTCAGGATACAGCTTTCACCTTGAATGTCAAAAATCTCAGTCGATAATAAGCCCTCATGAACGTCTCCGGATTTCGTTTGATATTGAATTTTTGCATTTCGAATACGATCTGTCGTTTTCAAACTATAACTCTCTTTTTTCGCTTGATTCGGATTTTGCCTAATATATAAGACCGATGTGTTTTGATTCACAACCTCTTCATAACGATAACCGGTATAATTCAACCAACTTGGATTCACATTTATATATCTTCCATCTGTCAATGATCGTATCTCAATTAAACATGGGCTCGATTCAAATATTTTATAAAAATGTTCTTTTGATAAACGAAGATCCTCTTCTACTTTTTTTCGCTCATCAATTTCTTTTCGAAGTTTTTCATTGGCTAGTGAAAGCTTCTGTGTTCGTTCTTCTACTAGTTTTTCGAGAAGCCTATACTGTTGTTTCTTTGCTTGTTCCATGTTTTTTCGAATTGTAATGTCACGAATTGAACAAACATAAATATATTCATCCTCGATGATCGCTTCACCAATTTGAATATCAACCGGGAACCCTCCCCCTTTTTTATGTTTGGCAACAGCTTCAAGAAGCTGACCTGTACTTTCTTTGATGGAATCCATTTGCAGTGGGGTCGATTCAGAATTATTGTACTTCACTTCAGGTAGAAGGTTCACAATATGCTGACCGAGCACTTCCTCCATTGAATAGCCAAACATCTCTTTGACAGCAGGATTGACAGATAACGTATAGCCTTGATCATCAAACGTAATAATAGTATCCAGCAAGGTTTCACCAATGACCCTTGCCAGCGCTTCATTTTTACGCAAATCAAACGTAGTGCTTTCTAATTTTTTATTTACTTCCTTAAGTTCAACTTGACGCTGTAACTCACTTCGGCGCTTCGTTTGTTCATGATTTTGATAAATCTTGACAAACTCTTGAACTTTCAATTTTAACGTTTCAGGATGAAACGGTTTAAATATATAGTCAACTGCCCCGAGGCTATACCCTTGTAAAACATGCTCCGTCGTTTGATTAATCGCCGTAATAAAAATGATCGAAATATACTTAGATTTTTCCCTAGCCTTAATAAGCTTAGCTGTTTCAAACCCATTTAATCCGGGCATTTGTACATCTAATAAAATAACAGCGAAGTCCTTTTTAAGCACGCACTTTAATGCTTCTTCACCAGAACTTGCACTAATTAAGTTATAATCAGAGGAGTTTAACACTGCTTCCAACGCCAGCAAATTTCCCGGATGATCGTCAACCATTAGAATATTAATCTTTTGATCTTTTCCTTCATAATTCTTCTCTTCAATGGCGATTGGTCCGACTTGATTTGATAAAGAATTATTTGATCTTACGGTATAATTTTTCAAATGAATCAACTTCCTCATAATAATTTGCAATGCTTGTAAATTTAATCCCTTCCTTACTGCCTAAACCAAGAAATCCAGATATGCTTAAACTTTCATGAAGTAGTTTGTATACATGATTTTGGAGTTCTTTATTAAAATAGATCATCACATTCCTGCAAATAATCACATGGAATTCATTAAATGAGCCGTCTGTCGTCAAATTATGCTGTGCATAGACAACATTTTTCGTTAAAAACGAATGAAATGTAGCTTTGTCATGTTCCACTGTATAATACTCTGAGAAAGCCCTTATTCCCCCTGCTGCAAGATAATTTTTAGTATATATTTGCATTCTATTGATAGGAAACTCCCCATCTTTTGCAATCTTTAATACATTTTCGTTCATATCAGTTGCATATATTCTCGTTTTTTCATACAATCCTTCTTCGTGCAAAAGGATGGCCATCGAATAGACCTCTTCTCCAGTAGAACAACCGACATGCCAAATACGAATGTAAGGATACTCTCTCAAAATAGGGACTATTTTCGTTCGAAATGATAAAAAAAAGCTTGGATCACGAAACATTTCTGTTACATTAATCGAAAAATCATTAAATAATTTTTTCATCACAAAGGGATCATGAAGAACCCTCTCCTGTAGAACTGAAATGCTGGAAATTTTCTCTGCGCGAATCCGATTCCAAACTCTTCTATTTAAAAAGGGCAACGCATAGTTTCTAAAATCGAATCCGTAATATCGATAAATCCCTTCAAGTAATAAGTCAATCTCAATTTCTTCTAACCTATTGTGTGATTGATCTCCATGACTATTCAACTTGTACCATCACTCCATAACTCATACTAAATGCCCGCCTATCCGTATAGCCATACTCGTATGATCGAAAATAATTGATCTAAATTGACTGGTTTACTAATATAATCGGAGGCACCGGCCTCAATACATTCTTTTCGATCATTTTTCATTGCTTTAGCCGTCAGGGCAATGATCGGAAGACTTTGGAACTCCGGTAATTGGCGGATTACTCGAATCGTCTCAAATCCATCCATTTCGGGCATCATAATATCCATAATAACGAGATCTACATCTGGGTTCCCTTGTAAAACGGTAATCCCATCTTTTCCATTTTCCGCAAACAGCACTTCAACTTGATAACTTTCAAGCGCAGTTGTTAAAGCAAAGACATTACGCATATCGTCATCCACCACGAGTATTTTCTTACCTTCTAGCAATGCTTTTCTTCCTTTTGCCTGTTTCCAAGAATCTTCACCCTGGAATGGATACTCCGCCAAAGCAACAGGCCCAGTACTTGAATTTTCTAGAAGTGCTACAGCTGCCTCTGATTCAGAAATAGCGATTTCCTTCCTGTCTATATTTTGATGATGAGGCAAATATAACATAAATGTGCTTCCATATCCTTCTATGCTTTCGACTTCAATGAAACCACCTAATAGATGAGCGAGTTCTCTGCTAATGGAAAGCCCTAATCCGGTTCCTCCATATTTCCGGCTGATTGTCCCATCCGCTTGTTTAAATGCATCAAAAATAATGTTCTGATTTTCTGTGGCAATCCCAATTCCTGTATCTTTAACGGAAAAGACAAATTCTATATTTGAATGAGGGATAACATCTTCTTGCTCCTTTGAAAATATCCCTTTTTCTGCTTTTTCTATTGTTAATGTTACAGCACCATGTTCAGTAAACTTAAATGCATTGGATAATAAATTCTTCAAAATTTGCTGTAATCGCTGTTCATCTGTATGAATAACCTCCGGCAAATCAGAAGCAAGCTGAACATGTAATTTAATGTTTTTCTTACGGGCAACAGGAGTAAATTGCGCCTCCACAAATTCTTTCACATTAATCAGTTCTACGTCTTTAGACATCACTTCTGTTTTTCCTGCTTCAATTTTCACAATGTCTAAAATGTCATTAATTAAATGCAATAAATCATTTCCCGATGAGTAGATTGTTTTCGCGTAACTTACTTGTTTTTCAGTAAGATTTCCATCCACATTATCCGTGAGCATTTGAGCCAGAATTAACAAGCTATTAAGAGGCGTTCGCAGCTCATGAGACATATTGGCCAAAAATTCCGATTTATACTGTGAACTTAGCGTTAACTGCTTCGCCTTTTCTTCCAGAATGTCTTTTACTTTTTCGACTTCTTTTGTCTTCTGTTCAGAGTGTTCATATTGCTCTTCAAGCTGTTCATTAACGGTTCTTAACTCCTCTTGCTGGGATTGAAGTTCTTCCGATTGGCTCTGCAATTCTTCCGTTAACGCCTGTGATTCTTGAAGCAGCTTTTCTACTTGCATATGTCTTAAAATACTTTTTATGTTCGTGCCGAGATTGCTCATGACCTCTTGCAGCAGCATTTCCTCTAGTTCATTAAACGGTTCAAATGAGGCTAATTCAATAACAGCCAATACCTCTCCTTGAAATTCTGCAGGAAGAACAAGGATATTCGATGGCCGGGCTGAGCCTAGGCCAGATGTAATTTTTATATAGTCTTTTGGAATTTGATTGAGTGAAATCATGCGGTTCTCTAATGCACACTGACCAACGATTCCTTCGCCTAAATGAAAGCTGCTAGCTCCAACCTCTTTTTGATTTTCATGGTTATCAGCATAAGCAGCTAGCTTGTGAAAGCTTCCGTTATACTTATTATCTTCCTTTATATAAATGACGCCATACGCTGCGCTTACCATAGGAGTGACTTTCGTAATGAATATGTGAGCTAACGTCTCTACATTATCTATTCCAGGATACATGGTCGCAATTTCAGCAATTTTTGTTTTTAACCAGCTTTGTTTTTCTGCAGCATATTTTAATTCTTTTTCCTGCCTTGTATGCATTTCAAGTGCTTCCGCCATTTCATTGAACGAAATAGCAATTTTTCCAATCTCATCTTTTGTTTTAAGATGTATACGAGGTAACTTATTCAAGCTATTAAAATTAACTTCCGACATGACTGAATTGATCTTATTCAGTCTACCCGTCACATTCCACAAAATAAAAAGTAACATTGATAATCCAAGCAAATAAGATATAGACACATATGCTCTAGTTACTTTAGTAACTTGATTATAAGTATCATTTAATTCGATTGAATTTTCATTGGCTATATTTTTCTCTATGTTTTTTAGTTGAGAGGAAACTTCATTCATACTGTTCATACTTTCTCGGCCCTTATACCAATAAAGTTGAGCTGCTTCTTCATTATTTCCTTCTTGTATGAATGCAGCTATTTCTTTATCTATTTCGGTATACGTTCTCATCGTTGCCTTTAAATTCTTCACTATTTCTTCTGATTCTTCGCTCTTACCCAACTTTTCTAGGGAATTGATCGCTAGATAAACATCTTGAAGATGTTTATCCTTATCTATCTCAATTTTACCTTGAAGGTCTTCAGGTGGATTTGCAATTAGATCTCTCGAGTCTTTGCTGTATTCATTCAATCCATCTTGAATGATGTTCGCATACATAAGTACCTCATTACTTTCAGTAAAATTATCTAACTCTTGAGTAAAGTTAGTCATCCTTGTCCCAATAAAAACATGAAGAAGAGCATCGATCCCATAAATAATACCAAAAGCGATAAACAGTTTCTTTTTAAATGTCATATCATTTCCCTTTTCTCCTCTATATATTTTTATTCCTGATACCCAGACTGAATTAAGAATATTCTTTCTTTTCTATAAATTGAATTGTACCATCTTTACATCAAAATTGTATTGAACAAATATCCTTATTCCTAAAAAAAGACTCATTTCATGAATTCAATTCCAACTGACTATCTCAAACAACAATAAAGTGAAACTTCATTCAGTGGGGGTTTTCTTCATCCCCCACTGAATGTTAGTTGAACCAATCGGGCTTTTACGGGCAGTTGATCCCCCCGCTTATCCTTCTTTTCTTTTCAAAGTCTTGAAGCGGGGGTCTTACTGCCCGTTAATGCGGGATAAAATTGTTATTAAATTACATTGTATCCAGTTTGATCACTATTTTCCACAGTTAATTTATATACTAGTTATTTTTATCCAAGCTCTCTAGATCTGTGAAACTAGAGTGGTGGGGCACCCTTTTAACAACCAATTAGGATGTTAGCTCTTTTCTTTTTTTCTCTTTCCACAGATAATGGTGTAACATTTATAGAACTTTTGTCGAACCTATTTTCTTTAATGAAAAGATATTTTATGCTTAACCCTGTCTTATGTGGTGAATATATAAAAATAAACAGGGGAGATTTCATTTTGATTAATCATGAGCACTTAGCTGAATTGAACTTTCAAATTAATGAATTACGTCATTTACTGATTTCTACTGGAACGTCCCGTGGTCTCGGATGTATGGAAACACTTAAATATAGCGAAGAGTTAGACAAACTGATTATTCAAATACAACTGCATAACAGATGTTAAAAAGCTCTATTTGAGATGTAACTGTATATCAGGATAAATTTTAACTTTTTGTATAAACCTCCCTTTATTGGTAATACTGTTATTGTACGAAGTGTTTTGCTATGTTATTTTTATGTTTGACGCCGAGGTCTCCTCGGCTTTTTCCGGCTTTAATAATCCCCCAGCTGCTTGCCAAAAGACAGACCATCGTATCTTTCCACGATGGCTTCTCCAACATTCCTTTTCAACAATTTTCATTTTCTCCTGTCGTTCAGAATAATTTTTTAAATTTTTCGAAAGTTATGTAGCTCTTTCAACACATGATGCTTTATTATAAATAAATAGATTAGGTATATTTACTTCATGTCTATAATCTTTAAATTGTCTATATAAAAGGGGAATAACGGATGCTTCTTCAACAAAAGAGAATAAAAATCGCTATATTTATGGTGATTGCTTACTCATTAACATACTATGCATGGCTTCTTTACTTTTGGAATGATAAAGAACTAAAATATTTCGGCGGTGGCCTTTTTTCATTGATTGCCCCTTTAATTTCAGCTCTCTTTATTTATATGAATATTCAAAGTGTCCGAAGAGAGCAAAGGAAGTATTGGCTCATCTTACTGATGAGTTGCTTTAGTGTTCTTCTAGCGCAATTATTATGGAGATATGACCTTCAGACAGGACCTGTCTACATCTTTCCTGGATGGGCGGATTTGTTTTGGATCATCAATGTATTGTTGTACTTATCCGCCTTGCTTTATAAAGTATACACAGACAAAGAAAAATACCGCATCTGGCAGTTATGGTTTGAAGCATGCATCGTTGTCACTGTTTTATTCACGGTCAGTTGGGTGTACTTGCTTAAACCGATTTTGTTCGATTCACAATTCTCTTTGTTTTATATAATTGTTTCTTTCAGCTTCTCCATTAGTTATTTATGCACCTTGGTAGCGATCATTTTCGTTTATTTATCTTATCAGAAATTTTTTCCTCTTAAATTATTTTTACTACAATTAAGCGGCATGATGCTATACGTTATAGTTGACTCTATTTGGCTTTATCAATCCATATTTAATAGACTAGAACCGTTTACTTTAATAGAACCTTTATGGAGTATGGCCATATTAATCATAGGATTATCCAGTTTTTTCGAAAAAAGGGCAGATAAAAAGAACGATGAAAATAAGATTAAAAAACAGACCGTTTTCAAATTAAGCCGGCTGATTATTCCTTATATAAGTGTTATTATTTTGATTGTAGTCGCTTTTTTTCAAAAAAATGAATTATTAACTATCTTTATTAGCTTCATCGCTGTACTGGTCTTTATTATGATCAGACATGCGATTATACTCTATGAAAATGATAAAATATTGAGTAATATTAAACATTTAAATGAAACATTGGAATACAAAGTGAAGGAAAGAACGGTTCAATTATCTATAAAAAATGAAGAGCTATCTTATGTAAATACTCATTTGGAAAAGATCGTAGGAAGCAGAACGCACCAACTAGAAAAAACAAAAAAGATGCTTGTAGAAAGTGAACAACGGTATCGTTCCCTTTTTGAAAACCATCCGCATACGATTGTTTTATTTGATATGGAAGGAGAAATTTCACATATAAACCACGCTAAAATAAGTTGGACAAATGAGCGGGAAGATCAGTTGATTTCTAAGCTAAAAAAATTATATTCAACACAGTATTTTGAAAGAGCGCTTCAAGGAAAGCCTCAAAGTTTTGAAACAACGATTGAAGTGGGAGAACACTCCTTTATCGACTATACGATCACGTTTGTCCCAGTTTTAGTGGCCAAAAAAATGATTGGTGTTTTTGGCATTTATGAAGATATCACGGAAAGAAAAAGAACAGAAGAGCTCGTGCGAAAATCTGAGAAACTAGAGATTGTTAGCCACCTAGCAGCTAGTATGTCTCACGAGGTGAGGAATCCATTAACGACAGCCAGAGGTTTCATGCAACTGTTATCTGAAAATACATCCATGCAAAATGGAAAACAATACTTAGAGATCGCTATACAAGAGATTGACCGGGCAACAGAAATCATTAATCATTATTTAACATTTGCTAAACCTGCGCCTGTCATGGTAGAGAAAGTAGACGTCCTTGAGGTAATTCAATCTATAATTCAAATCATCACCCCTTTGTCTAATATGAATGCTGTTCAAATTAGCTTCACTTTTAACAAACAGAAAGATTATTCCATTCTAGGTGAAAGAAGTAAACTACAACAAGGTATAATTAACATATTAAAAAATGGAATAGAGGCCATGCCGAATGGTGGGAAACTCCAGCTGAGCTTACTCTCAAATGAGTCCAATGTTCAAATTGACATACAAGATACAGGTATAGGTATGACACGACATCAGTTAAATCGCCTTGGCGAGCCTTATTTTTCAACAAAGGAACAAGATAAAGGAACCGGGCTTGGGATGATGGTAGCCTTTAGTATTGTAAAAGGCATGAATGGACTGATCGAAGTGACAAGTGAAGTAGGTAAAGGAACATGCTTCTCCATCCAGTTTCCTGTCTATCAGCAAGCGGAGGTACCTTTATCCTCTTCGTGATAGCCTTGCCACTCAGCATAGAAGATATATTTTAGTACTAGACCCACCGATAGATCCCCTCCTAAGTTGACGATAAAGGTATTTATTCTTTTATCTGTCTACTAGGAGGAGATTATAAGTACTTCCTTCGCGCGTCCTCATATTGAATTACGTCTATTCCATCATATTGACAGCTTTCCCACTAGAAATATCTATAAGAAAAAAAAGCTTCTTCATACGAAAGCTCTTTTCACTTATAATAAATCTTATTTGTCTCACTGTTTCATCATACGAGATAGAAAAACTTTTTAAATGACCAAAAAGATAAATAAATGTTAATTATTCATTAATTTACACATTTTTTATTTTTTTACCCAGTTTGATGTTACCTCGACTCCAGCTGTTGTTAACAAACTTAAAACAGGGCATCTTCTTTCAACTTCTCTTTTTAATTCAGCAATGCGCTCTTCACTTTCTTCCGTTTTTAAAAAGACATCAACATGAACTGTTTCAAAATGTGGCTTCACACCTCTCACCCCTGCAAATCCCTGTAAATCTAGTGTACCTTCATTTTCAAATTGAACGGCATCATAAGCAAACTTTTGCTCTTTTGCAACAAAAGCGATTGTTACCGATGTGCAACTTGTCAATCCAGCAAGCACCAATTCAACGGGATTCGGACCCTCATCTGTTCCTCCTAAACTTTTCGGCTCATCTACAATAAACGGTGCGAAATCACGGATAGAAATAGATGTCTTTACACCGTTTTCCCATTCTCCACTCGTTGTTACTTTTAATAGTTGCTTCGTTGTCATTCTAATTTCCCCCTATACAAAGTATTTTACTTGGTTTTAATAACTATACATGACTAACGAATATGACGCAATCTTTTTTTGAGCGTAACATCATCAAAAGATACATCAGATACCATCATCTTCATTTAAGAATTTCCTATAAAGTGAGACTTCATTCAGTGGGGGTTAGGTTCACACGATGTGAATTATGCAGACGTTGTCACAGGACGTGATGTTCTTAGTCTGCCTTCCTCTTAGCCCCACTGAATAAAAAGGAACTCAGGTAAAAAGCGCCGCGTCCTGCGGCAATACCTGAGTGACCGGCTTCGGCCGACCCGAACCAATCGGGCTTTTACGGGCAGTTGATCCCCTGCTTATTCTTCTTTTCTTTTCGAAGTCTTGAAGAAGGGGTCTTACTGCCCGTTAATGCGGGATAAACTATTCATAAGCTAGGTGATGTGTGAGTTGGCCATTTCAACAACGGTGGGAGCTATATGGATCGTCAATTTCCATTCTTTCCCGAACAACTAAACAAGCACCTATCCTTATCAATAAGGACTGGCGCTTGTTTTTTATCTACTTTCGGAATTCCAGATGATGAAGGTCACTTTTTGTCCGTTAATATTCGATTTTGATTTGTTAAATGCTAGAACTCAATTTGATTTCTTCAAAATCATCAGGCCTTACTTCTCCAAAAAACGCACTTGGCTTTTTCGCTCCACGTTTGTCCAGTTCAAAAAAAAGATTTTTATATTCAACAATAGATAATTCCCCTTGAATATAACTTTTTTGAATATAATCCAGTAATTCATTAGCATGTAATGGGTTACGCTTTTTCACTATTTCAAAACGATGTATCAAGTCTTCTAATAACATAGTCGTTCACTCATTTCATCTGGATTTTTTAAAACATGTATGCGCTTTCAAGTAGTATAACATGCAAATTGCTCATATTTTACTTTTTTGAAAATTCAAACTAACGACATTTTTCTACATTAATTTAATTTCGATTCCCCAAATTAAAGGGAAGCATCATGTTCAATCTTCTTTTATTTATGGAAAAAACAGATGAAGTTGAAGCCATTTCCTTATTTTTAGCCTGCGATGCAACTAACTGAATGACAAGTGAAAACATCGTACTTGATAGAGGGATACAATTAAGTAGCAAAGGATCAATCCCATTTATTGTTGCACCTCGTTTTCTCTGTTCCCTGTTCTAATCCCTCTTAATCTCTCCAAACAGGCTAACGAGCTTAAGTACACACATATGTTAATACCAATACCGCTTTGTATCTTGTACTTTAGTAACCTGTGCACCTATGTCCTCTTACGTATTCCTTTGCATAAAGGTTCACCTATTTTGGTTCTGTTTTTAGTCGACTAAGATATTACTTTTTTCTACTCACCTAAAGAAATAAAAAAGACCACCTTCTAATGAAGTGATCTTTTCATGTGGACATCCATCCTATAAGTGTGTTCTTTACGTTTTATAGCTTTGTCTCTTATTCTCTATAACATGCGAATCAAATGACCTCTATTTTATCAATTTGGAAACGGTCATTCTCATTGGATTTCATGGTCACTTTGTATTTAGTTTTTGAATGCGAAAAGGTGAAGTAAGCATCATCGTACCCTTCAACATTTTCCATTGGAATCCCATTTGATATAAGAGTGTAAACACCATGTTCAGCCGTGATAAATTCAAGACCTTTAGAATCATTGAGAGCAGATAGAATGCTCTCCATTTGCTGCTTCTCATTTTTCATATCTTCAGTACTAGACATTGTAAGTCCCCCTACTATTTTAATTTAAATTATAGCAGTAAGTACCACCTTTTGGTACATATAAAACCATTTTTTCAAAATAAGTACGTCCGGATAATGAATCAAGTAAATCTTTTTGTTGTTTCAATCATCTTCTAAAAAGTTTCAAATACGTTATCCTACTATTCCTCCATTTTGACTGAGGGCTAATCTTAGTTCCATCTAATTTACTTTCTTAGGCCAAAAACTATATTTACCTAATATTACAATCAATGCAGGGATAACGATTGGGCGAACAATGAATGTATCGACAATGACGCCAATAGCAACGGCGAATCCGAATACCCGCAGTTCCATTACCGGTTGAGTAATCAAAACGGCGAAGGTTGCAGCTAAGATTAAACCTGCAGAAGAGATGACCCCTCCTGTTTTACCTATACCCTCACGAACAGCATCCTTGATTGGTAATCTTTCTTTTTCTTCACGAATGCGTGAAATTAACATAATTGAATAATCGACCCCAAGGGCTACTAAAAACACAAATGTATACAAAGGTATGCGATAACTAATACCTCCGTAACCAAGCAAGTCTTGAAAGAAGAATACAGTAAATCCAAGTGCCGCTCCGAATGATAAAAGAATAGTTGCCATCATATATACGGGTGCTAATAATGAACGCGTTTGGATACCAAGCATAACCATGATTAATACCGTCATCAAACTAATAATCCGGATTTCATCACCATGGCTGGCATTACGAATGTCTGCATTTTGTGCAGTTTCCCCTGAGATCCATAGCTTGGCACCGTCAATATTACTCGCTTTTAATATTTTATTCGAATCATCTCGAAGATTTTCAATATCATCAAACGCATTTTCAGTATATGGATTATTTTTCAACACAAGATTGATTTTCGCCACATTTTGATGATCTTTAGCGTAGGGCTCACCTTGTACTTCTGCTTTAGACACACTATCCAGATGATCTAATTCGTCTACTAAATTTTGAACCTGCTCTTGTGACAATTTTTTTTTTGCTTTAATAATGACCGTACTTGGAGCGATCGCCCCCGCAGAGAAAGAATCATTTAATTGATTGTATCCTTGAATGGACGACATTTCTTGTGGGAAGGAGTCCAGCAAATTGAACGAGTAATTAGTCTGTCTGATCATCGAAGTAAAGAAAATTAACACAATCACGATTGGAATGAATGAAATCCATGGCTTTTCCGTTACGAAACGGCCAAGCTTATACCAGAATTTTTCCTTATTTGCACGTTTAATAGCGCGCTTACGTGGATTTGATGGCCAGAATGATTTTTCACCTGCAATGGCAAATAATGACGGCATTAACGTTAAACCTGCGATTAACATACAGGCTACCGCAACAGCAAACACAGGCGCAAAGCCACGGTAAGGTTCGTAAACGGCAAAGAACAATGTCAACATACTTAAAAATACCGTTCCCCCACTAAAGAAGACAGGTTCTTTAACAAAATTCACTGCGTGTTTCATTGCATCATTTGTAGGTAAATCCTTTTCCAATTCTTCTCTGAAACGTCCAAATATCAGCAAGGAGTAGTCCGTAATAATCGCAAACAGTAAAATCATCATAATCGATAAAGACTGGCTGTCGATTGCAAACCAATCATATTTCCCCATCAATCCTATTAATTTATCTACAATCGTGTAGACAATACCGGCACCGATTAACGGAATAAATGCTAATAATGGCGAACGATAAATAGCGATTAAAAGAACGAAGATTAAACCGACTGTTGCAAGGATTAACACAACGTCTGCTTTGGAAAACATTTCATACGTATCCGCAACGATTCCTACAGGACCTGTGAAATATGTATCCAAATGAACTGGAATCTCATTTGCTATTTCTATTTTCAGCTCATCTAACTTAGTTTTAACACCCTTGTTCTCCATGCCTTGAGGAAATAATACTGGCAAGAAGAAAGTGGTTTTATCTTCTGAAAAGAACGAGGCTCGTCCTTGTTGCGGCATTTTAGATAACGGGACAACTGTTAACTCTTCTTCTGCCTCATTCATTACTTTTTCAATATGAGTAATTGCTTTTTCAACATCGTTGTCTTTTAAACCGGCTTTGTCATGAACAACGACAAACAATGGGACACCTTCAGATGAAGGGAAATATTCTTTTAACGCTTGTTCTGCTTGAATAGACGCAGCCGTTTCAGGCAAACCTGCATTTTTGTTGGGAGAGGTTTGTTCTTTTGCTCCAGGGGCAAAGCTAGAGAGTGCAGCTGCTCCAATTAGCCAGCATAACAAAATAGCAAGCCATCTTTTTTTCTCTTTTAGGAATTTCATTACGTTCACTTATCTTCCTTATTATCTATCATGAACGTGGTGATGATGAATAATCCGAAACTTATTAATAAGATCACTCCACCAACGATGTAGAATAGTAAGGCGAATGTTTCGTTCACATTAAATGGTTGTATTGCATTTAACCACATACCTGCTGTTAAACCGATTGAGCCAATTACTGCCGTCCATCCATGAGTTGCGACTAATTTTGAAGATTTAATTTTGTACACCCGGTAGAACATGCCCCACGCAAAGACTGATAACCAGCCTACAACTAAAATGTGAGCATGGATTGGGCGGAATTGATAGCTGCCGGAACCTGCCATATGTGAACCTAGTATTGCCCCCAATAAGCCAAAGATTGCCGCTAGACGAATTAATCTTAAACTCCATTTCGCTTCCATTTTTCTAACCTCCATAGATTTTTTATTACTATGGTAATTAGATTACTCTGTCAACATGAACTCTATATGAACCCTGCATTACAATTGAGGTAATTTAATAGTAAAAGTAGTTTCTTCATTTGGCACACTCGTGACATGAATTTCACCTTTATGCAACTCGACAATCTGTTTCACAATTGATAACCCAAGACCTGTCCCTTCTCGTGTACGCGACGCATCCGCTCGGTAAAAACGGTCGAATAGTTGCATTTGTTCGGACTCTGAAATTCCTATACCTGTGTTTTGCACAATCACCTCAATATAATGATCTTTCACTTCCAATGTAATGTGAATTTCACCTTCTAAACGGTTATATTTAATCGCATTTGTAATTAAATTATCCCAAACATTTTCAAATAAAGCCGCATCACCTCGGTAAATGGTCGGCTCCATTGTCATGCATAAGTTAATGTGCTCTACCTCGAGCCGCCAGCGATATTTATTGACACATGCTTTTAACTGTTCATCTAGCCGGTAATTTTGATATTTCATTATTCGAGAAGATTGATCCAAAGATGTTATTAGCAAAAGCTGACGCGTTAGTTTTGATAAGCGATTGGTTTCTGATTGAATAATGTCCGCATATCTTTCACGTTCTTCAGCTGATACATTGGCTGATTTAATTAAACCCGCATAGCCTTGAATATTCAGCAATGGTGATTGAAAATCATGAGAAACATTACTGATGAATTCCTTGCGCATTTTATCATTCTCCTGAAGCCGCCCCATCATCGTATTAAAACTGGCCGCTAATTGGCCAATCTCATCTTGCCGATCTATTTTCAATTGCATATCATAATTTTCATTTGTAATACGCTTTGTAGCGACAGTTAATTGAGTAATGGGTACAATGAGCATTTTCGCTACCACCAACATTGCAAGCAAACTTAAAAGAGCAGTAGCAATGATGAGCCCCCCCATGATTGTATGGACCTCGCTAAATAAAAGATTAATATCTGGCCGAATAAAGAGTGCATATTGCTTGTTATCATATTTAAATGGGACACCAATCGTATTTGACATTTCATTGGCGAAGAACCCTGTCACAAACGTCTCTCGCGGAAAATTCTTCATACCATGATAAATATTGCCCCCAAGCACCCTTTTCACAGATGAATTATCTAAATCTTTTACACGGTATTCACCCCCATAAAAAAATTCTTTACCCAATTCATCCACAACATAAAGTTGATACCCAATGCCACCAATTGTCGTTAAATAATTAGCTAAATCGAGTTGGGGGGCCTGTTCAATATGAGCAACAATCGTCTCAGCGATCTCAACATTTTTCTCGTCATTGCGTTCTTTCATTACGCGGTGATAATACGAGTTCGTCAACAAAAACCCGCCAATCGAACTAAGCAACATGATTAACGCTGTCGTCAGCATGAATTTTCCATACAAGGATTTCATGAGTTACACACTTCTAGTTTGTAGCCGACACCCCGTACTGTGACTATTTCAACGTCTCCTGCAAGTTTTACAAGTCGCTTACGAATTCGTTTAATATGCGTATTAAGCGTTTGCTCATCACCTTCATAGTCATAGCCCCAAATTTTCTCCATAATTGCAGCACGCTGAAATACTTGATTTGGCTTGGATGCAAGTAATGCAAGAACTTCAAATTCCTTTAATGGCATGAATAACGTACTAGGGCCTGCTGTTACTTCAAAACTTTTACGGTTAATCGTCACAGATCCAACTTGCAGGATCGCATCTGTCGGCTTATCATAACGTCTTAAAATAGCAGAGATGCGAAATAAAAGTTCTTTAGGTTCAAACGGCTTCACCAGATAATCGTCCGAACCCGCAAGAAAGCCCTGTTCCTTATCCTCTAATTCACCTTTTGAGGTCAATAGTAAGATAGGGATATCCTGTTCTTCACGAATTTTCTTTGTTAACTCAAAACCGTTCATCCCCGGCATCATGACATCGATTACAGCTATATCAGGAAATTCATTTTGCAAAATCTCAAGTGCCTGTATTCCGTTTTCTGCTTTCAGTACCTCATATCTCGCCTGCGTTAAGTGGACACTTACGAGCTCAAGTATATTTTTATCATCGTCTACGACTAAAATTTTCCCCACCATGGTATCCCCTTTTCAATAACATTTTCCACTAGTATATCGAAAAAGCTGCTCATTCACATTTAGCAACCACTAACAATGCCGCATGAAATTATTTATCGTTTTAGGCGAGAAGACTCTAGCATCAAGGAATTATGAAGGGTTCAGTCCAATGAGCAGGTGGGAAGAATGGCCTTATTCGTGACCAATATATAAAACAAAAAAACACCACTTCCAAAGAAGCGGTGTTTTCGGGGAAAGCAAATAGAATTTGTCTCTATTTTGAGATATCTTCTTTATGACCTTCTTTCATTATTTCGTAAAGCTGCCATTCAAAAAAATGAACCTGCTTAAGCTTTTTCTCATCAACTAGCTTATGTACGTATGTTTCTACCTCTTTAGCATGTGGATCCTCTTCAATCTGTCGGAAATATTCAGCCAGGTACAGATAGACTTCAAGCGATTCTTCTTCTACAGCGGGTAAACGGGTTGTACGAATATAGCGGACTGGAATCTTTCCCCTTTTATCCCATTCACTCAAAATCCATGTTTGAAAAGCGAGTGACGGCTGCCCCATCTGCTGCCGGTTGATGGCGATTTGAAGCTGTTCCTTCATATAAATATCGTATGCCCATTTATATTGTTGACTTTATATAT
>NZ_MRWQ01000020.1 GCF_001906925.1 Domibacillus mangrovi
GTAAATGAATACAAAGTGACATTCAACGGCACGGACTTGTCCGACGCTTCGATCACATATGGTGAGAAGGTCACAAAACCTGCCGATCCAATAAAAGCGGGCTCTATATTTAGAGGCTGGTACGCTGACGCAGATTTCAAAACGGCCTTTGATTTCACAAAAGACATTACATCAGACACCGTGATTTACGCAAAGTGGACGGCTGTTGTAGTATTGGCCCCGACAGATCCGGCGGTTGAGGAAATCGCTGTAGATGTAGTAACGGATGGAAGTGACGCGGTTGTGGTGCAGACTCCGATTCAGCGTCGCACCGAAGCGGATGGAACGGTGAAAGATACGGTTACGTTTACACGAGAAAAAGCGGAAGCGTTTGTCCACGCTTCAACTGATAAAGCCGCCCGTATTGTTATTCCAGATCCGAATGATAAAGTGGCGGAAACCAATATATCTGTTCCTAAAGAGGCAATGCATTCTCTCGCAGGAGTTGATGCGTCGCTTGCGATTGATACAGCTAACGTAAAAATTTCCATTCCTGCTCCATCTATGAAGGATTTTAATAAAGAGTTGTATTTCCGCATCGTTCCTGTGAAAAAAGAAGAAGAGAAAATCGAGATTGAAGATCGGGCAAAGCAGGAAGAGTCGGTACGCGAGATTGCTGGATTGAATACAGCCACAATTGAAGTGCTTGGTCGACCAATGACTATTGAGACCAACATGCAAAACCGTCCCGTTACGTTGACTCTCCCGATTGAAGGTGCGCTGCCGAAGGATGAAGCAGAACGTGATGTCATTCTGCTCAACTTGGCGATCTTTATTGAACATAGCGATGGTACGAAAGAAGTAATTCGTGGTCGCATCGTAGAATATAAGCCGGGTGAGCTTGGCGTCACATTTGAGATTCAAAAGTTCTCAACGTTTACAATGGTTTATCTGGATGGTGCGGAAGAGTATTTTGCGGAGAAATATACCGCCACTCACAAACCATATATTTCTGGATTTAAAGATGGAACGTTCCGGCCAAGTGAATCAGTGACACGTGCACAGATGGCTTCGATGCTCATTCGGAATCTCGACCTTTCTTATAAAGGAGATGGAACACCTTCTTATAAAGATACAAAACGTTCGTTCGCATTTAAACAAATTGAGCTTGCGAAAGAAGCTGGTATGATTTTTGGATTTAAGGATGGTACCTTCCGGCCAGATCAGTCTGTTACTCGTGCGCAAGTAGCCGCAATCGCGAGTCGATGGGTGAAAAGTATGTGCGACAAACAAAATGAATCAGCGCTATGTGATAATACTAAAAAAGCGAAACACTTTACAGATATCAAGGCCGAGCATTGGGCGTCAGATGCAATTGCTCATGTGTCATCAATCGGGATTATCACCGGTTTTGGAAATGGCAGTTTCAAGCCGGAACAGCCGATTACACGTGCACAGGCCGTTGTCATGCTAAACCGTCTATTTGAACGGGGGCCACTTAATGGTGTAGCTAAGTCTACCTTCAGGGATATATCAGCTGACCACTGGGCATTTAGAGACATCGAAGAAGCAGCTGTAACGCATGTGTATCATTTGGATGAAAATAAAGCAGAGCAATTAGTAAGATGAGAAGACTGCCTCGAAATTTTTGAGCGGATGATCAGTCACGATAAAAGGGAGTGTCTCCATCTTTGGAAACACTCCCTTTTTTAAAAAATTTAATAGAAGAATTAGTTTAATTTGAGTCAGAACAACGAGGGTATATTTGTCATTTTCTTAGTTGTGGATTCATTTGTTACTGAAGGTAATTATGACACTGTATTTAAGTGAAGAGTAGCGACGCTCACAAGGGATTTTCAGCCACATCACACAGGTCTGTGATGTGAAGCTGTGCATGAAGGTTCTATTCAAAGCAGACTGGGTAGAGAGGACATAGAATAGGACGAGGGAATACTGGTCACATGATTAGATAGATATAAAGAAAATTGCACCATTTGGATCATGTTCCTATACCGTTAAACAGCAATAAGTCCAGTGAGAAATGATGAATGACTTATATACAAAAATCCCTTTACATGTATATAATTGGATTATATACATGTAAAGGGATTTTATCTCAGAAAAGGAGCGTTCATTGAATCTATGTCTAAGGAACAGTACATATTACTTGAAGTAATGAAAGAAGCATGTTCACATGGCGAGCGGAAAGATATGGACCTTAAAGCAATACTCAACTTGATTACTGAAAAGCTAGTGCTGGTTATGAAACCGGAATAAAGCGGGAGACTTGTTCTTCTGCTTTTTATTTTGGTTTCTGCAGGCAGTGTCTTTGCGTTAAAATAAAGAATAGGATTAAATACTCAAATCATAACAAGTACGATGTGTGAAAGGTGTGGCGAAATGAAAACAGATTTATATATTATCGGGGGATTTCTTGGAAGCGGAAAAACGACGCTGCTCATGCAGTTACTAGATAAGGAGAAAAAAGCAGGACGGAAAGTCGCAGTTTTAATGAATGAAATTGGCTCCATGTCTGTTGATTCAGCGATGCTTGGAGAAGATACGGCCGTGCGGGATATGCTGAATGGCTGTATTTGCTGCACAATCAAAGATGAAATTGAAGTGGAACTGCTGACACTTTATAAAGAGCACCATCCGGACGTGATCTATATCGAGACGACAGGGGCTGCTCATCCGATGGAAGTACTGGATGCCTGTACGTCCCCAGTCATTGCGATGCAGATTAATGTGAAGGGGATCATTACACTTGTTGACTGCGCACGCTGGATGGAACGAAACCGTTTGCCCATTGCACACCGGAAGCTGATGGAAGACCAGGCAAGGTGGAGTGATGTGGTGGCACTGACAAAAAAAGATGTAGTGCCGATTGAAGCGCTCGCTAAAATAAAAGAAGAGATCCGATCATTGAATGAAAAAGTAGTTTTACAGGAAATGGTGTTTGGGAAAATGGACGAAGAGATCGTATTTGGCGGCGGCAGTGATTCAGATGGCGGCCATCATGCTCATCATCATTTGCATGTACGAACAATGGCATATGAATTTACAAATCACGTACCACGCGCTGAATTTACAAAATGGGTAGCCAGTTTACCAGATTCTGTTCTACGGATAAAGGGATTTGTGAAATTTGAAGATTCAGGTGAGCGTCCGGAACTGTTTCAATATGCGTACGGCGTGCCATTTTTTC
Source organism: Domibacillus mangrovi (assembly GCF_001906925.1). Taxonomy (GTDB): domain Bacteria; phylum Bacillota; class Bacilli; order Bacillales; family Domibacillaceae; genus Domibacillus; species Domibacillus mangrovi. The sequence goes on from NZ_MRWQ01000020.1 coordinate 3,188, forward strand.
AGCCGCAGCCGCTTAAACGCCCGCCTGTCATCGTCGTGATCGGTGATGAACTAAATACAGAACAGTTGCAGCAAGGGCTCGAACGGTTAGACGGGAAGCGTTTTTAAATCAGGATTTGCACCGAAAACAAGAAACTCGTGCATAATATAAAACAAACCAGCCCTCAAGTGAAGTGGGCCGGTTTATTTTATATTTCGTGTTAAGCAGGTAAATTTTTTAAATAGTCGCGTACTTCTTCCGGTGATTTCGCATTGGCGCTGTGGAGATGAGCCAATTTTTCGCCGTCTTGGAACAGCAAAAGACTCGGAATGCCCATCACATCGTACTTTTCAGCGATGTCTGAGAAATCGTCCCGGTTGATTTTCACCCATTTGTATTGTCCGTAGTCTGCGATAATGTCGTCAATAAACATATCCATGCGTGTGCAGTCCGGGCACCAACCAGCATAAAATTTAACGATAACCGGTTCGCTGCCGGCAATTAGTTGTTCAAATTGATCGCTTGTTTTAATTTCTTCCACTTAAAAACATCCTTTCTATTGTGCGATATGGTTATTGTAGCACGCCTGTATTCATTTCATATAGATTTTTGCTTTTGAACCGTTTGACTGTTGTACAATGGCACAATAACGGTATAATAATAGTTGGTCTAATTCCAGAAGAAAGAGGAATTTAAATGAATACTGAACAACAATCAAGCCGGATTGATTACGGTTTGTTTTTAATATTGTTTATGCTATTTGTTGTCAGCTGCGTCGCGATTTACAGTGCACAGACGACCGGGCAATATGGTACAAACTTTGTCGTCCGGCAAGTTGTCTGGTATGTGGTTGGTATCGGGATTATTACGTTGTTTATCCGCTTTGACTCGGATCAATATCATGGGATGTCGTGGTATTTATATGGCATCGGGATTTTTCTGTTAGTCTTCTTAATTATTGCACCGTCATCGATTGCACCGACGATTAATGGAGCGAAAAGTTGGTACCGGTTTCCGGGAATCGGGCAAATTCAGCCATCCGAGTTTTTTAAAATATTCCTCATTTTGACGCTATCGCGTATTATGGCGAATCATCATGTGAAAAATCCGATTAAGACGATTCAAAGTGATTTTATGCTGCTCGTAAAGCTTGGCGCAACGACAGCTGTACCGCTCCTGCTTATTATGCAGCAGCCCGACCTTGGAACATCGCTCGTGCTGATTGCTATTTTGCTCGGAATGATTTTCGTCTCGGGCATTACGTGGCGTATTTTAGTACCGCTTTTTGGTAGTGCTACGGCATTGATCACGCTCATTTTTTATTTGGTACTTTGGAAACCAGCCATATTGGAAAAATATCTTGGTGTCAAGCAATATCAATTTGGACGTATTTATTCGTGGCTTGATCCGTATAATTATGAAAGCACGACCGGCTTCCATTTAACAAGATCATTGCTCGCGATTGGATCGGGCCAGACGATGGGAAAAGGATTTGGTTTTCGTGAAGTCTATTTGCCGGAAAGCCATACAGATTTTATTTTCAGTATAATCGGAGAAGAGTACGGTTTTATCGGGGCGTCGATCGTTGTTAGCTTATTTTTTGTGCTTATTTACCACATTACGAAACTCGCACTCGCAACGAAAGTGCCGTATTATTCGTATATGTGTGCCGGCGTGATTGCGATGATTACGTTCCATGCGTTTCAAAATATTGGTATGACAATTGGTTTACTTCCGATTACTGGAATACCATTGCCGTTTATTAGCTATGGAGGAAGTTCCCTTATGGGGAATATGCTTGCGCTTGCGCTCGTTTTTTCTATTACCTTTAATGAACGTCATTATATGTTTTCATCAGATAACCAATAACCCGCCATCTGTGCGGGTTTTTTTGCTTTCCGGGGGTGTGATAGAGGATTATAATGGAAAGAAGAAGCACGAATGGGGGAGTTAGGATGGAAGTTTTGTCGAAATCAGGCATTCGACGTCGTTATTTACGTGCGGTGCTGTCGATGCTTTTTGTTTTCGTTCTTATTGGAACGGGAGCCTATTTATATATGGAAAATAAGCAAGATGAAATGATAGAAAAGCGTGAGCAACTTTATGATAAACAGCTCATTTTAGAAGAGTTACGAGATTCTTTGCATGATTTGTTTTACAGTGCCCGAGGTTATTACGCTTTTAAGGACGAGGGTGAACGAACGCGCATTTATGAAGATCTAGAACAAGTAAAAGAAACATTAAATGAGTTAGGGAAATTGAAACTGACATCGCAAGAAAGTCAACTGGCAGATGAATTAGCTGCCTTTCTTATCCCATACGAAAACGAGACGTTGCCGGTGGCCATTGCGTTTGTAAAAGCGAATGATTACGAAGGGCTGAGCAAGCTTTCAAAAAGCGGAGTGGGGGATATGGTCGACCAATTCATGGCTGATACAAAAGCATATAAGGTAAATATTGATGATGAACTTGAACAGCTGTCATCACAAATGCTGGAACAATCCAGTCAGTATACGATGGCTATGATGGGCTTGATCGTTATGTTAATTGTTATTATTTCGACCCTTATTTGGCGCACGATCAATGACATTGTCAAGCCGCTTGAACATATGCGGCGTGTAGCGGATCATTATGCTGACGGCAAAAGTTTCTCACTGCTCCCGCTAAATCGGAACGATGAGATTGGGGTTTTAGCTTCTTCCTTTGCCACGATGATTCATACGATTCAAGATAAAGAAGAAGAGCTTACCGCTCAAAACGAAGAATTAATGATGCAGCAAGATGAGCTACAGGAGCGGCAGTTGAAAATGGAGGAATCGCTTAAGGAAACAGAACAAACGAAAGAGCGGCTCGAACGCTACAACGAGCTTAATCATGTGCTGTCTTTTTCACTTGATAAGCAAGAACTGACGGATTCCGTCCTTCGTTATTTTGATAAAGTGTATGAAATTGATCTCGGATTGTTCTGGCTACGGGAAAGCGGCGAGTACGCACTAAAAGGACTTACAACTGCTATGTTCAATGACTTTATGGAGAATCGAATCGACTATGTAGATCGACGATTGGAAGAAACACCTTATTTTATAGTGAAAAGGGAAGCCCTACATGAAAAAGGACTTGCAGATGGGAATGTGTATGTCCACGATTATATATCAGGTATAAGAAATCCAGATGGCGGGGTTATTGCTTTATTTGGATGTTCAAGAATTGGCCGGACTTTTTCCAATAAGGAGCAGGAAGATTTATATGGGCTATTAAACCGTGTTTATCTGGCGATTGAACGTATTCAGCTTTATGAACAGGCGGTACGAGAGCGGACGTTGAATGAAAGTATCGTGAATAATATTCATGAAGGCATTCAGTTTATTTCTTACGAAGGGGACATGGTGCAGCATAACAAGGCTCTTTATGAATTAATGGACTTCGGTGTGATGACAGAAGAGGCGCTCGTATTAAGAGAGGAATGGCTGGATACTTTTACAAAGAAAACAGAAAATCCGGAAGAGCTCCGGGCATTCTTTGAAGCTTGTTTGGCAAATCAATCAAATGAATTGAGGCACTTTTCTTATGTGATTCATGGAAGTCAAGAGCGTGTAATCGATGTATACAGTACATCTACTATGTTAGATGGAGAGAAGACGGGAACTATTTTCGTGCACCGGGACATTACGCAAGAACATGAAGTGGATAAGATGAAGACAGAGCTTGTCAGCACAGTAAGCCATGAACTGCGTACGCCGCTATCGAGCGTACTCGGATTTACAGAATTACTGATGACAAAGGAGCTAAAGCCGCTAAAGCAAAAGCGTTATTTGGAGACGATCTATAAAGAAGCACAGCGGTTGACAAACTTAATTAATGATTTTCTTGATTTGCAGCGGATGGAAGCAGGCAGCCAAGTGTATAGCATGTCCGCGATTAAAATGAATGAAGTGATTGTTGAAACAGCCGCACAGTTCCGGTCTAAAACAGTTCATGATTTTACGATTGTAGATGAAGCTGCTGATGTAACGGTTTATGCGGACCGGGAACGGATCATCCAAGTGATGACAAATATCATAAGCAACGCAGTGAAGTTTTCACCAGCAGGCGGACAAGTGACCATTATGCTGAAAAATGAACAAGCCGATTTAGCAGTAGTTGTCCGCGACCAAGGGATCGGCATTCCGACAGAGGAAGTCTCGAAGCTATTCACAAAATTTCAGCGTATTGACAATAGTGCTAGCCGAAAAATTGGCGGAACGGGCCTTGGACTGGCCATTTGCCGTGAAATTGTTGAAAAGCATAGCGGGAAAATATCGATCGATTCGGATGAAGGGAAAGGGACAACCGTCAAGTTTACGATACCGCTCGCTCATCCGAATAAAAATGAAGCCGTTGCACAGGAAACATTAGAAGGGCGCGATACAGTGATGCTTGTAGAAGACGACACGAGTCTAGCAATGCTCCTCTCAGAAGAATTAAAAATGAAAGGGTTCGCGGTTATCTATCATTCAAGTCCACAATCAGCGTTTGAAGAAGCGAGGCAGAGACCGCTTATCGGAATTGTCATTGATATTATGCTTGGAGAAGAACTGGATGGCTGGGATCTTGTTCGCATGCTAAAGGAAGAGGTCCAAACGAAGAATATTCCCATTATCATCTCATCGGCGCTTGATCGGGCGGATGAAAAAATGTGCTTATATGGCATTGAACATTATTTGACGAAACCGTATCCGCCCCTTCAACTTTCGGAAACAGTGTTAAGCTTTTTACACACACCGGTTCAAGACGGGAGAATTTTGTATCCGGATGAAGCACAAGGTGGTGCTGATCATTAAAAAATATGTATTGATACTAATTGGACTGCTTATCATCGTGTTCATCCCACGTATTGTTTGGGAGTTTCTTCCCGAACATGAAGGAGACATTGTCATACTTGATAAAACAGTCCCGACAGTAGACAGACGGGAGCATCGCGGTCTATCATGGCTTCTAAATCATTACCGGTACACGGGTGCAGGCGATGAAAAGGAATATTACGGGTATATACCTGAAAAAAAAGAAGCAAGGCCGCTGCCAGATGATCTAGGGAATACAAAATACATTTATGTGGCAGATACGTATGGTGTTTATGATGAAAATGGGGAGCGGCCGAAGTTAGTGTATGGTGGTCTGCAATCAGAAGAATGGGAAACGATTAAACGTCATGTATCAAAAAAAGAGACGACTCTTATTACAGAATTTAATACGTTTGCCTCTCCGACTTCAAAAGATGTGCAGAAAGATGCCGCAGCATACCTTCATGTGCAGCCGACCGGGTGGACAGGCCGTTGGTTTGATCATTTAAAAAAAGACAATCCAGAAATAAATGCGTCACTTGTTGATCAATATGAAGCTAGCGGACACGATTGGACATTTGAAGGAAGCGGATTTGTTCTCGTTCATGAAGAGGATGCAAGAGTCATTGTTTTATCAGATGAAGCGGGTGATGTATTAGGAGAAGGTATTTCACTTTCTTTTACAGAGAACGGGGAAGCGATGACCGGTTTAAAAGAAAGTACTGCGTACAGATACTGGTTTGATATTACAGCACCTGTTTATTCGGAAGAAGTAATCGCAAATTACGAGTGGGCTTTGTCACCGACCGGACGTGAGAAGCTGAACGAGGCGGGAATACCAGCCTCATTTCCAGCAGTTGTCCATCATACGAATGGGTCTTCTCATATTTTTTATTTTGCTGGCGATTATGCAGATATTCAAAGCGTCTCATCTGTTCACCGGTACGCTGGTTTTGCAAAAATGCGTGCCGCTTTGACACTGGCATCTGTTTATCCCGATGAAGCGTTTTATTGGAAAACATATGTGCCAATGATGAAGGCCATTATGGAACTACAAGCACCAGAGGCACCAGATCAACAGGAAATGGCCAAAGAAAATGGACTTTCCTATATGTCAAAAGTCAATGGAGATCGATTTGAAGTATACCGAAATGGAAAATGGGTGTCCCTCACCATTAAAGGGGTCAATCTAGGCATGGGTAAACCAGGCGCGTTCCCAGGAGAAGCAGCGATTACGGAAGAAGAATATTATCGCTGGCTGACGAAGATTGGTGAAATGAACGCGAATACAATTCGTGTATATACGATTCACCCGCCCGGTTTTTACAATGCATTAAAGCGCTATAATGAAGAGCACTCTGATCAGCCTATTTATCTTTTCCATGGTGTCTGGATTGATGAAGGGCCGCTTGAAGAAACACTTGATGCCTTTACGCCTGAGATTACCGAAATGTTCCAAAAGGAAATGAAAACGATTGCTGACGTGATCCATGGCAAAGCGAATCTGCCTAAAAAGGTTGGACATTCGTCAGGAACTTACCGATCTGACGTATCCCCATATGTTATTGGCTGGATTATTGGTATTGAGTGGTATCCATGGATGGTAGACAATATGGGTAAAAAGCATATCGGCATGGCTGATTTTAATGGCCGGTTTGTGAAAACAGAAAATGCGAATCCAATGGAAATTTGGCTTGCCCGTCAAATGGATGTTTTAATGGGGTATGAAGCGGATACATATGGATGGACACGACCGATGAGCTTTTCAAACTGGCCCACAACGGACTTGCTTGATCATCCGGCAGAGCCGAGTGAACAAGAAGATCTTGCTTCTGTTGATCCAAATAGAATAATCGAAAAGCAAGGGCCAGGCCTGTTTGCGTCGTACCACGTATATCCATATTATCCTGATTTTTTGAATATAGATGAGAAATATACAGAGTATAAAGATCATCGCGGTGAGAATAACAACTATGCAGGGTATTTGCATGACTTACGAGCAGCACACGATATGCCAGTTTTAATTGCCGAGTTTGGCATTCCAGGCTCCCGAGGTATGGCACATCGAAATACATTTGGCTGGAATCAAGGATTTATGAGCGAAAAGCAGCAAGGGAATACGCTCGTTCGTCTGTATGATGATATTCTTGAAGAAGGGATGATGGGCGGTCTTGTCTTCACGTGGCAAGATGAATGGTTTAAACGGACTTGGAATACGATGGAACTTGATGATCCCGACCGTCGTCCGTATTGGTCAAATACAGAGACAAATGAACAACAGTTTGGAATGATGAGTTTCGATCGATTAAAAGTGAAAACAGATGGAAAAACAGAGGACTGGAAAGATGAGGAACCACTGTATGAAGAAGAAAATCAGTCATTGAACAAATTGTTTGTCACGCATGATGAACGGCATTTATATGTGCGGATGGATGTGAAAGATATGTTTAACAGGCGGACACCGATGCTTTTCTTCGATGTAAATCCGTTCATCGGCAGCAAACATCCAAATGTTGCGAACGGTGTGTCATTTTATGAATCAAATGCTGATTATGTTGTAAAGTTTGCTGGCAAAGAAAACGCTCAACTGCTTGTAGATGCCTATTATGACATATTCTTGTATCAATATGGATTTAAACTTGATATGTTGGAGCCAAAGCACGAACAGCCGGTTAATAACGGCGGTGTGTTTAATCCGATCCGATTTACATTGAATAAAGAAATGATTCGGCCAGATACGAATGAAACACTTCCATTTGACTACTATGAAACGGGTAAACTACGTTTTGGTAACAGTAATCCAGAAGCGAAGGAGTATGATTCGCTCGCAGATTACTATTACGATGAACAGGATGGTGTGTTTGAAATCCGGATTCCTTGGCTGCTGCTGAACATGAAAGATCCAAGTACGCTGCTTGCAGCCGGTGATTTATTCAAAGAAGGGATGAATGCAGCAGAAACGATAAAAGGGATCGGGGTTTCGGCTGCTTTAATAGAAGACGACGGAACAGTTCAAACATTGCCGAAGACCTCTGATGGTGTCATTAAACATGTGGAAATGTACACATGGGAGAAATGGAATGAACCGCAGTATACAGAACGGCTGAAACAGTCCTATGACATCATGAAAAAACGATTTGCAGAAGAAGACAAGTAAAAAAAATCGGCCTAAGTAATTAAACTTAGGCCGATTTTATGATGTTTCAAGTATACTTTCAACGAGGTTAAGCAACTCAATCGGGCTGAACGGTTTTGACATAAAGTATTCAGCACCATTTTGCAACGCACGCTCGCGGTCAGTTTCCTGCGCTTTCGCTGTCAGCATTAAGACTGGTATATAAAAGGATGAAAGCCGCAGTTGTTCAAGTACTTCCATACCGGTTAAATGCGGCATCATGTAATCAAGAATCACCAGATCGTACGAACCGTTCAATATTTTATCCAGTGCTTCACGTCCGTCTTCTGCTTCATCGATTTCAAATCCCAAATCGGAATCTTCGAGCGTATCCTCAATAAGCATCCGCAGTATGTCTTCATCATCCGCAATTAAAATCTTTTTCATCTAACACCGCCCCATTCTTTATTAGCTTGAAATTCCCTTTCGTTTCATATCGCCCCAGTGCTGCTTTTTGCGAACAGTTGCAAATAATCCTTCCACACGCCAAATAATCATGAGCGGCCGGTACCAGAAAGTTTCCGATAGCGCCCAGAAATAAAGCTTTATCAAATCCGAGACATTTGGATATTTGCCAAGTGTTAATTCTTCAAGTAAAACGGCAAGCGCTGAAATGAGCGACCCATAGAAAATTGTAACGAGAAACAGAATACCGGCGATTTTCGGATCAACAAGTGAAAAGAATAACCCGCCAACAATGATAAAATAACCGGCCAATTCAAATACTGCACCTAAAAGTTCGATAAATAAAAAGTATGGCATAGAGAGAAGTCCGATCGATCGATATGTTGGATTGAACAACATTTTTTTATGAAGGAACAGTGTCTCTGTCAAACCGCGCTGCCAGCGAATCCGTTGTGAGCGCAGCACGGAGAGAGAATCGGGGGCTTCTGTCCAGCATACAGGGTCCGGAATATATTCAATTCGTTCATTTGATCGTTCTTCCTGTAAAATGCGATGAAGGCGGACAACGAGTTCCATATCCTCGCCGACTGTTTTTTTATTGTATCCGCCAGCATGAATGACTCTTTCTTTGTTAAAGAGGCCAAATGCACCCGAGACAATGAGTAAAATATTCATTCGGCTGAAGCCGATGCGGCCAATTAAGAACGCTCGAAAATACTCAACAATTTGCATGAGCACAACCGGATTTCGCGGCAGAATAATGTGTTCTACTTTACTGCGGGAAATAACGGAGCCATTCGCGATACGGACAGAGCCACCCGTTACGATTACCTCGCCATTTGAGTCGATAATAGGCTTCATTGATTTTAAAAGTGCATCTTGTTCGAGGATGGAGTCGCCATCAATTGCACAAAAGTATGGATACAAGGACAAATTGATACCTGCATTCAGTGCATCTGCTTTGCCCCCATTTACTTTTTTAATGAGCCGAATATGTGGAAATAAATCAGATTGATAGGTCGCTAAAACGTGCTCGGTCTCCAAATATTTTCTAAGTGCGAAAGGTACTTCTTTCATTTGAAATTCTTGGATCATTTTTTCCGCTGTCGCATCTTTTGATCCGTCATCGATGACGATGATTTCGAATTGGGGATATTCAAGCGCAAGCAGCGACCGTACTGTGCTGACAACACCGACTTCTTCATTATAAGCGGGAACGAGCACAGAAACAGGGAAAGTCTGTTCATTTACAGCTAAATTCTTAACCGATTCTCGTTTATCAATTTGGCCTTCACGCCATACTTTGCGTAGCGCAATTGAAAAAAGGAGAACGTAACTTAAACTGGAGAAAACCATATAAGCGATCACAAGCCATGACAGTACAAGAAAAAAAGAAAGGCTAGAATCCATCACGCTTGTCCCCCTGATTTAAGTATGATCCACTGTTTTGCCATGTCGCGTGCAAACTGGTCTTCATGGTTTTCTGAAAAATAGGTGAGCAGCAGTTCACCATCTCCAAAATAAGAAAATGCTTCAGCAGCTGAATATCGTACCCACCAAACTTGATCACTGAGCAAGTGACGAAGCTTCGGTTTAAAGCGCTCAAGAGTCATTACACCGGCAATCCGTGCTGCAAACATTCTTTCCGCCCAGTTGTCGGAATGAAAAAATGGTTCTAGTGCACCTGGATTGTCCATATAATGTAGACGGAAGAGTGTTTTTAACGACTGAATTCGTATTTCTGTTGTCGTATTTTGCAGTTCGTGTTCTACATGAGTGCGAAAGGAAAGAAGTCTGGCCGTGCCGATAAATGCAATAGCGGATAACTTGATGGGAATGAAGTTTTCGGCTAAGGCCTTTTCGATTTCCTGTTCTGCAAGCTTTCGATCTAGACGGCTAAATGAATCAAGATAAAGCCGCATAGGTGCATTTGGGTATTTACGCAAGAAGTCAAGCACACTTGTTTCATTTAATGAAGCGAGTGTACGAATGAGCTGCTGTGCTTCTACATCCAACTTTTTGACTTTGCACAAACGTTCCAGAAGCAACGTAGACAATGACTGAATCTTAAAATCTTCAATAAAATGAAGCGTATTAATTCGCTTTGCCCAGTTGTTTTTTTTCAATACAGCTGTGTATGGGCCGCTTAAATATTTTTCCGATAACACGTTTACTTCCTGAGAAAAAGAACTGTCTTTGATTACGGCTACATAATACGCTAATAATTTTTCAACAAGAATAGAACGATGGCGTATCGTCTCTATTTGATCAATAAATAGATGTTGATCATGTCCAATCATATAGGAAGTAAAGGGATCCAGAAGACTGTTATACAAGTGATTGATTTCTTTTTCATCCACATTATGTCTCCATTTACGAATAGATAAAAAAGCGAGCAGGACGATCTGAAAAAAAATCAAACCTAGGATGGTATAGACAATGATGAATAAAATCATTTAATCAGTCTTTCTGTTAGTCGCTGTACCCGGGCGAGCACTTCCTGAGGGTGAAATGGTTTAATAATGTAGTCGTCCGCTCCTTTTTTTAGCGCTAAAATGATATCAGATTCGCTCGTTCGCCCGGTCAACATAGAGACGATGATGTTGTCATCTGGATACCGCTTGCGCAAAGTGGAGAGTACTTCAATTCCGTCCATTTTCGGCATCATGCCGTCAAGCAGAATCATATAGTTTTCATCCGCCTTGTACCAATCAGATTCAAGGAAAGAATAACCATCCGGATATTCGTGGACGACGATATCCATATCATCAGATGTCCAGTTTGAAAACTGTTTGACAAGCATTGTTCGAACGAGGAGATCATCATCAATGATCATCACGTTGAGATGGCGTTTTACATCGCTGTTATTCAACTGGTAAATAACAGTTTGATTTCGTCCATTCCGTTTCGCTTGATAAAGCGCCTGATCCGCTTCATTTAAAAGGATCTCTGGATTGATACGGTATTCGGATGCACCAGCTGAAAAGGTCACATGAAAAGGTTCGCTGGACGGTGCAGTAAAGGTGATGTCTGCTATTTTTTCACGAATTCGTTCCACTAAAATAATCGATTCATCCGGTGTTGTGTCCATCAATAATAGCGCAAATTCTTCCCCGCCATAACGGAAAAAGAAATCCGTTTCGCGTTTCATATTTAATACGACCCGGCTGAACGAACGCAATACGTCATCACCCATTGGATGTCCATAGTGATCATTCACCTTCTTGAAATGATCAAGGTCCATCATAACGAGGGTAAATGAACGGCGTGTCCGCTCAGCAAGGGCAGAAAATTGAGCGAATGTATCATTAAATTGGCGGCGGTTTCCTGCTCCGGTTAATTCGTCAATGGAGGCAGACTGCCAAATGGCTTTTTTATATTGAAGCCGGTTATGGACATAGGGGATAAAGACACTCATATCAATCGGCTTAATGACAAAGTCCATTGCGCCCATCGTATAGGCACGAGTGATGTTTTCTTTTGAATTGTCTCCACTAACGATCGCGATCGGGACGTAGCGTGAACGGGCAATGTCGCCAATTTGTGCAAGAATATCAAAGCCATTCATATCAGGAAGCTGAATATCAACAATCAACATATTGGGCAGGAGTGTGTAAAATAACTCCAATCCTTTTTTACCATCAAGTGCGATAACGACTTGTATGCCGCTTTTTTCTAAGTTTTCTTTTACGTAAGAGACAAATTCCAGATCATCATCAATAATAAGGACGAATGAATCGTTGTTTTCAGCAGATGTCAAATTGGTTGAAGTATGTACTTGAATAGGTGTGCTGTCTTGAACGAAAAAATTACGCATGAGCGAAATGAAGTTTTTTAAGGAACGGACAGGGATCAATGCATCACTCGTTTCCGTTAATGTATCCAATTGTCCAGAACAAAAACGAGCCAAATCGGTCATGCCGATCGTACCAGAAGTCCCTTTCATTGTATGCAAAAACCGGTATAGTTCCTGTTCTTTGACATGTTCAGTATCAGACCAATTAGAAAATGTTTTTTCCATCCGCTGCAAGAGCATCGAGCGGTAATCATTTCGAGCCATTCTTTATCTAACTCCTTGAAAGCGAAATAGTAAAAAAGTACACATTATTCCCGTATCTGTCATTATACTATATCATTCATGTGAAATTGAACTAGTTTCATAATATGTCTTTTTTAAAAAGGGAGGGAATGAACGTGATAAAAGCCATTCAAACAGGGCTAGTCGGCTACGGCCTTTCAGGGTTCACATTCCATGCACCATTCATGAAGACGATGGACGAGTTTTCAGTTGTGAAGATTATGTCTTCAAATGAAGAAAAGGTGAAAAAAGATTTTCCGGATACGGAAGTGACAAATGACTTTGAATTGGTCATCCGTGATGCTGATGTGGAGCTCATCATTATTACGACGCCAAATGAATTTCATTTTGACATGGCAAAACGCAGCATTGAAGCAGGCAAGCATGTCATTATTGAAAAGCCGATGGTCATTGAATCAGCGAAAGGGGACGAGCTTGTGCAGCTTGCAGAGAAACACGATGTGATGCTGAGCGTGTATCAAAACCGCCGTTATGATGGAAATTTTCAGACGGTGAAAAAGCTGATAGATGATGGGGCACTTGGTGATATAAATACATATGAAGCACGGTATGATCGATTCTGTCCGGTGCTTGTCGGCGGCTGGCGTGAGAAAGCGGAGCCAGGGGCAGGGATGTTGTATGATCTTGGCGCCCATTTAATTGATCAAGCACTTTATTTATTTGGTATGCCACATTCTGTGACAGCGGATGTGCAAGTACAGCGCGAGGATGGGAAGACGGATGATTATTTCCATATTATTTTGGCGTATGGGAAAAAGCGAGCCATCTTACATTGTGGGCTGCTAGCGCTTGAACAAGGTCCGAAGTATAAAGTACACGGCGATAAGGGGACGTTTATTAAATATGGAGAAGACGGTCAGGAGAGTGATTTAAAAGAAGGCAAGCGGCCAGGTGATGAAGGATGGGGAATGGACCGGCCGGAATTGTATGGAACGCTTTATACAGAAGAGAGTGAAGAAAAGATCGTGACGGTACCGGGGGCGTATATGAACTATTATAAAGGTGTTTACGACTGCATAAGAAACGGAGCGGATTGTCCGGTGCCAGGGGAAGATGGTGTAAACACGATCCGTCTTATTGAAGCAGCGATAAAAAGCAGTGAAGAGAAGCGAACAGTAAAATGGTAAGAAAGAATAAACCGCCAGCTGGTTATGAAGCCGGCGGTTTATTTTGCTTTTGGAAAGTCGAGATCCCAGATAACACCGAATTTGTCCTGTACTTTGGCGAATTTCGAGTTCCAGAATGTATCTTGTAGTTCCATATGAGCGGTTCCGTTTTCTCTAAGCGTATCATACACCGATTGAATGTCTTCTTCGCTTTCAAACGTGATAGCGAGTGATACATTATTGCCGATGTTCACCGGTAGCTCTAAAAACGTATCTGATACCATGATGAGGAAATCGCCTTTTCCGAAGCGGGCATGCATAATGCGATCTGCTGCTTCAGGTGGTGTCGGAAAATCCGCTTCGCCGAATTTTTGGACCCCTTGAACTTCAGCTCCAAATGCATTTGCATAAAAATCAATGGCTTCTTTTTTTATTTACATAAAATGTAAAATAGGGGTGTTGCTTGACCTTTCAATGAAATTACACCTTCCTGTTTATACATTTACTATAATGGATGGTTCCTTCCAGTGTTAAAAATCAGGCAGAAAATCCATTGTGAAAAGAGTGCCATTATTTGTACGTTATCGCATCATTATTTTAGTCATCAGAGCGTATTTCTTCGTCATAGAAACAAATTATTAAAGGAGTTTCTAGATCGTGCGGCAAAATAATAAAGTAAGAGAAAACAATGGAAGGATGAGTGATCTTCTTCACGATGGGGAATACAGTATATGGAGGACAACCGGTGATACGTATAAGGCAGCCGCTGCTGCACATTGACGAGCGCCAGTCATAAAAAAATAGAGAATGAGGCGATCAAATGAATGTGACCGTTTGGAACGAATACCGTCATGAAAAAACAAAGCCCCTTGCAAAAAATATTTACCCAGAAGGCATTCATCAAGTCATTGCTCGTTTTTTAAAGAAAGACCGTGTTAGCGTTAAAACAGCTACGCTGGATGAAATAGAACACGGATTGACAGAAGATGTGCTGGACAGTACAGATGTATTAATCTGGTGGGGACATGTTGCGCATGAGGAAGTGAGTGATGAGATCGTCGGAAAAGTACAGCAGCGCGTACTAGAAGGCATGGGACTAATCGTTCTCCATTCCGGCCACTTTTCGAAAATTTTCAAATCATTAATGGGCACAACATGCGACTTGAAGTGGCGGGAAGCAGGCGAAAAAGAACGGATTTGGGTAATCGACCCGGCCCATCCGATCGCAGCAGGTATCGGTGAATACTTTGAACTTGAGCAGGAAGAAATGTATGGTGAACACTTCGATATACCAGCCCCGGATGAGCTTGTTTTCATGAGCTGGTTTGAAGGAGGCGAAGTGTTTAGAAGCGGCATGACGTACAAGCGAGGAAATGGGAAGATATTCTATTTCCGGCCAGGGCATGAAACGTACCCTACATATTATAATGAAAACGTCCAAACGATTATTAAAAATGCAGTGAAATGGGCAGCGCCAGTGAAGCGTAAGCGGCCGGTCTACGGCAATGCAAAACCAATTGAAATGTTAAAAGGAGACTGAAGACATGACAAAAATTAAAGTAGGCGTGATTGGATGCGGAAGTATTGCAAAATATCGCCATATTCCAGAATATGCGGGAAATGAAAACGTTGAACTCGTTGCCTTTTGCGACATTGTGTTAGAACGTGCGCAGAAATTTGCGCATGAATATAACGCAAAAGCATACACAAACTACAAAGAATTACTAAAGCAAGAAGAAGTGGATGTCATCAGTGTGTGTACACCGAATGCTCTCCATGCTCCGATTTCCATTGCAGCGCTTGAAGCCTTCAAACATGTTCTTTGTGAAAAGCCTATGGCAACATCCGCTGAAGAAGCAGATGCCATGGTTGCAGCTGCTGAATCGAGCGGCAAGACATTGATGATCGCGCATAATCAGCGCTTCGTCCCATCTCATTCAAAAGCGCGAAGCATCATTGAGAGCGGGAATCTTGGCAAAATATATAGTTTCCGCACAGCATTTGGCCATGGTGGTCCAGAGAGTTGGAGTGCGGACGGATCAAACAGCTGGTTCTTTGATAAAAAACGCGCATTTATTGGTGCTATGGGCGATTTAGGCGTTCATAAAACAGATTTACTCCGTTATTTGCTAGGTGAAGAATTTGTGGAAGCAGCAGCGTTTGTTGAAACATCTGCGAAACAAAACTCAACCGTCGATGACAATGCGGTCTGCATTTTGAAAACAGAAAGTGGCATTATCGGTACACTTGCGGCAAGCTGGGCGTATAACGGTACTGAAGATAACTCGACGGTATTTTATGCGGAAAACGGTATCATGCGTCTAGAAGATGATCCAGATTATTCGCTTATTATTGAATATAAAAATGGCAATAGCGAGCGTCACAGTTTAGGCGCCATTCAATCGAACGCGGAAGGTAAACAGACGAGTACACAAGTTATTGAACATTTCATTGATTGTATTTTAAATGACAGCGAGCCGCTAGTGAACGGAGAAGAAGGGAAAAAATCGCTAGCTGTCATTCTTGCCGCATTAGACTCCCATGAGAAAAAACAAATTGTGCCCATTTAAGTAGAGGTGGAGAACGTGACAAAGTTAAAAATCGGTATTTTAGGGACCGGTGAAATTGCAAAAGGACGACATATTCCAGCGTTCCATCATGTGAAAGAAGCGTCGATCACAGCCGTCATGGATATAAACGAAGAGCGAGCACAAAACGTAGCTAATACGTTCAATATTGAACATGTGTGCACAGATCTAGGAGACATGTTGGGGAAAATTGATGCGCTTCTCATCACAACGCCGAATAAGTTTCATGCACCAGCAGCGATTCAAGCGCTAAATGCTGGTGTTCATGTCATGTGTGAAAAACCGATGGCACTGAATACAAAAGAGTGTGAAGACATGATTGCAGCGGCGGAAAAGTCGTGCAAGGTGCTTACAATTGCTTACCACTACCGTTTTATGAAAGAAGCACGTGCGGCAAAACGAATTATCGCCAGCGGTGAAATCGGCGAACCGCTCGTTATCCGTATTAAAGCAATGCGCCGCCGGAAAGTGCCGGGATGGGGCGTATTTACAAATCGGGATTTGCAAGGCGGCGGCACATTAATTGACTATGGCTGTCACTTGCTTGACCTGGCTCTCTGGCTGACCGGCAGTTCAAAGCCGACGGAAGTAAGCGGTACAACATACAATCATGTAAGTAGGCAAAAAGATTTGGTGAACGAATGGGGCACCATTAATCCGGCCACATTTGAAGTGGAAGACCATGCGACAGCATTTATTCGTCTCGAAAGCGGCGCGACGGTCATGCTCGAAACATCATGGGCCGCAAATATTTTTCAGGATGAGGAGACAATCAGTATTTCCGGAACGAAAGGTGGACTGGATGTATTTCCGCTGCGTGTCAATAAAGCAGAAAATGGTGTTTTGCTGAATTCGGATGTTACGTGGATGCCGGAAGACAGGCCGTTTGAGATTTTACAGGCGGAACATTTTGTACAGTGCTGCTTAGGCGATTGTGTGCCGCTCTTTGATGCATATGAGTCGATGTTCGTTTCAAGCATCATCGAGTCGGTTTATGAAAGTGCTAAAATCGGCCGCAGTGTTCAAATTAAAAGGTAAGAAGGGAGCGATTTCGTTGAAACTTGGTGTATTTACTGTATTATTTGCAAACAAATCGTTTGAGGAGATGCTCGATCATGTAAAAACATCGGGCCTTGATGCTGTGGAAATTGGTACAGGCTGCTATCCTGGTAACGCACATTGCCCGCTAGATGAACTGTTAGAAGATGAACAAAAACGTCACGACTACTTAGAAGCGGTCACATCACGTGGACTGTCAATCAGCGCCTTTAGCTGCCATGGCAATCCACTCACACCAGATAAAGAATTTGCTGAAGAGTCCGATACGGTGCTTCGTAAAACGATTAAACTAGCCTCTCTTCTTGGTGTGCCGGTCGTCAATGCATTTTCTGGCACAGCCGGTGATTCAGATGAAGCGAAGCAGCCGAATTGGCCAGTCGTACCGTGGCCGGCCGAATACAATGATGTATTAACATGGCAGTGGGAAAATAAACTCATTCCATACTGGAAAGAAATCGGGGAACTCGCGAAGCAGCATAACGTGAAAATTGGGATTGAACTGCATGGAGGCTTCCTTGTGCATACACCATACACGATGTTAAAATTGCGGGAAGCAACGAATGACGCGATCGGTGCGAACTTCGATCCAAGTCATATGTGGTGGCAGGGAATTGATCCGGTTGCCGCGATTAAAATTCTTGGCGCAGCGGGTGCGATCCATCATTTCCATGCAAAAGATACGTATATCGATCAAGATAACGTCAACATGTACGGGTTGACCGACATGCAGCCATATGGACAAGTACGAACACGCGCATGGACATTCCGCAGCGTTGGATGCGGGCACGGTTTGCAAGAATGGTCAAATATGATGAGCACTCTTCGTATGTACAACTATGACTACGTCGTCAGTATTGAACATGAAGATCCGATCATGTCGATTGAAGAAGGATTTGCCCGTGCAGTGAAAAACTTAAACGATGTGTTAATCCACAATTCTGCAGGCGAGATGTGGTGGGCTTAATTCATTAAAATACAGCCGTCAAAAGTCGTTATGGTTTTTGACGGCCTTTTCATAACTACCATATAGACGATTCGAAAAGGAAAAAGGAACTTGTGGAAAATGTGCAGGGGGCAGTTGGAAATGGCGGAACTTCAATTAAATAATATTTATAAAATTTATGAGCGCAACGTTATAGCGGTTGAAGATTTCAACCTTCATATTTATGATAAAGAGTTTATCGTTTTTGTAGGTCCGTCGGGCTGTGGGAAATCAACGACACTTCGCATGATCGCCGGCCTTGAAGAAATTTCAAAAGGAGATTTCTACATAGATAACCGACGTGTCAATGACGTGGCAACGAAAGATCGCAATATCGCAATGGTGTTCCAGAATTACGCGCTTTATCCGCACATGACCGTATATGATAACATAGCGTTCCCTTTGAAGCTTCGCAAAATGCCGAAAGACGAAATGAAGCAGCGGGTGGAAAATGCGGCACAAATGCTTGGACTTACAGATTATTTGAAGCGGAAACCGGAAGCATTGTCAGGCGGGCAGCGGCAGCGTGTAGCACTAGGCCGTGCGATCGTTCGTGATGCAAAAGTATTTTTAATGGATGAGCCGCTTTCCAACCTTGATGCAAAACTTCGTGCGCAGATGCGTACAGAAATCATTAAGCTTCATCAGCGTTTGCAGACAACAACCATTTACGTAACACATGATCAAACAGAAGCACTCACAATGGCAACACGGATCGTGGTCATGAAAGAAGGAAAGATTATGCAGATCGGTTCACCGAAAGATGTGTATAAGAATCCAGAGAATACATTTGTTGCAAGTTTTATCGGTTCGCCTCCAATGAACTTTTTCAACGGAAAACTAAGTGAAGGATTTATTACAATTGGATCAAAATCACTTGCTGTGCCGGAAGAGAAAATGAGTTTATTACGTGATCAAGGCTACGTAGGTAAGCAAATTACACTCGGCATTCGCCCAGAAGATATTCATGATAAGTTGATTTTTATCGGAGCATCTCAACACTCATCGTTTTCGGTGAAAGTAGCGGTATGTGAGCTTCTCGGTGCTGAAATCATGGTCTATTCAGATATCGAAGGTCAGAATTTTGTGGCCCGAATGGCCTCCCGCCAGAATATTATGGTCGGGGAAGAATTGCAGCTTGCTTTTGATATGAACAAAGCACATTTCTTTGATGCCACATCTGAAGGACGGATTAAAAAAGATTAAGAGCCATTTAAAAAGGACATACGTTTGTTTTACGAATAGAAAACATTCTTTGATAGATGATATAGCTTGCTTATAGAAAATAGGCCTTTTGAATGATTGGTATCATACTGATCATTCTTTTTTATTGAATAGTTTGAATAATTATGAGATAATAGGCATAAAGTAATGGGTGAACCTAAACTGGGAAGTGATAAAAAATGGCTGTAAGTATTAGAACGATCATTTCACAGCTGAATAAAAGTTGTGATGATTTAGAATTTAGCGAAGCAAGAAGATTAATAGAGCTTAATATTGGAAACTTTTCTAATCCTTTCTATGATAGATTGTTAAATCCAAATGCAAGGTCACTTGTTAAGCATATTGTTGGTGAAAACAATAATCCAGACTATAAAAAGTTAACAAGGCTTGATATGTTAACAATTAACAATATTAATCAGTATTGTTCTGAATTTGATATATCGATGCTGAGACGAACACTTAAGGATGCTATTGATTTAATTCAAAGGGAAGATGTTCAGGCATTATTAAATAATGATGCGAAGATTGTACTGGATACTATGGGGGCATTATTAGGAGGAGTAAAACAACATTAGTAATTAATCATGTTGTATTTGAAACGGCTCAGGTATTTGAGGCGTTTTTTGTGGTGTGCTGTTCAATTAATAGGTTCTGTGTAAGTTGTACTGCATTGTGAATTTTGTTGAATAATAGTTGAAAACAGCCCTTTTTTATGTGACAAAAGGTCCTCTTATTAAGAGGGTTCATTAAAGCCTGACCTAGTTGTTTTTTTGGTGAATGGTCGTTATAGGCCTCTTCATTTTGGGGTACATTATAAAAAAATGAAGGGGTGTTAACATGGAGAATAAAAGGGAGTATAAAGAGTTATCGAACGTGGAAAAACAAAGAAATTTCTTAACAGCTGAGGAATTACCCGAAGGAGCATATGGTGCCCCGCAGGGTAAAAACGAACCAGTTGAAAATAAGGGCACTCCATGGAAGGATGGCCAACAATATATGAGTGCTTTCACGTATGAAAACCGAAATCTTCATGAGAATCTTCCAAGAAAGTACCCTGGAGCACATCCAACACATGATGATAAAGATGAAGAAAAACTGTAATATCATCTCAAAGGAAAAGCCCTGGATTTAATAAATCCTAGGGCTTTTCTTATATATTTCCTTATTTTTGTCTTTTTGAGCTGCATCTGCTTTTTTAAATTCATGAATATACAAAACCTCTTGTGTATCAGTCAATCCATTATTTTGATCAGTCATCCGATCTTTTGGTGCTTTTTTTCCGTCCATTATCACATTCTCCTTTCTTGTTTAAATGAGGCACTTGTTTTTTCTCATCTGTTCAGTATTACTATTTGTCTTAGAAAAAGGAATGATTCAAAAAAAACGATAGCAAATGCTGTTGGAACTGGATTAAATTACCTTGAACATGATGTTCTCTGTTAGTGAAAGCGAAGTTGAAGAACCTTTGTATTGAGAGGTATTCATATGTGGAAAGAAGCGATTTACCACCGATCTAACAATAATTTTGCGTATTTGTATGATAAGAAGACCGTGCATATAGGGAAGCCTCTAGCCGGTACAGTTTTTTGCATGCGTTCTTTTAAAAATAAAATGGCTGTGCAATTTCAAATCATATGAGATAATAGTCACAGAATCTTATAAGGGAGGGTATGATGCATGTATTCTTATAAGAAGATGGGGGCTGTTTTTCTTTTTCTTTTCTTCGCTGTACTCGGTGTTAATATGTATGTGACACAGGACAATGAAATCCAGATCGTACAAGTAGCAGAGAAAGAGGAAAAAGAACCGGAACACAAATTGGAAGCCGTTCAAATGACGAAGAAAGAACAAGCACTTTTGGACGTACCGCTGATCGAGCAGATGCCGGAACTTCCGAGAGGATGTGAAGTGACGAGTCTGTCGATGCTTTTACAATATGCGGGTGTTACCGTGGATAAAATGGAGCTTGCTGAGCGGATTAAGCGCGATCCAACGGCATATGAAAAGAAAAATGGACAAGTTTATTTCGGTCACCCGAATGAAGGCTTTGTGGGCGATATGTATAGTTTTGATAACCCAGGTTTAGGCGTGTACCATGCTCCGGTTAAAGAGTTGGCTGAAAAATATTTACCAGGCCGGATCATCGATATGACCGGTGGGGACTTCAGTGAAATGGAAGAGTCCATATCAAATGGGATGCCTGTCTGGATCATTACGAACTCCCAATATAAAACATTGCCGCCCGAAGAATTCCAAACATGGCAAACCCCGTCGGGAGAAGTTGATATTACGTATCGGGAACATTCTGTCGTCGTAACGGGCTATGATACGGACTATGTTTTCTTTAACGACCCATTAACAGGGGCGAAAAATAAAAAAGTAGCGAAACAAGATTTCATCGACGCTTGGATACAGATGGGCAGACAGGCAATTACGTTTTACAATGAAAGATAAAAAAGCCTATTTTTGAACAATTCGTTCAAAAATAGGCTTTTTTTATCCCGCATTAACGGGCAGTAAGACCCCGCTTCAAGACATCGAAAAGACAAGAAGGATAAGCAGGGGATCAACTGCCCGTAAAAGCCCGATTGGTTCGGGCCGGCTGAAGCCGGTCACTCACGTATTGCCGCAGGACGCGGCGCTCTTTACCTGAGTTCCTGTTTATTCAGTGGGGGCAAGCGGAACGCAGACTATGATCGTCACGTCCTGTGACAACGTCTGCATGATTCACATCCTGTAAACCTAACCCCCACTGAATGAAATTTCACTTTATCCGCTTTACAATCGGTTTATTCGGTCCGTCTATGGAAAGGTGATAAGATGGACAAAATGTGAAAGTGAAGGTAAACATCGAGAAAATAGGCTCCTTGAAACAAGTATTTTTCAATCGTATCATTTATAATGGAAAGGTATTGTGAAATCCTTCACGAACATTTATAACAATAAAGGTGGGAGCATTTACATGGATATGCTTCGGAAATGGGCATTTGAGCAAAAGACGATGACGGCTTTTTTATTCGTTTCATCTGTTTTAACAGGTGCGATGATGATTGGTCAAGCTTACTTTTTTGTGACGATCGTCGATGGTGTGTTTTTAAAAGAACAGTCATTTCAGGATATTATGCCGCTTTTATGGGGCTTACTTGCCGTCATGCTAGTGCGTGTAGTGCTTTCTTATTTGAACGGACGGACGGGTGTGACAATGGCCTCGAACGTAAAGAGAAAAGTACGAAGAATGCTTTTGGAAAAGCTGACGCGAAATCCCATTCAGACAGCACTTGCGGGGCAATCCGGCGGTAAAGTAAGTGTCATGATGGATGCGGTTGATGAGATCGACAGCTATTACAGCAAATACATTCCGCAAGTCATTCAAACGTCGATTGTACCGCTCATGATTTTGGCAGTCGTGCTGTATGAGCATGTGTACAGTGGACTAATTATGATCATTACAGCACCGTTTATCCCACTGTTTTTTATTATTGTAGGGATGAAAACGAAGGCGAAATCAGAAGAACAGCTTGATAAATTAGCCGCGTTTTCAGGCCGTTTTTTAGATACATTGCAAGGACTGACGACGTTGAAATTGTTTGGGCGCGCTATAAAACAGCGTGAATTAATTGAACAGAGCAGCCTTGATTTTCGAGATGCAACGATGACCATTTTGAAAATTGCCTTCATTTCGACGTTGATGCTGGAGTTTATTTCCACGCTGAGCATCGGCTTAATTGCGCTTGAAGTAGGGCTTCGTCTTGTTGTTTTTGAAAGCATTGACTTTTCCACCGCCTTTTTCGTGCTTGTGCTGGCGCCGGAGTTTTATTTGTCGCTGAAAGAACTTGGCAGTGCGTTCCATACAGGAAGAGGCAGCATGGGAGCGGCGAAAAAAGTGATGGATGAGCTGGAAGAAACAGATCAGCCCGTACATTGGGGAACTGACCTCGTTGTCAATCCTTCGATTGAACTGCGTCATGCTTCTTTTCAATATGGAGATGGTTTTTCATTAAAAAATGTGAATGCTACCATTCCGCCAAATACGCAAATGGCGATAGTCGGGCAGACCGGTTCAGGGAAAACGACTCTACTTCATTTAATTGCGGGTTTATTTGATCCATCTGAAGGCAACGTTCTTGTGAATGGGCGCCCGCGTTCAGATTATAGCGAAACGTCGTGGTTTGATCAGCTAAGCTATATTTCCCAGCATCCGTATTTATTTTCAGGAACGATTGCGGATAATATTGCGATCGGCGGCGCGAAGGAAGTGTTGCGTGCAGACATTGAAGCGGCTGCGAAAAAAGCGGGCATTTCGGATTTAATTCAATCATTTGAAAACGGCTATGATACGCCGATTGGCGAAGGGGGACGTGGTCTTTCTGGCGGAGAAAAACAGCGGATCGCGCTTGCCCGCGCTTTTTTAAAACAGCCGTCTATCATTTTATTTGATGAACCAACGACTGGTTTGGATTTGAAAACGGAGCACATTTTGCAGCAATCAATGGCTGAACTGGCTAAACATTCGACCGTTATCACGGTGGCACATAGGCTGCATACAATCAAAAATGCAGATCGGATTCTTTTTTTAAGAAATGGAGAAATCTTCGCTTCAGGAACACATATGGAATTGTTGGAGACGAGCGTGGGATATCGAGAAATGGTATTGCAGCAAAGGGGTGCGGCTATATGAAGGATATAATGGTCGTTATCAAGCTGATGATGGCAGAGAAACGAGATATTCTGTTTTCGATCTTATTTGGCGTCCTTGCCGGGCTGACATCTGTCGGGTTGTTTGCGATGAGCGGGTATATGATAGCCAAATCTGCTCTTGCTCCGCCGCTTTATATTATTACGATCATGACGGCGACGTTGAAAATGTTCGGGGTGGCAAAGTCGGTTAGCCGCTATATGGAGCGCTATTTTTCCCACCGGGCGACATTTACGATATTAAGCAATTTACGTGTGTCGTTTTATGAAAAGTTGGTGCCTCTTGCACCAGGTATTTTTCATCAATATCGAAGCGGCGACTTGCTGGCGCGAATTGTCGGTGACGTGGAAAGTTTACAAAATTTCTTTTTACGTGTCTTTTATCCGCCCATTGTGCTTGTTATCGTCTTTTTAAGTACGATTTTCTTTACGACGTTTTATTCCATTTACGTAGCGTTGACGTTGTTTATCGGGCTCATTTTAACCGGTTTTGTTGTGCCGGCTCTATTTGCGTTAAGACAGCGGAAAATAGATCGTCAGGTGCGTGAAGATCGGGGCGCCTTGTCGACGGACGTGACAGAGCTTTTGTATGGGTTTCGTGATTTGAAAATTTATCAGAAGCTTGACAGGAAAGAACAGCATCTGGGGCAATCCGCCGATTTGTATGTGAACGGGCAGGAGAGGGAAGGCATTCATGCAGTGTTTAACCAGTCGGTCCATACACTAGTAGCGCTCATAATTTCCTGGTTTGTACTCGCTCTTGGTGCCTATCTCGTTACAGAAGGGGAGCTTGCTGGGCTGTTTTTAGCGATGCTTGTGATGATTTCGCTCACTGTGTTTGAAAATGCGGTACCAATGGCTTTATTACCAGCTCATTTAGAAGAGAGCAGACATGCGGCAACGCGGCTGTTTTCCGTAGTAGAAGGCGAATCTGAAGAGGAAAAGAGTGCAACTTCTAGTCGGCTTTCGAATGGAAAAGCGTATTCAATGGAAATGGATGGTGTGTCTTTTGCGTATCCAGGGGAAAAAAGGCTGACGCTTGAAAACATTCAGTTGAACATTGTGGCCGGATCGAAAACAGCGATTGTCGGGCCAAGCGGGTCAGGAAAATCGACGGTGCTGCAGCTTTTGTTAAACGTGTACCCGGCTAGCCTTGGGGACATTCGTTTGGATGGCAAACAGGTTGATTCATTGATACAGGAAAGTATTTGGGAACGTACGAATGTCGTTTTGCAAGAAAATCACTTTTTTTTCGGCACGATCCGCGAAAATTTGATGATTGCAAAAGAGGGACTAACCGATCAAGAAATGAAAACAGCGCTTTTAAATGTACAGCTTGACTCATTTTCATTAGAGGATCCGATCTTTGAAAAAGGAGAGAATTTATCTGGCGGGGAGAAACAGCGGCTAGCCATTGCCCGTGCGATGCTGAAGAGTGCTCATGTCTGGCTGCTTGATGAACCGACTTCCTCCGTTGATGCTGTAACAGAGAAAAAACTATATGACCAGCTTTTCGAGGCCGCTAAAGACGATACACTCATTCTCGTCAGCCATCGATTGACAGGGCTTGAGGCGATGGATCAAATCATTGTCATGGAAAAGGGAACGGTTATTGAATCAGGAACGTTTGATGAATTAATCAATAAAAAAGGCTATTTTTATGAGATGAAGCAAATTGAAAAAAGTGTGTTTATTTAATGTTCCTTCTTTTATCCCGCATTAACGGGCAGTAAGACCCCCGCTTCAAGACGTCGAAAAGAAAAGAAGAATAAGCGGGGGATCAACTGTCCGTAAAAGCCCGATTGGTTCGGGCCGGCTGAAGCCGGTCACTCAGGTATTGCTACAGGACGCAGTGCTCTTTACCCGAGTTCCTATTTATTCAGTGGGGCTAAGAGGAAAGCAGACTAAGAACGCCACGTCCTGTGACAACGTCTGCATGATTCACATCCTGTGAACCTAGCCCTCACTGAATGAAGTTTATAATAAACAAAGAGCGCTTTTGAAAAACACAAGGGCTCTTTTGTTCATTACGAGGTGTTTTGGCACTGTTCTAGCTTCTCAACTCTGTTTATTTGGTGTTGTGTTTCTATTTAGAAGATAAAAGGCAGTACCTGCTATAAATAAGCCTGTACTCAACCACATTGCGAGGCCGTTCCATTCCCCATTAAATAATGTAATATTTGTTAGAGTGATGAATTGCATTAAAACAATAATTATATATAATCCGGTTATGGCTTTCATTATTACCCCCCTTTTTTTATTGTAGCACCGTCTAACGGTATCAAAGGCGTCAACAACCCGCCATTTATCGACCTTCGGTCTGATTGAAGTGGGGGCTTGCGTCTGTCAGAGTTCGACAGTGCCTCTACCCTCATAGATAGCCATTACGCTTATTCCTACCCAGTAGTGCTAACGAGCAAGGCTCTCCTACCTTAGTGTGGTGGAACATAAGGACGGTTGACTTCGCCCCTGCCGCAAAAGTCATGCTCCTGTGGCAACTACCCCAATGTGTTCAATTCCTTT
>NZ_MRWQ01000021.1 GCF_001906925.1 Domibacillus mangrovi
CCGAGTCACGGCTTCCCAATCTGCTGACGGTTGATGGCGATTTGAAGCTTTTCCTTCATATAAATATCGTATGCCCATTTATATTGTTGACTTTCTATATCATAATATTCCGGAAAAAAAACGCCATATTCTTTTGCATTCATCAGCACTTCTTCTGTTTGACCTGTCTGATTCAACAGTGTAAACAAGTCAGGTATCAGTTCGCTTAATGTCACACGTTTAGCTGGCTCATTAAAAGCCCAGTCGATGTAATCCGTATAAACACCGTGAATTTGTTGTTTTTTGTTTATCGTTGAAGCGAGTTTATCGGCCAATTCTTTATAATCCGTCCTGTCGAATTGGTCTGCCGCTTTATAAAGTGCCTTAATAACCCGGATATCGTCCGCCAGTCCATTGGCCGATGTCTCTTCCTTTATCGTCCAGCGAATAAACAGGTCTTCTCCCTTTTGCACAATAAAAAAGCGTTTTAAACGATCTGCTTGCTGGTCAAATTCTATTTCATTGTTTTTAAGCAACCATGTATGGGTATCCAGCAGCATATTCATATAATAGCCAAGATCGCGCGATAAAGAAAGATTTTCCTCTGTATTCCCGTCTTCAAAATCCTCCTCTTTTACCTCATTCACTCCCGCGATATCGTCCTCATTGGATTGAGGAGATAAATAAATAAATACGAATAAAAGAAGCAATGTTAGCATCACGGTTTTTTTTAGATTCATAAACAAGATCCTTTCTATACACACACAAACGAAAAATCTTACTGCTGAAAATGATATACACATAAAGGTAAACACATTCTTCTTTTATTCATCTAGACCGGGCTGAAATACACGGCATCGATTTTCAACTGAAGACTTTGCCCTATACATGGCTTTATCCGCGTAATAAATTAGTTTCTCAGCATCGATGCTTTGATCCGGATAGAGGCTTACGCCGATACTTGCACTGATAAGAATCCGGTTCTGATTCACCTGAAACGGTGTATCGAAAATCGCTGTCACCCGCTCCATTCTCTCTTCCAGATGATCCGCCGATTCAATCAACAGCACAAATTCATCACTGCTTAAGTGAAATGCCTGAATATGATGTTCCGAAAGCGCAGCTAGGCGATTAGACATCTCTATTAAAAATTGGTCTCCCACATAATGCCCGAACATATCGTTGATTTTTTTAAACTGGTCAATATCAATAAGTACAACAGCCAATTTTGTTTGCTGCTGATGCGCTCGCGCCATATACGATTCCATTGACATGTGAAGCATCCGCCGATTAGGTAAATCCGTCAATTCGTGATGAAGGGCAAGATATTTCCATTTCCCCATTGCCTCTATTTGCGCTCCTGTTGTTTCAAATGAATAAAAGCTGTAATCTGCCATACGATTTTCCTTCTCCCATCTATTTTTCATATTTTATTTTTTCTCATTTCCCAAAAAACAACTCTTATAATAGTCTTATTAACGAAAATCAAGGAGAATATCCAGGTGCGAAATCGCTGCTACCGGTCTTAAAAATATTTCGTTTAATACCCCTTTTCTTAATATTCATATGCTAGGGTATTAAAGGGCTCGATTCTCCCGCTCCATGGTCATATACACATCCATGAAAACTGTCACTTTCCAAGTTCCTTCGCGCGCCCTTTTCCCTCTTGATTCATGGTTCGAGTATAGTAAAAAAGTCTTAAAAAATCCTTAAATACAGTTTGTAACAATTTTTATATAAAGTGATACTTCATTCAGTGGGGTTAGGTTCACACGATGTGAATCATGCAGACGTTGTCACAGGACGTGACGATCTTAGTCTGCGTTCCGCTATCTCCTATAACTTAATAAAAACTAGGTTTTCTTTTTCTTTACAAGCCTGTTTCTTTCTGAAGGGTAATGACGATTTTCGTCCCTTTATTTAGTTCACTCGTAATAGTCCACGCTGCATAAGATATATACTGGAGGCGGCGATTAATGTTTTTCAATCCGATCCCTTTCCCTTCGATCGTGCTACTGCTAATATTTTCTAAGACTTCCGGCGGAATTCCCACCCCGTCGTCTTCAATGACAATTTTCCACTTGTCTTGTTCTGGCGTGATCGACAGGCGGACTGTTCCGCCTTCTATCCGCTTGCTGATGCCGTGGCGTATCGCATTTTCGACGAGTGGCTGCAGCAAAAGAGGCGGTAGACGAAGCGGCAACTCATCTGGAATATCATAAACAGCCCGGACCTTGTTTCGAAAACGGGCCTGTTCAATCGATACATACGTCTGAATAAGCTCCAGCTCCTTCTCAATCGGAACCAGCTGCTCGGTATTATGAAAGTCAAAACTGCCGCGCAAGTAACAGGCAAGGTCATCAATCACTTGCCGGGCTTGTTCTGCATCCATATATGTTAACGCATGAATCGTATTCAACACATTAAATAAAAAGTGCGGCTTTATTTGAGACTGTAAAAATGCGACTTCCATCGTCGCATTTTCAGCTGCCGCGTGTTTAAGCGCCACTAAATTGGCAACGCGTACTTTCATCTCGGAAAGATCAAACGGCTTGGGCAGAAAATCATTGGCCCCCGCATGAAACGCCGTAATCTTTTCTTCTTTATGATGGCTGGCCGTCACAATTAAAATCGGCAGCTGAATGGCGCTGTACCTTTTGCGGATGTGACGGCATACGCCAAATCCCGACATGTCGGGCATCATCAAATCAACAATCATTAAATCAACCTGCTTTCGGGAAATGAGCTGAACCGCTTCTTCTCCACTTTTCACCGCAGTTACTGTATACCCTTCCCCTTCAAGCAGTTCGATCAAAATTTTCAAATTTACGTCATGATCATCGACAACAAGAATGGACGGACCGCTTTGGCCCGATGATTCATACGGCACATGAATCATGTACCGCTCTGACGGGTCATTAGCCGGCTTCCCTTTTGTTTCTGCTGAAGAATCAACAGGAAGATAAAACGTGAACGTCGATCCTTCTCCTTTTTGGGAAGCGACTTTAATTGACCCACCCTGCACCTCCAGCAGCTGCCTGACAATACTAAGCCCAAGACCCGCTCCTTTATATGATGTCGCCTCGTGAAATTGGCGGTACGGCTCAAAAATAGTGTTCAGCTGCTCAGCACCGATCCCCTCGCCGGTGTCTTCAATTGAAATGGCCAGCCTTCCGGATTCTTCAAAAGCGGTAATCCGGATCATGCCATGAATGGTATGCTTCATCGCGTTATCAAGCAAGTTAATCATAATCTGCCGGAAGCGAACTTCATCCGCCAGCACAGGAGGAAGGTTATCTGGCACATCGTTCACAATAATGAGCTTCTTTTCTTCAATCAAAAACGTGTACATATCCAAAATTAAATCGACCGACCCACGGACGTCGACTTTGAGAATATGAACGTCAAGCTCGCCCCGCTTCAGCTTCGACAAATCTAGCATGTCATTTACTAAAACAGACAGCCTTCTTGCCGTAGCGGAAATGAGGGTAATATTTTCAATCTGTTCTTTCGACAAACTGTTTTCCCCATCTTTTACAATCGATTCGGCAATATTCATAATGCCGTGCACCGGCGTTTTGAACTCGTGGGACGTTTTCGCCAAAAACTCATCTTTATACTTGTCCATTTTCAGCAGCTCATGCGACAAAGCGTCCACTTTTTTAAACGCATTTGAAAAACGTAAAGAAAGAAGCAGTGCCATCATTAATATGAATAAAATAACTTCTAGTGGAAAATAATCTAAAACAGACAAGCCTAGCACATTTGCCGTATGAGAAATACTATATATATTGAAAACAATCAGGCCAATGAGAAGGTACATCGCCCCTTCTTCCCGCCGCCAAAAAGCGGCATTTAAAATGTAGATAAAATAAATGTACGATAAAAGAGAATAAAGCGGGGTCATTATCATAAGTCCATACGGAACAGCAGACGGGGAAAGAAAGCAGTAAACAGCCCCCACTGCTCCCATTCCGGCACCAATATAAAGCATCCTTTTAGGGCGAATCGCTGGAAACGCATAGTATAAATAAAAATACAGCACCACAATCCCAGACACCGGCGAGAGAAGCTGCATCCGTAGCACGAAGCTGTACGGCAAATCCGGCCATATCATATAAAGCACCTTTTCGCCATGCAAACCTGAAAATGCCATTTCGGCAAAACAAAACAAAGAGAAAAACAAAAGCGAGCGATCGTTTTTCCGTTGCATGTACATACCCAGTAAATAGAGACCCATGACCAGTAGTGCTGTCACTACCACCCAGTCATGCATGAGCGAACGGTCCCGGAGAGACGATATCGCTTCCTGGCTGCCGATGTACATCGGACTAGCCAGTCCTCCGCCTGCCATATAATAATAATTCGCAACGTGCAAAACAATTGTGTTCTCACCTTTTTCAAGCGGGACATAGACGGTATACGGTGTATTGCCGTGTTTAGTAGACTCTTTCGTTTTACCCGGCACACCGCTCGATCCGATCAGCTCACCATTAAAAAAAAGCCCATGTGCCATCCGGATCGAGTTCGTCTTTAGGCCGATCACATTTTCTTTCTGATCAGCCAGAATGATCAGCCGATACGAACCGTAGCCAAACGGACTGTCCAGCTGCTCATCTCTCGCCCAGTTATGAGGAATAGGCTGCGAAAGGCTTTCTGACCAATCCCCATCAATCGGATCTACAAACACCCCTTTCTGAAACAGCCATTCGCCATTAAGTTGCATCGCTACTTCCTCTTGAAACAATTCACCGCGTAAATCGAGAACACCGTGTTCCGCCAGATTTTCTGTCTCATTTTGACCCAATAAAAACGAATAAGCGATCGAGATTCCTCCAAATAAAAGCAAGCATAACACCATCAGCCATTTCGGTTCTTTCATGACACTCATTGCTCCATAATCGAAGCCAATAAAGCGCAAGTAGCTGCAGACGGCTGGATACCGATATCTTCTTCAAGCAATTTCGCAAAGCGGTGATATACAATGACCGCTTCTGTCCGGTTCCCCGTCTTCGCATACGCATTCATCAGCCGCTGGCATACGTCATCCGAATAAGGAGACTGCTCAAACTGTTTTTCAAGGGAGCGAATCCATGCTTTTTCCATTCCGGCTAATTCATACTCTGCTTCCAGCTGTTGAAGCAGTTCCATCATTTGCCGACGGATGTATTCCCGTTTCTCCTGTGCCCAATGAAACCCCGTCATTTCCATATAATCGCCCGTGTACAGATCCAACCGCTTTTCCATATATGCCCGCTCTTGCGTTCCATTTGACATCATCTTATTCCATTCTATATAGTCACAATCAAGGCGCTCTATATCTATATAGTACGCAGAACCATTTTTTAAAATGATCTCTTCAACGCCGTGTTCTTTAAACACTTTGCGTAAATACGAAATGCCTGTATAAAGGCTTATCTTCGCTTTATCCACATTCACATCGGGCCATAACGCCTCAACAATGTAATCCCGTTCCAAAAGCCCCCCTTCATGATGAATGAAAAAAGCACACAGCTCTTTTACTTTGTTTGTTTTCCATACAAACGGCTGGCCGCTTGAAGAATCCGTCACCTGAAAATCGCCAAACGTACGGATCAACACATTCTTTTCAGCCGGACAGTCTCCTATCACACCTTTCAAACGGGAAACCGCTTTATCCAGCCGCTGCTTCGTAATGGGCTTTAGCATATAATCAAGTGAATAAAGATCAAACGCCTCAAGGGCAAACGTTCTGTAAGCCGTAATAAAAATGATGTGAATAGATGGATTATGTTCTTTTATGCGCCGAGCCAGATCGATGCCTGACATGCCCGGCATCTCAATATCTAAAAAGAATGCGTCCACTTCTTGCTGTTCAAGGTGATCAAGCGCTGAAAATGGGTTTGTATACGCACCACAAATTTGAACGTCCGGATCATCCGCAAGCAAAAAACGGATCACCTCCATTCCAACTTCTTCATCATCGACAAGGACGGTTTTAATCATCCATACCCCTTCTTCCTATTAGGAATATCTTTTATTTAAGCAGATTCAATTTACTTATTAAGCTCTGCTTGTTGAAATGCTTCTCGTAGGAAATCGTATGATTTTATTCGTCCTTCTTCATATAAAAGCGTGTCCCACATTTCCCCACGTATAGGAGAATAACGATTTGTCCGCCTTTCATTTTCGGAATACTTGCGGCGGCTTGTCTCACTCTTCTGTCTCTTCACTCGCTTTCACCTTAAGCTGTTCAAAACCAAGCAGGCCGAATTGCTGCTCATTCATCTGGGCATTGAACCAGAACAGCCCACGGTCAGGGTTGTCGTAGTCTATATCGCTTAAACTACTTATTCTACTATGTAAAAATAAGCCCACCGAGCAGTTTTTCTGCCATAATGTCTTCAAACAATTTTTTAACGATCTCTCCCTGCTCCGAACGCTGCCGCTCCTTTTGTCTCAAAAACAGAAAATTCGTCCTTTTCATTTCAATTAATTCATCGCCTCTCTCGTCAATTTCTATAAACCCGACTGTCATCATCTTTGTGCAAAATCGTTTAGGACTTGTAATTATTTCTTGCTTCAGTCAATGAATCTATTGAGAAAAGAATAAAACTTTCTTCTTATAAATCTCTTAATTTTTTCTGATTGAAGAAAAAAGACTCACCAGATGAAGGCAAGTCTTTAAATTTCCTGTTCTGAGCGTAAGTATTCTCTGCCAAACATAAACATTCGGTTCTGAACGTGATTATAGCCACAATTAATGATCGATCAAAAGCATACTTAATATCAGCTAACTCCTTCAAAATTTCATCTATTTGTTCCTTTTTTCAAGTCTTAATGATTTAAACACTATTAAAAATTTGCCCCTCATCTTTTATCATCTATACTATTAAATTTGATCGTACTTTCAAATAAATAAAAAAACCGACCCCTAAAAAATAGTAAGGTCGGTTGCACTACTCGCTCCTAGCCATCCAAAGTGCCCACATACAGATGGCTGTTCATCGCTCCACAATCATTTCATATAATATAATTGATAAAAAATACTTTCCGCAAAATCATACCTTAATTATAGTCAGAAAAATCTAAAAGTCAATAAATCCCTCAGAATTATTAGATATTTAGAACTATTGACTATGTGCCTATCAATATAAAGAAAACCGGACCGCCTATGATATGAAACAGGTTCTGATGCAAAAACTTCAATACAATTGCAATTAATCTCTAAATTTTGGATATACTATCCTCTCCAATTATTTGCACTAGAACCAAAAAAGCCACCTTCCAACGAACACGGCCACTAAAACTCTTCTGTCATTTGCAATAAATTTGAAAGATTCTCACTGCGCAAACGAATTAATTCAGGATATTCATAGAAAAAGAGAATTTTTTGATCAACAATCCAGTCTCCTGTTGGTTTTTTACTAAAGACAAAATACGTCCAAGACTCTGCAATATCCTCTTCTGGATGAGAAACAGCATAGTCTGTCGTAAATTCATTCATTTGTTCAATCTGATTACAAATATAATCAAATATTTTCCGCCGTCTTTCAGTTAACGTTTTAAGCATAGTTGGCCACCTTCCTTTCTCTCGGCTTGGCAACTGCTAAAATGTTTTCGAGCTTAAACGTCCTCTTCTGCTTTCTAGGGAAGCAATTGGCCGTAATATAATTTTCATGCATACTTGTGACGATAATACATCTTTTTGTAATCGTATTATCCGCCGCCATGTACATAATCTCTATCAGCATTTTTTCTTCTTTCGACGTAAGTAATAATTCATTCATTTCAGCAGCTCCTTTCTTTTTTTTACAATCATAACGAACAAATGTTTCTCACTCAAACTTTTAAAAAAACATATTTTCGTTTTTTATTCATCTAATCTTTACATAATATTTACAAACAATCTCTTTTCTACTATATCCTCTGACATATATAATTATTTTCCATTCTATATATTAAGTAGAAATAGAAAAGAAGGAGCTGATCATTTGAAATTACTCAAAGCAGTTAAATTTCATGGTTTATTTCGATTATGGAATGTCCAAGAGAAAAAAGTGACCGACGCTCTTTTTTTCAGTGAGCTTCTAAGGTGTATTGGTAACGAGGAGAAGGACTGGGATCCTGGCGTTTTTGAGTGGTATCATCAAGAGGATATTAACTTTGCAGATTGGCAGGAAATGAAGATTCATTTTTTACCTTTCGTGATAAATGATCAAGGATGACCGGCTTCGGCCGGTCTTTTTCTTTACCTAAACTTTACAAACCTCCTTATCTCTTCCTTATATAATAGAAGAGAAGGAGCTGATCAAGTTGATATTACTCGAAGCAGTCAAGCATCAGGATTTATTTCGATTATGGAATGTCCAAGAGAAAGAAGTAACTGAACCCCTTGTCTTTAGTGAGATTTTAAAATGCATTGTTGACGACGGTAATGATTGGGATCCTAGTGTGTTGGATTGGTATCATGAAGAGGAAATTAATTTTGATAACTGGAAGGTAATGAAGATTCAAGTTTTGTCTATGGTGATTAATGATCAAGATTGACTGGCTACGGCTGATCTTTTTTATTTATCTAATCTTTACAATGTGTCCAGCCTTCTCTTTATATATTAGAAAGGAGTTGATCCAATTGGAAATACTCGAAGCAGACAAGCAACAGGGCTTATATCGGCTTTGGAATAGCAGAGGTGAAGAAGTGACTGAAGCTCTTTTTTTCAATTTGATTTTAAAAAGCATTGTCGATGATAGTAATGGCTGGGACCCAGGATTTTTCGATTGGTATCACGAAGATGAAATCAATTTTGTGGATTGGCAGAGAATTGAGGTTGAGATTTGGCCAATGATGATTGTAAAATAAAAAAGCCCCGGTCGCAAACGCGTAACCGGGGCACTCTCATATTTATTTTGCTTTACTCATCATATATAGCATAGACCACACTTCTTATCGCGTGACAGGGCATTGTAGGTATGTCCCGTCGCTAATGCCGTTTTCTTTCGCCCACTTCTGCGCTTCTTCAAATCGCGGTGACGGCGCTGCGTCTTTTGTGAGGTTCCTCCTCTTTTACTTGACCCGAACCTGTTGCAACTGTACTTGAGCCTGACACGGATTTAGATTTCACCCTCGCACCTTTTGCTATACCAATCGCATGTGCTTTTGTCAGCCCATCGATCACAGCTGGATCTTTTAACAATTTTGCTTCTTCCGGATTGCTGACGAATACATTTTCCGTTAAAACGGCCGGCATATTGGACTCACGAAGCACCGCTAAGTTCTGCTGTTTTATACCTCGATTACGGATGCCATACTGTTTCAAAGCCGTTCGAATCTGGATATAAGCTGTTTAAGATGCCTAGACTTTATCTATCACTTCAAAAATCGATTTTAATAATAATCCCCTTTTCCTTCAAATTTTCTAAGCACTCTTGTAAATAATTATCATCATGTTCCGGATAGATGTTTATTTTATTCTTCTCAGCCAATACAAAATTAAATTTTAAATCTTCACTCATCATTTCACACTTTTTACCTCTATAGTTTGGATTGAGCCATTCTTCTGAAACTTTATATCCTCTTTTTTGCATTTCCAACATGATAAGATAATGATAATGAAATAACCGCTTATAGCTATATTTAAAAACGTAATCTACAGTTGCATGAGGCTTCCCCCATCCATTTCCCCTTAATGCTGCACACTCTCGATGTTGTCCCAATAATTGTTGTCTAGGTAATTTACTAATCAATTCTTCATGCCAGAGTCTCATAATAACCATCCTTAGTAAAACTGATACTTTATCCTATTAATTAAACAGGAATAAAGTATTCTTTACAACTTTGTTTCCTCAGCTGGGCACTTCACATTACCATCTGCGTATTTGAGTTGTTTTGGGCATAAAAAATAGCAACCCGTAGGATGCTCTTTCATTAATTAGTTGATCAACTTGGAATAGGCAGTTTGAAACAGTCGTTCGATATGTTGATCGTTTAGATAGAATTTTTTGTGCTTATTCTCTTCAAAAGTGATATAAGCACATCCATCATCGAATCCTATTACACCGATTTTTTCGTTTACATCGTTTCCCGTTCCTTCACTACAAAAATTAACAGTGATTGTTTCGCCCTCATCAACTAACCCTAATGCGAAAAATTGAGCCCAGTAATGTACCTCCTTATCAGAACTTACACTTATTCTACGTACTAAGCTATTAGGGAAATCGCCGTTAAACTCTGCAAAGATAGAGGCGAATTTTTCAACAATGCTAACAAAGTCTTTCATACTTTGGCTTGTCAACAAGCCGTTAATTCTTTCCCCTAAATTTTCATTCAGGTTCTCCATAATTCAACACCCCCTATTGTATATATTCCCATAAAAAAGAACCATTACCATATAATTCGTTCACCAAATACCGACAAAAAAAGCACCCACCTTTAAAAATGAGTACCTCCTTCGTTATATTTCTCTACTAATTAAATGATCTTTTTCATCCAAAAAAGATACCGTTTAACGTTTTCGTCCCCGTGCACTTCATAGATACAAAAAAGACCTCCTCCGAAGAAGTGGCCTTTCTCGTTCAAACCCTTGTTCCGTAAAGGTTTGATGGGTTTTAACACTTGATGATTCCTACTGGGTTCGAACCAGCGACCTCTACCCTGTCAATGTGACATAAGCCGTCTGATCGTATCTGATCTGGACAGAAAACATTGTTATACCAAGCTTGAACACATCCGTTCATACGTTCCTATGGGCTCTTTCGGGTGGTAAATTGTTTGAGTTCGCCACCCTTCTACCACCCAAATCCCACCCGCTTTTACTCACTTTTGAGTGGTTGCCTGTAATAACTATACTTCAAGCTAATCAAAGAGGACTCTCTGATTTCCGGGCATCCAGCTTTAGACTTACCCGGCAAGCTATAACGGATAGTTTTAACGTTACACTTAATCAGCTCTCTTGCCTTTAGATGAATAAAAAATCCTTTTCATGCTTTGTTGGCTCTGTCGCTTCTCCTTATAACGTTTATGGGAGCCATAATGCAATAAAAAAGGACACCTAACAAAACACGAAATCCATGTCTGTTCAGTGTCCTTTAGATGGCTGAGAGTACTTGTATAAAATTATTTATGGTGTTTTTTGTTAGTTTCTTTTATTTTTTGTCTTGCTAATGCTTTCCATGAAGAAGCTACTACTGTTGCGGTTCCAAGGGCTACAAAGGTCTTTCCAATAGCGCTCCATGTTTTCATGTTTTCATGCTTTCATGCTTTCTTGATTTATTAGAGGTCTATTTTTTTGTTATCTACTTCAGCAGTTAGGAATTCAATAATTTCTTTCCCGTAATCCTCAACTGTTTTTTTAAAACCATCAAAATAAACTCTTACAAGCCCATCTTGTGAAATTATAGGATTCTCAAAGAAAAAATTACTAGCAAGAGGCCTAGTTTCTTGAAATGTCTTAGCCAAAAAACGTCTGATATTTAGGCTGAAACACTTCATAACAGATAGGTCTGAACTCCAATTTTCTTTCCAATAATCACTCAAGTAAACTATAAGAACAATTCTTCTTTTATTGCCATGGATAGACGCCATTCGCTCTAATACACTATTAATATGAAGATCACCAAATGAATATCCACAAACTAACAGAGAAGAATTGGAAGAGATTGAATCAGTAAAAAGGCTGTTATAGACACTCAAGGGATGTACTGAGAGTTTGTCTAATTTGCGAAGTCCAGTAATAATAGGACTTATTTCAGCTTTTTCCCCAGCTTGATTTGTATAAGAAGAGGATCCAAACCACGTTTTAAAGGCTGTATCATGGTCCTTGTACTGATATAAATCATGCGGATTGTCTTCTAGAATATGTCTATTTGGATCTTTACCTCTAGCCTTCCCGTAATAAATTGAGCCATGAAGATTCATAATTCTCGTTTTGTCCGTGCCTATAATGGTAGTTGGATTAAACCTGTCGTATAACTCACCGTCGACCTTTTCGAAACCATCAGTTACATTTTCTTTTAAAATTTTTTGTATTGTATTATCGTAATTCAAAGTCCCCACGTCTAATGGAGAATTTTTATTTAACTTTCTCCAAAATTCGCTGTACCATTTATTTTCTGATACATTTTCCAAAGTATCATATTTTGATATCTCTTCAGCTAATATTTTAAGAATAGTTGTACGCGCTTGAGTCAAATTAAATCTGTCAAAAAACATTGGTTCTTTTGGGTCGATGAATGCACCTAAAGCAGGCTTAAATCTTTTTAAAGTTTTATCTTCTCTACTAGTATATGAAGCAAGCGTTTCTATTGCATGAAATACATCTTCAAAATTGTATCCTTCCTGACCATAATACTGTTCTAAAGTATCACAAACCCCTTTTAAAAAATCATCGTGCTTCTTTACCTTTTCAGTTATTGCATATGTAGTTGGACCATTTATGTCTATAGCAGCACCGGCTCCCAATAAACATGTGACTCTATTTTCCTTTTTCATTCTTAACCCTATCCCCTTTACAATGTTTACTTTTTAACCTTTACAAGGAGAACACCGACTTCCGCGTCTGTTCAGTGTCCTTCAGAGGGCTGAGAGAACCTTTACAACATTGTTCTTCTACTAACGAACCAAAGAGTTACAATTAAAGAGGTGGTATAGTGCCAAAAATCATACACATAGGCTAATTCACTAGCGTTAGGAATAATATGGTCCTTCATCATACTCTCTCTAATTTCTGCCACAGTGTTAGGTTCCTTGTCGCTTATAGAAATGTAATCAATTAAATGCATTTCTTCTTGTAACTTCTTTTTGTCTACTGAAGTTCCATGTCTAGAAATAAACCCTAAACGTTCAGCATCGTTAAACATCCCGAAGAAGAGCCTTCGTTCTTTATCAGAAACCAATTTAATTAACTTTTCCAATTTAATAAAGTGATCTTCTGAATTACCAAACTTATCTTCGTTCTTAATTAGATCTGCTCTAATGAATTCTAATATCTTACTGACGTTTGCTATGAAATCGATGCTACTGTAATTATTTAATTTTCTCCAAGTATGCATCACCATACCTATTTCTCTGTGAGTAAGCATCTTTGTAATAGTTTTGTCATGTTCCTTAGTGTTAAAAAAAGCACCCTCACTTAAATTTTTATAAGGTGTCACACCATGGTTAATTAAAATATTGTTTACATTCATCGAGAATAAAGATTCTAATAGCTCATTTGGATAAGCTTTGTAGTGTTCCTTAACTCTAAACAGCTTACTGTCATACTCACATAGAAATGTAGGCACTTCAATCGAATTATAATTAAATTTATTAATACTATACTGTTTAGCTTGACTTTCTAATTCTGCTAAAGTCAATTTGTTTTGCTTAATGTTTTCATAATATGCATCAATAAAATCGTTTAGCTTAACACTTGCATCAAAAAAGGATAGGATAACCCTATGAAGCGAATAAGTTCCCTGTTCTCCTAACAGTCTTGTTAAGGAATTAACTTGTGGGTGTTTTAAAAAAAATAACCTTCTTGTTCTTGGAGAATAAGTGTCACTGTATTCATTTACTTCCCATTTACCCTCTATAGAAAATATCTCCGAGTTGTGTATCCATGGTAAATCACAATTAGGGTGATCAATAATTAAACTAACATTCGGTAGAAAATAATTCAAAACTCCTCCTCCTCTTCCTGTCTCGTCCGCTTCACCTTGCCCCTGGTGCGTGATGATCTTATATTCATCATGCAGCGGCAACTCTCTCAATTTGGCTTTCCTGTCATGAATCGTCACCATACAAATGTTCAATGTTTCCATTATATCCAACTTTAGTATCAATTCACTAGTTTTAGTGTCAAATTATTCACAAAAAAAGAAGCGGCTGATCCGCCCCTTCCTACACGCAAATATCAAGTTTTGACAAGTTTTCCGCCAAACCGTGCAACGATGCTACCAGCGTTTTCAATAGTCATGATCTGCTCGTTTTGCATCATACTCACCAATCTGCAAAGCGCCTTTTGCTTTTTTCGGTGATATGTTCTTTCACTCAATTTCAATTCTGGCCAGAGCATATAATCGTAAACGTCATCAGCTAAGTAACATCGCTCAATAATTGATTTTTCATCGTCCATCAGTTGATTCAACGCCTGATGAAGCCATTCATATTCCTTTTCTAGAAATGAGTCCGTGCGCATATCACGGGCTTTTCTGTAAAAGCACTGGCATTCCAGCAGG
Source organism: Domibacillus mangrovi (assembly GCF_001906925.1). Classification (GTDB taxonomy): domain Bacteria; phylum Bacillota; class Bacilli; order Bacillales; family Domibacillaceae; genus Domibacillus; species Domibacillus mangrovi. The sequence continues at coordinate 14,176 of NZ_MRWQ01000021.1, forward strand.
GATAAAAGGCGTTCACGGTTGCACATTCACTTTTGGAACCGGCTTTTCGCCAAACCGCGCAATTTTTTCACCAGTACCATCGAAGATCGCCATAATCTTGTCGTTTTCCGGAGTCATTTCACAATCATCATCAATCCAGACGTTCACACTTTTAATTTTTGAGAAGCGTACATTGCGACGCAGCAGTCCACCTACATCCTTTATTGTTGCTTCAAGATGTATTGATACTCCCCCAGCTTTTAAAATCCACTGAGTAGCCTGTTTACTCTGTTTAAGCCGTTCTAATTCATCCGTAAACAAGTCATGGTACATTGGCAGTCACTCCTTTTTTAAGGTGTTCGAAATGTCCGATATATACAAAAAGTGAGCGGCTACAATCTCCCTCTCTCACCGTTTCCCCAAAAGACTATTTTATTATCTTGCGTTTTAGCGGTAAACTGACCCAACGTTGCCATCTCAATGCAGCGCACTTTCCCACCGCTAATGAGTAAAACAGTCGGCTCCTGTGATCTAACAAGCTGGCTGTTACCCACATTCGCTCATAATCAATGTCGATCTTCTTCATTAGTTAAAAGAGCTCTAAAATTATCCTTGACGTAATCTAATTTGAAACATTCTAGGTTTATGTTTTTCAAAACCATCTATTAGTTTTTTTCCAAAAATAGTTATGGTTCTCTCCCAAGGGTGTCCTAAATACCCCCATTCAAAATCCTTATGAATAAAGAAATAATAATCGCCATTTGGAAAAATCGGTACTGTCCATTCATCGAATTCGTTTTTTTGGAAATTCTAAGTGGGGATTTAGCCAATAACATTCATGCTGCCAATCTAATGCGTAAATATATTCATCCATTGAGATATTTTCTTGAAAAACAAGCAATGCTTTTTCCTCTAGGTCATCATGCGCATTCAAGTCTTCATATTCACCAAAATATGATGAGATATCATAAGTAATAAAAGGAGTTGGTACTTTAATGGATGGGAAATCTGAAATACTAGGTTCAAACTTCAATTCGTCATATATTTTTCCCCATACTTTCTCATACTCTGCATTGGTTAGTTCAATCCAATTTTTCATTTAAATGACCACCTTAACGATGTTTATAATAACTTTACAATCACCTTTCCTATATAATTCAATCTTACACAATTTAACATGAACCTAACATAAGTGTATAAAAAGCTGTTATATCAATGTTTCTGGCCATTCTTTAACTAAAAAACACCTATTTTTCAACTTATCTGCAACTTAAACGCTGCCTTTAGATGAAAAAAGGGCCCTTTTGAAACATTCCACAAAACCTTACGTTTTCTTACGGACTATAACAATAATAGTTGCAACCTTTCCCGCTTCTACACGTGTTCTTCATTACAAGTTTTTGCAGGTTCTTCGCTCCAGTACAAAGCCCATTTCATCAAGCACGGCCGCTACATCATCACGGATACTGATACTGCCGTCCTCCTCTAACCTGTATCCTTCCGGCTGTATGGCCACAATATCCACTCCCTTTTTGTAAAGATGTAGGCTGCCGTCTGACTGCATTTTAGGCACAATAAAAGTCTGGTAGAATCCATGCTTCACAGCGTTCTTATTGCCCCATTTCGGCTTTTGATTGCCCCGATTCCCTGCTGCTACTTGATTACCTGGCAAGAAGCGGCCGGTCTTTGGATCACGTTGCATCCGTTGCACCCCTTTACCGTGTTCGTTTCGGAAAAAATCTTAGCATTTCTTAGCAAGTACTCCGTAAGAGTACTGCGAAAAAGCCTACCAGAAACCCTTATACAATGCGGTTTGAATGGTTGCAACCCTATGCAACCTTTTGTTGTACTTTTTGCATCCTTTTTGTTGTACATCATTCGGAGTATTCCATTCAAAAGGAGCGCTTTGTAACGTTTCAACAACCCTCCATCCCTCATTGCTAAGCGGTTTGTAACGCTAAGTTTTAACGTTACAGCAATAATTGAGTTTGAATTAAGTTTGAGTTGTTTTGAATTTTATCTAGTTTTGTAGCATAAGAAAAACTTAGCCTTTACTAACATTTGTAGCATTTAAGTTTTCACCATTTTAACCTTTATTATCCATAATTTATATAATTTTAATAATTTCCCCTTTTTTAGTGTGTGCAAAATGTGCAGGTTTTAGCGTTTAAACTCTGTTCATTACTTCCAGATACAAATCTTTAAATGGTTCTCAAAATTCATTCCATAGTATGGTCCTGAATTAGACATACGAATCCGTCGTCATCTCAAGCAAAACCAATGACTCTTGGAGAGTCGATGAAACATATATCAAAGTAAAAAGTCAACGAATGTACCTATATCGCGCTGTCGATTCAAAAAGAAATACCATTGGTTTTCACCTAAGCAAAACAAGAAATCACAAAGCTGCAAAGCGGTTCTTCAAGAAAGCTTTGCAGCCTTTTCATCATTCTAAGCCTCGTGTCGTGACAGTCGATAAGAATCCGGCATACCCTATAGCAGTTGAAGAATTAAGAAAAGAAAAAAAGATGCCATTAGGCATCCAAATAAGGCAAGTGAAATATCTCAATAACATAGTGGTACAAGATTATCAGTTTATTAAAAAGCAAGTTCGATCGACGTTAAGATTGAAATCATTTTGCACAGCAACGTCCATTATTTCTGGAATAGAAGCGATGCATACGGTAAAAAAAGGGCAACTTATTTTACCGGATAAGTATGTCTAAAATCAAGTGAAGTTCATCTATCAACTATTTGGAATTGCTGCTTAAAGCCAGATTCTCTTAAGAAACTTTTCGCCTCTTTATATTTCTCCAATTATTTGCACCAGAACCGTTCACTTTTATCATGAGCTATTCTGTAGCGTCACAGTAAAAAATTTAATCTATAGTAAATCGTTTTAAAAAACTACACTCATTTACTTTCGTCAAATTGTTTATCAATGAGATGCAGAGTATTCCAAAAATATTGTAAAATATTTTGATTTTTGCAGACGAGAAACAAGTATTTTAGCTTTATTTTATCATCATACGGGCGACTCTTCTAATGCTTTTGGAAAGAATATTCCTCATACATTGTATATCTACGAAGCTACAAAAAACAATTGAACACTGATTCATCTTGTGAAAGTTAAAATTTCACTGTTATTTTCATCTCTATTTAGGAATTTAAGTTTTCTGTTCGCATAACGTTGCATTCTGTACATAAAAAGAAACTCAATATTATTTCTCCAAATTGAAAAGAAATAGCATTTATCAAGTCACTGTTTTCCGACATATCTTCCGTTATGGAAGCTAGGTGCATCATTGGATTGCCACAATAGCAGCACTCGTATTCCCTCGTATCTTCCTCACTCTCCATCAGCCCGCCGAAGAGCCGTCCAATATAGTTTGTGCCAAATTGATCGAAAATGAAGTCTATCTCTTCATCAGATAAGTCATCCTTCATAATTTCTTCTTCAAGTAATGGGACAAGCTGTAGCGGAACTTCTGGAAGAGGAGACGGTAGTTGGTCTTCTTCGTCAGCTATCCAACATTCCTCCTCATTTTGTGAAAGAAGATGAACTTGTTCCTGCTCCATTTTGAAGAACTGTGTTTCCCAACATCCAGAGCAGTTTAGACAGCTAACTAGAGGCAATGAGCTCAAAATAGAGTGAACCGATTGGAGAGCAGGATCTGATGTATCAAACCTCATGATGAGTTGCATTGGCTTTTTACAATTAGGACACAGAGGAGTTTTGAAGGCTTTTCCTCCAAAGAAATGACTGTATTCACTTTTTCCCTCTAAAATCTTATAGCCATTTATTGACTTTTGACTACTACACATATTTTTTCACCTCAATATAATCTTTTTTCTAATTGTTTACTGCATTTAATTATGCCATCGGTAGATCACGCTTATATCGGTCTCTTCAATTCTCCCAGGAAAGGTTCTAATACTGGTTTATATTCCTTTAGATTCCTCTTATTCATATCTCTAATCCTAATTCTTCAATGAACCAATTGATACTTTTTTTGCAGCGAATATAATAATAGCTATTATAGATTCGGCTTTAAAAGAGTAATTCCATTATAATTATAGCAAATATCTTTTTCAGAGAATCGATGATCTTTTTTCCATTCAGCAACTAAGCTATAATCTACTGTATTAAAAGGTATGTTAATTAATCGATGAAAATTATATTCATTGATAACATAAATCTCTTCATCAGTTGGTTTAGAAGTATGCATATAAGAATCTGGCAATTGAAAACTATTCATTCCTACTGAATAAATAGACTTTTGATCAAATACAATATTTACAAAATATTCGTATACTAATTCTGGCGACTTATCACCAGCCAAGTTGACCCACTCTTCTTTTTTAAAAGAAATACCTGTGACTTCATTTTTCACTCCAATTCCACCAGCATTTAGTAAACATTGGACAATATCAATTGATTCTAGTAAGTTTTCGGGTTCAACCAACAAATACATGATCAATTTATGTTGATTTATTTCGTGACCAAAAGAAACATCTTCTTCATCACGAGAGTATAAAAACGCTTCTAGCAAATTAGGATTAAATTCTTCAACCTCCACATCATAAAATATACCAGTGTTTGTATCAAATAATCTTTCGGAAGTAACTACTATTTCTCTTTCTTTAATTTTTTGAAGTTCTTGATTTAATGATTCGATGTTTTTATGGGAAAAAGGGACACAGTATACAATACTCATATAAAATCTCCTTACTTTAAAGGATATTAATTAATACTTTTAGATTTGATCGAATTTTAATAGAGAGTTTACTTTAAAAAAGTAGAAGATCAAGGTCTTCTACTCTGATTTTAACATAAAGTGACCGTATTTATAAAAAAGATGAACCGAAATACCTTAGCTCCATAAAGAAGGTATTTCGGTTTTTATTATATTCCCATGTAAAAACGGATTTCCATACATAATCTATGATGCATTGTTTTTCGGTGCATGGATGGCTAACGGATGTTTTTGTTGGATAAGGAGTACAATACAATCAAACTTTTTCATGAAAGATCATACAATTTATTATCTGAAGAGTTTGTTTTGATTAATCTTTCTTCAAAACAAACTCTCTTTCTTTACTCATTTATCAAAGTTAATAGCATTATTTCGATTAAACTTTATTTCAAAGCTACATCTGCTTTTATTTCTTCTACCTTTTAATTTCTATAGAGGGCTTTTCCGTACCTAGCCGCTTTTTTCAAGCCTCTATTATATTTTCGCCCACTAATTTTTTTCACATCCCATATGTCTTTTGCCAACCTTTGACGTGCTGATAAACCTCTATCCGATTTCATCGTTGCTTTACCACGACCAGCAAAAGTTCTTGTTTTTTTGTGATCAGAGTGTGACATCAAAACTGCTGGACCTTTTCCTCTTGAAACACCTATTGTTTTATTGTAAGCATTTTGAGGCATATGATGCCCGACTGTTCCACTCTTTTTTCGCTTATTTACATATGCAAAGCTGCCTTTGGCTGCACCTAGGGCTTTTCCAGCTTTCTTTAAATGCCCGACTTTTACAAAGCTGCTGCCAGATGCCCATGCGACGGATCCTGCCAATGCCCATCCCTTTTTACCGGCTTTCTTTCCTGACTTGTATGCCTTGTAGCCATCATACACCGCAAATCCGGCATTGATGACTGCCCATGCATAATCGCCGTCTGGATCACTCATCATGACCGGGTTGCTGCTGGCGTAAGCATATCCGTTCTGTGTTTTTGGATCGTCGGTGTCGCCGCCTTCAGGATCAGGAGAAAGGAAGACGCCTTCTGCTGGCTGGTAATAACGCGCAATCAAGTAGTACAGCTTTGTCTCGTCATCATACCGATAGCCCTTATAGCGGATCTTGTTCTCAGCTGCCATCGTGCCACTCTGCGACAGGATATTCCCCCATGCATCGTACGTATAGGACGCAACGACAGTACCCGATGCATTCGTTAAGCCGGTAATTTCTTTTAGCGTGTTGTACGTGTAGTAGTAGTTCTGACCACCTTTTGTCATGACCAGCGGGAAGCCATCCGGATCATACAGATACTCGGCTGTAATATTGCCGGCTGTGTCTGTTTCAAACAGGACATTGATACCCTGGCCATAATGGTAGTTTGTCGTCTGTCCGCCAGCGGTCTTGCTGATTCGGCGCCCTTCATCATCGTATTTGAACGTGGCAACAGTCGCGCCAGCATTTGTTTTAATATCCGTGAGCTGGTCAAATTTATTATACACATATGTGTACTGGCTGTCCTTGGTCCGGTTGCCATTGCTGTCATACGTATAGGCCTGTCCACCACCCACCGTTTTTAACTGATTGTTGGCATCATAGGTATAAGCCGTGGTCGTAGTGACCCCATTTTTGACAGTCGTTTTGCTTTCCCGGTTGCCGACGGCGTCATAAATATACGATTCAGACAGCTGGGCAGAAGCAATGGACTGGGATTCCAGCTGGTTAGTTTTGTCATACGTAAACGCCTTGTTGCCGGAAGGTGAAGTAACAGCGCTTATATTTCCGTTCAAGTCGTAATCCAGTGTTTCGTCTAAAAGAACGGTTGTTCCTTTGGTGACTTTCAGCGTTTTCATTTGCTGGGCATTATCATACGTATAATCGGTCCAGATTCCGTTTACATATCTTCGCTGTTTTGGCTCCCCGGTTGGATAATAATCATAGGCTCCTTGAACGGCACCATTCCGGTACACATTTTTCAGCTGGTCCACTGTATCAAATGCAAGCCGCTGGGTAAAGAAAGCAGCTCCCGACATCCCCTTAATATCTGTTAGTGTTTCAGTGACTGAATAGCCATATTCAATGGCCTGCTGCCCTTTTGTGACGGTTTTCAGCTTATCGGCCTTGTCATACGTAAGGTTCGTAATCGTCTGGTCTTCTCCGTTTTTGACTACGGTAGTATTTCCATTTTTATCATATTCGTAATGCCATTTTAAATACCCATTGATACGGATATCCGTCGGTTGGCTGTTGGCATCATAGTCGGTTTTGACAATCGTGCCATCCGGCTTTGTCTCGGTTGTCATATTGCCGAGTGCATCGTACCCATAGATAGTCGTCTGTCCAAGCGGCTCTTTCCGTGACATGAACTGGTTTTGGTTGTTATAGTCCAGTGTTGTCGTATAGCCGCGCGGATTGGTCATCGTCTTTAAATTTCCATTGTTGTCATACGTATACTTCGTTTCAGCACCTTTTTCATCTTTCGCCGATTTCAGCTGCTCCTGCTCGTCGTAATCGAACGTAACTTTATTTCCTTTTGGATCGGTCACTTCTTTTGCGTTTCCATATTTATCATTGATGATCGATGTTTTCCGTCCAAGCGCGTCAGAAAACTTGTTGGCGTAGTTTTGCATGGTATCATATTCATATGTTTCTGCCACTCCGCCTGGTGGGGTCATCGTTTTTAAATTGCCATATGGTTCATAGTACGTATATGTGGTTTCTTCCTGGAGCGGATTAATTTCCTTAATCACATCTCCATACGCATTGTATTGGTATGTCATTGTGCCATCCACATCGGTCACGGTTAGCGGCTGACTAAAGTTATTATACGTGTAAGAAACTTTATAGCCGAGTGGGTC
>NZ_MRWQ01000022.1 GCF_001906925.1 Domibacillus mangrovi
TCAGCGTATTTATGCACATGAAGAGGTCTATGAGGCATTTGTTGGGAAATTTGCCGAGGCAGCGAAACAGCTGAAAGTGGGCGATCCGTTTGATCCGGAGACGTATATTTCCGCGATGATCACAAAAAGAGAAACAGAACGCATTGCCGAATGGGTAGAAGAAACGAAAAACAGTGAAGCTGAAATTGCGGCGGGCGGAAACTTGACAAACGGTGTCTTCGAACCGACGATTATTACAAATGCTCATCATGAGTTAAATGTATCTTGCAGTGAAGCGTTTGCGCCGATTGTCGTGGTCAATAAAATCAGCTCTGTAGAAGAAGCGGTCGCTGAAGTGAATCACTCTAAGTTCGGCCTTCAGGCAGGGATTTACACAGAAAACATTACACATGCGCTTTATGCGGCGAAACATCTTCATGTCGGCGGCGTGATCATTAATGACGTGCCGACCTATCGTGTCGATCACATGCCATACGGCGGTGTGAAAGAAAGCGGTACAGGACGTGAAGGCCTGAAATATGCCGTCGAAGAAATGACAGAATTAAAGCTTATTGTTTGGAACCAGAACTAAAGAATTGAGGGGAAAGTTGTGAAACCATATAACATTGCCGTCATCGCAGGAGATGGAATCGGCCCTGAAGTCATCAACGAAGGTATCAACGTATTAAACACAATCAGTACAATCAATCCTGAATCCGAAAAAGTTTTGACCAGTACGTGAATATCCGCCCGGTTACACTGATCAAAGGGGCGCATTGTCCACTTTCCGATGTACAGCGTGAAGAGGTAGACATGCTGTTCATCCGGGAAAACAGTGAAGGAGAATATTCTGGTGCCGGTGACTGGCTATTCAAAGGAAAAGAGAACGAAGTTGTCCTTCAAACTAGTGTGTTTTCACGAAAAGGCACCGAGCGCATTATCCGCTATGCCTTTGAAACAGCCAAAAAGCAAGGGAAGACGTTAACGAGTATTAGTAAGGCCAATGCACTGAATTATTCAATGGTATTCTGGGACCAAGTATTTGAAGAAGTAGGCAAGGAATACCCGGAAGTTCAGACAGCGTCTTATCTGGTCGATGCCGCAGCTATGTTAATGATTAAAGACCCGAAACGATTCGAAGTGGTCGTCACATCCAACTTGTTTGGGGATATCTTAACGGATCTTGGGGCTGCACTGGCCGGTGGGATCGGTCTGGCCGCAGGTGCGAACATTAATCCTGAAAGAGAGTATCCGTCCATGTTTGAACCGATTCACGGCTCTGCCCCCGATATTGCGGGGCAAGGCAAAGCGAATCCGCTGGCCTCCATTTGGTCTGCTAGTCAAATGCTTGATTTCTTTGGATATGAGCAATATGGAAAAATGGTTTTGGAAGCGATCGAACAATTGCTTGTGGAAGGAACGGTCTTAACACCGGATATGGGTGGGACAGCCACTACTTCAGAAGTAGGAAAACGAGTAAATGAGCTATTGGTTTCAATTGCCACTTCCAAAAGTGTGAATAATTAAGTAGAATAGGCTCAGTATCCATGAATGAAGCTCATTCAAGATGCTGAGTCTTTTGAAAAATATTTTTTTATTTTTTTTTGGAAATGATTGTCGAAAAAAGTCGAATTAATAGAGGAGCGATGGGATGAAAAGATCCACGATAGACAAACAAATATTAAGTATTGCGCTTGTGATGGTTGGACTGTTGACGATTCCGATATTAATTAACCCGGAAAAAGGAACCTCGTTTTTGCAAAGTGTTTTAAATGTCATTACGAAAAACTTCGGACCGTTTTACTTATGGGCGTGTTTAGCCATTTTCGGTTTTTTACTCTGGCTGGCCTTCAGCCGCTATGGAAACATCAAACTGGGCACTACCAAACCGGAATTTTCAACGTTCAGCTGGCTGGCCCTCATTTTTACAGCCGGCATCGGATCAGGTATTATGTATTGGGGAATTATTGAGTGGTCCTTTTATTATACGGATCCGCCTTTTGCGCAGGAACCTCAAAGCCTTGGAGCGGCCGATTATGCATCAACGTATGGCATGTTCCATTGGGGATTTTCAGCTTGGGCGATTTACTGCCTGCCATCCATTCCGATTGCTTATGCTCTTCATATCCGTAAATACGACTCGGTTCGTTTAAGTACAGCCTGCCGGGGCATCATCGGTGACCATGCAGATGGGATTCTTGGGAAAATCATTGATGTTTGTTTTATGTTTGGATTAATTGGTGGAGTCGGCACGTCACTTGCACTTGGAACGCCGTTATTGGCAGAAGGACTGCATAGCGTATTCGGTTTCGAGAAAACGCTTACACTGAACTTGAGTATTGTCTTGGCGTTAACGGTCTTTTTCTCCATCTGTTTGTATTTTGGCTTGAAACGAGGATTGAAGCTTCTAAGCGACTGGAACTTGTATTTATACTTTGGACTACATTGTTTTACTGGGGATGGTGGTTTTCCTATGCGCCGTTTACCGGCATGTTCGCGGCTCGTATTTCAAAAGGAAGAACGATTCGCCAACTCATATTAGGCCAATTATTGGGCGGAACATTGGGCTGCTGGCTTGCTTTTGCGATTTTTGGCAACACTGGCATGTTCATGGAGCTGAATCATATCGTGCCCGTACTGGATATTTTAAATAAAGACGGTGCACCGGCTGCGATTTTAGCTACGTTAAAAGCGCTTCCACTAGGTGGCGTCATCATGGTGATTTATTTACTTGTGGCCGCTATATTCCTTGCGACAACCGTCAATTCGGGTGCATATACCTTAGCAGACGTCGCCTCTAAAAACTTGAAAGAGGGCGAGGAGCCTGCACGCTGGTATCGCGTATTTTGGGGAATGATTTTAACAAGTATTGCCCTTGTTTTAATGTACGGAGACGGCCTCGCTGCTCTTCAAACGCTCGCTATTATCACGGCCCTGCCGCTCGTTTTTATTATGGGGCTGATGGTAGCCTCGTTCATGAAGTGGCTGCGTGAAGACTATGGGACACCCCCGCCGCAGTATATGGAAAGCCCAAAAGAAGAACGGATTGAAATGGAACCCATTGATACGAAAGCACAATAAAAGAAAGACAAAAACAGATTAAGATTAAAAGGACTGACTCAAAAGCATTGCTTTTGAGTCAGTCCTTTTAATATATAGGAAAACTGCCTAAAGAAGGGGCCATTTTGATCATTACATCTCCATATATAATGGTAAAGCGCCTGATAATACGGCTAGGTTTGTAGAATGGATCGATCAGATGGAAGCTGGAGAGTTCAGAAGAGTGAAGTACGTTGTTTTTAAAAGGTTCTTCAAAAACGTCTTACGCTGCTTGATTTACTTGAGCAATATCTGGCTTGTGGATAGCCATTTGATCGGTTCATTGAGCTTCTTCTATCGTTAAAAGCCTGATATTTTTCCATTTTACCTAAAATGTTTTCAGATTCTTTAAGTATGACAGTAGGAGTTATATGTGAACTGGTATGGAGTAAACCCAGGAAATACAAGGGAGTTGCATCAAATTATATAATTGACAGCAAATATTAGCTATGATAAAATTATTTTGAATTAAAGATATATTAATTAAAGATATATTGATAAAAAGACAAACATAGGTACAAATTAAGGATTAATGGGAGGATTATAAAATGAGCAAATTAAAAGGAATCCATCATGTAACGGCGATTACAAGCAGTGCAGAAAAGAACTATGAATTTTTTACCTATGTGTTAGGGATGCGTTTAATAAAGAAAACCGTTAACCAAGATGACATCCAAACGTATCACTTATTTTTTGCGGACGATACAGGCAGTGCAGGTACAGATATGACATTCTTCGACTTCCCGGGCATTTCAAAAGGTGTCCATGGCACAAATGAGATATCTAAAACATCTTTCCGTGTACCGAGTGATGAAGCAATAGAGTATTGGTTAAAACGTTTTGAACGTCTAAATGTAAAGCATACAGGAATTAAAGAACAATTTGGTAAAAAGACCCTTTCTTTTGTTGATTTTGATGATCAACAATACCAATTGATTTCAGATGAAAACAATGAAGGTGTTGCGGCTGGTACACCGTGGCAAAAAGGGCCGATACCTCTACATTATGCGATTACAGGATTAGGACCTGTGTTTATTCGGATCGCTGAATTTGATTACTTTAAAGAAATGCTGGAAAAGGTTCTCTTATTTAAAGAAATAGATAAGTCCGGTTCCTTTCATTTATTTGAAGTAGGTGAAGGGGGAAATGGTGCGCAAGTCGTGGTAGAAAAAAATGAGATACTGCCTAAGGCACGACAAGGGTTTGGCACGGTTCACCATGTAGCATTCCGTGTTGAAGATCGTTCTATTTTAGAAGAATGGATCAAACGGATGCAAAGTTTCGGATTTCAAACGTCTGGTTATGTCAATCGTCACTTTTTCGAGTCATTATATGCAAGAGTGGCTCCGCAAATTTTATTTGAATTTGCAACAGATGGTCCAGGATTTATGAGCGATGAATCGTATGAAACACTTGGAGAAAAATTATCGTTGCCGCCATTTTTAGAACCAAAACGGGAAGAAATTGAAAAATTAGTACGCCCGATTGATACCGTCAGAAGCACGAAAGCATTTATGAAAGAATAGAGCGAAAAAGTTTGGTGAGGATTGACTGCTTCTAAAAAGAATCTGCACACTTCACTCACCTCGCATTCTTTAAATATCCAAAAGTTTATCGCAGATTCACTTTATTAAATAAAAAGAGTAAGCCCTAATTATTAGGACTTACTTTTTGTCATACTAGTGGAGGCGACTTTTGTTCTGCAGACTTGCCTTTTGAGCTCATGCCCATTCCTTTGAACTGATTCATTAGTTTTGTACGGGATTTTTCATTTCGAAGGAGATAAGCAGCTCCAAGTGCCAGTGTTGTCATCATTGTTTTGTTACCGACCATTACACGCACGCTCCTTTTTATTAAGGTTTACTCCTACATCATTCCCACTTGATTATAAAATAAACAAGGAGGAACATAAAACGTTCACTCGCCGTTGCTTATCTTTAATGAGTATGATGCCAAAGGAACAAAAATCTTTTCAATATACGGGTTCTTTCACGATCCACTTAATGTAAATAATCGATGATCCGTTTGACAGCCTGTTCACCAGCGTCTTCCCATTTGTTTTTATTTTTTATTTGTCCGTCTGTATCGAGAGGATCTTGGAATTGGTTAAAGCTAGAGGTGAGTAATGAACTTTGATCGTTGTCCAAACCAATATTGATGACGTGCTTGATGACAATGGGTGTTTGAAACTCAATTGAAGCATCGTACTCATCGAGTGCTCCATTTAACACACGGAAAGGGATTCTTAAATAAATGGTCTCGCCCCCATCACGGGATAAAATGGAATCAAAGCTCCCTTGATCATAACCCCAATTTCCTCCTAAATCATACCCGAGCGGTTTAAGCGTATCCTGTATATCACCAAAGTAAGCTTTTTTTCCTTCAATATCTGTTTGTAACTTCAGCACATTCATTCACTCCTTTTAAATAGTCAGTAACTATCCTTCACTAAAAATAGAACTAAAATACGTAAGCAGGAATTAAATTTTTTCCTAAAAATAGTTCCTATTTAAAAGAGTACGTTTTATATCGTAAGCTGATGGATGTTCATGAAGGCTCTGAAGGAACCTTTTTTCTTTCTGATACTATTCAAAAAACCTTAGAAAGAACAAGATAAGGGCAGCCATTATGAAGATGAATTAACTGTATTGAATCTTGTTCTTTTAATTGCTGCCGATGCAGCTCTGCTTGATCACTCATTTGTATAACAAACAGAGGAAATAACAGGAATCCGCAAAAGCATACTGATCAGAGAAAAGAAAAAATGGCTCGTTAAACACCACTAAGAAAATAACACCAGGCATCAACAAAAAATAATAAAAAAAGATTTTTTGAAACGCCAATCAATTTGAATTTAACGAGATCTTAAGAAACGATCTTCATTTAAATGCATCACATGTTTTGGGTTATCTGTGAACGATACTTCGGTTTCCTAAGCAATATCATCAGCGTCCTGTTTAAAAGTCGGAATGTTAAGAAATATAGTGACGAAAACAATACCTATATAAATAGAAGAAACACGTCAAAAAAGAGCATCTGCTTGGGAGAAAACAGATGCTCTTTTAACAAAAGGGGAAATAGTATTTTATGAATATGGCATTTTATACGAGTTAATCATTTCTAAAGTAATGAAAAGGAGGTATTTTTTCGGTAAAAATCAAATACGATTTCATCACGAAAACTGCTTTACTATTTCATGAATTTTTTCAAGTTTTAGAAATGATGATATAGATTCTTCAGTTTGGAGGGTCAGAGCAGCACCAGCAAGTCCTAATTGACAAGCATTAAATAGCGATTCTTCGTTCATGATTCCAAATATTACACATGAAGCAAATGCGTCACCAGCACCTGTGACATCAACAACATCCGTTTTGAAAGAAGGCAAATGCCCAGATTCCTCTGGAGAAAAATAATAAACCCCCTGATCACCAAGTGTGATAATAACTTTTTGAACGCCACGCTGTCTAATTTTCTCACAGGCTAATTGACAGTCCTTGATTGAGACGATTTCCATTTCAGCAAGCATCTCTGCTTCTTCCCGGTTAGGGATCAGTAGTTCTACACCATCAAGACGAAAAGGAAGTTTTCGTGCCTTGGCTGAAGATACAGGGTCAATGTATAAAGGAATGTTTTCATCGCTGCAGCGTTTAATTAAATAGCTGATACATTCCTTAGGAATATTCGTATCCAAAAAAACAGCTTGTGAGGCAACAATATAGGACCATTTTTCCTCAAACATGGAAGTTGATATTTTTTCGTATATATTCATATCAGCCATTGAGACAATACTTTCACCATTCGTATCCAATAAGGTGGTAAAAGTCCCTGTCCGTTCTGTTGGCAACACCCATACTTGGCTAACATCCACTCCTTGACTTTTCGTTTCCTTCAGTATCCAGTTACCCTCTTTGTCGTCTCCGACACAAGTCATAAGAGAAGTGCTACAGCCGAGTCGACTTAAATTTTCGGCAAAGTTGCGTGCTACACCGCCACAGGTTTCAGTAATTTTTACTGGATTGGATGAATATAGACGCACCTTTTGATTTGTTCGCGCTTTTCGGTCGGTGTTTGCCCCTCCGATACATACGATCGACGATTCTTCTCGGAGAATATAGCCACGTCCTTTGATTTCACCGCGTCTTGTCAGGTTAGCAATATAATTAGCAACCGCAGGTCGTGATAACCCAACTTTACTTGATAATTCCTGCTGTGAAATGAAAGGATTCATTTTTATGTAATTTAAAATTTGATTCTCTTTATCCATGAAACAACCTCATTTCTCCTTAAACAATAGTTTAAAGTATAATCAAATGTTTGTAAACGCTTAATTGTATAATCCAATTTTGAAAGTATTCTTATAGATTAGTTATAACAATAACTTTTTCTTTCTGTTTGTTTATAAAGATAGCCGATATTTCGTATGCTAAGTAAATATCGGCTATCTTTATGTCAAAATTGCTTTCAGGTTAATTCATACTCTTGAGCCATCTCTTTTCTATGCTTTCAATTCAAATAAAACTGCTCCTTTTGTGCTGAAATCCCGCTTTAGTTATAAAAATGAAAATTTTTATCCCGCAATAACGAGCAAGTAAGACCCCGCTTCAAGCCGTTGAAAAGAAAAGGAGGATAAACTGCCCGTAAAAGCCCGATTGGTTCGGGCCGGCCGAAGCCGGTCACTCAAGTATTGCCGCAGGACGCGGCGCTCTTTACCTGAGTTCCTTTTTATTCAGCGGGGGATGAAAGAAAATCCCCGCTGATGGCAGATTCACTTTATATGATTCTCATTACTAGTGACAGATAAATTATACGTGATCTAAATATTACAGACAGATGATATAGTCAATCCATTATAACCCAAAAAAAAATAGATTGTAAAAAAGTCTATCTGTAATTTATATTAGAGATTATGATTTTTTTGTTTCAGAAGAACTTTCAAAAATCATAATCATGATTTAATGCATAATTAAAAATTATAGGAGGAAGTAGAATGATGAAGATGTATCTGTACCCCCTGTTGGTAGTTATAGCAGCTAGTAGTTATGGCGTAGTTTCAACGATCATAAAACTAGCAATGCATAGTGGTTTTTCGGTCTCTGAAGCAGTTACAAGTCAATTTTTTATCGGTTTTTGCATCGCGGTGTGTATGTTCTTGCTTACAAACAGAACAAAATTAAGCTTTAATGGAGTTAAAATTCTTATCTTTGCAGGCGTTTTAACAGGGTTGACAAATATTCTATATGGTCATTCTTTGAACTATTTACCTGCATCTTTGGCAGTTGTACTACTATTTCAATTTACATGGATAGGCATGTTGATTTCTTGTATAACAAAACGCCAACTTCCCAGTCGAATTGAATTTCTTTCTTTAATAATCTTGGTTATGGGAACCATACCAGCAGCTGGCTTGATTGATGTTGATTTATCTCAAATACCTTTTCAAGGGTGGTTATGGGGGTTAGCGGCCGCTCTTTGTTATTCCCTATTTTTATTTGTTAACGGTAAGGCAACTACAAATATGACAACCTCTAATCGGTTAGTAATTGTTTCTTTCACTGCTTTTATGATGACGGCTGTTTTTCAGTCTCCAGAAATTATTTGGAATGGGACTTTGTTTAACGAAGGACTTTGGCTTTATGGTTTGGCATTGGGTTTATTTGGTATGATTATTCCAGTATACTTATTCACTATAGCAGTTCCTAAAGTTGGATTAGGTACGACATCAATATTGAGTGCTATTGAATTGCCAATCGCGGTGATGGTGTCAGTCATGTTATTAAGTGAAACTGTTACTACGCTGCAAATAGTAGGTATAGTAACCATAATTCTCGGTATGAGTTTACCAACACTGCTAAATAGAAGTATATTATTAAATAAAAATAAAGTTGCACAACAATAAGCAAAAAATAAATCTTATATGTAATGAAAATATTGCTGATAGAAAATGCCTCATCCAGGAAGACAAAGCGGATGAGGCATTTTTGATTTAGGCTCAACTTTAGGACTGTTTAGACTAGTCGTGTTTTCCTGGATCCGCATCCATTTTAAGAGCTAGTGAGTAACAAATTGTTGTTAAAGTTTTTTTGTTATTACTGGAAATATAGTACAGGTGTTTTGTATAGAGCTGATATTGTGTGGCGATATTACTATCTATAGCATTAACAAATTGTAACGATAAAAAAAATAATATGAAATAATGTTTTTTAATTAAAATACTATTGACAATCCGAAGTGAAAGCTTATACTAAACTTATGTTTTATTGATAAACATTTGTTTAGAGGGTGAGGTGTAAAAATGAATAATGATATTAATGGAAATGAAGAATTAATTTTAAGCATGATTAGAGAAAATCCATTTATTTCTCAACAGGAGTTATCAGAAATTGTAGGACTATCAATGTCATCAATTGCTAATATTATCTCTGAACTAATCAAGAAAGAGTATGTTATGGGCAAGGCATATGTTCTAAATGAAACAACCCCTATTATTTGTATCGGGGGAGCAAACGTAGATAGAAAATTCTATGCGAAATATGAAATTACGAATGAAACGTCTAATCCAGTAAAATCCTCTACATCAGTTGGAGGAGTAGCAAGAAATATTGCTGAAAACTTAGGAAGATTGGGTGAGGAAGTTGTCCTAATTTCAGCAAGTGGTCACGATTCAGAATGGGAAGAGATCTATGCTTTATCGTCACCTTTTATGAATTTAGAACATGTGGCTCGATTTGAAAATTCGTCAACAGGTTCCTATACAGCAGTTTTAGATAAGAATGGTGATTTATCAATTGCATTAGCAGACATGGATGTTTATGAAAATATTACTCCTGAATTGATGATAAAAAACAGTAATTTTCTTAGAAGAGCTAAATGTATCGTAGTGGATTTGAATTGTCCAAGCGAAACGATTGATTATATTTCTTCTTTCACATCTAAATATAATATTCCATTAGTCATTATCCCTGTATCGTCTCCAAAAATGAATAGGCTTCCAAAAACTTTGAGTGCAGTGAGTTGGCTCATTGTTAATAAAGATGAAACAGAAACTTTTATGAATATTAAAATCAATGATGAGAAGGACTGGGAAAATTCAGTTAAGAAGTGGTTAGAGTTAGGAGTCAAAAATGTAATTGTAACAAATGGATCAAAAGGTGTAATGTCCGGTTTAGAAAATGGCGAGATTCGTTATTTTCCAGCTATCGAAACACCAATGGTTGTTGATGTTACAGGTGCAGGGGATTCATTTTGTTCAGGAGTTATTTATTCTTGGCTGCAAAAGAAAGAATTCGATTACATTATTAAAGCTGGCATGGTTAATGCCCATAAAACAATTATGTCCAAATATACAGTTAGACAAGAATTATCACAAAAACAATTTACATTAGATATGGAGGCAATTTAAATGAAAAAGTATATTGAATTATCTGCAGAGGTACAACAAGCAAAAGAGGAAGGAAAAGCAATCGTTGCATTAGAATCTACGATTATTTCTCATGGTATGCCTTATCCTCAAAACGTAAAAATGGCTCGAGAAGTGGAACAAATTGTTCGTGATAACGGTGCTGTTCCAGCAACAATTGCGATCATTGATGGGAAAATTAAAATTGGTTTAACAGATGATGAATTAGAGTTATTTGGTAAAAGTTCAAATGTTGCTAAAGTATCAAGACGTGATTTAGCTCAAATTATTGCTACAAAACAACTAGGTGCAACGACTGTTGCAACAACAATGATTTGTGCTGATTTAGCAGATATCAAAATCTTTGTAACAGGTGGTATTGGCGGTGTTCATAAAGGGGCAGAAACGACGATGGATATCTCAGCTGACCTTGAAGAATTAGCTCAAACGGATGTAGCTGTAATTTGTGCAGGTGCTAAATCAATCCTAGATTTATCTCTTACACTAGAATACCTTGAAACAAAAGGGGTTCCTGTAATTGGATATGAAACGGAGTGCCTACCAGCATTCTACACTAGAAATAGTGAACATCAATTAAATTTCTCTACCGATTCAATCGATGTAATTGCTGAAACGTTAAAAACGAAATGGGAATTAAACCTTAACGGTGGAGCAGTAATCGCTAACCCGATTCCTGAAGAATATGCTATGGACGAAGACTATATCAATGGAATTATCGATCAAGCAATCAAAGAAGCAGAAGAAAATCACATTATTGGTAAAGATAGTACACCATTCTTGCTAGGGAAAATTAAAGAATTAACTGACGGTAAAAGCCTTGATGCCAATATAGAATTAGTAAAGCACAATGCTAAAGTAGGAAGTCAAATTGCCGTTAGTTTCAACAATAAAACGAAATAATATGAAATTTAGTTTGTAATTAGTATAAACTCAACTTCTATAAAGTTAAATTTCGTAAAATATTGTGATCCACAATATTGATATAACTAGACTTTATAGGAGTTGTTTTTCCTAAAAAATGAAAACGCTAACAATAAAAGGGGAGGATTCACATGAATTTTATTTTCTTAATAACAGGAATATTGCTTGTTTTTGGTATTGCTTTTCTAGTTAGTAATAATAGAAAACAAATAAAATATAAACGTATTCTGATTATGTTGTCTGTGCAAATCATTTTAGTTTACTTCATGATGAATACTAGTATAGGTTTAATTGCTATTACTAAAGTGGGTGTGTTTTTTGAAAAACTATTGAAGATTGCTGATACAGGAATTCAATTTGTATTTGGTGGTATGTTGAATCAAGGTGAATTTTCATTTTTCCTTGGAGTGTTATTGCCTCTTGTTTTTATGTCAGTATTAATAGGAATACTGAATTATATAAAAGTATTGCCATTCGTAATCAAATATATCGGTTTAGTTTTAAGTAAAATAACTGGAATGGGCAAACTAGAAAGTTATTTTGCTATATCTACAGCTGTACTTGGACAACCAGAAGTGTTCTTAACCATTATCAAACAAATTCCACTATTATCTCCAAAAAGACTTTACACAATATGTACTTCAGCAATGAGTGCAATAAGTATGGCGATGGTCGGAGCTTATATGACAATGTTAGAGCCTAAATATGTTGTAACAGCTGTTGTATTAAATATTTTCAGTGCACTTATCGTTGCTAATATTATTAATCCATATGATTTAGACGATGATGAGGATTTAATTCAAATTGAAAAAAATGAAAGACTTCCTTTTTTCCAAATGGTTGGAGAAAGTGTAATGGATGGATTTAAGATAGTTATTATTGTTGCTGCTATGCTATTGGGATTTATTTCCTTGATGGAATTGATTAATGTGATTTTTCTAGGCGCATTTCACGTTTCTTTCCAAACAGTTATTGGTTATATTTTTGCACCAATTGCTTTCTTAATGGGTGTTCCCTGGGCAGAAGGGGTACAAGCAGGTGGAATTATGGCTACAAAACTTATTACGAATGAATTTGTGGCAATGTTGAATTTTGGTGAAATTTCAAACCATCTTTCAGATAAAACAATTGCAATTGTATCCGTTTATTTAGTTAGTTTTGCGAATTTTGGAACTGTGGGAATCGTTGCAGGTTCAATCAAGTCAATCAGTGAAAAACAAGGGAGTCACGTTGCAAAATTTTCTTTAAAATTGTTGTTAGGTGCGACATTAGCATCTGTCATTTCAGGAACAATCATGGGTTTTGTAATGTAAATATTATATAGAGGTGAAATAGGATGACGAAAAGAAAAATAATTATGGATTGTGATCCAGGACATGATGATGCAATTGCCATTATATTAGCTGCTGTACAGCCTCAATTAGAGATTTTAGGCATAACAACGGTTTCAGGAAATGCAGAAATCGAAAAAACGACTATGAATGCATTAAAAATTTGCGATTTAGTTTCATTAACGGATGTTGTGGTTTCAAAAGGGGCAAGTGAGCCATTGGTTCGATTACGAGAAACTGCCCCTGGTATTCATGGAGACTCAGGGTTAGATGGTCCAGAGTTGCCTGAACCTTCTCGCAGCTGGAGTGAGGAACATGGTTTTGATACAATCATAAGACTTGTAAAAGAATCAAATGGTCCTGTTACAATTCTTCCAACAGGACCATTAACAAATATTGCTTTAGCTTTATCGAAAGCACCAGAAATTAAGGATAATATTGAAGAGATTGTACTTATGGGTGGTGGAACATTTGGTAACTGGACGCCAACTGCTGAATTTAATATTTGGGCTGACCCAGAAGCGGCAAAAAAAGTATTTGATAGTGGTATTCCAATAGTAGTTATGGGACTGGATATAACACATCAAGCCTTAGCAACAAAAGAAGTTATCGATCAAGTGAATAAAATTGATAACAATGTTGCAAAAATAGTTGGTGAATTATTAGTATTTTTTGCATCGACATATAAAGAAATGTTCGATTTTGATGGGGCACCAGTACATGATGTATTAACTGTCGCATATTGTGTTGCACCAGAATTGTTTAAGATGAAAGATGTAAATATTACAGTGGAAACTAAAGGGGAGTTTACTTCAGGAACAACGTTAATTGATCTACATGGGGTCACTGGTAGAGAAGTTAATGCTAAGTTTGGATTAGAACTTGATGTAGAAGGTTTTTGGAAGCTAATGATTGAAGCACTTAAAAAATACTAGAAACTAATATTGAAGGAAGTAAGTTTGGTGAAAAATATTTGGATTGCAACGAATAACGTGGATAAAGCTTCAGAATTTCAAGAGATGTTCGCGGATTTAGGTTATAAAATAAAAACGTTGAATGATTTAGAAGATGTCATTGAAATCGAAGAAAATGGTAGTACATTTGAAGAAAATGCACGAATTAAAGCAGAAACGTTATCAAAGATGGTAAATGAACCTGTTTTAGCTGATGATAGCGGTTTGATGATTGATCAATTGAACGGATCACCAGGTGTATATTCAGCAAGATATGCTGGTAATCATAAATCAGATGCTGATAATATAAAAAAAGTATTAGATGAACTTAAAAACGTTCCAAAAGAGAAAAGAACTTGTCGGTTTGTTTGTGCATTAGCGATCTCAAGACCAAATCATGAAACAGTATTCTTTAAGGGAACATGTGAAGGAGAAATTGCTTTTGAAGCATCTGGTGCAAATGGTTTTGGCTATGATCCCATATTCTTTTTACCAGAAATCAATACAACAATGGCTCATTTAACTAAAACTGAAAAATCAAAAATTAGCCATCGTGGAAATGCTATAAAACAAATAAAAAATAATTTATACGATTTATTCTAACTTCTATAATTGTATAAACTTTTATTAGAGGTGATAATGTGATTACCGTAATTGGAAGCATAAATATGGATTTAGTTGTTCAAACAAATTATGTACCCGAAAAAGGAGAAACGACGTTAGGGAATTCTTTTACAACTTTTTTTGGAGGAAAAGGTGCAAATCAAGTCGTATCTATTGCGAGATTAGGGAAAAAAGCTCAAATGATTGGAGCTTGCGGTACTGATGAATATGGCAAGATGGCGTTGACTTCATTAAAAAAAGAAAACATAAATACAGAGCATGTGTTTTTATTTCCCGATGAAACAACAGGTGTCGCTTCAATCATTGTATCTAATGCAGATAATCGAATTATTGTCGTTCCTGGTGCGAATAATCTATTGACATCCAATGAAATAGAGCTTGTTAAAAATGAGATTATTAAAAGCGAAATGGTCGTTATACAGCTGGAAATACCTTCAGATACAGTTCATACAGCATTGAAAATATGTAAGGATCATAACATTCCAGTTATACTAAATCCTGCACCAATTGATCATTTTAAAAATGAATTTATTGATTTAGCAACGTATATTACACCAAATGAATCTGAATGTATTAGTATTTTTGGTGAAAATGTTGAACAATCATTAGAACGTTATCCCAATAAATTAATTGTAACGTTAGGTGATAAAGGTGCTCGTTTTTATGACGGTACAAAACATATATTCATTAAAGGATTTAATACGAATACTGTTGATACAACAGGTGCTGGTGATACTTTTAATGGGAGTTTTGCTGTTGCATTAACAGAAGGAAAAAATATTGAGGAAGCCGTAAGATTTGCAAATGCAAGTGCTTCTATATCAGTTGAGAAAAAAGGTGCTCAAAGTGGTATGCCTTCATTAGAAAGAGTTTTAAATAGGTTGAATTTAGAAGTATAGTAAGCATTATTAATTTAATATACGAGTTTTAGAACGCACAAAGCGATAAATTTAAAAGAAAATGGCTGTTTAGTATCACTCCTGTTTTTTGTGTCATTAGGTTACCTGTATGAAAAAAAGCATTCAATAAAAAACTCTCTGAACTTGAGCTGATTTGAGCCAATTTCAGAGGTTTTATTTGACTGAGGCTATGTAAGCTGTGCTGTATTAGGTGTATAAAAATTTCTTTAATCCATTTTAAAGAATAATGTTTACTGAAAAAGCCCAAGAAGCCCTCTCCATAGTATACGACGATGAAGATATCTCTTTCATCGATCTACTGGAAAGGGCATCTATTAAAAAGTATTGTTTTTACGGGACTTTGATTGCTACGGTGCTACTTTTTCGTTTTCTTAGTTATTCATTTTCTTGCTCGGCTACTTTTTCATGAATTTCTGCCTCGATTGCCTGAACGTGTTTCTTTTTAAGCTCTTGATGGGGATGAGGGTGGAACCATTGTATTTCTCCTTCATGAATAAAGCCTTGATATTCTTTCCCTTGAACTTGAAAAGTAAATTGTTGTCGTTCATGCAGTTTGCCTTCAAATGCTGGAGTGAGTTTGACGTTGTTTCCTTCGCTAGTAATACTCTTTTCTTTTATCAGCTTATAGATGCTCTTTTCCAAAGTATCGGTTTGATCATCGCCGATCATTTGCCTCGGATGTGGTTGAAGCCATTGAATTTCATCCTTGTGAAAATGACCTTTAAATTCATCACCTCGAACTTTGACTGTAAATTCGTATCGTTCATAAAGCCTTTCTTGAAAGATGGGTTCTAATCCAAATTCTTCTAGTTCGTTTTCGAAAGACATTGTTTTCCTCCTCTTAGAAGCACTCCTCTTGAGTAATTCCCTGGATTCATAATAAATATTCTGCTTTTTCAATCCTGCTTGTTTGTATCTTTACTATAAAAAATATAGATGAGAATGCAATGTGAGGAGAATGAGAAAATAATGAGAAAAGTAAAGCTGCCTCAAAATCCATATATTCTAGGATTTTGAGGCAGCTATTTATTTTTAAAGATTGGGCATTAGTTTTCGGGCAAATAAAAATAGCCATGTACTTAAGACGAACGGCATGGTTAGCGCCGGCAAACCATATGGAAGTAAAAAGCTATCTAGACTTGCGGTAATCAGCACAGATGTTGCCGCAGCTAGCAGACCGGAAAAAGGAATCCATTTCTTTTTGTTATGAAAAACGTCGGAAACGGCAAATATGGTTAATACCGCATTGTATCCATACAATCCTGAACTCAATAAAGAATGTTCGCTGCCCAGGTAATAAGCGGTCAGCAACGAAATAATGGTTGCGTATATAGCGAGCATACCAAGTCGTCTGCTCGCAAAGAAAATGCCACCTAAAACGAGGAAGCCAGCCCAAGTATGATCAAGGAAGTAAACTTGGCCAATACTTTTTGCAAATCCGCTTGTCAGATCGACTGGACCGTGAATATCGAGATGCCAATAGGCAAGAACTTGTGGAACGAGTGACTTATTCGCTTCGAAAAATTCTAAACGATGAGAAGCTGTTAGTAAAAACCAGGCTAAAATAATGTAAGGAAAAGTAAGAGACGGTACATCAAATGGTTTTGTTAAATGCATCATTCCTGCTGTGAAAATGGCGGCGATCACGGCACTGAACAAAGCGATAACAAAGCGCTGATCCCCTTCTAAAAAAAGCACCATTGCTAAACCAGAGAGAGCAGAGTTGAAGCTGAATAAACCTTGAGAAATCAATTTTTCGTCGGCCCCGCCTATTTTTGCGGTAACTGTACCGATAAAGGAAGAGATGAAGGCCATAATGCTTAATGGGACAGAATAGAGAGAAATGGCTACGAGCACAATAAGACCGGTGATGGCATTTTCAATTAATAGAACTTGCGAGATCCCTTTGAGTGAAGCGGAAAACATGGACAGCACATTGCTTGCATTTAGATGTTTTTGCATAAAAAAGCTCCTTTAATATATTTAAATAAAGAGTTGAAAATTTATATATATATGTATATAAAAATTTGTATACATAAAAATTGATATATATGAGCTTATCATATATTATTTAGCTGTAAGAAATCAAAGAAATTTATTGTAAAATGGAGGAATTTGCATGTATTTGTTGCCTAGGGAACAAGAAAAATTATTAATTGTTGTGGCAGCTGATTTGGCAAGGCGCCGAAAAGAACGAGGATTAAAGCTGAATCATCCGGAAGCAGTTGCGTTGATTACGCATGAAATTTTAGAAGGAGCCCGTGACGGTAAAACCGTTGCCCAGTTAATGGAGTACGGGGCGACAATTTTAACGATCGATGATGTCATGGAAGGCGTGGCCGATATGATTCACGATGTGCAAGTGGAAGCCACGTTTCCTGATGGTGTAAAACTCGTGACTGTCCACGTGCCAATACGATAAGGAGGGATTTTTGAATGATACCTGGAGAATACATTTTAAAGTCGGAAGATATTGTTTGTAATGAAGGACAGGAAACGAAAAAGATTTCCATTTTGAATAAAGGAGACCGTCCTGTGCAAGTAGGGTCCCACTTTCATTTTTATGAAATTAATGCAAGTCTTGAATTTGATCGTGAAGCCGCCTTCGGATTTCGTTTAGATATTCCAGCGGGTTCAGCTGTTCGTTTTGAACCAGGTGATAAAAAAGAAGTACACTTGGTCGCGTTCACAGGGGAAAGACGTGTATATGGATTAAACAATAAAACAGAAGGATCATTAGATCGGGGGTAATAAATATGAGCTTTCGTATGACGAGAAAACAATATTCTGATATGTACGGTCCAACAACAGGTGATGCAATTCGTTTAGCGGATACAGAGTTGTTTATTGAAATTGAAAAAGACTTTACACGATACGGAGATGAAGTGGTTTTCGGTGGCGGTAAAGTGATCCGTGATGGGATGGGCAGTCACCCGCTCGCCGTTCGTGCCGATAATGTTCCGGACCTTGTGATTACAAACGTCATTGTGCTGGATTATACAGGTATTTACAAAGCGGATGTAGCAGTCCGAGACGGGAAGATTTTTTCTATTGGAAAAGCAGGCAACCCACTTTTAATGGATGGTGTTACGATTACGATCGGTGCATCTACTGAAATTATTGCCGGCGAAGGAAAAATTTTAACAGCAGGCGGCATTGACACACATGTCCATTTCATTAACCCTGCTCAAGTGGAAACCGCTCTAACTGCAGGTTTAACAACGCTGATCGGTGGCGGAACAGGTCCTGCTGAAGGATCGAAAGCGACAACTGTTACACCGGGTGAATGGAATATTCATCGCATGCTTGAAGCGGCAGAAGATATGCCGATTAACGTCGGATTTTTAGGCAAAGGACACGCCGGTGCAGAAGAGCCGCTTTCGGAGCAAGTTCGGGCTGGTGCGATCGGGCTGAAGGTTCATGAAGACTGGGGTGCGACACGTTCAGCGATTGATTTGTCTTTAAAAGTCGCTGATGAATATGATGTTCAAGTGGCACTCCATTCCGATACATTGAATGAAGGCGGCTTTGCAGAAGATACAGCGTCTGCCTTTAAAGATCGCGTAATTCATACGTACCATACAGAAGGAGCGGGAGGCGGTCATGCGCCGGACATTATTAAATTAGCCAGCTATCCGAATGTGCTTCCTTCTTCGACTAATCCGACGCTTCCTTACACAGTGAATACAATTGATGAGCATCTTGATATGCTAATGGTGTGTCATCATTTAAGTCCGGATATTCCGGAAGATGTGGCGTTTGCTGATTCGCGGATTCGGGGAGAAACGATTGCGGCGGAAGATATTTTGCAGGATATGGGTGTGTTTAGTATGACGAGTTCCGACTCACAAGCGATGGGCCGTATAGGGGAAGTCATTTTACGGACATGGCAAACAGCGGATAAAATGAAACAACAGCGGGGCAAACTTGAAGGCGATGAAGGCATTGGCGATAACAATCGTATAAAACGTTATGTCGCGAAATATACAATCAATCCAGCCATCACACACGGCATTTCTGAGTACGTCGGTTCGATTGAAGAGGGCAAATTTGCCGATCTTGTAGTATGGGATCCGCAATTTTTCGGTGTGAAACCAAACATGATTTTAAAAGGTGGCCAAGTTGTTCAAAGTTTAATGGGGGATGCCAATGCATCCATTCCGACGCCGCAGCCGGTATTATACCGTCCAATGTACGGGACAATGGGAAAAGCAAAATATAAGGCTTCTATTACATTCGTCTCAAAAGCAGCGTATGAAGGCGGCGTTCATGAAAAATTGGGACTTCAAAAGACGGTCCTTCCTGTACACGGTATTCGATCATTGACGAAAAAAGACATGAAATTGAACGATGCGACACCTGAAATCAAGGTCGATCCAGAAACGTATGAAGTGCGTGTGGATGGTGAACATCTTACATGTGCCCCCGTAGACGTCGTACCTATGGGCCAGCGTTATTTCTTATTTTGAGGTGAAAAGATGATTATTGAGAAAATTGTCGGACATATTGATGAGCTTGATCCGGAGCTTGTTGCCCGTACGCATAAAGAAAAAGTGTATCTCGAAAGCAGTGACTTAGTGAAACGTATTCAGCGCGTCAAAACGGATCATGGCAATGAGATCGGCATCCGTTTAAGCGAATCCCGAGAGTTAAATGCGGGCGACGTATTGTACATGGATGAAAAAAATATCATTTTAATTGAGGTATTTCCAGATGATGTGATCGTTATTGAGCCACGGAACATAAATGAGATGGGAACGATTGCTCATCAGCTTGGCAACCGGCATTTGCCCGCTCAATTTGAAGAGGATAAGATGCTCGTTCAATACGATTATCTTGTGGAAGAACTACTTGAGGAGCTTGGTCTCCCATATGTGCGTGAAAAACGGAAAGTGAAGAAAGCGTTCCGGCATATAGGACATAGTCATGGATAATTATTTGCTCTCTTTATTTCAGTTATGTGATTCCAACTTACCAACAGGAGCGTTTAGTCATTCGTTCGGTTTGGAAACATACATACAGGAAAATAAAGTACATGATAAAGAAAGTTTTTCAGAATGGCTGCGAATGTATGTATTAGGGCAGCTCGTCTATACAGACGGGCTAGCCTCTCGTCTTACTTATGAAGCGCTTGAGCAAAACGATGCCGAGGCGATCTGGGCACTTGACCGGAAAATAACGGTGCAAGCTCTTCCAAGAGAAACGAGAGAAGGAACACGTAAGATTGGTGAACGCATGTTGACCATTGGAAATGACCTGTATCCATCTCCTTTACTATCTTTGTATAAAGAAAAAACAGCGGATGGAACGGCGTTTGGTCATCCAGCTATTGTATTTACAATCATCGCTCATCAGTTAAATGTGCCAGGGAATGTCATTTTATCCACGTATCTTTATTCGTCTATATCGAGTCTTACTCAAAATGCAGTGCGAGGTATACCACTCGGTCAGACAGCCGGGCAGTTTATTTTACGCGATATTCAACAGTGGATTACAAAAGCGATTGAACAAATTAGGATAATGGATATAGCTGATTTTGGCGCTGTGGCCCCAGGTCTGGAAATTTCTCAAATGAAACATGAACGGGTACATATCCGTATTTTCATGTCTTAATAATGAAAGGACGTGCTTTTAAATGGAACCGATTAAAATTGGTGTAGGTGGCCCAGTTGGTGCCGGTAAAACAATGCTTGTCGAAAAATTAACTCGTCATATGCAGGGTGATATTAGTATGGCGGCGATTACGAATGATATATATACGAAGGAAGATGCTAAGTACTTAATGAACAATGGTGTTTTAGATGATGACCGAATTATTGGTGTTGAAACAGGCGGCTGTCCTCATACAGCGATTCGTGAGGATACGTCAATGAATAGTGCGGCGATTGAAGAGTTGAAAAAACGCCACTCTGATTTGGACTTGATCTTCGTGGAGAGCGGGGGCGATAATTTGGCGGCTACATTCAGCCCTGAACTTGTTGATTTTTCCATCTACATTATCGACGTAGCCCAAGGAGAGAAAATTCCGCGTAAAGGCGGACAAGGAATGATCAAATCAGATCTTTTCATCATTAATAAAATCGATCTTGCTCCATATGTGCACGCGAATTTGGATGTCATGGCTGCTGATACGAAAGTGTTCCGAGGCGAAAAGCCATTTATTTTCACGAACTTGCAGGACAATACTGGTTTAGATGAAGTCATCCGCTGGATTAAACAAAACGCTTTACTCGCTGGGTTGAATTAAGATGGATAAATGGACAGGCGTGTTGCGTCTGAGCATGGAGAAAAAACGGGATAAGACGGTAACGAAACAAATGTATTTCCAAGGTGCATTTAAGATGCTGCGTCCCCATTATTTTGATAACAGCGGACAAGCATGCTATTTTCTCATTAACCCAGGGGGCGGATATGTAGATGGGGACCGTTACCGGATGGAAATTAAACTTGAGGAGCAGGCTGAGCTGATCTTAACGACACAGTCTGCGACGAAAGTTTACAAAACACCGAATACACCCGTTCTTCAGGAAAATGAAATCATCTTGAAAAAAGGCAGTGTGCTTGAATACATCCCTGATCCGCTGATCGCCTATCGAGATGCCAAGTATAAGCAAAATACGATCATTAAGATGGAACGTGGAGCGACTCTTTTTTACAATGACATTTTAACACCGGGCTGGTCTCCCGATGGAGAGTGGTTTCGGTATGAATTGATTCAATTGAAAAATGAAATTTATTTAGATGGGAAATTAATTATATTTGATCATTTAAAACTCCAGCCCGATGAAACCGGTGTGAATGGAATCGGTTATATGGAAGGGTATACTCATCTAGGTTCGATGATTGTGATTAGTGAAAAAGTAAATGAGGACGTTCTTCAACGATTGTATGGTGTAATTGAAAAAGATTTAGGCGAGTGTAAGGCAGGACTGTCTCTCTTGACAGAAGGCGGTTTTACATTGCGTATACTGGCTCATTCTACACAAAAAATTGAAGAACTTATGGCTGCCTGCAGCGCGTTCCTCCGCAAAGAATGGTATGGTCGTCATCCAGTTACCTTACGAAAATATTAATCAGATAAAAAATTCTGAAGGGAAAATATGTTGATTAAATTGAAGTTAGAAAGGATTTTAAGATGGATGTCACGTTGTTTTCAATATTATCACTGGGGTTCATACTGGGCATTAAACATGCGATTGAGCCAGATCATATTATTGCCGTTTCAACAATTGCGAGCAGAAGTAAAAAATTATCGCAGTCTGCTTTAGCAGGTGTTTTTTGGGGAATCGGTCACACGGCTACTTTGTTTTTGATTGGGATTACCCTTATTTTAATGAAAAATAGCATTCCAGATAAAGTATCTATGTCACTCGAATTTTTAGTCGGTGTCATGCTTGTTTACTTAGGCGTAGCCAACGTTTTGGCAGCGAATAAAAATCAACGACATATCCATCGGAATCATAGCCAGTATGGAGATAAACATTATTTTATTAAGTCATCTCTCATCGGTCTCGTGCACGGACTGGCTGGAAGTGCTGCGATGGTTTTATTGACAATGAGCACAGTAAATAGCGTTTGGCAGGGTGCGGAATACATTCTTATTTTTGGAGCAGGTACGGTAGCAGGGATGCTCCTTTTTACAACCGTGATAGGTATTCCATTCGTGTTTAGTTCTTCTAAAAAAGAAATGAATTCACTGTTTACGATTATCTCTGGTATAATTAGTGTATTGTTTGGTTTGTACTATATGTACAATCTGGCGATTACAGATGGGCTTCTCTCGCTTTTGCTCAAATAGGCGAGTTTACCTGTCGCTGCAAGGGGTGATCACGGTGAACACATTGGGGTATGCAATTCTTAGTATTTTGATTGGAAAGCCATGTTCTGGATATGAGTTGGCATCTTCATTAGAATTCATTTGGCCGGCTAAGCATAGTCAAATATATCCTCAACTATCTAGAATGGAAGAGCAGGGATTGGTTGTTTTTCAAATGATCCAACAAAATGGAAAACCAAATAAAAAAGTATACTCTGTCACGGAACAGGGACAGGAACTCTTAACAAGTTGGCTGAATAAAGAACCTTCTGATCCGGTCGTACGGGATGAGTTTTTAATTAAGAAAAATTCAATCTGGTTATCAGATCAGGAAAGTTCTGAAAGATTGCTGCATAATCGGATCGAAAAATTGAATAATAAAATTGCTTCTCAGGAAAAGCAGATATCTAACATACAACAACATATAGATGGTGATGATTATATGGATTCTGAACAATTTGGTCGTTATATGTTGATAAATAGAGGATTAAGGTTGCAAAGAGAAGAATTGGAATGGTGTAAGTGGGCGCTGAATTTAGTGTCTAAAGGAAAAAAGAAAGTTTGGGCGCTCGGGTTTCTTAGTTTCATTAACATGGAAGAAGCGTTAAGTATGACTTTTTTAATTATATAATCAAAGTCATAAAAGAGACAGTTTTAAAAGTATAGCTTTTGAAACTGTCTCTTTATTATTATTTGGTAGATGAAACTTTAGAAATGTCGTTGTAAAAAGCTAAGAGTGATCCACCTGCTGGTAGTGTGAATGAAGGGAAAAGTGAATCAAAATCTACTATATTACTTCCACTTTTGGTCAGCTGTATATTATTCATTACCTTTCTCTACACATTCATCAACATATATTGAAACCAAGATGCATGACGTTGTTCATCATGAGAGGCATGCATGAAGTGCATTTGAGTATGATGAGTGGTTGCTCTAGAGGCAATATCCTGATAAAAAGCAGCGGCTTCTAATTCATTACGAATTGCTGTTTTAACGCCTTCTTTAAATTCCTTCGGTAATTCTCCAGCTGGGATTTGTGGTTGTTGCCCACCCATTCTGCGTAAAATCATAGTAAACCAATGATAATGTTTTGCTTCGTCTTGCTGTATTTTCAAGATCACTTGTCGGTCCTGTGCATTCGTCGCTAGTTCAGCTAATTTTTGATAAAAATTGTAAGCGTGAACCTCGCCAATTATCGCTTTTGAAACATCATTTAATAAGTGATTATCACTGCTTGACATACCTTGTCCCATCCCCATTTGTCCACCGCCAGAGCCGTCTAGCCTTTGTTCATAAGATTTATTATACATGTAATTTCCTCCTCCCTTTGAAATAATCACATTTAGTATATTCTCATACTGTCCATTAATGTCTCTTCTTCTGATTCGATGGCCACGATTCTATGTTGAAATCGAACATGACTTTCTTCGATCCTTGATTGGAAAAAACCCGCCACTTCTTAAGACATATCAAACAAAACAAAATCAGCTGATCTTCTTTCGTGCCGATATACATATAGGCTACGTAAGCCTGTTAATAAAGCAGATCGATGAAATGATAAATGAGTGAATAGCGGAGTGGGAGTTTCAGTATTGCATACCCTGATGTGCCGATCGCTTCTCAAGTTTCACAGGATAATCAGATTTTAACTGTTGTTCATAAATCCCTTCATTTCCGCATGCCAAATAGTCACTTGCCGGTTTCCAGCGTCTGCTTTTTTATCGCCGGATGCCGTTGAAATAGAAGGTAGGAATGGCATTGTTTCTGCATCACTAATTTGAGTTTCAACAGAGGGAAGCGATTTGGCTTGGGCTAATCACCAGACGTATAAAAGAACGTTTAAAAAACATGAAAGTAAAGGAAAACAATAAGAAGGGTTTCTTTTTGTTTTTTTATGGGTACAGAAGCCATGTAGTAATAAAAAATATACTATCGGGTTGTATGGAAAAGGTGGCTGTCAAGGTATCCAGTGTAGATGAGGCCGATCCTATGAAAAAGAGTGAAATGAGATTCTATTTTTATCCTGCATTAACGGGCAGTAAGACCTTTGCTTCAAGACTTCGAAAAGAAAAGAAGGATAAGCGGGGGATCCACTGCCCGTAAAAGCCCGATTGGTTCGGGCCGGCTGAAGCCAGTCACTCACGTATTGCCGCAGGACGCGGCGCCCTTACCTGAGTTCCTGTTTATTCAGTGGGGAGAGAGGAAGGCAGACTAAGAACGTCACATCCTGTGACAACGTGTGCATGATTCACATCCTGTGAACCTAACCCCTACTGAATAAAGTTTCACTTTATATGAAGTAATCGTTTTTAGCTTATATAATCATTTTCCTGAAATTTCATTTATAAAAAGAAAGATTAAACGATGAATAAAAAATGTCATTTTTAATGTTTTTTCATTGGAAATCTCATAAAATATAATTATGAATAACTAAAAATCAAAGGCAAACTAATCGAAAGATTGGGACGCAAAGCCACGGATCTAAGGTTCTTAGCAACGATGATAGCCGGGTTGCAGAAATGGAAGGATTACATCGCTATGAGTGAAGATAAAGAGCGCCTTATATTTGAGCAGGAGCTCATTCGTTTATATGGAGATTGTGAGCGTTGTAAAGATAGTGAGATTAAAGAAGAAATATTTGAAGATATTAACATTTTAAAAGAAGCCATTGAGTTACTTTCACAATAATCTCAAATGCACCATGAATAAATGGAACAAAAAGGGGAGGCATCGATCTCGCCTCTAGGGAATGATAGAATGGGATGAAAGCGTTTCTTTTGCTCCTAGCTATGTTTTTCGTCTTTTGGAATGATACGCTAGTTCGAACCGAGTAGGAATCATTCTTTTTCAGAAGTCTTAATTCTCTGTGTGAAAGAGGATGGAGGCTTTTTTCTTTGTTTTAAGTATTATTATGATGTTTTCCAAGTTATCCTTTTTCCGTATCTACTAAATCCTTTTTGTTCAAGAACTTATCAATAGTGGAAGGAGATTACGGCTACTGCTTTAATACTAGAGCTAGTTTAGGCATCTTCTTTTAACATCTAGTGTTAGGTTCCCTCTTAACGAATATACATGTACCGTCTATTCGTTGTTTTTTGCTTTGTAGAAGGCGACCTAAAGTGGAACGGTGAACCAAACCTTAAATGAAAAATGTAACGCATTAAAGGAGGGAGAGGAGATGGAGAGGATGACGCCAAGTAGATTACGGTATTTGTTTGATGTGGAGCACCCTTTATTTCAGTTCGAACAGTATGCTGCGTTTATTGAACACTCACTCCGAAGGGAAGCGAGCAAGTATGAAAAGATGGCCGCAGAAAGCAACGAAACAGATCCAGAAGGCTTTCGGGGGTGGCATATAGATGAATGCAGCCTTTACCGCAGTGATTTCCCTAATATTTTGCGAAGCTCGCTTTTAACGAGTCTTTACTCTTTTATAGAAAGTAAATTGGTCGCGCTCTGTTACCCGAGTGAATCAGGAAGAATGTTTAGTAAACGAAACAGCAGCCGGCAATCTCTGATTAATAAGGCTAAAGATTATTTAATAACGGAGTTGCACGTGGAGTTTCCAATCCATCTGCCAGCGTGGAAATTCATTCAAAATACAAATAGGATTCGAAATTGTTTGGTTCATAGCGGAGGGGATGTGAGTGCATTCAGATCGGAGCGGAAATTAAGAAGCATTATTGCCAATATGGAGCATGTAACGATCGATTGGAGAGACAAGATCATTCTGGATGAAATGTTTTGTCTCGTATTTATTAACCACGCCTCTATACTTTTATCAGCGCTCTACAATGTTCAAGTAGAGGGACGGTAAAGATTTTTACTCATCTCCCTTGTATTTACTCAAGAAGTTCGACTTTTCTTGTTCAAAAGCTTTCTTTTTTCTGAATATGATCATTCTCGTTTAAAAAGGACGAGCATTGATTAAATTTAGATACTATTTTGTAGGGGAGTTAGTTCATCATAAGCTAACGGCCGACACTTTATGTTTGGTGCACACAATTTTGGAAGTATGCATATTATTTTGATGAAGAGGTGGTGAAAAATGAAGGATATAAAAAATCCAATCGAAACAGAAAAACAAGAATGGCGTAAACAACAAATAAAGCAAAGGTTGAAGACATGGTTAACTATATTTTCTCCTATATGTCTCTTGCTTATCTGGCAATTTTTATCCCAAAGTGGACTGATTGACGCACGATTTTTCCCCCCACCTACCGCCATTATTTCCACATTTATTGAATTGCTCACAAGTGGTGAATTGTTTCACCACATAAACATTTCTTTGTTTCGAATCTTCACTGGTTTTTTACTGGGTGTCATTCCTGGTGTCATCCTCGGTTTATGTATGGGTTTGTATGCACCAATTCGGCACTTTATTTCACCTATTATTATGGCGTTAATGCCTATTCCCACACTTGCTTTATTGCCGATTATTTTAATCATCTTTGGAATTGGTGAAGTGTCAAAAGTCGTCACCATTGCGGGAAGTGTTTTTTTTCCTGTTGTGATCAATACCATCGCTGGTGTTATCTCGATCGACTCCATTTATTTGGATGTGGCAAAAAACTATGGCGCCAGCAGGAAAGATTTTTTTTTGAAAATCGCTTTACCTGGCTCACTTCCTTTCATGATGGAAGGCATTCAGATGGGGCAGGCAATCGCCTTGCTAACTATCGTCGCAGCTGAAATGATGGGGGCAAGGTCAGGAATTGGTTATTTGATTTGGACGTCCTACAGTGCCTTTTTATTAAAAGAAATGTTTGTTGGATTGATTCTGATTTCATTTTTTGGCTATATTTTTTCATTAATACTAAGGGGGCTGCAACGAAAACTAATACCATGGAGGTGACGACGTGAGCCAGAACTCGAAAATATCGATTCATGAATTGACGAAAGTGTTTTATAAAAAACAAAATAGTGTTACTGCGCTTGAGAATATTACAATCGATATCGAAGAGGGAGAATTTGTTTGCCTTGTTGGACCGAGCGGTTGTGGAAAAACAACCTTGCTTCGCATATTAGCTGGTCTTGAAAACCAAAGTTCAGGTAACTTCAAAATTGAGAGAAGTAATGAAGATCGTCCGAACCAGTCTATGGTTTTTCAAGAACGAGGC
The DNA here is from genome assembly GCF_001906925.1 of Domibacillus mangrovi. Classification (GTDB taxonomy): domain Bacteria; phylum Bacillota; class Bacilli; order Bacillales; family Domibacillaceae; genus Domibacillus; species Domibacillus mangrovi. The sequence goes on from NZ_MRWQ01000022.1 coordinate 28,181, forward strand.
ATTCTGCCATGGTTAACGGTTGAAGAAAATGTAGCGTTCGGTCTGAAGATGCGTCATTTACCAAAATGGCATGTAAAAGAACGAACAAACTATTTTTTGAATAAAGTGGGACTAGCAAAATTCGCAAAAATGTACCCGAAAGAGCTTTCTGGCGGGATGAAGCAACGAGTCAGCATTGCGAGAGCGTTTGCGAACGATCCGGAAATTTTGCTGATGGACGAACCGTTTGGGGCTTTGGATGAGCAGAACCGATATATTTTGCAAGAAGAGCTGTTGTCCATTTGGTCTGAAACAAAGAAAACGGTGCTGTTCATCACGCATAGTATAGATGAAGCGTTGTATTTAAGTGATCGGGTACTACTTATGAGTGCACAACCTGGAAAAATCATTGATGAGGTGAAAATAGATTTGCCTCGGCCGAGAAAACTGGAAGATATGCGCTCAAATCAAGAAATGGCTTCTAAGTTTTTGGATATTTGGCGTCATTTGCAGGTGGAAGTACAAGGATCAAGATTGTAAAGGGGGCATATGGATGAAAAAGTGGTTAGGGATGATGGCTGTTTTACTTTTATTGGCGGGGTGTGCGAAAGAAGAATCGGTGAAGGTCAACGACGATGTAAGTAAAGATAATCCGTCTGGGGATTTAGCTCCTTTAAGTAAGGAGACAAAAGTGGTCATTGCCGAAGATGGTTCTGCGTCAGGCGCAGGTTTTTATATTGCCAATGAAAAGGGATATTTTGATGATTATAACATTGAAGTGAAGTTTGCGACATTTTCGAATAGTGATGATATGTTGCCAGCTCTCGCATCTGGTGATGTGGATATTGCAGGAGGCATTTCGTCCGCGTCATTTTTTAATGCTATTGCCCAAGGGATTGATGTAAAGATTATAGCGGATAAAGGGCACAATGAAAAAGGAAAATCGTATTTCACGTTTGTGATCGGTGCTGATAAACAAGGTGAAATAAAGGACTACAGTGATTTGAAAGGCAAAAAAATTGCTGTTTCCACTGAGCATGCTGTAGATGATTACATTTTCCATCAAATGCTTGAGCACGCAGGTCTGACGAAAGACGATGTTGAAATGGTGATTATGTCTGACTTTGGTAACATGATGGCAGCGATCGGAAATGGCTCGATTGATGCAGCACTGCAAATTGAACCACTTATTACACAAGGTGTAGCAGAAGGCATTCACGTTCGTTTCGGTGATACAACCGATTTTGCGCCGGAAGCACAAATTGCGATGGTACTTGGTTCACCGCAATTCATGAAAGACGAACAAGATGTGTCGTTACGCTTCATGGCCGCGTATTTAAAAGGGGTTCGAGATTATAACGATGCCTTCAAAAAAGGCGAAGGGAAAGACGGTATTATCGACATCATGACACAGTACACAGCTTTAAAAGATGCGGCCGTTTGGGAAGATGTATTTGTGACAGGGCTTGATCCAAATGGCAAGATGTTCATTAAGGACATTCGCAATCAGTATGAAATGTATAAGAAAAATGGAGCCATTCGCGGGGAATTCAATTTTGACGAAGCGATTGATACGGCCATAACAGAAAAAGCAGCCAAGATTATTGGCGAATATCAATAAGCGTTAAAAAGAATAGACAAAATGTTATCGCAGTGGCAAATAAAGATGTGGTTTTTCATTTGGGGATAAATAACATTTTAATTTATTAAAGTATACTACATGTGAGAGAAGAGGCCCGAATTAACATCGGGCTTTTTGTTATCCAGTTGAAGATGAGTTTTACCATTATAAACTACCAAAAATTAATAAATGGGAAAACTCAATTTGCGGCCGTATTGAGGATCGATCATTTGAGTTCTTTTCCCGGTCGTGCTGATTCTGTTTTCATCAAGGACAGATAATAAGTGCTTCTTGGCATGTTCAGCACTTCACAAATGACTTGAACAGGAACCACTTCTTTTTAATCGTAAATCAAGTTTGTTAGCTCGGGATCGGTTATGTTCTGGAGAATATGGCTACAGCCTTTTTTAAAATGTCCATATCTGTTCCATTCGAAGGTTCTCTTTTTGGATTTCAGCTATGTCCTGTGGCGTTAGCCTATTTTCCTCGCCATTCACTAAAGTCAAGGCTTTCATCCATTTTGACTTCAGATACCGCTATATTCGCTGCTTAACGTACTCACCGAGCTACCAGTGTGATAAAGTTCCACCACTATTTTCTTAAAATCGTCGTTATATTTACCATTGTTTCTTGATTCTATGCCAGACACCTCCCCCTCTTATTTTTATCATTTTTGGAAAATTGGGATTTGTGTAAAAGAACAGACTTGGATATAATATACTTAGCGAAGAAAAAATGAATAGTTAAGAAGCGATGAATAAATATCGTTGTATCCTTCCCGAACTATATTGTAAAGGTCGATAGATTTCTTTGCCCGTTCATGCAGGAGAAGTAAAAGTTTAGACAATGTGGAAAAATACACGAACGGAGGACAAATTGATGATTCATTTACAAGACAAAACATTTAATTGTGAAAAGGAACTAACTCTCTCCATGTTTAGTGGGAAATGGAAAATGCGCATTTTATGGCATTTAGGGAAAGAGGGAACGAAGCGTTTTGGCGAATTAAAAGCGTTAATTCCAGGAATTACTCAACGAATGCTAGTGAGTCAATTACGAGAACTGGAAGAAGATCATCTTGTCCATCGTGAAGTATATCCAGTCGTTCCGCCTAAAGTAGAGTATTCACTAACTGCAAAAGGGGAAAGTTTATTGCCTATTCTAGAAAAAATGGATGAATGGGGAAAAAACCATATGGAAATCCTTGTAATGAGCGAATTGCGAAGTAATGGAACTCGATAATGGCAGGACATTATTTTAAAGTCATCTGATAATCATATAGGGTATTTAATTCAATAAATATCTTATCTTATTTAATAGCAGTATAACGAAAAGTTGGAGCGTGAAGATGGAACGACTGCGCAAGAACGTGTACTCGTGCAAACATGATAGCGTTACTCAGTCCGAACGCCAACAAGATTTGTTTATTAAACCATCCTCGGTAATAAAATGAATTAATCTATTAGAACGCAAAGGTTTAGTTAAGAGGACAAATAATAGGAAAGACGATAGAGTTAAAAAATTAGTTTGACTTATAAGGGTTTCTAAGAGCGATTTTATTCCTTCCAGGTACACTTCCTTTCTATGTTTCTTCTATTGCAAATTTCAATACAATTGTTTTCCAATACCACTTCCGCGATCTGTAACAATGGCGACTTTATTTTGAAATCTCATGAGAGTTCCTCTAATTTAAACATGATCGGTCAAATGCCCATTTTAAATTGAAAGTAATCGTATTTTTGAATGTATAGAATTAAAAAATAAGCAGTGCTAGTAAAAGCTAGCATTGCTTATTTTTTATATACCATTTTTGAATTACTGAATAATTACTATTATTTTGTATAGTTATCAAAATAACCTTGTATAAAGACAATCGGTGTACCTTTATCTCCGCTTCCTGAAGTTAAATCGGAGAGAGAGCCGATAAGGTCAGTAAGTTTTCTAGGTGTAGTACCTTGTGCTTCCATTGATCCCACAAGATCCTCCTCTTTATTGTTAATAAATTGGGAGATAGCTTGTTTAAGCTCTTCGCCTCTTAAATCGGCAAAGTTATTATCAGCAAGATATTTTAACTTCACTTCATTAGGTGTACCATCAAGACCTGATGTGTAAGCAGGTGATACAACTGGATCAGCAAGTTCCCATATCTTACCGACCGGATCTTTGAATGCTCCATCTCCATAAACCATGACTTCAATATTTTTACCAGTCTTTTCTTTGAGCATATGTTGTATGTTATCAACGATAGATTGGCAATTACGTGGGAAAAGTTTAACACTATCGTCTGTTGATTTATTTGAGCCTAGCAGGCCATAAGCTTCATTACATCCACTGCCATCAATAGACTCTGATAATATGTTATCAAGGCTATAAATTTTATCTCCACCATTTGCTTTTAATATTCTCTTCGTTCTAAATCTTGTATGAATATCGCAAGTAAGAACACTTTTTGTGTAATTCAAAATGGTTTTTGCATTATTTGAGAAGATAACTTCACATTCAACATCGAATTCCTCAACTAATGATTTATAATAGTCAATATAATCAACGCCAGTAAAAGTATGTTTGATATATCCAAAATGATCACGGAATTGTTTTTCTGTTAAAACATCTGTCCAAGGATTAACTCCCTTTTCATCAAGTACGTCTATATCTACTAAGTGATTACCAACTTCATCAGATGGGTAGCTAAGCATTAATACAATTTTTTTAGCTCCTTTTGCAATACCGCGAAGACAGTTTGCAAAACGATTACGACTTAAGATAGGGAATATGACTCCAATAGTATCTTCTCCGTATTTTGAATAAACATCTTTAGCAATATGATCGATAGTTGCATAATTACCTTGAGCACGAGCAACGATTGATTCTGTTAATGTAACGATATCTTTATCATTAAATTTAAAGCCTTCAACTTCTGAAGCTTTTAACACACTATCTACAACGATTTCCTCGATATTGTCACCTTGATTTATGATTGGGCAACGAAGCCCCCTCACAACTGTTCCAACTACTCTTTCCAATATAATCGCTCCTTACAACTATTAAAGTGAATTTTAAAAATATATCTATTTGTACTATACATCGTTGTAATAATATAAGTAAAATTAATATATTGAATATCTTATATAAGGAGTGATTATATGGTGATTAAATTAGATTTATATAAAGTTTTTTGTAAGGTAGCGAAAAGTGAAAGTTTTTCCAAGGCAGCAAAAGATCTTTACTTGACACAACCAGCTGTTAGCCAAGCGATTATGCAGTTAGAAAGAGAGTTAGATACACGTCTTTTTAATAGAACACCTAAGGGAGTTTCATTAACAAATGAAGGTAGTCTTCTGTTTGAATACGTTAATTCGGCTATTAATTTAATTGATGTTGGAGAAGAAAAAATTTTAGAATTTAAGAATTTAACGGCAGGGGAATTAAAGATAGGTGTAGGAGATACGATTTCTAAGTATTTCTTACTTCCCTGTTTAGAAGCTTTCCATAATAGATATCCCAATATCAAGTTTTATATTGTTAATGGTACAACAGTTGAACTCTGTTCGATCTTAAAATCAGGAGAGGTGGATATTGCCATTTGTAACCTCCCTATTGATGATCCTACATTAGAACTGAGACCATGTTTTGATATCCAAGATACGTTTGTTTACGGGGAGAAATTTAAAAAAATATTTTCTAAACCATTAAGCTTTCAGGAATTAGTAAAACTGCCATTAATTTTTCTTGAACCAAAATCAAATTCTAGAAAGTACGTAGAGGATTACATGATTTCTAAAGGTATCAAGATTTCGCCCGAATTTGAATTAGGTTCCCATGATTTATTATTGGAGTTTGCCAAAATAAATTTAGGGATAGCATGTGTGACGAAAGAATTTTCCCAAGAGTATTTAAATAAAGGATTAGTATATGAAGTACAATTAAATGAAGAGATACCAAAGAGAAATATAGGAGTATGTTTTTTGAAAAGCGTGCCTCTATCACCAGCTTCAACAAAATTTGTTGAGATTATAGAAAATAAATAGGCATAAAATATTTTGCTGTTAATTAATCGTTTAGCATGCTTGTTAAATTATAAATAAAGATTTTTTTATTTCGTTTCATACATAATTCCCATTTTCGAATTTGTATGCCAAGCTGTCTCTTGCTGGCTTTCAGCGAATGCTTCTTTGTGACAAGCTGCGGCTGAATGGCAGGCAGAATGGTGTTGTTTCTGCATCATTATTTAGAGGTTCACTGGAAGAAAACTGTATGATTCAGGCTAGTTAACACGCATTGTTTTTCTATAGTAATGAACATAAAATGACGGTGTCTGTCCTCAGTACAGTAAAAAATGGAGGACTGACACCGTTTTATTCTTACTTAATTATTGTCGTGTCTTTGAGGATCTAGTGCGGATCGAACAAAGTGGAAAAACACTCCGCCAATTAGTCCAAGCATAAGAAGAAACCCTACTGTGATTGTCCATAAATAAGCCAAGAAAACCCCTCCTTTTTTGATGTATATGCATGCCGATAAATAAAATTTCCGTTTGAACATGTATTTCAACAGGTCAATTTTTACTTGAATGTACATAAGGTAGTAAAGCATTTGTCATGTTAAAAGGGAGGGAAACAAGATGCGTGGGAAAAAACGAAGTTGCATCGATCTTCATAAGAAACGACCGAATATCCTCATCTTAATGGTTGATCAGGAACGCTTTCCATCGGTCTATGAAACAAAGAAGTTGAAGGATTGGCAGCAAGAAAACTTAGTCACGCAACAATTATTACGAAAGAACGGCATGGAGTTTTTAAATCATTATGCTGGGAGTACGGCTTGCTCTCCAAGCAGAGCAACTTTATATACAGGGCAATATCCGTCACTTCATGGAGTTACCCAAACGACTGGTGTTGCTAAAGAACCATTTGATCCCGATGTGTTTTGGCTCGATCCAAACACGGTTCCGACTATGGGAGATTACTTTCGTGCAGCCGGATATCGTACGTTTTGGAAAGGGAAATGGCACGCCTCAGATGAAGATATATTAATTCCAGGTACACACAATGCATTTCCGAGCTATCGTTCAAAAACAGGCATACGTAGTAAAAAGAAAGAACGGCTGTATCAAAGTGCGAACCGTCTCGATCATTTTGGATTCAATGATTGGATTGGACCGGAACCGCATGGCACAAATCCAAGAAACTCGGGATCATCCGCAGGAAATGGCACGAGCGGTCGTGATGAAGTGTATTCAGCTGATACGGTAAAGCTGATCAAATCGCTAGAAAAAAAATCAACAAAAGATGATACGCCGTGGTTTATCATGTGTTCCTTTGTAAATCCTCATGATATTGCGCTATACGGTGTGATAACAGCGCATGACCCAGATTTTAACTTTGATGTCGATCCAACACTGCCGCGCATTCAACCAGCTCCGACAAGTAGGGAGTCTCTTTTAACGAAACCAACAGCACAAGAAAGCTACCGCCTCACATACCCAAAAGCATTGCAGCCGATCGTAGACAACAATTTTTATCGTCAATTGTATTACAGCTTACAAAAAAAGGCTGATCAAGAAATGCTTAAAGTCTTTAAAACCCTTCAAAAATCAAGCTTTTATAAAAATACAATCGTTTTATTTACATCAGATCATGGAGAACTTCTAGGGGCACACGGTGGTCTCTATCAAAAGTGGTATAACATGTATGAAGAATCGATTCACGTCCCGTTAATCATTCATAGTCCGACCCTTTTTCAAAAAAGAAAAAAGACCGAAATACTAACAAGTCATGTGGACGTTCTCCCGACATTATTAGGACTGGCAGGAATAAAGGCAGATTATATACAAGAAAAGCTCTCAAAAGATCATAATGAAGTCCATCCATTCGTCGGGCGAGATTTGACACCGCTCTTGAAAGGGAATGAACCTTGTTGTAGAGTAGACGAACCTCTCTATTTTATGTCGGATGATGATATTACAAAAGGATTGAATCAAACGACTGCAACAGGCGAACCTTATAAATCAGTCATCCAACCAAATCATATCGAAGCGGTTATTACAACGCTTCCAACAGGAGAGGAAAATAAAAAAGAGATCTGGAAATTTGCTCGTTATTATGATAATCCTCAGTTTTGGAGTAGCCCAGGCTGTAGTGATACATCTGTAACAAAGTGTCAATCAAACGACACCCAGCCGATCGAATGCTTTGTAAAGAATACGAAAAAAGAACCAGTTCCGGACCAGTTTGAGTTATACAATCTTACAATGGATCCACTAGAAGAAAAAAATTTAGCCAACCCTGCCTTCGTAACGGAAGAATCGGCCAACATCCAGCGAATTTTAGCAAGGATACTTGAAGAACAGTGCAAGCAAAAAAGACTTTCTCCAACGAGTGGGAATGTTCCTGGTATGCCATCTTGTCGTAGCATAGAAGAATGAATTTATCCCGCATTAACGGGCAGTAAGACCCCCGCTTCAAGCCGTCGAAAAGAAAAGGAGGATAAGCGGGGGATCAACTGCTCGTAAAAGCCCGATTGGTTCGGGCCGGCCGAAGCCGGTCACTCAGGTATTGCCGCTTACCTGAGTTCCTTTTTATTCAGTGGGGGATGAAGAAAACCCCGACTAAATGAAGTTTCACTTTATTAACAACATAGGAGCATATAGAACCGAAACGCAGTAAAAGCACTCGGTTTTGAGGTTAGTGGTATATAAGCAAAAGGTTATTAAAATAGTGGGATAAAGAGAAGTGATCAGTTGCATAGGCGGCTGGTTTTTTTGTTTTTGAGATAAATGGTGAAAAGAGGGAGTTTAAGCAGCTTTCTTTAAAAAGAAGCGAAGGACTGACATGTATTCTAAACAGCCGGAAATAATAAAGGTTGGGCTGTTTTTATCATATATCTATTTCCTGCCGTACATAAATTCACCGGTTTACGATTGTACCAACTGTACAAATATTCATAATAATTCATTTGTGTAGTGTATATAAAACAAGTTATAAAAGGAACACTTTTGTGTTGTAATATTTGGACTGCTGGTATAACATAGTCTATGCATGAAATATATGTGCAAAAAATGAACTGTAAGTTTATAGGGGGAACAACAATGGAACATGCTATAAAAAAGGCGGATCGTCCACCGTACGGGCTTATTGCTGTACTGATGATCGGCGCTTTTATTAGTTTTTTAAACAATACGTTACTAAATATCGCATTGCCGTCTATTATGAAGGACTTAAATGTAGGCCCATCGACTGTACAGTGGTTAACGACAGGATTTATGTTAGTAAATGGGATTTTGATACCTACTACGGCTTTCTTAATTCAAAAATTTTCTGTTCGCCATTTATTTTTAGCATCTATGGGTTTATTTACACTTGGGACTATTCTTGCTGGCTTTGCTCATGCATTTCCTCTCTTATTAACCGGTCGAATGGTTCAAGCTTCTGGTTCGGCCATCATGATGCCTTTGTTAATGAATGTCATGTTGACGAGCTTTCCTGTGGAAAAAAGGGGAGCTGCCATGGGTGTTTTCGGTTTCGTTTTAATGGGCGCACCAGCGATTGGCCCGACTTTATCGGGCTGGATCATTGAACATTATGATTGGAGGATGCTTTTCCACTTTGTTACGCCAATTGCAGCTGTTATTGTGTTGATTGGCTTTTTCGTGCTTAAAGATAAAAAGGATAAAGTGGAGATCCGTCTTGATTTATTTTCGCTTTTATTATCAAGTGTAGGCTTTGGTGGCTTATTGTATGGATTTAGTTCGGCAGGCAATAAAGGCTGGGATAGCCCTCAAGTCTATGGGACGATTATTGTTGGAGCCCTTTCATTGGTTTCGTTTATTTTACGTCAATATAAATTGGACAGACCAATGCTTGAATTCAGGATCTTTAAATATCCGATGTTTGCCTTATCATCGGTCATTTCTATGGTTCTTACGATGGCCATGTTTTCTGCTATGCTGCTTCTGCCTATTTATGTTCAAACAATACGTGGGATATCTCCAATAGATGCAGGTTTACTGATGATGCCAGGGGCGATTTTGATGGCCGTCATGTCACCGATTACAGGGAAATTATTTGATAAGTATGGAGGACGTGTATTAGCTGTCATTGGCTTAATCATCACAACAGTAACGACTTATTATTTTAGTCAATTAACTTTGGATACTAGCTATACACATTTAATGATTTTATATTCTGTACGGATGTTTGGTATATCGATGGTGATGATGCCAGTTTCGACGAATGGCTTAAATCAATTGCCAGCACGCTTCTATCCACACGGTACGGCCATGAATAATACATTACAGCAAGTATCAGGCGCCATTGGTACGGCGTTGCTAGTTACAATCATGTCTACTCGTGCGGAAACATATGCGACTGAATTGGCCGCAGGTGCTGTAGGAAATGTAACGGCAACAGCCGAAATGCAGCAGCAGGTTGCTATGCAGGCCATGTTAGAGGGAATTAACGATGCTTTCTTAGTGGCTACCTTTATTGCAGGTGTTGCACTTGTTCTTGCTTTCTTTATTAAACGAGCAAAACAAGCAGAAGACCATTTAGAAGGAAAACCATCAGGTGAAAAAATTGTTACTAAATTGGCCGATCATTAAACGTTGATATCTGTTCTTAATTTCTGTTGAAGTATTTGGCAAGAGAAGTAAAGCATTTCGTAAAACAAAAGGAGAGGAGCAATCGTCATATGATGATTGCTCCTCTCCTTTTTTGAATGAAGATGACGCTGTGAGCGTCGATTAAGATGATTTAGAATATCTTTTAAATTCCATTTATAGGGTGTTACTTTTCTCGTTATCAATTAAACCAAAGTCGAAGTGTGGCTACTCGGTTCTACTGCGCTTTCCTTTTTGCCATGCAGGAAGTAGTACGGAATAGAAGTTGCCAGGATCACAACACCAATAATGACATATAGCGTACTATAGCCGGTTAATGGAATAATGAACCCAAGTAGATAAGGACCGAATCCAAGTCCTGCGTCAAGAAATATAAAGAAGGTCGACGTGGCCAATCCCATACGATGAGGAGGGGTCAATTTAACGGCAATCGCCTGAGTACTTGACTGCATATTACCGAATCCCAGGCCAATTAGGAAACCGGCTAATAATAAAGTGCTGCTTTTATCTGCTGAACTTAAAAGCAACATTCCTGCTCCAAAGATAAGAAAGGCGGGATACATGATAAAGTTCGCGCCTTTTACGTCTATTAAGCGGCCAGTGAATGGGCGTGATACTAATACGGCGACTGCATATACGACGAAGAAGAAGCTTGCTGTATTCACCAGGTCAATTTCAATGGCATAGAAACTAATGAAAGAAAGGACGCTGGAGTAACAAAAGGCGATTGCGAGAGTAATAAATGCGATGGGCAGTGCCTTTGGCTCAATAAAGCTGGAAAGATTGAATCCTTTTATTTCAGCAGTTTTTGTTGCTGATTCTAGTGCCGGCACATATACGAAGAATGCAGTGATCAAACTAAGGATCCCTAAAGCAAGGCAGAAACTAAAAATCATTTGGAAGCTTGTGTGTTGGCTCATATATAGTCCGATGAATGGTCCGATTGCTGTAGCCAGTGTCGCACTCATGCTGTAGTAGCCGATGCCTTCTCCTTTTCTTGTTGCCGGGATAATCTGGGCTACAATCGTTCCGGTTGCTGTGCTGGCCATACCAAGTGCAATACCATGGATGAAACGGTTAATAAGCAGGAAGGTGATCCCGAAATTGACAAAATATAAAAGTGTCGTCAACGTAAAAAAGATTAACCCAATGAACAACGTTCTCTTACGGCCAATCGAATGCATAATGCGGCCGATAAACAGCCGCCCAATTAAAGTTCCGATAATAAAAATTCCCGATATAAGTCCGGCCTGACTTGTAGAAGCATTCAATTCATCTACTGCGTAGACTGCGAGGGTCACCATTAATAAATAGAAAATTAACGTTAAGAAAAAATTGACGGAGGAAACGATGATAAAGTCCTTCGTCCACAGTTTAGGTCTTGATTGATTCACCTTATTATCCCCTTACTCTATAATATTGTTCTGTATTTCTCTCATAATGCGGATGACCTCGAGCTGCTCCTCCTCTGAGATACCTTTTAAAATATCCTGTTCAAATTGGTCAATCGTCACACGGACATCCTTATAGATATTTTTACCAAGCTCTGTCAGCTGCATCCTTTTTTCGCGTCTGTCTTTGCCAGGGACATGTTCTACATATCCGAGTTCTTCCAAACGGTTAATGGTCCTCGTAACGGTAGGTTTTTCCACAGATTGATAATTGGAAAGCTCAACAAGTGTTGAAGAACCATTGTTGGATAAATAATGCAAGATGGACCATTGCGCTCTGTAGAGATCATGCTTGGCGAGTTGGGCATTAAGTCGATTCTCAAAAGGCCGGTACAATAGCAACAGTTGTTGAAAGAATTTTCGATAAGTCTTGATTAGAAACACCTCATTATAAAAAAGTTAGCGAAGGTAATAGTTATCGTAGGTAACTATTATAGTGTACAGATACGATCGTCATATGTCTAGTGAATGAGTGGGTATTTCATATTCTTAGAAGGGGAAACTATGGATCATATCGTGAAAACGGTAACGGATAAATGAAAGAGAGGGTTTGGGATGATTTATTTTCTATCAACTTTTTTAAAGACAATCGTAAAATGACTCAAGCTGATGCTTGAGTCATTTTACAATTAATTGAAGCGATTTGTTCGTTCAACTTATATTATCCATTCATATCAACTATTTTTGTAAAGCATCGGCGAATCTTTTTGTAATGATTTGTGGTCTTGTAATTGCCCCGCCAACAACTACTGCATGAACGTTGATATTTAAAACAGAACGGGCAATTTCTGGCGTAGAGACGTTTCCTTCCGCGATGACCTTTGCTTTTTTAACTTCATGGACAATTTGTTTAATGACAGCATAGTCGTTATCGTCAATTTTCAGTCCACTTGTTTCTTCTGTGTATCCATATAAAGTGGGAGCTACAATGTCAAACCCAAGATTGTCAGCGTAGATCGCTTCCTCGACGGAGGAAACATCGGCCATTAGAATAACATGAGGATATTTTGATTTAATCTCCTTATAAAATGATTCTAATGTACTTCCGTCAGGTCTTATGCGTTCTGTTGCATCTGTTGCGATAATTTCTGCTCCTGTTGTCATTAATGCATCAATTTCCTTTATAGTGGGTGTGATAAAAACAGGATGATCTCCATAAACTTGTTTGAAGATTCCGATGACCGGGAGATCTACTTGTTTTTTTATTTCTACAATATCAGAAACAGAGTTTGCGCGGATTCCAATTGCCCCACCTTCTTTAGCGGCTAAGGCCATACGTCCCATGATGTATGAGCTGTGTAAAGGCTCACCCTCTAATGCTTGGCAGGATACAATTAATCCTTTATATAGTTGATCTACTACTGGCTGCATGTAAAACACTCCTTGCAAGGATAGATTCTATTCTTATTGCTCCAAGTACTCTTCAACTTCGTTTTTAACAATCGTCACTTGAGGACCGTAAATAATTTGTACACCTGTTCCTTTTTTAACAATACCTTTTGAACCTGTTTGTTTAATAATATCTTCATTGAATAATGATTCATCTTTCACTGTGACACGTAAACGAGTTGCACAACAATCCACGACATCAATATTTTGTACTCCGCCTAAACCTTCAACAATCGTTTTAGCACGATCAGTAGCGGTTACTTGATCAACGGAAACGGACTGTTCCTCATCTTCACGACCGAGGACTTTATAATTATTCTTCCTAATAAGGAATTTGAATGTAAAGTAGTACAAGAAGAACCATGGAATACCGACAATTAATACATAGAGCCAATTGGTTTTATCCATACCTTGGAGAATACCAAATAAGACGAAATCAATGAATCCACCAGAGAAGGTTTGTCCAATCGTGATATTAAAGATATCAGACATCATAAAAGCTAATCCGTCAAATAAAGCATGGACGAAATAAAGGACAGGAGCGACAAATAAAAAGCTGAATTCGAGCGGTTCCGTTATTCCTGTTAAAAAGGACGTTAATGCAGCAGAAAGAAGAATTCCTGCGACTATTTTTTTATTCTTTGGCTTAGCACAGTGATAAATAGCAAGTGCTGCTCCAGGTAGACCAAACATCATCGTGATAAACCTGCCAGACATAAACCTTGAAACGCCCTCGTAATATTGAACCGTTTGAGGATCAGCTAATTGCGCAAAGAAGATGTTTTGAGTACCACTAATCAATTTCCCACCAATCTCCATTGTGCCACCTAAAGCAGTTTGCCAAAATGGCAAATAGAAAATATGATGTAGACCTAAAGGACCTAGCATTCGTAAAATAAAACCATAGAAGAATGTTCCAATTGTTCCCGTGCTCGTCACGAGCGAACCTAATTGATTAATAAAAAGTTGGAAATAAGGCCAGATGACAAAAAGAACGGCCCCTACAAAGATCGATGTAAAGGAAACAACGATTGGAATGAATCGAGATCCTCCGAAAAATCCAAGAACTTGAGGGAGTTCAATTTTATTGTATTTATTGTGAAGTGCGGCTGCGACAATCCCGATGATAATCCCGCCAAATACTCCTGTTTCCAGTGTCTGAATTCCAACAGCCATACCTTGTCCGGCTCCAGCTAAATTATCTTTGGCAAGTTGCCCCGTAATAGAGAGCAAGGCATTTATTGCACTATTCATGACAAAATAGCCAATCATGGCAGCCAATCCAGCCGTACCTTTATCTGAACGAGCTAGACCAACCGCAACACCGACTGCAAAAATAATCGGTAAGTTACCAAATACAATACTTCCTGCTGAACTCATAATTGTAAAAATCGCTTGAAGCCATACAATATCTAAAAATGGATAAGCTGAAACCGTATTTGGGTTTGAGAGCGCACCGCCTATACCAAGCAGCAAACCTGCAGCAGGTAAGACAGCGATTGGAAGCATAAACGACTTCCCAAATTGCTGAGCTTTTTCAAAAAACTTCCCCATAAGTACTACCTCCTATAAATTTATTGAACGGATACGATCCCGTTATCTCCTTGCTTGACTGCACCTTGTTTTTTCACAGTGACATTCGCTGCATTAGTAAATATGACTGGTGTAACAGTAGAAGAAGCAGATTTCTTAATATAGTCAAGATCAAACGTTAAAAGTTCGGTTCCTTTTGAAACTTGATCTCCTTCTTTAACGAGAGCAGTAAAGCCTTCCCCTTTTAAATTGACGGTTTCTAAACCTACATGAATTAAAATTTCATGCCCTTGTTTTGACTTAATGCCAATTGCATGCTTAGTTGGAAAGACATTCATAATTACTCCATCAACAGGCGATACAACCAAACCCTTTGTCGGAACAATGGCAAAGCCATCCCCCATCATTTTTTCTGAAAATACTGGATCTTCCACTTCTGTAATCGGAATGATATCACCTTCAATTGGCATGACAAAATCTTGACTATTTAGGGGCAGCAGTCCTGTTGCACCAGAGGGTTCGGTTACATCCTTTTTTACTTCCTTCTCTTTATGTTTAAAAAATCCAAACATGTGAATAACACTCCTTTTTGATTTTTGACTGATTGGATTGAAAAGGCTTTCCAAGATAAAAATAATATAGCATCTAGTTAATATAGATGTCTATACCATTAGTTTATTTTTTTTTGATTTTTTTTGGAAATTCGATAAAAAATCAGGATTTAAGTAGTTTTTCCAAAGGTTACAGACAATAATTAATATAACTGGTATAGACAACTATTCTTTGGAGATGCTAAAATATAATCAAGTTTAGAGTGGAAAGGACGGCATTTTAATGAATCCAAAAGGTACATCTATTTTGCTCAAGGGCATGCAAATATATTCTGAAGACATGAAAATTGAGCATGGATATATTAAAATAAAAGATCAAAAAATAATGGAGTATGGATCACTTGAAAAAGTAGACAATGAGGAGCAATTTGACGTTATAGAAGTGGCCGCTACTTATAAGGCGGTTCCTGGTTTTATCGATGTTCATATTCATGGAGCCAATGGTGCTGATGCAATGGATGCAACGGAGGAAGCATTAGATATAATGGCAAAAGCACTTCCTAAAGAAGGTACAACTGCTTTTTTAGCAACGACAATGACACAAAGTAGTGTGGCCATTGAAAAAGCATTAGTTAATGCAGGCAATTATATTTGTGATCAGCAAAGTCCAGGAAAAGCTGAAATAATCGGAATTCATCTTGAAGGTCCATTTGTAAATAAAAAAAGAGCAGGCGCACAACCATTGAACTATATCATTGATCCAAATGTAGAGGATTTTAAAAGGTGGAATAGACTAGCGAAGGAAAAGATTAAGCTCGTGACGTTAGCACCCGAACAACCAGGCGGTTTAGAAATGGTGAAGCATTTAAAAGAGAACGGGATCATTGCTTCCATCGGTCATTCTGATGCTACATATAATGAAGTAATCGAAGCGATTCATGCAGGAGTCAGTCATGCAACACATTTATTTAATCAAATGCGTGGCTTGCATCATCGCGAACCGGGTGTAGTTGGTGCTTCTTTTTTACATGATGAATTAAAAGCGGAAATCATCGTTGATGGCGTTCACGTTCGACCCGAAATGGTCAAGCTGGCTTACAAACAAAAAGGGAAGAAAGGGTTAATTTTAATAACAGATGCCATGCGCGCAAAAGGCTTGGAAAATGGTACTTATGATCTGGGTGGTCAAGAGGTGACTGTTAAGGATGGAAAAGCGGTTCTTTATGAGGATACGCTTGCTGGGAGTATACTGAAATTAGGACATGCAGTGAAAAATGTTATAAACTTTACAGGTTGCTCACTAGAAGATGCCATTGAAATGGCATCTGTCAATCCCGCCAAACAATTAAATATATTAGATCACAAAGGCAGTATTGCGGTAGGGAAAGATGCAGACATTGTCATTTTGGATGAAAATCTAAATGTAGCGATGACATTTTGCCGCGGAAAATGTGCATTTCACAGCGAAGGAGACACGATATGAATATAATTGAAGTAAAAGACTATCAAGAAATGAGCAAAAAGGCTGCTGAATTTGTTCGTGATAACGTACGCCGTAATCCAAACATTAACCTAGGGTTAGCAACAGGTGGAACACCTGTCGGAATGTATAAACAGTTAATTGAAGACCATCAAAAAAACCACACGTCTTACAAAAATGTAACAACATTTAATTTAGATGAGTATATAGGCCTTTCAGAATATAATCACAATAGTTATCGTTATTTCATGAATGATAACTTATTTGATCATATTGATATTCAAATGTCTAAAACAAATGTACCTCATGGGAATGTGAAAGATTTGAAAAAAGAATGTTCAGATTTTGAACATTTGATTAAAGAACATGGTGGAATCGATCTTCAAATCCTTGGAATTGGAAGCAACGGGCACATTGGATTTAACGAACCTGGCACATCTTTTGAATCTCGAACCCATATTATCGACTTAACTCATTCAACTCGAGAAGCAAACGCAAGATTTTTCGGCAATCGTGCAGAAGTTCCTGCCCAAGCCATCACGATGGGGATTTCAACCATTATGAAAAGCAAAGCAATTCTGCTGCTAATATCAGGTACTAACAAAAGAGAAGCTTTTTTCCAGCTCGTACATGGTGAGATCAGTGAAACCTTCCCCGCATCTGTATTAAGAAAGCATTCATGTGTTACAATTATTGTAGATGAAGCAGCACGTGGGAATGTGTAGGTTTGACGATTATACTAAATACCTATAACATATCATGAAGTAATCTGCTCAATGAAGCTGCATTCATGTTTTTTGATTCGCATGGAAAGGATACAGGTGAATGAAGAATGATTAAAAAGAATTTTCCTATTCCTATTTATTATCAAATAATAGAACTTATTCAAGAACAAATCGAAAAAGGTGAGCTAAAGCCGGGAGATAGTCTTCCCTCTGAAAGAGAGTTTGCAGAAAAATACCAAATTAGCAGAATGACCGTCAGGCAAGCTTTTACTCAACTTGTAAACAACGGCTACTTACATCGATTACAAGGAAAAGGAACTTTTGTTGCTGAACAAAAAATTGAACAGACGCTTCATGGCTTAACAAGCTTTACTGAAGATATGATCGCACGAGGAATGGAGCCGGGCAGTGAACTGATCCACTTTGAAATCATTCCTGCGACCAGTCAAATTGCGAGACAGCTAGCCATTAAAGAATATGGGCCTGTATACGAAATGAAGCGAATTCGTTTAGCGGATGATGTTCCGATGGCACTAGAAACAAATTATATTTCGGCTAATCTTATTAAAGGACTAACTGAACAAATTGTAAATCAATCTTTATATGCGTATATTGAAAATCAATTAAACTTCAGAATCGATCATGCTTCTCAAATTATTGAATCGTCCGTCGCCAATCAAATGGAATCACAACATTTACACATTCAAAAAGGAGCACCTGTCATGCGTATTCAAAGAAATACATTTCTGCAAAATGGGACTCCTGTTGAACTTGTCAAATCCTCATACCGCGCAGACCGTTACAAGTTTATGATTCAGATGAAACGGTGAAAATGAATAAAGGTGGGAAATGTTCAGCATGTTCAATCACTATTTTCAAAAGTTGAGGGATCTATTAGACATTGTCGAAAAAGATGAAAAAGAGAAGATAAAAAAAGCGGCTCAAAAGGTTTCGGAATGTGTCCAACATGATGGAATCATTCATCTATTCGGCTGCGGTCATTCTCATATGATTGGGGAAGAGTTATTTTATCGTGCAGGTGGGCTTGCTCCTATCAGTCCAATACTCATTGAAGATGTCATGCTACATAAAGGAGCAGTACGCTCGTCGCAATTAGAAAAACAGCAACATTTTGCCGAGCAATTCATGATTCATGACAGGATTCATCCAGAAGATGTCGTGATTGTTGTCTCAACGTCTGGAAGAAATCCTGTTCCGATTGATGTTGCTGAAATCGCTAAAAAACAAGGTGCTTTCGTTATTGCAATAACCTCTCCAAGTTATGCCAAAAGCCAATCATCCCGACATGAAAATGGACAATATTTATATAGTTCAGTTGATCTTTCGATTGATAATCACATTGAAGTCGGAGATGCCCTTATGACACAAGAATCCCTTGATATAGCCTTTGGCTCAGGCTCAACAGTTATTAGTATGGCCATTGCGAACGGTATAATGGTCGAAGCCGTTAAGATCATGCTTGAAAATGACTTTATCCCCCCTATATTTAAAAGTGGCAACATTGACGGAGCGGAAGAACATAATAGAGAGCTCATCAATAAGTACAAAAGTCGAATTCCGATGCTGGAAGTCTAGTTTACCTTTTTACATAATTTTAATAGACATTGATAGAATGTATGCTACATTTAAAATTGAAATAAGCTATTGATGAGATAAGGGGATTAATACTTGTGAAGCTGCTGTTTCCGTTACTCGCAATCATTGGCGGTATCGCCGTTGCCGCTCAAAGTCAAATCAATGGAGGATTGGGGAAAAAAACGGGCGTCCTTGAAAGTTCGTTTATTTCCTTCGGTATCGGAACGCTTGCCTTGTTCTTTGCTGTCTTGTTTTTTGGAAAAGGCAATCTGTTAGCCGCAACGGCAGTTCCCAAGTGGCAATTGCTCGGGGGATTGTTAGGTGCTTTATATTTGACTATTTCGATTTTAGTCGTACCGAAAATTGGCGTGGCATCGACTTTCGCTGCCGTTATTGCAGGACAAATCGTGATGGGCGCGATTATTGATCACTTTGGGCTCTTTGGCGGCATGCGTATGCCAATGGATGTTAAAAAGGCCGCTGCGATTTTCTTGCTATTTGTTTCGCTTTATTTGTTTAACCACAAGTAAGCGTCTAATCGTCATCACTGATCATATCGATTGAGAAGAGAGCGTGAACAAGGTATTAGAAGCGTTACTCAACTGATGTGAATGAAACGAGATTAAATAAAAAAGTCGATTCTTTCAGATAATCGACTTTTTTATGTTGTCTTTTATGTCATGTTAATTGACGCTTATATTCACAACCTGTAAGGAGGGGGGATTGTGTTCCTTTGATTTTGTTTAGGGTGAACACGTATTCGACTATGAAGTTCATAAAGGTTATTTTGCAAATGGTACTGTTATACATATTTTACATTGGGGGCGTTTGGTTGTCTGATAGGCTTCATTTGCCGCTTCCTGGAAGTATTATAGGGTTATTGTTATTATGGACGGCTTTAATGTTGAAGATTTGTCCACTGAATTGGATTGAGTCCGGAGCGAATTTTATTCTCTCCTATTTGCCATTATTTTTTATACCGGCTACCGTCGGGGTGATGAATTATTTCCACGTTTTCGCTGGAAAGGGGATCTTATTAATCCTGATTGTTGTTTTTAGTACGCTCATCACGATGGCCATAGCCGGTTACACGAGTCAATATTTTGCCGGGCGAGAAGAGACTAAGAGAAAGGAATTAAAATCATGCAAAGAACGCTCGTAGCCATTCTAATCATTGTTTTAACAGTTATAATATATGTTGTTATGAATCAACTCTACTTTCGTTATCGTTACCCTATTTTAATGCCGGCTATCACGGCAGCCGTTGCTATCGTTCTGATTTTAATTGGATTTAATATTCCTTATCAAACGTATATGATCGGAGGAGACTGGATTAGCTTGTTTTTAGGTCCGGCCGTTGTCTCTCTTGCCTATCCATTATATAAACAGCGAACGACTCTGTGGGAGAATTTGGTCCCGATTGTGGGAGGGTTGTTCATCGGTACGGTAGTAGGAATGGCTAGTGGGATATTGTTTGCTAAATATTTAGGATTCTCCAAGGAAATCATCTATACGCTGTTACCTAAATCTGTTACAACGCCTGTCGCCATGCAGATTGCTTCGGATTTAGGCGGTATACCTTCATTAGCGGCGATATTTGTCATGATTGCTGGATTTACGGGAGTTATCTTCGGACCGCTTCTATTAAAGGTTTTACGAATTCACCATTTCATCGGCCAAGGAGTCGGATTTGGAACAGCTTCCCATGCGATTGGCACAGCGAAAGCATTCGAATATGGTGAAAAAGTAGTCTCTATGAGTTCTGTTGCGATGACAGTCTGTGCTGTCATTGGTTCTTTATTAGCTCCTCTCTTTGTATGGATCTTTATAACATAACACTTTAAAAAAGTTAAACGATTTCCCCCCTTTAGATAGGATGTCTAAAGGGGGTGTTTTTATTGAGGACTTAAATTAGTATCAAACGTACTCGTTCCAATAGGCAAAGTGATTGTTTTTGTGTGAAATCAATTAATAGGAAGTACCATTTTAAAAAACGTATAATAAAAAATTGAAAGGCTTGTTCTTCTCACTTAAATTAAGAAGGAGTTCAGATGAAATGAAAAGGTTATGTATAATCCCATGTGGTGCTAAAAAGATATGGGATGTTGATCCATTGAAAGGGGCTACGAAAGCATGCTATGTATATAGGAGCCCATTCCACATCGCTTGTCAAAAGTATGCAACGGTATTTTTTAGTGATTGGGTCATTCTTTCGGCTAAACACGGATTTTTATTTCCAGATGATCTAGTGCTTGCGAATTATGATGTAGCATTTGGCACAAAGAAAGATGACATCATCACAGCAGAAGCTTTGCGTCATCAACTGAAAGAAAAAGAAATAAAGGACTATCAAGAAATCATCGTATTGGGAGGAAAAAAGTACAGGAAAGTGATCAGTGAAGTCTTCGATGAATCGTATCATGTTACTTATCCATTATCCGGATGTAAAGGGATTGGTTACATGTTGCAACGATTAAACAAGGCAGTAGAGAGCAAGGAAGAGATCAAATAATATCACCTGAAACAATGTGCAAAATTCAATGAAGAGCCTTTAAATAAACGGTTTCAAGTAAATACTGAAATGGTGCTATAATAAGTAGAAATAAATAAAGTAGAAAGCAAAACGTATATAAGATGGGATAATACTTTAAATGAAATTTATAGCGTGCTAAAACTCAGCATTCTACGTGAATGGATTACGTATAGAGATAATATTGCAGAGGCTGAGGTAGCTCAATTTAAAGGTGGAACATTCAAATCTGTACAATAGCATGCCCTATGAAAGAAAGATGTTATGAGCTAGTGAACGTTTAATATGAAGTGATTTTTATTTTTCAAAACTTCTGACACATTGCATAATAATGAAATAGAAGTAGAATAGTTGAAAGAATAATAAATTGGGTGAGAGGGAGTCGTTTATGTCGGAAGAAAATGTGACAAGAATAGATTTAAATGGCAAAGAATTCATTCTTATAGGCACTGCTCACGTCTCAAGGCAAAGTGCGGAACAAGTAAAAGAGGTGATCGAATCTGAAAGACCCGATTCTGTTTGTATAGAGTTGGATGATCAACGATATCAATCGATCATGGATCGAAATAAATGGAAAGAAACCGATATTTTTAAAGTTATTAAAGAGAAGAAGGCCACGCTGCTTTTAATGAATCTCGCCATATCTTCCTTTCAAAATCGTTTAGCGAAGCAATTTGATATTCAGCCTGGACAGGAAATGATTCAAGGAATTGAATCAGCGAAAGAAACGGGCGCGGATTTAGTGCTGGCTGACCGGAATATCCAAATTACGTTTTCGCGAATATGGTATAATCTAGGGCTGACGGGGAAAGCTCAGTTGCTCACATCCGTTTTTTATAGCATTTTCAGCAAAGAGACGATTACAGAAGAAGATATGGAAAAAATGAAATCGAAGGACACGCTTAACGCTGTTCTGACTGATTTGACGGAATCTTTCCCGAAGTTAAAGGTGCCTTTAATTGATGAGCGGGATCAATACTTAGCACAGAAGATTAAAGAAGCTCCTGGTAATAAAGTGGTTGCGGTTCTAGGTGCTGCCCATATACCAGGCATTACGAAAGAAATTCATAAGGAGCATGACGTAGAAGCTTTATCACAAACACCACCTAAATCAATTGTCCCTAAAATAATTGGCTGGGTAATCCCATTGCTCATTCTTTCTATCATTGCCTACACCTTTTGGGCGAATCCATCTGCCGGTTTCGATCAAGCATTAAGCTGGATTTTATGGACGGGCATTTTGGCAGCCATTGGCGCTGCCGCTGCTTCTGGACATCCGCTCGCCATTATAGCTGCTTTTATTTCGGCCCCACTTGCCACATTGCATCCGCTGATTGCAGCTGGCTGGGTTTCAGGAATTGTTCAAGCGTATTTCCGCCGGCCAAACGTTGGCGACTTTGAAACGCTTTCAGAAGATGTTTTTACCATTAAAGGCTTTTGGCATAATAAAGTGACACGGGTTCTGCTTGTAGTCGTTTTAACGAACATAGGAAGTTCGCTAGGAGCGTTTATAGGGGGAGCTGATGTGATCCGTGTTTTCTTTGAGAATTTGTAGTTAAGCAGTTTTTTCTATAAGTGTGTCCTGATCCTTCATGAGAACTTAGCAGTTATTATTTATTTATTTATTTATCGATAATCAGCTGAAAAGCATAAGAAGTTCTTATAAGAAGCCTATTCGTATGTCGTTCGATGTAATAAATTAATAAAAAGTTGTCCCTCGCTCATTTTACAGACGTCTAATATAATCCCTCTAAAGTAGACAGAAATAAAATCCCTCCCTTATTCCTTACGATAAGCTGAAGGAACATATCTACTTTAGGGGATTTTTCCATGGTGGTCTGAATAATTTTTGCTCTCTATTTAAATCAAATGGTACAGAAAACTATAATAACAAGATGGAAATAGGCGTTTGCTTATCAATTAATGCTACAAGAGCGTTTTATCATTCAATTAGGAGATGATGACAAATGGCTAAAAGAGGAAGAAAGAAAGGATCTGACGGCAAAGTGAGCCGGGCTCTTTTATTAAAAATAGCCGCAGATGAATTTGCAGAACATGGCTATCATAAAACAAAAATCAGTACAATTGTACAAAAAGCGGAATTAACACAGCCGACTTTTTATTTATATTTTAAAAGTAAAGAAGTGATTTTCCAGGAACTTGAAGACTCATTCCGACTCAAACTGACGTCTTTGACTAGCAACAGCCGTCTTGAAAAAGGGATTGAGGAAGAGTTTTTGCCACATCGAATTGCAGAAGGATTATCAGCGGTTCTCCACTTTTTTGCGGATCATCAAAGCTTGGGACGAATTGGCTTTTTCGTTTCTGAAAACGCTAGTCAAATAAAAGAACAGATGGCTCAGCAAATAGAGAAAAACTTGCTTGAAGAAGCAAAGGCGGGTTACTTTCATTTGAATGTTGACATGAATATTGTCGCAAATGGGCTTGTCGGCATGATTGAACGACTGATTATTACAAAGCTATGGACCGGTCAAAATACGGCTGATGAACTAACAAAAGAAATTGTAACAGCCCTTCTATACGGACTAAAAAACAACTAAAGTCCGTATGTATCTTGACGCAAATCAATCAATAGAATGGATTAAAGCTGAGAGATGTATAGATTGTCCCTATAATAGTAAAAATATATTGAATACATATGTAAAAAAAGTAAACTAAATTGAACTAGGTTTAGCTAATTAGACTAATTTAAGAATACAAACCGTTCCATACATAATGCTAGAAGTGAGTGAATAGTTACTAAGACAAAATCGATAACGAATAAATGAACAGGAGCTTTTCTATGAACGAAAAAGACTATGATCGATTGCTTCGTATTAGAACGAAAGGTACCCTTGAGGGGCTAAGTCAATCGGTCCATTATAACCGTTATGAAGCGACACCTTATGAGGCACTCGATGAGCTATTTACAGAGTATGATTTAAAGAAAACGGATCAAGTCGTGGATTACGGGTGCGGCAAAGGCCGGCTGCCTTTTTATGTTCACCATCGTTTTCATGTAACAGTTATAGGGATTGAAATGAGCGGCCATCTATACCAGGAAGCACTAGAAAACCAGGCGAGTTACATGCAAAAGATCAAGAAGGGGAGCGGCAGTGTCCGCTTTGAACGCGGTTTAGCGGAAGAATATGAAGTGGAGCACGCGGATAACCGGTTTTATTTTTTTAATCCTTTTTCCATTCAAATATTTATGAAGGTCGTCGATAATATACTGCGTTCGGTTGAGCAGCAGAGCCGATCTGTAGATATAATCCTCTATTATCCAACGACAGAGTATGTCTATTACCTCGAAACGAGTACCGCTTTTACCCTTTTTAAAGAGGTAAAAGTATCGGATCTGTATGAACAAAATGAGAATGAGCGATTTTTGATTTTTCGGCTGAAAGACGTAAAAAAGGCTGAACCAAAACATTAATGTTTTGGTTCAGCCTTTTTTGTTACCATTCGTTCGGTTCGTAATTTAGATCTGCGAATAATTGATTGCGCTCTTTCTTTGTTAAGTCTCTCCATTGTCCGATAGGGAGATTGTTTAAATGAATATTCATAATTCGCGTACGCTGAAGCCTATACACATCGTATCCTAGTTCTTCACACATGCGGCGAATTTGACGATTTAATCCTTGTGTTAAGGTAATTTGAAACTCATATTTTGACAGCTGTATCACTTCACAAGGAAGCGTTTTTGTACCTAAAATGTGGACACCTTCTGACATTTGTTTCAAGAAATCAGGACTGATAGGCTTGTCTACTGAAACAATGTATTCTTTTTCATGTTTATTTTCGGCTCGCAAAATTTTGTTGACAATATCTCCATCGTTTGTAAGAAGTATTAAGCCCTCTGAATCCTTATCCAGCCGCCCAATATGATGAATGCGTAAAGGATGGTTGACTAAATCAATAATATTTCCTTTTACCTTTTTTTCTGTCGTGCTCGTAATGCCTACCGGTTTATTTAACGCAATATAGACATTGTTTTTGGCAATCCCAATAGGGTTCCCGCTTACACGAACATCATCTCCAGGCTTGACCTGGCTGCCGATTTTCGCAATTGAACCGTTTATCGTCACTCTTCCATCCATAATTAATTTATCTGCTCCGCGCCTAGACGTTGTACCAGACTCGCTGATGAATTTATTGATTCGCAGGGAAACCACATCCTCATATGTAAAATAATTAAGATAATCCATCTCTTATCTTAAAGGAAAAAAGGTTTTTTTAGCAAGGAATTAATGTGAATCAATTGTCACCTTAAAAAACTGATTTCTTGATTTCTCCAAAATCAGCTACCAGGTTTTGGGGATTTTTAGGATGCACTGCTTGTATTGGCTATAAAGATCGTCTATATCAGTTAAATTCTTTATACACGTTTCCATATCGTAGTACATCGTAAATAGCTTTGCTGTCACCTGGTAAAAAGAGGGGTTTGCAGAACTTAGAACTTCCATTAAAAAAAGATAGATCTATTGGGAGAAAATATAACACTTTGATTTAAACATATACAAAATTCTAAAAGATAAAGAAAAATGTGTAATTAGTCTCAATTGCTGAACAATTTAACCATTTACTTGACAATGATAATCAATATCAATTAGTCTAATACGTGTAATCAACTAAAAAAGGGAGTGTCTGATTATGGTCACATGTAACATGGAGAACACGTATTTAGAATTCCAGAATGAGAAAGAATCGAATGCAAAGTCTTATCCACGTCATTTCCCCTTAGTGATTGAGAAAGCTGAGGGCATGATGATAACGGATGTGGAAGGAAATGTTTTTTATGATTGTTTATGTGGTGCAGGAACGCTTGCTTTAGGACACAATCATCCAGTAGTCATTCAAGCGATAGAAGATGTGTTAAAGCAGCAACTACCGTTACACACGTTAGACTTAGCAACTCCTTTAAAAATCGAATTTATGCAAGAAATATTCTCTATGTTACCTAAAGAGTTAAGGGGTTCTACTAAAATACAATTTTGTGGTCCGACAGGTGCTGATGGGGTTGAGGCAGCGATTAAATTAGTGAAGAATGCGACGAAAGGGAAATCGATCTTGGCGTTCCAAGGTGGTTATCATGGATCGACGCAAGCAACAATGTCGATGAGCGGCAATTTAAGCAAAAAACAACATTTGCAAAGCTTACTGCCCGATGTTCATTTTCTGCCATTTCCGTATGAGTATCGATGCCCGTTCGGTATTGGCGCAGAGAAGACAGCTAAAATTAGTGCGCAATATATAGAGAATGTATTAGATGATTGTGAAAGTGGGATCGCTTCTCCTTGTGGCATGATTTTTGAAACAGTGCAAGGAGAAGGCGGTGCCATTCCAGCCGATATTGAATGGTTAAAAGAAATGCGGCGTGTTACGGCAGAGAGAGGGATCCCTTTAATTATAGACGAAGTTCAAACAGGAATTGGAAGAACAGGTGAAATGTTTTCATTTGAACACGCAGGTATCATTCCAGATGTCATTGTTTGTTCGAAAGCGATTGGTGGAGGTTTGCCAATGTCAATCATTATCTATCAAGAAGAACTAGATCAATGGAATCCAGGTGCACATATCGGGACATTCCGAGGCAACCAATTAGGCATGGCTACTGGATTAGCCACGTTAAAATATATGAAAGAAAACGATGTACTCGAAAATGTTAACGTACGCAGCAAGCAAGTTTTCGAACGATTGAATGAGTTACAAGAAAAATATGAAGAGATTGGGGATGTTCGCGGAAGAGGATTGATGATTGGGGTTGAAATTGTGAATCCAAAAGGCCGTAAAGATCGATTAGGACATTATCCACAATATGAAGAATTGGCATTGCAAATTCAAGAGAGATGTTTTCACAACGGTTTAATTATTGAAGTAGGAGGACGTTACTCCGCTGTGATGCGTTTCTTGCCGCCATTAACAATGACAGAAAATGAAACAGCAGAAGTATTAACGATTTTTGAAAAATCGGTTGTTGAAGCGATTCAAGTCATGAAGACAAATGAGTAAGATAGCCAAATTGAAAAAGCATTCTGTATTATTTGCCATCTTGGTCGGTGCTTTTTCTTTAGTTTTGACGAATAGCGCGTTTAATATTTTATTACCGAGCTTCATTCAAATGTATAGTATATCCACTGCATTTGGTGGATGGATTATTACACTGTACCTTTTAGCGATGACGATCACCATGCCGTTGACTGCTAGCATTGTCGATCGTCTTGGTAAAAAGAAAACCTATATTTTAGGAATTAGTTTATATGGTCTGTTTTCTATGATCGGGGGTTTGTTTTATCAATATGTACAGATTATATTGTTCGTGCGCTTTATGCATGGTATTGCTGCTGGTTTGATGATTCCGCTGTCGTTAGTTTTGTTATTTGATATTTACAGTAAAGATGTGCGTGGAAAAGTGACGGGGATATGGGGGATGTTATTAACGATTGCACCAGCTATTGGGCCAGCGTTTGGCGGTATCATGATTCAATTCGGTGAGCTGAAATATTTATTTTGGATAAACGTTCCGTTTGCGCTGCTTTCATTCATACTGTGTTGCAGGCAAATCAAACTCGATCGACCCGCACATAAAAAAACAATTCGTCTTAAAAGTATTTTATTAATGGTTTTAGGAATTGGTGGATTAAGTCTAGGCATTCAACTATATTCAAACCCTACTTTTCCAAGGTGGATAATATGCATATTACTTTTTTGGGGATTCGTTATTTTGATTCGTTTTATTCAAAAAGAAAACGGACAAAAAGAACCGTTAATTCGTTGTAAGTTATTACGTAATCCAATATATGCGATTACAGTCATTATGTCTGCCATACAGGCGTCTGTTATGTTTGGGGTTATCTTTATTATTCCATTGATGTTACAGGAGGTGTTTCATTTATCCCCTTCTATAACGGGTGCCATGTTTATTCCGGCAGCCATTTGTACGAGTTTGTTTGTTTGGATTGGTGGAAACTTAATGGATTCGGGCAAATCGTTACATTTTATCGCTTATGGCATTGGCTTAATTGCCAGTTCAGTATTGTTGTTTGCATTTGTTCCGAAAGAGACATCTTTACTGGTCATTGTCTTCTTAATGGCCGTAAGAGGAAGTGGGATTGGACTATCAAATATGACTGTAACCACCATTGGACTTAATTCATTAACAGATGATGATCTGCACGAAGGATCCGCCTTGTCGAATACGATAAAACGTTTAGCCTCTTCCTTGGCAGTCATGTTATTGACCGGTTATTACGACATTCGTTGGCAAATGATTAGTCGAACAGGAGAAAGTGCTCAATACGCAAAATGGATAGCATTAAAAGAAGAGTGCATTATATTAGGATGTTTTATGTTAGTAACGCTACCGTTAGCTTTGTTTTTAAATAGAAGAAAATTAGATGTGGGTGTTGAAAATGGCAAATAATAAACGATTGAACAGTCGGGAACAAGCAAATTTCCATACGTGTAAGACATTATTGAATTGTTATATTAGAGAGTTTTGTAGTAAAAACTCGAACTTATTTACGGTGAATCAAAATAAGAAGACGTATTCTCTTTATTTCCCAGCGAGTGATGCAACCATCTCAGGTGTTCTTTCGTTTTATTCAGAGATGGGTGAGCATGAATATGAATACTATGATGTAAATGATGATCGAGAGCTTCATTATGCTTATTTGGTTCAATTGATTGTGAAAGAGTTAAAGCATGATCATCCAACAATTACCGATAAACGATCGATTGATTTTTTAACGAAAGTGAATAATAGCTATCATAAATTAGCTTTATTTTTAAATCAGTCAGCTAATCAGCACAAATGGAATTATGTAACATCGGAACAATCTTTAGTATATGGGCATCCGTTTCACCCTTTTCCGAAAAATACCGAAGGATTTACAGAAGAGGAAGTGATACAGTTTTGTCCGGAGCTCTATACTTCTTTTCAGTTATGTTATTTAGCTGTTAGAAAAGATGTTTTTCAAGAAGAATGGGTATCAAAAGAAAGAAAAATAGAACTGCATGAAAGTGTAGAAGCACATGTTCAGCATGTGCTTAAAGGGAAAAGAGACGATTATAACATTTTGCCCATTCACCCATGGCAATATGAACATGTGAAAACGATGAAAGAAGTAAAGGATTATATCGATCAAAGAAAAATGATCCCACTCGGTCGCTTTGGTCCGGTGGCTTATCCGACATCATCCGTGCGTACGGTGTTTATTCCGAAGATGAACTGTAACATTAAGCTATCGTTAAATATTCAAATAACGAATATGATGAGAAACAATAATAGAGAACAAATGCGTAGAACGTTGGATGCGACGAATTATATATTGGAGAGAAACTGCTTCCAAAACGAAGTACACACAACGATCGCATATGAGGTAGGTGTATGTACGTGTCAATTTGCCGATGATGATGTAACCAAATTATTTACGATTGTCTATCGTCCAATTGAATTTGATGAAACGTCAACGTATGTTTTATCTAGTTTAGTGGAGTCACCCGTTGAAGGAGGTCCATCTCGATTAGGTTCGATGATTGATCATCGAACGATAGAGCAATGGTTCATCCGTTATTTAGAAATATCATTGTTGCCTATTGTTCGTTTAGCAGAAGAGAAAGGCATTCACTTTGAAGCCCATTTACAAAATTCTTTATTGACGATAAAAGATGGAATGCCTCATGTCTTTATTATTAGAGATTTAGAAGGCGTAAGCGTGAATAGAGAAAAGGTTGAAGAGGATGTTGATACGACAGGCCCTCTTTTCTATGCAAAAGAAGCAGCGTGGGCACGCACTTCCTATTATTTTATCGTGAATCATTTAGGCTCTTTCATTCATGCAATTGCTAAAGATATAAAAGTAGACGAAAAATATTTTTGGGCTATTGTACGCCGTGTTCTCACACAAGAATATGAAAACAATGAAAATGAATATGTACGTCATTTACTAACGACTGAGACATTTGCCGCTAAAAAAAATATGATGAGTTGTCTTATTGGACAAAGTGAGACGCCATCTTACATTCCAGTGAACAACGTAATGAAGAAATTAGGGAGTGAAATGTATGGAAATGCTAAATTACCAGTCTCAAGAAAAGTCATCATTCATGAATGAAGTACAAGAAAGAATCATGCGCCAAACGATAGAGGCATTCATATATGAAGACATCATTGAAGTAATAAAAAACGGAAGAGATTGGTCTTTTACAGGGAAAAGCGCTGCAGGTGATACCATTTATTATTCATGCAAAGCAGATGCCAAATGGTCTTTCGGCAGAATAAAAATAGAGAAAAATTCGATCAAACGAGAAGGAGCAAGATGCACGAATCTCTATGGATTTCTTGAAGAAATCATTCAAAACAATCTAAAAGGTGACTATACGGATCAATTTATTCATGAATTATTGGAGACTTTTGTAAAGGATAGTCAGTCTAAGTTATTCCAATTGGACCAAATACCAGAACAAGATAAACATTATGAAGCGTTGGAAAGTCATATGGTAGATGGTCATCCGTATCATCCGAGCTATAAATCAAGAATTGGTTTTTCTTTAGCAGATAACTTTGCCTATGGGCCAGAATTTAATCAAAACGTTTCGATCTACTGGGTGGCGGTCAATGAACAGCTAATCGATGTCAACGTTTCGCAAGAGATGTCAGTGGATGAAATAGTTAAGCATCATGTAACGAATGAAGATCACAACAAGTTTATGAAACTGATAAAAGAGAAAGGGTGTCAACATACAAAATACGTTCTTTTACCGGTGCATCCTTGGCAATTAGAGCATCCGGTTCAATCTGTCTTTGCTCAACAATTGAATGATAAAGATATGGTAATAGTAGGAGCATCTACTCATACGTATCGAGCGCAACAATCGATTCGTTCGTTATCTCGTCGCGACAATACACATGCACCGTATATAAAATTGCCGTTAAGTATAACCAATACGTCAACGAGTCGAATTCTTGCTCATCACACTACTCAAAATGCACCACTCATAAGTGACTGGTTAAATAAAATTGTTCACCAAGACTCGTTCTTATCGAATGGAAAAATAAATGTGTTAAGAGAAGTGATGGGGGTGTCTTTTCGATACGATGAACTGCATCCTATTCAATATCGTTCGACTTATGGAACGCTTGGCACCATATATAGAGAAAATGTTTCGATCTACCTTGAAGAGAATGAAAAAGCGTGGCCGTTAAATGCTCTATCCCATATTCAAAAAAATGGCGAATCTTTTATTCAGTCAGCGATTGATCAATATGGGATTGAGGCGTGGAGTGATGCATTGATTAACGTTGTCATGCTGCCGATTATCCATCTGCTGTATGCCCATGGAATCGCACTAGAATCTCATGCCCAAAATATTATTTTAGTCGTTGAAAACAATTTCCCAAAACGCATCATCATTAAAGATTTACATGATGGTGTTCGCTATACACCGGAACACCTTTTGAAACCGGATTGGGCACCGACATTACATCCGGAGCCAGAAAGTCACCGGAAAGTGAATCGATACTCGTTTATCCAAACGGAAGATGTGTCAGAAGTAAGAGACTACACATATGATGCTTTTTTCTTCATCTGTATGACCGACATTTGTTTCGCGCTTGAAAAATTGGGGTTGAGTGAACAAGCGTTTTGGCGTAAATGTGTAGAAACGATTGCGATGTATCAAAAGAGTTACCCAGAATTTAAAGAGCGATTTGACCTTTTTAATCTATTTTCTGAAGACGCTCTAATCGAAGAAATGACGAAGCGGCGTATTTACGGCGATGGTCAGTTGTACTTCCGCAAAGTGAAAAATCCTTTGTTGCGGGCAAAGGAGTCATTGGAATGAAAGTCAATAAGCTCAAAGAAAAAATAAATCGAAATCAACCTGTTTTTGGGATGTTTGTATCGATCCCGCATCCTATTATGATCGAGCTCATTGGCTATGCGGAATTTGATTTTGTCATTATTGATTATGAACATGCATCCACGAATATGGAAACGATTGAAGAGATGGTTCGCGCAGCAGAGTTAGTCAATATTACGCCACTTGTCAGAATATCAAAAGTGGATCGGAATGAAATATTGAAAGTACTTGATTGCGGGGCTCAAGGTATTGTCATCCCTCATGTTCAGCATAAGAAGCAAGTGGAAAAGGCCGTTCACTATGCTTACTATCATCCGATTGGTATGAGAAGTTTGAATAGCGGCCGACCAGGTGTTTTTGCTAAATATTCTTTAAATGATTATATTGCGAAAGCAAATGAAGAAATAATGGTTGTCCCAATGATAGAAAGTTTGGAAGGCATTCATGAAAGTGAATCTATTTTATCTTCACCCTATGTAAGTTTTGTTTTAGAAGGAGCGGTGGATCTGTCCCAGTCGCTGTCTGTACCATGGGAGACAGATCATCCAGAAGTTCAACGACATTTAGAAGAATTATATGAAGTATCAAAGCGATGTAAAGTGCCTTACGCCATTGTGTCTAGAAATCACCACAATCATAAAAAGTGGGCGGAAAAGGGGACGAAGATATTTGTGTTGGGAGACGAGAGAGGGACAGCATTTCGTGCCTATATGGAAAAATTAGCGGACTATCAAAATCTAACTGGAGGACTGTATGAATCGTTATATAAAGAAAATAATACATGAAGTATATGAGCAACGTACAGATCCACTATGCGCTTATATTTATGATTTAGAAGGCATAGAGCAACACGTACGCAATATGGTCAAAACAATGCCGAAGCAAACGAACTTATTTTATGCGATTAAAGCAAATCCAGATAAGAGAATTATTCAGGCATTGTTGCCGTACGTGAAAGGATTTGAAGTGGCATCAATAGGCGAATTGAAAAAAGTAAGAGACGTTTCCAAAAGCATACCTATTTTGTTTGGAGGACCAGGCAAGAAAGATTATGAACTTGAAATGGCTATGAAAGAAAACGTCTTTTATATTCATGTAGAAAGTCTTTTGGAATTAAGGAAATTAATCATGTTGGCGAAAAAACGGGATAAGCATATGCACATTTTATTACGTATGAATATAAGAACAAAAACATTACCTAAAACGAATATTTCAATGGGGGGACGCCCGAGCCAGTTTGGCATTGATGAACAGTTAATGGAAGAGGCCCTCTCTATTTTGAAAGAGAGAGAAAATACGCATGTTCATTTAAAGGGTTTTCACTTCCACTCATTATCCAATAATATGCAAGCAGCGTTACATGTAGACATGATCCATCATTATCTTCAAAAAGTAGAACAGTGGAAGAACGCATATGGATTAACTATTAATGTCATTAATGCGGGAGGTGGTTTTGGTGTCTCGTATGATGCAACAACTAGATTTGACTGGCCGCTTTTTACGTCGTTATTAGCACAAAGTGAAGCCGTGCAAAACTTAGGGGATACACAACTATTCTTTGAACCAGGGCGATTTATCGTTGCGGACTATGGTTATTACGTGGCAGAAGTAATCGATATCAAAATGTCAGTAGAATGCTGCTTTGCTGTCATAAGAGGCGGTACGCACCATAATCGATTACCCGCTTCTTGGGGTCATAATCATCCGTTTGCTGTTTTGCCTCTTGAAAGATGGCAGTATCCTTTTGCAAGGCCGGAAGTTAAACAATCGAAAGTAACGGTCGTCGGTGAGTTATGTACGCCGAGGGATCAGCTGCATGAAAATGCTGAGGTGGACAGTCTTCGTGTGGGCGATGTTCTTATATTTGAAAAATCTGGAGCTTATTGCTGGACGATTTCTCATCATGACTTTTTAGGTCATCCACATCCGAATTTTTACTACATAATGGAAGGGAATTATTATGAAGCAAACAATTACTCCATTGAACAATATAACGGCTGAACAAGTAATACTGAAAGATTTAATGAATACGTTTATTGCCGAGCAGTTTTTTACTATTGATGAACAGACAGATAACAGGCTTTCAGACGCACCGAATAGTATCCAACATCTTTTTTCCGGATATGAACAATCATTCGTTTATATCGGTGAAATTTGTTTTCTTATAAAAAATAGTTATCGGCAGGGCTGGCAATGGGTGACGGGTTCCCCTATATATATAAAAGAGAAGGGTGATTGGCTGGAAATAAGTTCACCTCTAAAACTAAGCCAGCTTGTATTACGCTATGCGCTGTCTGAAGAAGCCTATTTACATCCGGGTGTAACGTATTTCCTTCATGGATTAAAAGTATCCATTCAACAATTACATCTTAGTATGAAACAAATGGAAGACAATCAATTGATTACACCTAATTCCCCTTACGACTGGTTTGTTAAGGGTGAGATGATTGCTTCTTTGCGTGACCGGCCGTTTCATCCATTGTCTAAAGCCAAGATCGGCTTTACACCGGAAAATTATCAAGCCTATATGGCTGAGTTTGGCCAGCCGACAACGTTATATTGGGTAGCTATATCCAATGAGTCCATTGTAAAAGGATGCCAAGAAGAGGAAATGGAAAGTCTTGATGTGTTGAACGATGAGCAAAAAGCTGTGATTGAAAAGGAGTTGGCCCTAAAAGGACTATCAAAAGAAAAATATACAGTCATTCCTGTTCATCCGTGGCAGCTTCATCAAGTTATCTTACAGGACTTCAAAAAAGAAATAGGGGATCAAACTATCATTATTTTGGATTCAAAAGCAGGCGATTTTTTGGCAACATCTTCCGTACGCTCGCTTATATCTCCTTATGAATCAATGAAGATGTTAAAACTGCCGATCAGTGTGAAGTCTTTAGGAGCAGCGAGATACTTGCCGGTTGTTAAATTATTAAATGGGATCGCTGGAGAGCAAATGTTTCGCCAAGCAATAGCGTGTGATAAGACGCTTGCTGATAGAGTATTCTTATGTGAAGAAAAACATTGGTGGGGGTATATGCCAGAGACTTTGGGCCTTTTTGATGATCATCCTCGTCATTTGGCCGCCCAAGTGAGAGTGTACCCACAAGAAATTATGAAAAAAGAGTATAAAATCATCCCGATGGCTTCTTTAGGTGTTGTGATGCAAGATCGTCATTTTTTAACGGAAATCATAGGAGAAAATGTAACAAATGAAGATGTCATCCACTTTTATGCTGATTTAGCCGCCCTGTTTTATGATATTACAATGAGGTTATTTAAAATCGGGATTGTACCGGAAATACATGGTCAAAATTGTTGTGTCGTACTGAAGCATAATAAAATAGTTGGATTATTATTTAGAGATCATGATTCTGTGCGTCTGCATCAACCGTATTTAGACAGGCATCAAATTAAAGATCCAGGCTACTATATTAGACCAGGTTATTCCAATAGTTTATACAATGAAACGATTGAAAAGTTAATTTACTACGTTCAATCACTTGGAACACAAGTGAATTTAGCTGCTATCATGGAGTCATTATCGAATGTGTATACTATTCCAGAAAAAAGACTTTGGCAAATTACTGAAGCGAAATTAAGAGAATCGTTACAAACAATCGATATTCCAGAAGCGGATCGAGAAATCCTTCACTATGAACTATTTGAAAATAAACAGTGGCCAGTGAAGTTAATCATTCGCCCATTACTAGAAGCGGATGGTGTACCAGGAGCAATGCCATCTGGAAAGGGCGTTGGACACAATCCATTTTATCCCGCATTAACGGGCAGTAAGACCCCCGTTTCAAGCCGTCGAAAAGAAAAGGAGGATAAGCGGGGGATCAACTGCCCGTAAAAGCCCGATTGGTTCGGGCCGGCCGAAGCCGGTCACTCAGGTATTGCCGCCCTGAGTTCCTTTTTATTCAGTGGGGGATGAAGAAAACCCCCACTGAATGAAGTTTCACTTTATTTGAAAGAATAAGGAGGCTTTTATGTTAACGGTTAACGATAGAATAGAAAAATATTCGACTGATGAAATAGAGAAATTTAAAATGGTTAGTACATCTACGATCGGTCACTTTACTGATTTTGGTTTTTTGGCAAACTATGAATGTACAATCCGGGTAACAAAAGTATTTGGAGAAGTGACAACAGTCAAATTATCTAGTGGAGATGGTTCCCCACTGAATACAGCATTTCAACAAGCCAAAAAAGGAGATATTTTAGTTATTGATACGTCAGGAAATAAGATACATGCTTGTTGGGGAGAATTTAGGGCGAGAAAAGCAGAAGAAATTGGACTATCTGCCGTTATAGTAAGTGGAGCCGTAACAGATATTGACTATTTGAAAACGAGTCGTGTACCTGTGTTTTATGAGTCGATTTCTCCAAAAACGACAAGAGTATTAAAGTTGGAGGGAGAAGTGAACACGGCAGTAAGTGTAGGGAACGTCGTTTTTGAATCAGGTGATTATGTCATTGCGGATCAAGATGGAATTTATAAATTTAATCAATTAAACTATAAAACGTTGATAGAGTCCGCGATCGAGAAACAAAAAAAAGAAAAATTAAAAAGGTTGGAAAATAATGCTGTACATTATGAAAAAAATAGTATTATATAAATGAAAATGATTATCAATACCAGATGGATGAAGTGTACTGGAGTGCAGGGACTGGTTATCAATCCGCGAACTTAATGCTCGACAGTTGTTTATAGGTCATTAACGAATTGGAAAAATAAGTGAAAAGCTTATGACAATCGTGAACCTGCTGATGAAATGAACGATCCTTGTTCAGAATTGAAGCAGGTTCTCTTTTACTGTTGGACGAAATCAAAATATGAATGGTGATTAAATGGTACAACTTATAAAGTAAGATAAGGGGAAGATCGTTGGCATATGTTTGTTAGTCGTTTTATTAATGGTATGCATGTTATCAAGTGTGATGTTCGGTATTACTCATTATACATTAGCTGATATTTACAGAATGGTAACGTCGTTTAATACGCAAGATATAACGTATATCATACTTTGGAAAGAACGCTACCCACGGATGGTGATTGCAGTTGTTACGGGGGTATTGCTGGCCATTGAGGGTGCCATTAGTCAGCTGTTAACACGTAATCCGTTAGACTCTCCTAACGTGTTAGGGATTAATTTCAGTTCGATTTTCTTTATTATTGTCTTTGTTGTTTTGTTTAACGTGTCAGATCAGATTTAAACATTCTTGTTTACTTTGTTGTTAGGAGAACCGTATTTTCTTTATTTACTGATTAAAAATCAAAATTTATTTTAAGGATGATATAAATGAGCAGTATTGTGATGAACGAACTGAAAACGTTTGATATACATGTGGAACATGAGAGGGTCACGGAAATTGAGATAATAGATTTATTAAATGAAGAAAAATGTTTATCATTTCTACGAACGCAAATGATCGAGATAAAAGCACCGAGTTTATCCGTCACAGCTTCCATGCTTTCGAAAAGATATGCTTATCTCGTCGTATCTTCCACTTTATACAGTATGGTCGAATTCAACTGTGCCCTTCATTTACCGGTAAAAGCGTGTGCATTAAGTAAAGAACGTACATTATGTATTCAAGCAGGCATGTGCAAATGGCAGGAAGTAAAGAGCATGGAGAGAGAGACATGGCGTGAAAACGTGCTGCGCACCCTTTTTTCGTCTCATATTACGCCAGTTTTAAACATATTGAAAAAAACATCCGGCGTTTCGTCGTCGATATTGTGGGAAAACGTAGCCATTCGAATTAACTCCATTTACCGGAAAACATTAGCGAAAGAAATGGATTCAGTTAAAATGGAACGGTTAAACAGCGACTTTCATTTTTTGGAAAATGCAAGCGGGGATCTGTTTAATTTAAAAGAAAACCCGCTTAAACAGTACTTAAAAATAGGAGAAGAACTTATCATAAATCCATGCCGGAAAACGTGCTGCTTGTACTATAAATTAGAAAAAGATGTTAAAGGAATCAGTCATTGTGGCAATTGCCCTATTAAAAATAAGAAAATAAAAGCGAGGATTCATACAATGAATGAGATTAAATGATCAAGGCATTTTGAAAATGCAATCAAAAGAAGTCGCTAACAAGTTAGCCATTTTACCACAGTCATCGATCGCCCTAGAAGGCGTAACGATGGAACAATTAGTGAAACGAGGCAGATATCCGTATCAAAGTACATTGAAACAATGAACAAATGAAGATGAAAATACAGTTTATCATGCTTTAACAGTAACAAGTATGGAAGAATTGCAAGATCGATATGTTCATGAAATATCTGGTGGACAACGCTAACGAGCTTGGATGTCGCTGAATCTTGCCCAAAATACGGATACTATTTTATTAGATAAACGAACAACGTATTTAGACTTAACTCATCAAAACGAAATCTTAGATTTGCTCTACGATTTGAATAGAGAAGAGAACAATTGTTATGGCTTTACACGATATTAATTTAGCTTGTCGCTATGCAGATCAACTTGTAGCGATAAAAGATCAAAAAGTGTTTCTTCAAGGTACTCCTGAAGATATATGATAACGAGGGAAAATATAGAACGTATTTACGGACTAAAATGCCGCATCGATATAGAAGGAAGAAAAATAAATAATGGAAGCCACAGATTTTAATAGAATCATATTTTTGGAAAAAAATTCTTTTTATATTACAAAGAATATCGAATTTGTCATTATAACGTAAAACAAATTAATGTTTCATTTTGATAAAATCAGAATTATAAGAAAAATAGATTAATAGAAAAAAGAATCCGGGAGGTTTATGGTGAATAGTTGCAGAAAAATAATCATTTCATTTATGTTAGCAATGATGTTTTTAACTCTTTCTCCGTTAGCATCATTTAAAACGGAAGCCGCATCAATCGGAGAATCGATCGTTACCTATGGAGAAAAATTCATGGGCGTCCCGTATATTTTTGGGGGAACGACACCAAATGGATTTGATTGTTCCGGATTCGTACAGTATATTTATAAACAAACGGCAGGTATTTCACTGCCACGTACAACAGACCAACAATATAATGTTGGAACATCGGTAGCAAAAAGTGAATTAAAACCAGGAGATCTTGTTTTTTACGCCAATACATATCGCAAAGGTATTTCACATGTTGGAGTGTATGCCGGTGGAAACATGGTATTAAACGCAACAACAAGTAAGGGAATTGATCTTGTTTCGTTAAATGATACGTATTGGGGTCCGAAATACGCAGGATCGAAACGTGTTCTGGATGAAGTGCAGACACCGGATTGGTTTACAGATGTCGATAAATCTACTTCTACATATACAGCTATTAAAACATTGTCAGATCAAGAAGTGATTACAGGATTTGAAGATTATACATTCCGTCCAAATGAAAAAGTAACACGTGGACAAGCAGCAGCCATCATTAACCGTGTTTTGAACATCGAGCCGAAAGTGATGAGTCATTTTGCAGATGTACCAAAATCAAACCGTTTCGCTTATGATATCGCGGCGATGCGTGAAGCGGGGATCATTACAGGATTTGCAGACAAAACATTCCGTCCTGAAGCAGAAATGACACGAAGCGAAATGGCTCTCATCATTCAGCGCTCTTTTGACCTCAACATGTCACAAACAGCTGCGGCAAGTATCAGTTATACGGATATTGATGCGAACCATTGGGCTTTTGAAAGTGTTGTGACGATGGCGATGATCGATAAAACAGGCATTTTTGCAGGTGATAAGTTCTATGGAACGCATCATGCGACGCGGGAATCATTTACTGTCGCAATTTATAACGCAATGAATGCAAAATAGAAAACGAGGAACAGTCTTAAAATACAGTGAATAACTATATTTTAGGACTGTTTTTTTTGTTATCTCATAAACGAATAGTAAAGATCTCACGGAATGAAGTATATTTTAATTCCAATCGTTTTACTTTAATTAAAGTAATAAAGAATAGTCAAATCTATTTATTCGTGATTTAATGAATATATCTATATATGAATAAATTTACAACTGTGAGAGTTTTGACTAAAGGGAGAGGGGAAATTGGTGTATAACAGTAAATTAACAGACAACGATTCCATACAGTGGTTTTCTAATGAAAAAGATGAGATAAGACTTTTAATTGATAAGAGTGGTCAGATCAAATATATAAATCCTATTATGGAGACTGTGTCACAACACACCATTTTGGATATGTTAGATCAGAATCTACTTGATTTTATTCATCCAAATGACAAAGAAAAGACGCTACAAAATCTCCTTCATGTACAACAACCTTATAGCTTTATCTCTTTCATAATCCGTTTTCTTCGTAAAGACGGTTCGTACTGTAAACTACAATTTGCCTCAGTAGAACTGTCGGAAAGGGGATGGCTTCAAGCGATTGTACATATTGCAGATAGTGAAAAAGAAAAACATCTTCAAAACGATTCCATTATTAATGTAAATCATCCTTTGTTTACGATGTCAGATAGTTCGGCTGCGATTATCAGTTTAGACGGTCGGGTAATGGCGGCTAATCAAGCATTCGAGAAACTGTACGGATGGACATTAAAAGAGATAAGTGATCAATTCCTTCCAATTGTTCCGGAGCACCTTTTAAATGAATTTAATGAATTAAAAGAACGGGTGACAAATGGGGAAAATGTCGTTCATCATCCGACATTTCGATTAAGAAAAGATGGTACGCTCTTGCCAGTCACTCTCTCTCTATCTGCCGTGAAAGATGATACAGGTAAAATTAAAGCATTATCCTCCGTCACAAATGACCGGACAGAGTATTTAGAGACACAAAAGATAATCGAAGAACAAAAAGAATTACTGATAACACGGGAAAAAGTGATGAGCTACATTACGGAAAACATTAAAGAAGTTATTTGTCTATATGATCTTAATAATAAAAAGCTTGTTTATAAGAGTCCTTCTTATGACAGATTTTGGGGATTTAATAATGAGGGAATATGTAAAGATCCAATGTATTGGCTCGATAAGCTTTATCCGAAGGATCGAGATAAATTGATTGAATTTCATAGGTCGCTGGATAACAGCCCGAAAGAATTAGAATTTGAAATAAAAGGAGACATAGGAGAAGAACCGCGCTGGATCTGGTCGAAAATAACACCGATTGTGGATGAAAAAGGGACGGTTATCCATCACTTGTGTGTATCGCAGGATATAACGGATATAAAAAATAGAGACAACATGTTAAAAAAACGGGATGAACTAGGGATCATCGGACAGCTAGCAGCAGGTATTGCGCATGAAATTAGAAATCCACTGACAGCTGTAAAGGGATTTATACAGCTTCTTCATGAAGAAACGAATAATACTTACAGCGATGTAATCTTGTCAGAACTTGACCGAATCGAATTTATTATGAATGAATTTCTCATGCTCGCAAAGCCGGAGCAGGAAATGATGATGAAAAAGCAAAATATAAATGATCTGTTAAAAGAGATAATTGCCTTTATGACACCGGAAGCGTTACTCCATCAAGTGGAAATTAAAAGGGACTTTGATCAAGAGCAACTAGTCGTTCATTGTGAGCCTAAACAGATCAAACAAGTGATTATGAATCTTGTGAAAAATGCCATTGAAGCGATGCCTTCTGGCGGAGAAGTTCAAATCATAACAAAAAGAAGAGAAGATGGATGGATAGCTATTGATGTAAAGGACCAAGGAATAGGGATACGAAAAGACAAACAGGCGAATCTCTTTAAACCTTTTTATTCGGACAAAGAACGGGGGACAGGCCTTGGTTTAATGGTGAGCAAAAAAATTATTGAGCAACATAAAGGGAAGATTCACATTTTCAGCGAGGAGGGGGCAGGCACATTAGTACAAGTTCTTATGCCTATAGAGAATAAAGAATGATATATAGATGTTATCAGTTCGAAAAGAACACCCTCAGAAATGATTGATTTTGTTTAATCATTCCTGAGGGTGTTTTTGTTGGGCGATTAGAAGATAGATGATTAACGATTCGTCTCTGTCAAGCATTCAATATGTATGGTAGAGTCGACAGTCAGTAATAAGTCTCTTCTTTTTATTTCTTTTTCAAGCAGTTGAATGAAATCTTCGTCTAACTCGAGCGTTAGGGCATTTTTATGTGCGATCAGCAACTGTTCATCTGACAGATATCGCTCCTCCATATACGCGATTTTAACTTCTAACGGTGAAAAAATCCATATTCTGTCTAATCTCTTCATTCCAACATTGCCCCGCTTCAACACCTATACCTCCAATTACTAAGGCGGCTCAGCCATCATAGCCATTTGGCCTTAGATCTGTAACTTTGCGTCCCAATCTTTCGATCAGTTTGCCATTGTCAGAATTATTTATTATAAACAACATAATACCATATGATCAATTAAATGAATACGAAAAATGGTCACTTGAAATGCTCTTTTGATTGAACGGATGAACCCCCAAAAGTTCTCTCTATTCGACGGAATAATTTTAATGATTTTACAATATTTTCATAATAGATGCGATATAATAATATAAAGCGCTTTCAAAAAAAGGGGGAAATCATATAATGAACAATGAAGTTGGTTTAATATGTTCTACTTGTGGGAAAAAGATATTAGAAAGAGATTTAATCGCGTGGACTGAAAAAAATAATGTTGTGCATCTCATTTGTGATACAGTTCAAATAAATGAAGGAGTAAGGTTTATGGGACGGGCAGAAGAGTTAAAAGAACAGTTTTTGTGAACGCTTTCATCTTATTGACAAACCTGCTTATTACAATTTCGAATAAAAGCAGGTTTGTCTTCGCCTCCTTTCTTTCTGTTCATGTCAGCGAATCGTTTTAGATGAATTGGTTTCTTATGTATATGCAAGGAAAATACAGTAAATATGTGGATAAGTGGTGTCTTTTAAGTTATTTTTTGCTATCTTTATACTAAAGAAGGTGATGTGCTTGCTAGCGGAAGTTGGAGGAAAGAATATAGATTTTTATCAATTGATTGATTATTCGTTCAATTCAATTTTAATTGTTGAACAAGAAGGAGAAATTATTTATTGTAATAAAGCCTTTGTTGAATTACTCGATTTTTTTACATCTAACGAAGTGATACAGAAAAATTTATTATCGTTTGTTTCTCCAGAGTTTCATGTTTTTTGTAAGCAACAATTGAAAAACGTGATTGAGAAAAAAGAAATAGCGGGACGAGGGGAGAAAAAGATGATTAGGCGTGATGGGACGCTTATCGATGTTGAATTAATGGTTGTGCCTTTTAATATGAAAGGAAAAGTTTTAGCTCAACTCATTATTCAAGATATATCTTCTCGTAAAATAGCTGAAAAACGATTAAAAGATCAAGAAAAATTGGCGTCTATCGGTCAAATCGCAGCGGGTATTGCACATGAAGTGAAAAATCCATTGACAGCGGTCAAAGGGTTTTTACAGCTATATCAAGAAGACCATTCACATCCGTATTTAATGACAATCAATGAAGAGTTAGATAGAGCATTAGATACAATAAAAAATTTATTACAAGTATCCAAACCAGATTTACAGGATGAACCATTTGTTCAAATCAATGTATGCAAAGAAATAAAGTCAATGCTATTTTTATTCCAGGACAGATTGTATAGTGTAGAAGTAGAGATAGATTTAAAAGATTCTGAGAAAACAATAAAAGGAAAGAAAAACTTATTTATTAAAGCTTTTTACAATTTAATGACAAATGCACTGGAAGCGATTGAAGGCGAAGGAAACATTAAAATTGAACATTATTATAAAGATGGCTGTAACCATATCATCAT
This sequence comes from Domibacillus mangrovi, assembly GCF_001906925.1. GTDB lineage: Bacteria > Bacillota > Bacilli > Bacillales > Domibacillaceae > Domibacillus > Domibacillus mangrovi. The sequence continues at coordinate 72,287 of NZ_MRWQ01000022.1, forward strand.
AAGTGATACGGGAATAGGGATACCAGAAGAAAAAATCCATATACTTGGTACGCCATTTTTTACGAGTAAAAGCGAAGGAACTGGTTTAGGACTGACACAAGTCTTTACAACGGTACAAGAGCATGGAGGGAATATTGCTGTTCAAAGTGTTCTTGGGAAAGGAACAACTTTTCATATACAAATCCCTGTTACTTAAAAGAAAACTGGTTGAACAGATAATGAAAAAAAGATGTAAGCAGCCATGAATCCATATACATAAAACACAACGTTTATTAAATTAAAACAAGGCGGAAAAAAGAAAAAATGCGTTTTCAGATCAAGTTTTGAAAAGAAAACGTATTTTTTAATGAACAGTACCTTGCAATGAATAGTACTAAGTGATATATTCTTTTCAACAGGTATTTTTTATAGGTTAGTACTATATAGTATATAGTACTGAGGAGAAATGAGGGATGTAACATTGAATGTACAATTTAAAAAAGGTGTTCTAGAACTATGTGTTCTCGTATTATTAGATAAGCAAGATCGGTACGGATATGAACTTGTTCAAAAAATATCTGAACAAATTGCCATATCGGAAGGCTCTGTCTACCCATTGCTGAGACGTTTAACGAAAGAAGAATATTTTACAACCTATTTACAGGAATCATCAGAAGGTCCATCACGTAAGTATTACAAGTTAACAGATAAAGGGAGAATGTATCTTCGGGAGCTTACCCGGGAGTGGAAGGAATTTTCAAACGGTGTTAATCAATTAATAAAAGAAGGTGTCAGTGATGAATAAACAACAATTCTTGAATAGTTTAGATGAATCTTTACAAAAACTTTCTTCAGATGAACGGCAAGATATTTTGCAGGACTTTAAAGAACATTTTGCTAATGGAATAGCAGAAGGAAAAAGCGAAGAACACATTTCAGCTTCTCTCGGTTCACCCAATCACATTGCAAAAGAACTGTTAGCCTCTCATCTTCTTGAAAAAGCAGAAAGAACGGAAACGACGGGAAATATTGTTCGTGCCATGTGGGCGGTGATTGGATTAGGTTTTTTTAACGTCGTCATTGTGCTAGGACCATTTATCGCAATTGCAGCATTGGTGGTTGCCGGGTGGGCGTCAAGCATTGCGTTTATTCTTTCTCCTTTGCTTGTGTTTATAAATGTCATGTTAAACCCAGATACATTTATTCTATTTGATATGTTTTTCTCGATGATGCTTTGTGGACTGGGCTTGTTTATTGCCATAGGCATGTTTTATATGACGAAGGGGTTCATACGTGGATTTGTCCGCTATTTAAGATTCAACACGAAAATGGTTAAAGGTGGATTAAAACATGTTTAATATGAAAAAAATATCACTCATCGCACTCATTCTTTTACTTGTGGGCGCCCCGGGAAGTCTCATTACATTTAAAAAGATGAATCACTCTGTTTCTGTCTTAGCAGAAAAAGCGATAGCTGATCAAAACATTACACGTTTGAGCGTAACGACAGATAACGCTGCTATTGAAATCATCCCGACGAATAAACAAGAAACAACAGTACAGGTGTCAGGAACGGCGAAGAAAAGCTCGGCATATAGGTTCTTGGCAGACGTAGAAGGAACGACACTTTCGGTTCAGTTAAAAGAGCGACAGACAAAACTTTATAACTTTGATTTTATATCAACGTCATTATTATTGAAAATATATGTACCTGAAAAAGTGTATGATTCACTCATCATTTCCAGTGATAATGGACGTGTTAAAGCGGAGAATTTACGTGTGAAAGATGTGAAAGCTAGAATAAGCAATGGACGTGTAGAACTGCGAGATATTAAGGGTTCTACTGTCACTGTTGAAACAGACAATGGGCGTATTCAAGCAGAAAATCTTGATGTAAAACAAGTGAAAGCAAAGACAAGTAATGGACGCATTGATCTGAAAAATGTATCTTCCTCAGCTGTTTTAGTCAAAGCAGATAATGGGAAAATTGCACTTGACGATGTGGATGGTAAGATGGTCGGAGAAGTAAAAAATGGAATGATTTCTCTTATGACAAATCATTTAGATCGCGCTATTGAATTTGAATCTGATAACGGTAATATTGAGATCCAAACCGAAAAAGAGCCGACAAATACGGCATTTGATGTTAGTGTTGACAACGGAAAAATCGATATTCTGAATGGGTACAGACCAAACGAAATAATTGGTGATGGGAATCACTTAATTAAACTAACAACAGTGAATGGGAAAATTTCTATTGCGAAGCAAAAAACAATAAATAAATAGCACTTATTATTAGAATAAAGCGGTCTGCATTGTGCAGATCGCTTTATTCTAATGAAGTGACACGTGGAGAAATGGCAGTCGTGTTATCAAAAGCATTCGATTATAACTTTGCTAGAAAACTATCTGGTGCTGCGAATGCATTGACATCACGTAGTATTACAAGTGGAGTGGCAGATGGCTCATTTGGTGCAGGTCAGATTACGCTGTTTTCCTTGCCAGTGCGATGAACCCGGAATTCCGTACGAGAGAGTTTTCAAGTTTTACGAAAACATTATGGACGAATACAGGTGACTTAAATGTTCGTTCAGGTCTATCTACATCGTACCCCTCTAAAGGAAATAAGGAGGGTATGGCTGCCAAAAAAGGAGAAATTTCATTTTCATCTCCATATCTTTGAAACTATTTGATAGAATAGGTGTATGAATGAATTTGTGGGAGGTTTTATCATATGAGGAAATGGTTTCTATTTGTAATGGTATTTATGTTGATCAGTTCAACACTTTGGGCGGCGAAAGTAGATGCAGCCGCGGCTATTTTTGATGATATATCGCCAAAGCATCGGGCGTATGATGCTGTCTGGAGTTTGGATTCAAAACGGGTGTTTGAACCGGATGAAGACGAGATGGCTCGTCCAGGAAAGTATGTGACACGGATGGAGGCAGCGGTCATGCTCTCGCGCATTCTTGGACTGGAACGAAAGACGAATCATGCTGGATTTCGTGATGTCACGGTGCTAAATAAAAACTATGATGAAGTGGCCGCACTGGCAGAGCGGAAAATTTTGCAAGGATTTACGGACCGGACGATGCGGCCGAATGATATTTTAACGCGGGCACAAATGGCGAAGTTGATTGTTGATGCGTTTGGTTATGAGCAAAAAACATCGTTTACATTGCCTTTTAAAGATGTGAAAACGTCTAACTGGGCAGCACCGTATATCGAGGCACTAGTCCGTCACAAAGTAACAGCTGGAACGACGGTAACGACATTTTCGCCAGATAAAAAGTTAACGCGTGCCGAATTGATGATGTTTTTAGACCGTGCACATAAAGCGAAGCCAGTGAACGAGTACAATGATCAAGAGATTTTGAGTTTAATTCGAGAAGTGCAGAATAAAGCGTCTTCGATTATGTATCATTATTTATATGTAAATGAACCGAATGGCAGCCGCCCTGCTTTTTCAACGTTTAAACAGGAGTTAGCGCCTTTTGCGGAAGGCAAGATGCTTACGATGATGGAAGAGTATTACAAAGTGACATGCACATATTGTGATTGGATCGTTTATAGTGAAGTATATGATTGGGGTTTGCCGTATGAAATGATCGAGCGGAGCAATGAACGTATAACAGTAAAAGTACGTTATCCGGAAGGCATGGATGAAGCAGCCTCAGAAACATGGACAATTGTGAAGCGGAACGGCCAATGGAAAATGAGTGAGCTTCCTAAATATGCGACCGCGTACGACGAGCCATTCGATTTAACGGTGGCAGAAGCGGAAAAATATTTAATTAGTGCGTATGAAGATCTATATAGCTATGAAAAATACCGCGAGTACGTGCAGCACATTTCATATAAGAAAACAGATAGAAAAGGACACTACGAATTTTCGATTGAAACAAATGTAGACGATTACTATGTTTCCATCGATCCAGAAACAGCTATTATTGATGAATGGTAAAAGACAAGTTTATTCAATTATCGAATTGCGAACTAAAAATCTCAAGCTGTCTGTTTTTTTAGACTAAAAAGCAGTTGCATCCTTTTTTTACCAAATAGCTGACGTGCAAAAAAGCCATAAAAGCGGACGATTATGTATAAGTCCTCGTTTTATGGCTTTTTTTCGTTAAGCGAGAGTAAAGAATGGGATCACTTATCGGATTTATCTTTATTATCCGTTTCTTCATTAAACCATAGCGGATCTTGGTTATCGACTTCACCATTGTAGTTGATCAAGATCTCTTCTCCTGCTTTTATGTCTGTGTAAGCAAAAAAGTCAAATGTATGGTTGTCAAAGTTAATATCATACGTAGCATTCGGCGTATAGGAATGGTTAAACAGCATACCATAGCCTAATACGAAAGCGGTATGGTTTTGGCCGTATTCAAATGCATAGTCATCAAGAAGTGTTTTTTCGATATGAACGTGCTGCTCATTCGGATATGGAATAACGGGTGCTTCGTGCAGCAACTCACCTTTTGCGATATCACGTTTCGCAAATACACCTCTATTGAATTCTCCATCGCTGAGCGTGGAAGTTTTAATCTCAATCATGTTCGTCACCTTCGCGTTCTTTTTTCAAAGTATTTGATCCTTTAAGAATGACAGTTGATCTAGCTGAATGCAAGTATTTTCGATTGTTAAGAAGAACATTTTTACGATTGTTTCATTTTACGGAGGAGCATCTACTGTTAAAATCGGTATAATGAAAAGAAAGATGAAAAAGAAAGGAGGAATCGATATGAATAGTTTAGAATTATGGATACAGCGTATCATCGAGCAAGCGGGTTGGATCGCACCTATTCTTTTTATTTTATTACATTTGCTGCGTCCCATTCTTTTTATACCGGTCGTCGTCTTGTGTGTAGCTGGCGGGTACTTATTTGGATTCGTGAACGGCACATTTTATTCCATCATTGGTTTATCACTGATGAGTGCGGCTTTTTATAAAGTGGTCAATCTTTTTCCTTCTGTACGTGAAAAGATGCTAATGTTGAAAAGGAAAGTGTTAAAAGATCAAAAGATGACAGTTGGTCAAGTGATGATTTTGCGTATGATGCCCTTTATTCATTTTCAATTATTATCTCTTTATTTAATAGACATGACAAAATCGTACAAAGAGTATATGTATTACTCTGTTTTAGGTATTATCATTCCATCCATGGTGTATACGGCATTCGGTCAATCCATTACCGATATGCCGTGGTATATATCGCTGTTATTTGTAGCTTGTTTAATAGGTTTGTATAGTCTATTTGGGAAATTGAACAAAAAAGGAAATTGAAAACAAGGTAGTAAAGAAAAAAATGGATGACTCGCTTTTAGTTGGTCTGTTCAACGTGCAGTTCGATCAAATTTCCATCTGGATCCGCGCAGAAAATTTGGGCGAAGCCGCTTTTGCTGTTTGGTTTCTCAAGTACAGAAACGTTATGGCTTTGTAACCAATGAAGCGTTTCATCGTAATCATGAACGCGGAGGGCGAAATGGCCTTCACGGCTTGATAATGACTTGTCAGCGCGAATCGTTTGCGACTGAGGGGTAACGAGGAGATGAATTTGCTGCTTACCAGCTGCGAACCAAGCGCCTTCAAAATCAAAGGGAGGGCGCTCGAGCTCTTGCAAGCATAAAATATCTCGGTAAAAATGTTTCGCTTTTTCAAGGTCGGTGACGTTGACTCCGATATGATGGATTCCTTCATATATAATCAAAATAGAAGCCTCCTTTTTATCCCCATCATAGCATATATCACCTCATTGTTCGGCGTTTTTCTTATTTGCTCTGCTAAAAAAGGTATAATAAGAAACAAAAAGGAAAAGGTGTTTTATTTTATGAAAACGTATATTGTTGTTGGAGCGGGCATTCTAGGCGCTTCTACCGCTTATCATCTCGCAAAAGCCGGAGCGAATGTAACATTAGTCGATCGGAAGGATTCGGGAAGAGCGACGGATGCAGCGGCAGGGATAGTCTGTCCCTGGCTTTCGCAGCGCCGTAATCAAGCGTGGTACACATTGGCGAAAAATGGAGCAAAATACTATACATCTTTAATTAAGCAATTAGAAGCTGATGGTGAAAGGGATACAGGGTATAGCCAAGTAGGTGCGATTAGTCTTCATACAGAAGATGTAAAACTGGATCAAATGGAAGAACGGGCATATAAACGGCGTCACAAAGCTCCGGAAATCGGTGAAATTACTCGTTTAACACCGGCTGCAACGAATCATTTGTTTCCGCCTTTAGACGCCCAATATGGATCTGTTCATATAAGCGGTGCGGCACGCGTAAACGGGAGGGCTCTCCGGCAGTCTCTTGTGAATGGTGCGAGAAAACAAGGTGCATCTATTCTTCAAGCAGATGCCTCATTAGTCTATGAAGAAAACATCGTTACAGGTATTAAGGCTGGGGAGAAGATGTTACGATCTGATCATGTAATTGTCACGGCAGGTGCCTGGGCAAACGAGCTGTTGCAGCCGCTCGGTATTCGTTTTTTAGTAACGCATCAAAAAGCGCAAATCGTTCATCTCCATCTACCGGACACGGATACGAGCAATTGGCCGGTTGTCATGCCGCCGAATGATCAGTACATTCTCACATTTGAAGGCGGCCGAGTTGTCGTAGGCGCCACACATGAAAATGGAACCGGATTTGATGACCGGGTGACAGCAGGTGGGCTGCATGAAATTTTTGATAAAGCATTGTCGGTGGCACCAGGTCTTACAAATAGCACGGTGCTTGAAACGAGGGTGGGATTTAGACCATTCACACCTGGTTTTCTCCCCGTAATTGGTGAAATGCCTGGCTATGAGGGGTTATTCATTGCAAATGGGCTCGGTGCTTCCGGGTTAACAGTAGGTCCATATCTCGGTTCTGAACTGGCTAAGCTTGCTCTTGGCAAAGCAACAGAAATCGACCTTCGTCATTATGAGGTAGCTGGAGCCCTTGAATAGTTGAATAAAAGTAAAAGATATATAAGGATGGGAAAATTTGAATAAAAACAGAAAAATACAATCATTTATTTATACATACGCATTCAGTGAGGAAGAACATTCATTATGCCACATGGAAATGCGCTCACTATTTGGAATCGAATCGGAATCGAAGCTTATCAAAAGCACAACCAAAATCGACCCGAGCCGGAGTCCGTTTATAAAGGAGCGGATTGACGTCATGTTTGAAGGGGACGGCCTGCCGGATATTTTAGCGGAAGTCGAACAAATTCAATTGTTTGAAGAGACGTTTAAAGTCCTCTTCGTTAAAATTAATGATCTGGATCAATCGGAAAAAATAGAATATGACAAGAGGCGTGTCATTGAGCGAGAAATTGGCATGCATATTCATGGTGAAGCTGATATTCATCATCCTGATCATACATTTGGCATTGTGACAATGGGCGGCCGTTGGTATTTTGGGAAATACGAGAAAAGCGAGTCCGTTTGGTTTCATCACTTGAAAAAGCCGCGTGAATATTCCACGGCGCTCAGCACAAGAGTAGCCAGAGCTGTTGTGAATATTGCCGTTCCGAACCCAGAGGGCATCAGGGCGATCGATCCGTGCTGTGGAATTGGGACCGTATTGGTGGAAGCACTTTCTATGGGCATTGACATTGTCGGCCGTGATATCAATCCTCTTGTAACGAGTGGATCAAGGGAGAACATCGCTCATTTCGGGCTTGAGGGTGATGTAACGTTAGGTCCGATCGCCGATGTTGCGAATAACTATGATGTAGCTATTATCGATTTACCGTACAATCTTTATACGCATGTAACACGAGAAGAGCAGTTCTCTATTCTCCAGCATGCGCGTCGTTTTGCTCAAAAAGTGGTCGTGATCACAATCGAAACCATCGATGAGATGATCGAAGCAGCAGGGTTTGATATTACAGATCGCTGTGTGGCTAAAAAAGGCTTATTTTTGAGACAAATCATTGTTTGTGAATAAGATCGATCCTGAAGAGCTGTCCCTTAGCCAATGAATAACTGGCTGAAGGACAGCTCTATTCTTTTGTTTGCAAAACAAATTTGCTCGCTCAAACGAGCTATTCGTCACGAAAGATAAGATTTCTTAGCTTGGAAATCAATGAGGAGAGACATGCTTTTTTAAACGATTGTTGTAAAGTATTAATCGTAATAATTACGTTTTAAACATCATAATCATGAACGTGCATATATCAAAAATACACACCTGAATGAATGGATGTAGTAAAAAATGGACGGAGGGTGGAGGGACAAATGAATCGTTCAGTTTGGATACATTTACTGAATTTCACAGAAATTATTGTGTTGGCAGCCATTACTTATTTCGCTGTTATAAAAAAAATGATGAATGTGGAATTTATTACTTTTCAAATTCCAGCATCTTTTTTGCAACTAAATACGATTTTTTTAAGTATTTTAATTGAAGCGATGCCGTTTGTTTTAATTGGTGTGTTAATTGCCGGGTTTATTCAAATTTTTGTGAGTGAAGAGCAGGTGGAGAAGTGGATTCCCAAAAATCGATGTGCAGCGGTGACGATAAGCTGCGTAATCGGAGCTTGTTTTCCAGCCTGTGAATGCGGGATTGTGCCGATTGTGCGCCGGCTTGTTGCGAAGGGAGTTCCCATTTATGCAGGCGTTGGGTTTTTATTAACGGGGCCGCTTATTAATCCAATTGTGATTTTTTCCACGTACATGGCGTTCGGAAATGATATGAGAATAGCTGGATTGCGAATGGGTGTCGGTTTTGCAGCGGCGATGATCATCTCTCTAATCATGAGCCTGTTTTTTAAAAAGAATCAGTTGAAAGTGCAGCCGCATCAAGAGACGATACGTGAATCGAAACGAAAGGCTTCTTTTTTCGTGCGAGTTTGGGACATGTTTAAACATTCTATTGATGAATTTTTTGTCATGGGAAAGTACTTAATTTTAGGGGCGTTTTTTGCTTCATTTATTCAAACGTACGTATCTGCCCAATCTCTTTTGCAGGTCGGGGAAGGTTGGGCTTCATCAACACTCGTCATGATGGGACTTGCTTACGTCTTATCCCTTTGTTCAGAAGCAGATGCGTTTATCGGTGCCTCCTTCCGTCATATGTTCCCAATGTCTTCCATTCTTGCTTTTTTAATATATGGTCCGATGATTGACCTGAAAAATACGTTCATGCTAGCTAGTGTCTTTAACATGAAATTTGTCATCAGTTTAATTGTATTGATTACGATCACTGTTTTTACATGTGTCAGCTTCTTAGCCTGGCTGTAACAGGAGGGAGAAATACTTATGACATTTCATATACAGCAAGCCTTTAGAGCTGTTATTTTAGCTGCATTTACCTGGTTATTAATAAATCTTCATTTAAATGGGGATATTGCCAAGTATATAAATCCTAAATATGATCTGCTAAGTAAAACGGCCGCGTACGTATTTTTTTTCCTTTTTTTCATTCAGCTTTTTCGAATATGGAGCAGAAAGAAAAAGCATGAACATCAATGTCATCATGAATGCAGTCATGATCATCCCCGATCGCCCGTTAAAAAAATGATTTCGTATTCTATCTTGATCTTTCCGTTAATGACTGGTTTTCTATTACCCCCGCAAACGCTAGGTGCAGGGGCTGCGGCTAAAAAAGGGACCGTTTTGACACCGAAAACAGCTGAATCTCAAATGCAGGCAGAAACAGAAGTTGATCCATCGCTTTATGATCATAAAGGAATGGTTGTCGATCGAAAAGAAATAAAGCAAGGGGAGTATGACGAGAACATGAAGCGTTTAGATCATGACCGTGTCATCCATATGAAAGATGAGGTGTTTGAACCGTACTACGGGCGGATCAACGCGGAACCTGAAAAATATATTGGCCGAACGGTAAAGATGACAGGCTTTGTTTATAAAGAAGAAAGTTTTCAATCCAATCAGCTTGCCTTGACGCGATTTTTAATTACTCATTGTGTTGCAGATGCCAGTAGCATTGGTTTTTTAACGGAGTTTGATGAAGCTTATACAATAGAACAGGATACATGGATGGAAGTAGAAGGAATACTTCATATTACACAATATGACGGTTTTGAGATACCGATGTTGAAAATCAGTTCATGGAAAATAATATCAGAACCAAACGAGCCTTATGTGTATCCCGTGTATATCAAAATAAAATAAAAAATGGTACCTTTCTTAGCTAAAGACAATAAAAATCACAGCCTTTCTTCAACGGAAAAGGCTTTTTGTTATGTGGATTATAAAATAAATTAAAACAAGTGACAGTATATGCATAATTCAAATATAAAACAACACAATCAAATCATTAATAAATGAATGGATACTTGTATAGAACATTTTTTTACGGGCATAACGATAGAGAGAAATTTTTGAAAAGGTGGTTAAAAAAGAATGACATTAAAATTAGTGAAAATTGTCCGTACAAACCCGGTTTATAATAAGTGGTATGAACAAAACTTAAACGAAACGTTTCATGTGATGGATGACGGGCGGGAGAGATATATAGTCATCTGGCCGGCATTTGAACGGCGAAATCGGCGCAGTATCCCAAAAAGTCTTTGTGAGGTAGTGGAAGGGGAAGAGAACGATGTACGCAATAATCCCGTTGCACGCCATTATTTAGGAGAATGGGCTCAGCCGCTTGAGGGAGATAAATGGTAAATAATGATAAAGTGAATCTGTTTGTGTGAAATATTGGAAAACCCCTAAAAATAATTGATTTGAAGGGGTTTTTTTGTCGCCAATAAAAGGATTTATGAAACAAACTGGATTAGGGAAGTCTAGGGAAGATATTAAAAAAAGGAGGTTTTATGTGTGCGTCGATCGTTATTATTGCTGCCTTCTTTGATCGCATTCATCTTTCTTTTTACCTCTGTTGCTTCAGCTGAAGAGCAGCCGACGAGAGAGGAGCAGCTGAATGCGCGGATGAGGTATTATATAAAATATGAGAGTATTATGTTACCGTGGTATTACTTGGCTGCGGTCGATCAGTTTGAACGTAACATAGAGCAGGTACGCACGGACATACCTGAAAAAAAAGGTGTTATTTCCATTAAATTTCCATATGAAGTATGGGCAGGGATGCTTAATCCAAATAAAGAAGATACGGCCCCCCGCTCCATCACTTTTTTTAACGGAAAAGGACGGGATGGTAATCAGGATGGCATTGCCGATCCAGACAACGATGACGATGTGATGTATACGATGGCTGCTTACTTAAGTGAATATGGGCATACAGAAAAAAGTATTAAAAAAGCGTTAATGAATTATTATGGGCGTAAACAAACAGTCAATCAAATTATGACCATTGCGAAAATTTACAAACATTTCCAAAATATACATTTGGATGAGCATGCTTTTCCTATCCCTGTTGAACATAACTTTAGTTATCGGGGCACATGGGGAGCAAGTAGAGGATGGGGAGGCCGCCGGATACATGAAGGGACCGATTTATTTGCGGATTACGGCGTCCCTGTACGGGCGACATCATACGGAATCGTTGAAATAAAAGGGTGGAATAAATACGGAGGCTGGCGAATTGGTATTCGCGATATTCACAATACGTACCATTACTTCGCTCATTTAGCTTATTTCAGTAAAGAGATTAAAAAAGGAGATATTGTTAAACCAGGGGATGTGATTGGATACGTTGGCAGCTCTGGATACGGAAAAAAAGGGACGTCTGGTCAATTTCCTCCACATCTTCACTATGGCATGTATAAAGATAACGGCCGGAATGAATGGGCATTTGATCCATATCCATCTCTAAAGCTTTGGGAAAAGCAAGAACGGGAGGCTCGCAAGTAAGCTTCCAAGTATACACACGACGAGAGGTTGCGCTTGTCGTGTTTTTTGTATGTGCAGACTTCAACAGATTTAATCATATAAAGGTTTTTTTATTAATAAACTGAATGGAAAACAGGAAGGAAAGCGGGGTCTAAATGTGAAAATTCATGTAGTGAAGAGAGGGGATTCGTTATGGGGCATATCCCGCCAATATGGGATTAGCACCACCCAAATCGTCAGTGTGAATAGTCTGGAAAATCCTGAAATGTTAGTCATTGGCCAGGCATTACTCATTCCAGAACCGTATCTTCTCTATACCGTGCAGCTAGGGGATACGCTTGCAAACATTGCGACTCATTATGGAATAACTGTGCAGGAAATCATGCAAACGAATAACATGACTAATCCAACTAGTCTTTATCCTGGTCAGATCATTGTAATACCGGTGACCTATCACACTGTAAGAGCAGGAGACAGTTTTTATAAGGTCGCGGCTAGCTATGGAACGACGCCTGAAGCGATTGTACAGGCGAATCAGCTGACAACATCTTCCCGCCTTTATATAGGACAAAGTTTGAAGATTCCGACTGCACCAAAGCCCATCATTGATGTAAATGCATTCTCGTACACATTTGGGCAAGCTGGTGGGCAGCAAGTACGTGAAGTCGCTTATGATCTGACGTATATAAGTCCATTTGGATATCGAATGAAGGAAGATGGCAGTTTAGAAGGCATTGATGATGGTCCGACGATACAGGCAGCTCAGTCAACAGGTGTCGTACCTATCATGGCTATTACCAATTTTTCCAGTACAGAAGCAGGAACTGATCTTGCGCACACTATTCTTTCGAGCCCTAATTTAGTGGAAAAAGTATTGACCAACAGTATAAAAGTGATGAAGGATAAAGGGTATAAAGGACTGAATATCGATTTCGAGAATGTGGCACCTGCAGACCGTGAATTATATAATCTTTTTCTCAAGCGGGCAGTGGACCGTTTGCATCCTGAAGGGTACTTTGTCTCTTCCTCTCTTGCACCAAAAACGAGTGCCAATCAAAAGGGATTATTAGTTGAAGCACACGATTATCCTGCACACGGACGGATACTTGATTTTACTGTGCTCATGACCTATGAATGGGGATATCGGAAGGGGCCGCCACAAGCGATTTCCCCGATTAATCAAATGAAGCGTGTCCTTGACTACGCTGTGACTGCTATCCCAAGAGATAAAATTTTATTAGGGTTTCAAATTTATGCACGTGACTGGCTTGTACCGCATAAAAAAGGGCAGGAAGCAGAGACATTTGACATGCAGGAAGCGATCAGACGAGTTGTCAAATATAAGGCTGAAATAAAATATGACGAGATGACTCAATCTCCATTTTATACGTACAAAGATGAACAGGGACGCTCCCATGAAGTCTGGTTTGAAGATGCCCGCAGTGCCAAAGCTAAATTTGATTTAGTGAAAGCGTACAAGCTTAGAGGTCTCAGTTATTGGGTACTTGGGTATCCTTTTCCTCAAAATTGGGCACTTCTTGGTGACACCTTTATTGTCCGAAAAAGGTAACGAACCCCCATAAAAAGTTTGTTTTTCTTTTGAAAAATAAGGCAGCGGGTATAATGTATAAAGAATCTAATTTAAAAAGGGCATAGGAGGGGAAAGCAATATGGAAAAAGTTGAAATCGGCGATATTTTTACGTTAATTGATGAGAACGATCAAGAGCAGGAAATTGAAGTGCTCGGCACAATGAATATAGAGGGAATAGAATATGCGGCTGTTGGATTTGTAGAAGAAATTCAAGAGGAAACGGACGAAGATATTGATGTCTTCTTTTTGAGAGTAGAAGAAGATGAGGGATTATCCATTATTGAGAGCGATGAGGAATTTGATCAAGTGTCTGCTGCGTTTGAAGAAGCAGGAGAAGAGTAGAAGACGATTGGAAACAAGGCTGTCCAAAAAGTCAGTGAATAACTGACTGGGACAGCCTTGTTTTTATCTGGCTGGGAAATTTCACTTTATCCCGCATTAACGGGCAGTAAGACCCCCGTTTCAAGCCGTCGAAAAGAAAAGGAGGATAAGCGGGGGATCAATTGCCCGTAAAAGCCCGATTGGTTCGGGCCGGCCGAAGCCGGTCAGGGGATGAAGAAAACCCCCACTGAATGAAGTTTCACTTTATTGATAAAAGTGGAAAAGCATACATACACTTTAAGGAGGGCGACAATAAGGGGGAAACGTATGGATGTTGTTGTGAGAGCGGGAGATTCATTATGGTCTTACAGTCAGTTGTTTACGATTCGTCTTCAGCTTATTAAAGATTCAAACCGGGAACTTCAGCCAGATCGACTGTCAGTTGGACAAAGAATACGAATTCCAGGTTTTGTTACGCATAACTATCGAATAAAGAGTGGCGATTCCCTGTGGCGTATTTCAGAGGACTATAAGATCCCGATTGATGCCATTATGCTGGCGAATCCTGGACTACTTCCTACTCAATTGCAAATCGGGCAAACGATTCATGTACCGCTACGAGTTACTTGGCGGATTGTACAGGGAAAGCGACCGTACGATTATAGTCAAATGATAACGGATCTGAGGCAATTACGAACGGTGTATCCATTTTTACGTGTGCCTTCAATCGGCCGTTCTGTGCTTGGGAAGGAAATACCTGAAGTGACAATTGGTAATGGGAAGAAACGGGTTCATTATAATGGTTCATTTCATGCGAATGAATGGATCACCACACCAGTTATCATGACGTTTTTAAATGATTATGTTTTATCATTGACCAATCTACAGCCGATACGAGGTCTTTCAACTTATCGTTTGTATCAAGAAAACTTTTTATCCATTGTGCCGATGGTGAATCCGGATGGGGTGAACCTAGTGTTAAATGGACCACCTGAGGATGAGCCGTGGAAAAGCAAAGTGGTTGAATTAAATAATGGCAGC
>NZ_MRWQ01000023.1 GCF_001906925.1 Domibacillus mangrovi
CGTTTCATGGAGAAAAAAGGCATGGATTCAGACAAAATGTACGGACGCCACGCGAATCTGGAATAGGTATATCAGAATTTTGGTAACATCTATCAAAAGATTCGACTTATTATTTGAATTTTCTTAAAACTATCATATTCAAAAAAGGATGCCTTTAAAGACAATGCTTAATTGACTTTAAGGCATCTTTTTTCGTTGATTGTATAATTAGGTACCAGACAAAAATCTAATAACAAGGTGAGCATGGAAGATTAGGTTTAGAGAGGAGATAATAAAGCACTTGATGTAGATATAATGGAATAATTCATTAAGATAAATGAGCTTAGTTTATAAATAGCTGTTTATACAAACCTTTTATGCTTGACACCGTATAGAGAAACCATTTCTACATGAATAAAACGATTCTTTTTTCACACCCCCAACGACCTATCGAACGAACGTACCCAAACAAAGCGAAAACCAAGCTAAGTAGGGCGTGTGTCGTGTCAACGTACAAAATTAAGTTCTAACCGTAGGGACTGCGGGGTTAGCTTCCTAAAAAACGGGTGATTATACTGGAGTGCGCAGGAATCCTTCACTTCAAGCGTCAGTTAAGCGGCAGATAGTTCAGTGCCTATTCTACATAGAAAACCATAAATCTTGTAAGCCTCTATCTCAAACTATAATCTTTAGCCGAAAAGAAACTAGTATAGGAACATATCTTATTCCTTTTCAGCGATTTCTTGTTTCTTGCTTATGATGTATTTCATTGCATGCTTAAACACAGTAATCAGTTCACTTTTCCCTTCCAACTCTAGGACAATATGATATTTAGAAAACTGATATACAGTGCCTGTGATCGTTTTTCCGTCTAGAAAAGCAATCTTTACTTCCTGTCCTTTTCTAAACTGGTACGGCTTTTCATATGCAGGTGCATACTTCTTTTTTGTAGGGCTCTTTTGTTCCTCTGTCATTTTGTTTCTCTCCTTATTTTTGATTTATTTAAATATTTTATCAAATTTCCCGAGAAAACACCTCATCCTTCAGATATGTGAAAGACATAGTCCCATGAATTTAACAGGTTATGAATCTAAAAAATTATAAAAAACGGGATGATCTTTCATTATTTCCTTGCGTTTTTCAATGGTAAACATATTTCGTAGCACGCCAAAAAAGTAGCCTTCAAACGACCCTTTAATGCGTTTTTGCTGTTGAGCAAAGATACTTTCTTTGAATGACTGCAGGACAATGGGCACAATTTCTTCAAGAGGTACATCTAGACAACTTTTCCGATAGGCAAGCATCGTTTTGCCCCAAAAACGGTAAATACTTTTGCTTCGCCATAGAACATCTTCACCGCAGCCACAAATGTTTGTGAAATATAGGACGGTGTAAAACTGGCATCTAAATACGTTTCTTCTTTACGTATGGTATTAAATTTTGCCTCTTCCTCTTTAGAGACACAAGGGATTTCAGCGTTTTCAGCTTGGCAATCAGTTTGGTAAACTGATGGGGTAGAGCCTAAATCCAGAAGCTCTTCCCAGTAAAAATAATACGGATGATCCACAAATAGTTGGACCGGTGTACTCCGTCCATTTTGTGTGCTGGAACGACGATATACTGTATATAGAACGCCGGCTTCACGCAGCTTCTTGGTCACGTTCCGGATCGTCTTATCCACCAATCCGCAAAATAATGATCCTTTACAAAGAAGAAGCCATGCTTGGATGCAAACCAGCACATCATATCAATCGCTTTGCTTGTATCTTTTTTCAGCCGCCTGTAGTGTTCACCATATACTTTTTTACAGCTTCTAAAAGTTTTATTTTCATGGATTTCTGCTGCTTTTGGTTTTCAGTGTACACCTTGCAGCTCATCATTTTCTTGAAATCTTCCGTAGATATTAGTTTACTTACGGTCGTTGTCCTGTCTCCTTTTAGGAAAACAAAAAGACGCATTTACCGTATATAAACGGTAAACACGTCTTTTGCTTTTTTTATTTTCCGGTCGATTTTGTTAACTCTATTTATAGAAAACTTTTGAATTTTATACAATATATTATAAATTTAAATTTTTGATTAGTTACATATTTCTCGATATTATAGTTCATAGCATACAAAAAACCGATCAGTAAAAGTGAACGGTTCAAATTGATTGTTCTCTTGACTTGATATAGTTATTATCTTCACTGAAATTGATCGAATTTTCAAATAATTAAAAAGAGCGTAATTCATGCTTTTTAATATCATTCCGTATTTAACTTCATTCCTATCCTCCATGCGTATGTATTTAATTTTCTTTGTGCGCAATAAAAAGAACAGAAGTTCACTCCCGTTCCTGGTATTGGCCCCACCTACGCCAAATACCTTGACAGCCACGCGTGCCGTCCTACCCGGTACTACATTTTTTATTGCGACTTTGTTTTTATACCCTGCACCAGCACATTGTAAACGCTTACTTTAAATTTCATTCTAAAAATGTCTTTATGAGAAAAAACCATACCAATTTGATATAAACTTTTCTTATTTCCTTGTTAAGGAATTGGGGAGAAGATTTGCTTAATCTTAATTAGCAGCCTATCCTAGTTACTTAATATTTAGGGACTAACCACTCAATATAATGATGAATGAAATAAATTATACTTAACTATTATTTATTTACCCGATCTTAACAAGATAAAACCTTTTTTCAAAAAACATCTTAATCTTTTAAAAAAGGAAAAACATTTTAAATCCAGTAAGTAGATTTCATTACTGGATTTAAAAAATGTATTCCTGTATTTCTGTATAACTGTATAATGTTTTTTCATTATATTAATCATCAATGTATTTTTTCACGGCTGCTTCAACAACCTCAGTCATTGTTATCTCGTTTAAAGCTGCATATAATTTTAGTTTTTTATGAAGCTCAATATCCAATTCGTAAGTTGCTTTTTTTTTCTTTCCTGTATTTACAGTTTCCTGTGTTACTGTATTGCTGGATATAGAACTTAACACATCTTCTTTCTTTTTTGTGGTGGGTGTTTCTTCTTCGCTTAACAGTCCCGCAAATTTAGCTTTTTTCGACACGTTCAATCAACTCCTCCACAAAATGAGTATATTCAGTTAATGCTTTTCGATCTGCTTTTGTTCGATCTGATATTCCTGTAATTGTAAATTCTTTTATTCTTGCTTGTCTTTTTACAACGCTATTAAAAACAAGTTCTTCATAATCATCACGGACTTTTCTTAAAATAGATTGATCTAAAGAAGCGCGTGAGTTTAATAAAACAGATAAAATTCCGGCTAATTTCATTTTTGGATTGTATGCTTCTTTTACAATCTGGCATGTTTCTAGATAATCATCTAAGGCGTGAAAAGCAAATGGATCGGTTTGGAGCATTGTAACGGTGTAATCGCTTGCAGTAAGTCCTAAAAGAGTTTGTTCGGCTAGGGCCGGTGGGAGATCCATCAAAATATAATCATATTCTTCTTGAATACTCTCGATAGACAGTTTGAGTAAATGGAGACGCTGCTTTTCTTTAGATGAAGAGACAAGGCCTGGTATTTTTGAAGCATCATCATTCGCTGCTATTACATGAAGAGTATCTGTAATTACAGTAATACAGTTATCTGTATTTACAGCTTTTAATACGTCATAAATGGTTTTTTCAAAACTATTTTTACTTTTACCTGTGAGCATTCTTGTTAAGTTCCCTTGACCATCAAGGTCAACAGCAAGAACTTTCTTTGTTTTAGATAAAATAAATGCTGTAATAGCTGTTGTAGTTGTTTTTCCAACCCCGCCTTTTTGTAGACCGAAAGAAATCACTATTGCCATGTTGTCCCTCCTTTTAAATGTAAAACTGCATTTACAGTTTACTGTAAAAAAAAATGCGATGCAAACGTATTGTTTAAAGGAACGCTTCTCTATTTTTTATCTTTTTCCGACATAACACTCCTTACCCAAGGAACGTGAAGGGTGTAGCCCAGTGAGTAGGTGGGAGATGAATGTCGGGTGGTGGTAGCCAAAATATTTGCTATCATGTGCTTGTACAGATGGCTCTTTGAAAACTGAAGATATAAGGTTGTTGTAGGGAATTCGTCTACAACGTAAAATCTTCAACGTTCTATCGTCCCACGCTCACCGAAGTGGCGAAAACCAAGCGAAAGTAGGGAGCGTCGCGAGTCAACGTACAAGTAACTTCTAACCGTAGGGACTACGGAGTGAGCCTGCTAAGATAACAGGTGGATACACTCGTGTTCGCAGGAATCCCCGACTTCAAGCGTTAGCTAAGTAGGGGTAGTTCAAGTGGTAAGTTATTCACTTAATATGTCAGGAAAATATATACAAATGAGTGTCAGTGAAAAAGAATCCGATCTCAGCTCCTTAGTGACTGTGATAGATAATGTAAGAATCTTGGATGTCGTCAGAGTTAATGAAGGTGCTCTATTTGGCTCTATAATGGTCATATTAGGTGTTTCGTAATGATACTTCATAAAACCTTAATAAAAGCATTAGAAGCCTTTAGAAGTGAAAATAGAGCTTTACAGAGGGTTGTTACTAGTTTAAAAGCAAACATTTGGATTGACACAGATCAAATCAGAGATTAAATCTAGAAAATAAAGTTTTTGAAAGAGTACGGAATTGTTTTAAAAAGATATGCGAATGTTTTAGATAATTATTAATTAACCTGAAAGTGATTTATAAGCATAAGATGGCGTTGGCTACTTTCAAACATTTAAAACGGATTCAAGTAAATTATGTGAGTCGGGGGTGTGAATTGTTTTTAGGAAGTGTTTTAATATTTAATTTTTTATTCACACATCTCTTTTTTGTGTGTTTTACAATAATTTATTTTATCTTGTTTTATCTTGTTTTATCTTGTTTTCGGAGGCTGAAAAGTCAGTCGTACCAATGGTTTATCGGCCCTATGTATAACAAAAATGGTGCTAACCATAACAAAAATGGTGCTAACCATAACAAAAATGGTGCTAACCATAACAAAAATGGTGCTATAACTATAACAAAAATGGTGCTAACTATAACAAAAATGGTGTGAGTATAACAAAAATGGTGCCAATTATAACAAAAATGGTGCTTAGGCAAAATCATCAAAACTTTAACTATAACAAAAAACTCTTTTGTTATAGTTAAAGTTTTGTCATAATTAGATCAAGTGAGAGGAGAGGATCTTTGTTGCTAACTACTGCAACAGAAATTATTGAACCGCATCTTAATAATCTTGTGACAAAGTCTAATCTGCTAATTGAAGCAAACTATAAACTTGGTGTCGTGGAACAAAAAATCATTTTATGTTTGGCTAGTAATATCAGCCCTGCCGATTCAGATTTTAAAACCTATACATTGCCAATTAAAGAATTTACCAACCTTCTGGGCTTAAAAGGAACACCTAAATATACAGAATTAAGACAGATCACGAAAGAATTAATGCAAAAAGTATTTGAAGTACGAATTGATAAGAAAGTCATTCAAGTTTCTTGGCTAAGCTACGTGGCGTATAACGAGACTGAAGGAGCAATAGATATTAGGTTTGATCCTTTTTTGCGTCCGTATTTATTAGAATTAAAAAAGGAATTTACGAGTTATAAGCTTGAAAATATTATAAAATTAAAAAGTTCTTATTCGATTCGGATATATGAACTTTTAAAACAATATGAAAAGCTGCAAGAAAGAACCTTTCATCTGACGAGTTTACGGAAAATGCTAGGTGCTGAAGATATATATAACGCGTATGGTAATTTTAAACAACGTGTGCTGGTGCCGGCGCAAAAAGAGTTAAAAATGAAAACCGATATTTCCTTTAAAATTGAAGAAGTGAAAAAAGGGCGAAAAGTGGAGAAAATCAAATTCCTTATATTTTCTACAAGGAATCATAAGGCTGAGCAATTGGATTTTTTTCATGAAAATTTAGAAGAATTTAAGCTGCCAAATTCTTTTTCTGAAACTGTAAAAAAGCTCGGATTAAGCTTAGGTATACAGCTAACAGATGAATTAATTGAATCTTGGAGAAAACACGGACAGGATACTGTGATTGATCTGTTAGAGAAAATGCAGGATAGAAGAGACATAGAAAATCCAGTTGGCTACATCATAAAAGTTTTAAACACTCCAGGAGCCAATGAGGTTGCTGCAACATCAGAAAACGGGGATATTATAGCCCATCTAGTTTCTGAATTCAGACAATCAAAAGAATACTTACCTGATTGGCTAGTGACGAGAAAATCCATTGAAGAGATAAAAACATGGATGGCAATCGATCATGAACAAGCTAATCAAAAATTTGAAGACATTAAACATGAATTATATGAAATCCTTCAGATTGAGGAACTAGAGAACATTGAACGTTCAAAAGAGGAAATGGAGGAAGAAAAAAAGATACTTTTAGAGAGGATACATAGCTCTTGAACTACCCCCATTTAGCTAACGCTTGAAGTGGTGGATTCCTGCGAACACTAGTGTATCCCCCCGTTATTGAGCAGCCTCTACCCGTAGTTCCTACGGTGAAAGCACAAAGTATCTTGTACGTTGGACTCACCACAGGCTCTACTTTAGCTTGGTTTTCGCGACTTCGGTACGTATGGGGGATGAGAACGTTGAAGAATTTACCTGCTAGAACCTCATATCTTCAGTTTTTAAAGAACAACTTGTACAGGTAATTTATACCAATAAAACGCATGTTTTGATACGCAAAAAGGTGATTCATCCCCCACTTATTTTTGGGCTACGCCCTGCACAAAATGGAAGATGGAGTCTTCTTGCCTAAAAAAGATAAATGTAAATATAACATTTTTGGTTATATTCATTTTTATGTTCGGATAAGTGTAGACGAATAAACGTTGCATATATAGCTTTTGTATATTGATTTTATCGCTGACAATCTAATGAATCCATTTTTGTACACAAAAACGAGGCTGCCCCCAGTCAATATTCATTGACTGGGGGCAGCCTCGTTTTCGAATAGTATTAAAAATGACAAGGTCCACTGCAATTATTGCATACGCTTTTTAACGTGTTCTCCCTCTCTGCAATATCTTTATCCGTGAGTTGCACTATCATTTGCAGATTAGCTTCTGCATTTATCATCCCATATAGCAATGCTTTTCTCTAACGATACCTGACAAACAGATAGTTCGAAGCGAAACTGTGATAATTAGGTTGATGTTGCTTCATGTTCTTTTGTTATTTGGGTAACCTGGTTGTTTCTATATTTAAGTACAAGAATGAATAATACAATTGATTCTTGTAGAAATGTTAAAGTTCAACATTTCTTTCCGTTTTTTACAATGACTTATAAGTAGATTTAGATATTCTACATATAGAACATTAAACCATTAACATATTTGATTTATATTATGAAATTAAAGGTTTTAAGAGATGAATATCAATTATTTTTGATAATAAGAACGGAGGAATATAATGTTGCCCTTAGAACGTAAACAACAAATTTTAACATGGTTAGAGGAGGAAGAGACGTTACGAATTTCTGAGATTAGTAAACGATTAGATGTGTCTGTTATGACCGTTTATCGTGACTTGAAGCCGCTAATTGAAGAACAAAAGGTGTTAAAAACATCAAATGGTGTTACGTATACTCCAGAAAACGCTGTTGTATCTAAAAATTGTTCGTATTGCAATAAGCCTTCAAATACCCGATTCTCTGTACAACTCATCAAATTGAATAATCGAGTCGAACATACTTGTTGTGCTCATTGTGCGCTACTTCGATACCAAGATATAGAACAAAAGGTTTCCCAAATCATTTGTTATGACTTTTTAAAAGAGACAACAATCAGTGCCAAGATAGCGACTTTCTTATTTAATTCAGATCTACACCTTAATCACTGTCAGCCACAAGTACTTATTTTTGAATCTATGAAGCAAGCAAAGCAATTTCAATTAGGATTTGGCGGCGACATTTATCAATTCGAAGGAGCGATTGATAAAGTAAACGAGGTCATGACAGGCAAAGGCTGTAATAAATCTATTATTTAGAAATCGATATTTGTGATCGTGATAGACGTGTTCATACCGCTAATTATTAACCTCTTGTTGGACCGGTTTGTTTTTATAAAGATCAAATCATTAAACGAATGGTTAGGTTAGGAAATAGAAGACTATTAGTAGTCGCCAATGAATTGAACTTTAAAATCTATCGAAAAGTCAGAATAGTTCCGTTTTTTACAATTAATGAAATAAAGACTTAGATAATATTTAGTTAAATCAATGGTTCCTCACTAAACAAGCTAACAAAGGGTATTTTTGACTAGGGGCTGGAGATTAACGATTCATTGGGGATTAATAAATTAGTTATATGCATTAGGAGCTATCAATAGATAAAAGGGAGGATATTACATGAGCACTCAAGAAACATTGAAGCAAGTGGGCCATCCATTAGAGCCGCTTACAGCAGACGAAATTATAAAAGCGGTTGCAATTGCAAGAAAAGAAAGAGGACTAACGGATAAAGCACGATTTGAGCAAGTTGGTTTGTATGAGCCTGAAAAATCAGTTGTGTTAAATTTCAAAGAAGGAGATGCAATTGTACGTGAAGCGTTCATGATCGTGTTAGATACGGCAGATAGCCAAACGTATGAAGGTGTTGTCTCTCTTACGGATGAAAAAGTGATTTCATGGACACATATTCCAGGTGTTCAACCTTCATTCCTTTTCGACGAGTA
Organism: Domibacillus mangrovi; assembly: GCF_001906925.1. Taxonomy (GTDB): domain Bacteria; phylum Bacillota; class Bacilli; order Bacillales; family Domibacillaceae; genus Domibacillus; species Domibacillus mangrovi. The sequence continues at coordinate 8,661 of NZ_MRWQ01000023.1, forward strand.
TTATGAGCTTGAAGAAACAGTGAAAAAACACCCTGATTTCCATGCAGCGCTTGCAAAACGCGGCATTACAGATCCAAGCCTAGTTATGGTAGATCCTTGGTCTGTTGGTAACTTCGGTATTGTAGAAGATGAAGGAAAACGTCTTGCAAAAGCATTATGCTTTGTAAGAAAATTTGAAGGCGATAATGCTTATGCATATCCTCTATCAGGTCTACTACCTGTCGTCGACTTAAGCACAATGGAAATTGTACGTATTGAAGACTACGGAGTAAGACCGATTGCACCAACAGCTGCACCATATAAACCTGAACAATCTGATGCGATCCAAGTACGGACAGATTTAAAACCATTAGAAATTACACAACCAGAAGGCCCTAGCTATGAAATTAATGGACATAACATTAAGTGGCAAAAATGGGACATTCGAATTGGTTATACAGCACGTGAAGGTCTTGTTCTTAACACAGTAGATTATGAAGATAAAGGAGTAAAACGCCCGATTCTATATCGTGCAGCTTTATCTGAAATGGTTGTTCCTTACGGCGATACAGATCCTGCTCATGACTGGCAATGTGCGTTTGATGCTGGTGAATACGGTATCGGCCAATTAGCGAACTCATTAGAGCGTGGTTGTGACTGTGTCGGTCATATCGACTACTTCGATGCTATTATGGCAACAGGTAATGGTGAAATTCACCGAATTCCTAATGCGATTTGTCTTCATGAAGAAGATTACGGAATTGCATGGAAACATACAGATTGGAGAACAGGTGATGTAGAAGTACGTCGTTCACGTCGTTTAGTAATTTCATTCTTCACGACAGTAGCGAACTATGACTACGGATTCTTCTGGTACTTCTATACAGACGGTAAAATTGAACATGAAGCAAAATTAACAGGTATCTTGAATGTTAGTGTGCTTGAAGAAGGCGAAAATCCGAAGTATGGTTCATTGGTAGCACCACAAATTGGCGCACCAATCCACCAACATATCTTTAACTACCGTATTGACGTAAATATCGATGGACAACAAAACTCTGTTCAAGAATTGAACACAGTAGCATCGAAACCTGATTATGCAACAAATAAACAATTAAATGCTTTCCATGTTGAGACAACAACGTTCCAAACAGAACTAGAAGCTCAACGTAACATGAATCTTGAAACAGCAAGAGGTTGGAAGATCATTAACCCTAACAAGAAAAACTTTGTTGGTGAGCCAGTAGGTTTTGAACTTGTACCTGGTGAAAATGCAATTCCATTCTTACATGATGAATCAAGTATCGTGAAGCGTGCAGGATTTATTAAACATCATTTACACGTGACAAAATTTGATCGTGATCAAATGTATGCTTCTGGTAAGTACCCGAACCAAGGGGAATGGAACGGAAGCACGCTTAATAATTGGGTAAAAGAGAACCGCAATATTGAAAATGAAGATATTGTCGTTTGGTACAATATGGCTGTTCATCACGTTGTACGTCCGGAAGATTGGCCAGTAATGCCAACTCATTATATCGGATTCAAGTTGAAACCGCATGGTTTCCATGATGGAAATCCAGCGTTGGATCTTCCACGTCCAGCAGCAGTAAAAGGCCAAAGCTGCCATTAATAACTAAAAGTTGTTTGAAAAGGGAATTGTCATCAATTCCCTTTTCACCTTCTTATATATTAGGTAGTGAACAAACATGTTTCTCACTATCTGCACTTCACTCTATTAGTCTTACTTTATACGAGTATTTGTTTAATAAAAACGCATCAAGTGGAAAGTATTTAGAGAACATGACAGACATGATGATCGTCAAGGTATTATGCATGGGGAGCAGTTTAACCATCGGCTTAATTATCGGAATTTTCTATACAAGTGATTTAGCTCACACTACAATGATTTCGATGACAGCCAGTCTGATTGCTGGGTATTTAGTCATATAGCCTATTAGCCATTGGAGAAGGAATAGCTAATGGAATGATGGGCGCTATGATTGAAGATATTTTACCACCAGATAATTATACAGCGATGCTTATTTATATGAATGTCCTCTTTATTGTAAGTGGGTTGTTCATTGTGACAATGATGAATGTGGAATTGAAGAAGTATAAAGAAAATGTGACATTTAAACCACGAACTTATCCACGGATTATTACAACCGTTATTTCAACTATATTAATCTTTGCTTTTTCTTATATGGAAGCGGATACAATTGAATCTCACCAAGACCAATCAGATGCACACGAACACCATCACTGATTTAGGAGGGGAATTTATGGCCGTAAGAAAAGAAGGAGATGTACTACAAAGTACAGACTCACCAACAGTATTAAAAAAGGAAATGACGTGGAAGGATGCGTTTTGGCTCGCTAGCGGTGTACCTGCCTTAGTCTTATTTTCAATTGGAGCCATTGCGGCTACAGTAGGAAATCTTTCTTGGTTAGTTTGGACCGTATCTATTCTAATTGGGCTAACTCAAGCTTTCCTTTTTGCCGAAATCGCAGGTATGTACCCGAATAAATCTGGGGGAGCATCCGTATATGGTGCGATGGCCTGGGTGAAATATTCGAAAGTTTTATCCGCCATCTCCATATGGAGTAACTGGATCGCTTGGACTCCAGTATTAGCTCTTGGAACAAAATTAGCTTCGGGCTTCGTCTTAACAACATTTTTTCCAACGGCAGCCATTACTACTTGGGGATTCACACTACTGGATTTAGGTTTTATCCGTCCAGATCTAACTGTTCGTTTTGATTTTGCCTTTGTTTTAGCTCTTGCTTTCCTTTTTATCGTTTATGCGATCCAAAACTTAGGTGCTGTAAATGCTGCACGTATCCAAAGGATTATTGCAGTAATCGCCCTTATACCTTTACTTATCGTGGGGATCGTACCGTTATTTACTCAAGGTATTAATGTGGAAAATATCATCCCTAGCCTTCCAACAGGAATTTCTTGGGATGAAGCAGGGTGGACATTATTATTTGGGGGCTTGTTTTTAGCTGCTTGGTCTACTTATGCTTTTGAAACATCAATTTGTTATACGAGTGAGTTTAAAGATCCTAAAAAAGACACAGTTAAAGCAATTATGTTTTCAGGTTTATTATGTTTAGCCGTTTTCACCATTGTTCCATTCTCTTTTCAAAATGCTTTAGGACTTGCAGGGTTACTTGATCCTGATATTGCAAGTGGAATGGGCGTCGGTACGGCGATGGCTAAGATGGTAGGCGGCGGTGTAGTCATAGGAACGATTATTGTCCTATTGCTTATCCTGTCTACGATATTGTCTATCATGACTTCTATGGGTGGTTCGTCCCGTACTTTATATCAAGGATCTGTGGATGGATGGCTTCCAAAATTTATGTCCCGTGTTAATAATAACGGAGCGCCTACTGGAGCAATGTGGACGAACTTAGTCTTCAATATCATCTTACTTTCGTTGTCTGACTACACATTTATCCTTGCTATTTCAAATGTAAATTACATCATATTGAACTTTTTCAATTTAAGTTCTGGATGGATCCACCGAGTAGACCGTCCAAACTGGCCACGCCCCTTTAGAGTGCCAACATGGCTTATAGGAATAAATGGAGTGTTAGCTTTTGTAAATGTTGCTTTCTTAGGACTGGGTGCTATCGTTTGGGGACCCGGCACGCTTATCTCTGGTTTAGTCGTTTCCCTATTTATTATCCCTGTGTTTCTTTACAGACACTATGTTACTGATAAAGGACAATTTCCGGAGAATGCTGCCGGCGATGAACTAGATGCAACACATTATAAAAAGAAAGCGGGTATTTTGCCATATGTGGCTGTTGTTGCCGCAATTGGAATTATCATTGTTACTAGTCAAATAGCTGTTTTTAATCCTTAATAGAAGGTTTTCATCGTGATCATTGCATATGTGATGTCTGTAATCGATGACATGTCTGTGCGAGATTTATACGATATAAACAGAAATAAGTAGAGTATTTATAGAGATTCTTGATTCTAGTAATTAAGAGTCTCTATTTTATGAAATAATGGGTTGGGATTTTTGTGAAATTAGTTTAAAAATTAACAGGAAAAGGGGTTTTTGAGTGAGTACTGAAAATTTAGAATTAAAAAAGGTGTTGACGCCAATCCATTTATGGGGCTTAGGTGTTGGGATTGTTATATCAGGTTCTTATTTCGGATGGAACTATGGGCTCGCTGAATCAGGTTTTGTAGGCATGTTAATTGCTACTGCTATTATTGGTCTTTTGTATACAACATTATGTTTTTCACTTGCAGAGTTAGCGACGATCATGCCCCATGCAGGCGGAGGATACGCTTTTGCAAGGAGAGCTATGGGTCCATTAGGAGGTTATCTTACAGGCGTAGGTGTTGCGCTAGAATTTGCGGTAGGAACAGCCGTTTTCACATCCGGTGCAGGTTATTATGTTAACTTCCTTATACCAGCAATCAATCCCATTGTCGCTGCAGCCGTGCTGTACATCTTTTTCTTTGCTCTTCATATTTTAGGTGTTAAAGAATTTGCAACAGTTGAAATGGTCCTTGTCACCATCTCTGTAGCTATGTTAATTGTTTTTGCCATTTATGGGGTTCCTCATGTTCAGACTGAAAGATTGTTTGGTGGAGAAAGTCTTATTCCTGGAGGAATTGCAGGTGTTTGGGCAGCTCTTCCTTACGCAATGTGGCTGTATATTTGTATGGAAATGTTACCGATGCTAGCAGAAGAATGTCGTAATCCCGTGAAGGATTTACCTAGAGGGATTATGGCTGCGATCGCTACTCTTATCGTTCTCGCTTTCCTTGTCGTGACGGTTACTGTCGGTCTTGGTGGAGCTTCAGGTACGTCTGTAGTGGAAAACCCTCTTTCCTATGCCATTTCTAATGGTATTAGTGAAAATTTATGGTTAGTTGATGGACTGGCTATCGTTGGTTTGTTCGGGATGCTTTCGAGTTTGGCAGGCGCAATCTTAGCTTATTCCCGCCAAGTTTTCTCATTGTCAAGATCAGGTTATTTACCTAGTTTCTTATCACGCTTGCATAAAACACGCCGAACACCTTATCTAGCAGTTGTTGTTCCGGGTTCGATCGGTTTCGTCTTTGTTCTAATGTTTGACCCGAATAAACTAATTTTGATTGCTACATTTGGGGCATTGGTTTCTTACATTATGATGAATATTTCACTCATGATTTTGCGTAAAAAAGAACCTAATCTTGCACGACCTTATAAAGCTCCATTTTATCCTGTAGCACCGATCGTATGTATTATTCTAAGTATCATAGCTCTATTTTCATCCGTGTTTAAAGATATTAACTTCTTCTTCATTAACATAGCTATTTTTGCTGTAGCAATTGGTTACTACTTCGTTTGGGCAAGACATCGTATAAACGCAGATGCTCCAGAAGAGCAATTTGCTAATATGACACAAGAAGAAATGAATAAAGAGAATGTTTCTGTATAACTAGCCTGTATAAAGAATCAATAGTATTTCAATTTAGATACTATTGATTTTTTATGATGAATATTTTACTCATTTATTTTAGCATTCTTAAATGACATTTACTCGCTCTAGTTCCTTAAGTTTTGTCGAATATTGAATGCGACAAAACTGGTTGTAACACGAAATGCTGCGTAAAAAGAACCGAATCTTGCACACTCTTATAAAGCACCGTTTTATTCTGTAGGGATTGGTTATTACTGCATTGGATCAACGCAGATGTATCAGAAGAAATAATGAAAGAGAATATATTTGTATAACTAATCTATATAAAGAATCAATAGTATTTAGTATTAAATACTATTGATTTTTTTATGATAACTGTTATTATTAATGGTAGTCTAAAAATTATGATAATTCTGTGATGAGGTGAATCTATTGAGTACGAATAATAACAAATTGACAACCAATTGGGGTGCTCCAGTTGGCGACAATCAAAATTCTATGACAGCCGGTTCGCGCGGACCTACTTTAATTCAAGATGTACATCTTTTAGAAAAATTAGCGCATTTCAATAGAGAACGTGTTCCAGAACGTGTTGTGCACGCAAAAGGTGCAGGTGCGCACGGTTATTTCGAAGTAACAAACGATCTTTCTCAATATACAAAAGCGAACTTTTTGTCAGAAGTTGGAAAACGCACACCTATGTTTATCCGTTTCTCAACAGTAGCTGGTGAGCTAGGATCTTCAGATACAGTACGTGACCCTCGTGGATTTGCTGTGAAGTTTTACACAGAAGAAGGAAATTACGATATTGTTGGGAACAACACACCTGTATTCTTTATTCGTGATGCAATTAAATTCCCTGACTTCATTCATACACAAAAACGTCATCCACAAACACATTTGAAAAATCCAAATGCTGTATGGGATTTCTGGTCATTATCTCCTGAGTCTTTACATCAAGTAACGATTTTGATGTCTGACCGTGGTATTCCGGCATCATTACGTACGATGAATGGCTATGGAAGCCATACATTTAAATGGGTAAACGAAAAAGGCGAAGGTGTTTGGGTAAAATATCACTTTAAAACAGAGCAAGGCGTACAAAACCTTGATGCCAATGTAGCTGCACAACTTGCAGGTGAAAACCCAGATTATCATACAGAAGAGTTGTTCCATGCCATTGAGAATGGTAACTTCCCTTCATGGAAACTTTCTGTTCAAATTATGCCACTTGAAGATGCGAACACATACAAATGGGATCCATTTGATGTGACAAAAGTTTGGTCACAAAAAGATTATCCATTAATCGAATTAGGCCGGATGGTGCTTGATCGCAATCCTGAAAACTATTTTGCGGAAGTAGAACAAGCAACATTCTCACCAGGCACATTCGTACCGGGTATCGAAGCGTCTCCGGATAAAATGTTGCAAGGTCGTTTATTTGCTTACAATGATGCACATCGTTATCGTGTAGGTGCAAACCATCAAGCACTTCCAATTAACAGACCGGTTAATGAAGTGAATAATAACCAACGCGATGGGCAAATGCGTTTTGATAAAAATGGTGGCAGCTCTTCCATCTATTACGAACCAAATAGTCTTGGTGGTGCAACAGAATCACCTGCAGACAATGTAACGCCATTTGAAGTGTCTGGTGAGGCTGGTACGCATGCTTACAGCCATGACGATCACTACACACAAGCTGGTGATCTATATCGTCTTATGAGTAAAGAGGAACGCGCACGTTTAGTTGCGACTATTGCAGGGGCGATGGCTCCAGTGGAAAGTGATGAAATTAAACTTCGCCAAATTAGTCATTTCTATAAAGCAGATCCAGAGTATGGAGAGGGTATTGCAAAAGCTCTTAATTTACAAGTTCCAGTCCAATCTTAAACTTGATTTTATGAAATAAAGCAGTTGATAAAATTTAATAAAACAATGAAAAGATCATCATTATGATGGTCTTTTCTACTCTATCATCATTAATTTAAAATAAGAGTAATGAGGTGTTGAAAATGACTCAACATCGTATAAAGGAAGGTTTTGAGCTTTTAAAGAAAAATGGGTCAAGAATGACGCCCCAACGAAAAGCGATCATGGAGTATTTGGCAAATACGAAATCCCATCCAACAGCAGATCAAATATACAATTCAATAAAAGATCAGTTTCCGAATCTTCCGCATACTACTGTGTACAATAACTTAAAATGTTTAAAAAAATATGGAATTATTAATGAACTTACTTATGGACAATCTGCAAGTCGTTATGAATGGACGACAGCTTTTCATTATCATGTAGTATGTGATTCGTGCGGCACGTTACATGATCTCCACTACCCTAAGTTAGAAGAAGTCGAACAGTATGCTGAGAAAAAATCACGGTTTAATGTAACTCAACATTTATTTGAGATTCATGGAACTTGTTTGGAATGTAAAAATGAAAACGTTTCCTTTGAAGAGAGTTAGAAAAACCTAATTTCACTGATAGTTCAACCTTATCGCCCTGTACTTTTATTGAGTCAGGGTGTTTGTGTGTCAGTTGACTATTACTGTCTGCACGCACAGATGATTGAACACATTTAGTTTGATGAAATATATGTTTCACAGACAGAATGGACACTTTATTTGTAAGGGCACACTTTTTTATATATAGTGTAAAAATCATACTGTTACGTATGGTATATACTGAATAGGGAGGAATGACGAATGAGCCATACTCGTGAAAAGTCGTTTAATTGTGAAAAAGAATTAACACTTTCTATTATCGGTGGAAAATGGAAGATGTTGATTATATGGCACTTAGGGAAAGAAGGAACAAAGAGGTTCGGTGAATTGAAAGCGCTCATACCTGCCATCACTCAAAGAATGCTTGTGAGCCAGCTTCGGGAGTTAGAAGAGGACCTCATTGTTTATCGAGAAGTATATCCTGTCGTACCGCCCAAAGTCGAATATTCACTCACTGAACGAGGACATACGCTTATCCCCATTCTCGAGTCTATGTATATATGGGGGAAGGATTACACAGAAAGCATTTTGAGTAAGGAAACGGAAAAAACGTCTGTGTTGAGCAACAAAAAATGAAAATACAATTTTCTACTTTTTAGCACCAGCTGGATATATCTAAGACGAATGTCAGGCTGACAATACGTCATAATTTTTTTTTCGAAATGGACTATTTTCATATACTAATCATCTTTAAATATAAAAGAAGTGTCATATTAGATCCAATTAGTATATTTTTAGGCACTATATGATAACAAAGTGCGTACTTTGTTTTCTGAAAATTAGGATATATAATGACTGTAGTACCAATCTAACAAACTATTAGAAGGAGTGACATATCCATGAAATTACAATTAGCACTTGATCTTGTCAACATTCCAGAAGGTATCGCAGTAGTGAAAGAAGTAGAACAATTCGTTGATGTCGTTGAAATCGGCACACCTGTTGTTATTAACGAAGGCCTTCGTGCTGTAAAAGAAATGAAAGAAGCATTCCCGAACTTGACTGTTCTTGCAGACTTGAAAGTAATGGATGCAGGCGGTTATGAAGTAATGGTAGCTTCTCAAGCAGGCGCAGGTATCGTAACCGTTCTTGGTGCAACAGATGATGCAACAATCAAAGGTGCCGTAGAAGAAGCGAAAAAACACGGTTCTGAAATCTTGATCGACATGATCAACATTAAAGACCTTGCAAAACGTGCACAAGAAGTAGACGCACTTGGTGTAGATTACATCTGTGTACATACAGGTTACGATCTTCAAGCAGCGGGTGAAACACCGTTTGAACAACTTAAAACGATCAAAAGTGTCGTGAAAAACGCGAAAACAGCTGTTGCAGGCGGTATTAAATTGGAAACGCTTCCGGGTGTTATTGAAGCGCAACCGGATCTTGTTATCGTAGGCGGCGGTATCACAGGCGCAGACGACAAAAAAGCAGTTGCGGCAGAAATGCAACAACTAATCCAAAAAGCAACGGTTTAATCGTATGCAAACGACGGAATATACTCAAATCGTTTTGCAGGAGCTTCAAAAGACAGCGGGCCTTATTCGTAATGAGAGTGCGGAACAGCTGGTCGATGGCATTTTAAACGCTAAAAAAGTATTTGTAGCTGGAGCCGGCCGTTCTGGTTTCATGGCGAGATGCTTTGTTATGCGTATGATGCACATGGGTCTTGATCCGTATATCGTTGGAGAAACGGTAACACCGAATTTAGAGGAAGGTGATATTTTTATCATCGGCTCTGGATCAGGTGAAACGAAAAGCCTTGTGGCGATGGCGGAAAAAGCAAAAAGCATTGGCGCAACCGTTGCTGCCGTGACGATTTTTCCGAACTCAACAATTGGCAACTTAGCTGATATCGTGATTGAAATCCCTGGTCAGGCGAAATCGGGTGCAGATACAGGAAACAAAACGATTCAGCCAATGGGTTCTTTGTTTGAGCAAAGTCTGTTATTGTTTTATGATTCCATCATTCTTCGTTTCATGGAGAAAAAAGGCATGGATTCAGACAAAATGTACGG
>NZ_MRWQ01000024.1 GCF_001906925.1 Domibacillus mangrovi
AAGTACTCGGCTCCGGAATACCATGAAAAAGATTTGGAACTCGTTTTCTCTAAATCATGGCAGCTAGTGGGCCATATGAGCCAATTAGAAAAAGCAGGTGCTTTCTTTACGACGGAAGTGGCGAACGAGCCAATTATCGTGACGAGAGATAAAGATGACGTCGTTCGCGCATTTTATAACGTGTGTCCACATCGGGCAACGAAACTGGAAAGAACGGAAAAAGGAAACAAAAAAATCTTGCAATGCGGCTACCACGGCTGGACATTTAAGCTGGATGGGGAGTTAAACAAAGCACCGAATTTCCGCAGTGAAGAAGATCAAGCGTGTGTGAAGGATGCTTGCTTACGCTCGATCCGCATGGAAATCATAGAAGGATTAATCTTTGTGAACTTGGATGACGACGCGAAGCCATTAAGCGAATCATACGGAGATTTCTTACGATCGTAAAACCGGATAAAAACTACGGCACGGTTGATTTGAATACGGCTGAAATGCAAGGCGGTTCATTCTTCTGGCTATGGCCGAACTTGATGATGACATTCTATCCAGGGCCTGCGAATATGGCGACGATTCAAATGGTTCCGGTGGATCATGAAACATCGATCGCTGTGTACACGTATTATTTCCGTGACGAGAACATTTCCCAAGAAGAAAAAGACTTAATGACCTTTGCTGAACAAGTACGTCAAGAAGATATTGAACTGGTGGAACTGGAACAAGTGGGCTTCCGTTCTCGTGCGTTTAACAAAGGCCGCTATTCTTCTTCGGAAAAAGCGATCGTCCAATTCCATGAAATGATGCTGGAGGCCCTCAATGAATAAAGTCAAGAATGAAACAGCCGTGCAGACAAAACAGCTTTTCATTGGCGGAGAGAAAGTAGAAGCGCCGCGTTATGCGCCGCTCTATTCCCCTTACTCAGGAGAACAAATTGCGGACATTGCCATGGCTGATCAAGAACTGACCACAAAGGCGATCGACGCCGCTTATGAAGCACGCGACATCATGAAGAACATGCCTGCATTTGAACGGGCGGAGATTTTAGAAAAAGTCTCTGTGCTGTTGAAGGAACGGTTGGAAGAAGCGGCTCAGATTATCTCGATGGAGTCAGCCAAACCCATTACCTTTTCAAAAGCAGAAGTGTCAAGAACCATTGAAACGTATAAATTTGCAGCAGAAGAAGCGAAACGTATTCACGGTGAAACGATTCCGTTTGACGCCGCAACGGGGGGCGTTGGCCGAATAGGTTATACGGTACGAGAAGCGATTGGTGTTATTGGGGCGATCACGCCTTTTAATTTCCCATTGAATCTGGTCGCTCATAAAGTGGGGCCTGCGATTGCAGCAGGGAATACCATCGTCTTAAAACCGGCGTCTCAAACCCCGTTATCAGCGCTTTATATCGCCGAACTTTTTGAAGAAGCTGGTCTTCCGGCAGGGGCGTTGAATGTCGTGACAGGACCTGGTGGCGTCGTCGGGGATACGATTGTGGAAGATGATCGTGTCAGCATGGTGACGTTCACGGGAAGTGTACCCGTTGGGATCGGCATCCGCAGCAAAGCGGGACTGAAGAAAACAACGCTCGAACTAGGCTCTAACGCCGCCTTGATTATTGATAAAGGGGTGGACATTGATGCCATTATTGACCGCTGTATTATGGGCGCCTTTTCAAACCAAGGGCAAGTGTGTATTTCACTTCAGCGTATTTATGCACATGAAGAGGTCTATGAGGCATTTGTTGAAAAATTTGCCGAGGCAGCGAAACAGCTGAAAGTCGGCGATCCGTTTGATCCGGAGACGTATATTTCCGCGATGATCACAAAAAGAGAAACAGAACGTATTGCCGAATGGGTAGAAGAAACGAAAAACAGTGAAGCTGAAATTGCGGCGGGCGGAAATTTGACAAACGGTGTCTTCGAACCGACGATTATTACAAATGCTCATCATGAGTTAAATGTATCTTGCAGTGAAGCGTTTGCGCCGATTGTCGTGGTCAATAAAATCAGCTCTGTAGAAGAAGCGGTCGCTGAAGTGAATCACTCTAAGTTCGGTCTTCAGGCAGGGATTTACACAGAAAACATTACACATGCGCTTTATGCGGCGAAACATCTTCATGTCGGCGGCGTGATCATTAATGACGTGCCAACTTATCGTGTCGATCACATGCCATATGGCGGTGTGAAAGAAAGCGGTACAGGACGCGAGGGCTTGAAATATGCCGTCGAAGAAATGACAGAATTGAAGCTTATTGTCTGGAACCAGAACTAAAGAATTGAGGGAAAAGTTGTGAAACCATATAACATTGCCGTCATCGCAGGAGATGGAATCGGCCCTGAAGTCATCAATGAAGGTATCAACGTATTAAACACAATCAGTACAATCAATCCTGACGTTCAGTTTGACTTTACCCATTTTCCGTGGGGCTGTGAATTTTACAGCCGTCACGGAAAAATGATGGATGAGGACGGAATTGAGCAGCTAAGTGCCTTTGACTCGATTTACTTAGGGGCTGTTGGCTTTCCTGGTGTGCCGGATCACATCTCGCTTTGGGATTTGCTGTTGATCATCCGAAAAAGTTTTGACCAGTACGTGAATATCCGCCCGGTTACGCTGATCAAAGGGGCGCATTGCCCGCTTTCCGATGTACAGCGTGAAGAGGTAGACATGCTGTTCATCCGGGAAAACAGTGAAGGGGAATATTCTGGTGCCGGTGACTGGCTATTCAAAGGAAAAGAGAACGAAGTTGTCCTGCAAAATAGTGTGTTTTCACGAAAAGGCACCGAGCGCATTATCCGCTATGCATATGAAACAGCCAAAAAGCAAGGGAAGACGTTAACGAGCATTAGTAAGGCCAATGCACTGAATTATTCAATGGTATTCTGGGACCAAGTATTTGAAGAAGTCGGCAAGGAATACCCGGAAGTTCAGACAGCGTCTTATCTGGTCGATGCTGCAGCCATGTTAATGATTAAAGACCCGAAACGTTTCGAAGTGGTCGTCACATCCAACTTGTTTGGGGATATTTTAACGGATCTTGGGGCCGCACTGGCCGGTGGGATCGGTCTGGCCGCAGGTGCGAACATTAATCCTGAAAGAGAGTACCCATCCATGTTTGAACCGATACACGGTTCTGCCCCCGATATTGCGGGGCAAGGCAAAGCGAATCCGCTGGCCTCCATTTGGTCTGCCAGTCAAATGCTTGATTTCTTTGGGTATGAGCAATATGGAAAAATGGTTTTGGAAGCGATCGAACAATTGCTTGTGGAAGGGACGGTCTTAACACCGGACATGGGTGGCACAGCCACTACTTCAGAAGTAGGAAAACGAGTAAATGAGCTATTGGTTTCAATTGCCACTTCCAAAAGTGTGAATAATTAAGTAAACTAAACTCGGTACCTAGGAATGAAGCTCATTCAAGGTGCCGAGTCTTTAAAAAACATCTTTTCATTTTTTTTTGGAAATGATTGTCGAAAAAAGTCGAATTAATAGAGGAGCGATGGGATGAAAAGATCCACGATAGACAAACAAATATTAAGTATTGCGCTTGTGATGGTTGGACTGTTGACGATTCCGATATTAATTAACCCGGAAAAAGGAACCTCGTTTTTGCAAAGTGTTTTAAATGCCATTACGAAAAACTTCGGACCGTTTTACTTATGGGCATGTTTAGCCATTTTCGGTTTTTTACTCTGGTTAGCCTTCAGCCGCTATGGCAACATCAAACTGGGCACTACTAAACCGGAATTTTCAACGTTCAGCTGGCTGGCCCTCATTTTTACAGCCGGTATCGGATCAGGTATTATGTATTGGGGAATTATTGAGTGGTCCTTTTACTATTCGGCTCCGCCTTTTGCGCAGGAACCTCAAAGCCTTGGAGCAGCCGATTATGCATCAACGTATGGCATGTTCCATTGGGGATTTTCAGCTTGGGCGATTTACTGCCTGCCTTCCATTCCGATTGCTTATGCTCTTCATATCCGTAAATACGACTCGGTTCGTTTAAGTACAGCCTGCCGGGGCATCATCGGTGACCGTGCAGATGGGATTCTTGGGAAAATCATTGATGTTTGTTTTATGTTTGGATTAATTGGTGGAGTTGGCACGTCACTTGCACTTGGAACGCCGTTATTGGCAGAAGGACTGCATAGCGTATTCGGTTTTGAGAAAACGCTTACACTGAACTTGAGTATTGTCTTGGCGTTAACGGTCTTTTTCTCCATCTGTTTGTATTTTGGCTTGAAACGAGGCTTGAAGCTTCTAAGCGACTGGAACTTGTATTTATACTTTGGACTACATTGTTTTACTGGGGATGGTGGTTTTCCTATGCGCCGTTTACGGGCATGTTCGCGGCTCGTATTTCAAAAGGAAGAACGATTCGCCAACTCATATTAGGCCAATTAATAGGCGGAACTCTGGGTTGCTGGGCTGCTTTTGCTATTTTTGGAAACACGAGCATGTTCATGGAGTTAAATAATATCGTGCCCGTACTGGATATTTTAAATAAAGACGGTGCACCGGCTGCGATTTTGGCTACGTTAAAAGCGCTTCCGTTAGGTGGCGTCATCATGGTGATTTATTTACTTGTGGCCGCTATATTCCTTGCGACAACGGTCAATTCGGGTGCGTATACTCTAGCAGACGTTGCTTCTAAAAACTTGAAAGAGGGCGAGGAGCCTGCCCGCTGGTATCGCGTATTTTGGGGAATTGTTTTAACAAGTATTGCCATCGTATTAATGTACGGAGATGGCCTCGCTGCTCTTCAAACACTCGCTATTATCACGGCTCTGCCGCTCGTTTTTATTATGGGGCTGATGATTGCCTCGTTCATGAAGTGGCTGCGTGAAGACTATGGGACACCCGCTCAATATATGGAAAGCCCAAAAGAAGAACGGATTGAAATGGAACCCATTGATAAGAAAGCACAATAAAAGAAAGAAAAAACTAGACTAAGATAAAAAAGGCTGACTCAAAAGCATTGCTTTTGAGTCAGCCTTTTTGTCTTACAACGGTTTTGTCATCGTTTTATGCACGATACCAGCATCTAAAAACTCATCGGAAACGACTTCGTATCCGCGCTTTTCATAAAAAGGAATTGCCTGTATTTGTGCATCAAGCTTTAAGGTCATGAGTTCTGGACGAGTGGCTGCATACTGCTCAATCGCGTCCATAATGAGGTTGCCCGCTCCTTGCCCGCGAGCTTCTTTCAACACACAAATACGTTCTACTTTCCCGTAGTGGTCAACGATGCGAAAACGACCTGCGCCACACGGATTCATTTCATCATCATATAGGACAAAATGAATGGCTTCATCTTCGAGTTCATCAATTTCAATTGAAGCAGGGACGTTCTGTTCATCAACAAATACGATCATCCGAACAGAATAAGCGTCTTCCCGCTGTTTTAAATCAGTTGCCATGACTACGTTCAACTTGTTAAGCATCCTTTCCGAGTAAAAATGTTTCATGAACAGTCCACACGCCATTTTCAAGCTGATAGAGCAAATGGAATCGATCCGCAATTTCAGTCAAATCAATCGAATCCATTTTCAGTGATCCGTACACATCAGAATGTTCATCATCTGATAAGTTCTGGCCGATGGTGATATGTGGAACGAATGGGAACAGCTCTTCACCAGGGAAATGCTCTGTATGTGTCATGTTATAAAGAGATGTGAGTGTGTCGTTTGGATCTACTTTAAAATAAATGACGTTGTTTACCGGTTCAAACGATTTTACTTTACTGACATGATACGAAAATGGCTGATGGACGGCCGCGACCTTGCGCAGTTTTTCTGAGATGGAATCGAGATCATCGATGTCTGCATCAAATGGACTCTTTAATGTAATGTGCGGTGAAACAAGTGCATAATGCGGGTCATAGCGTTTCCGATAACCATTTACTCTATCTTGCAGTGTTTTAGATGGGAAAATAACAACACCGTATTTCATTTCGTTCACTCTCCCTAAAAATATCATTTCCTTATTATTATAACAAAAATGACGAGGAAAGCGGTATTTTAATCATTCCTCTTCATTCAAACATTTTCGACAGCGCCCGCTTCATATCTGGCTGCCAGTACGTCCACATATGTCCGCCGTCAAACTCTTCATAAAAATAATCGTATTTCTTTTTGGAGAGTAGTGAATGAAGCGCCCGATTCGGCGTTAAAAAGTCCGCTGTTTCCCCATTGCTCATTTTCACATTTGTCTCATCCGTTCCAATCACATGATACAACGAAAGCTTGCAATCAGGATCTGCTTGTTCAACCGTATTCATGACCGAGCTGTCAACGAAGGGTGAATGCATGATCACTTTCCCGAAAAGATTTGGATAAGTAAGTGCAGCCATCAGTGAAACCGTTGCTGCAAGCGAATCACCAGCAAGTGCCCGTCCGAAACGATCATTGTGGCCGGGAAACTTTTTATCGAGATAGGGAACGACTTCGTTAGCTAAAAAGCGAATATATGCTTTTTGCTTGATGCCATCTGGATGATATTTTTCCCGTCGATCGTCTATATTAGTGTATGGAATTCCAACGATAATCATGTTTTCAATTTCATCTTGATCTAAAAGCTCATCCGCGACACGGGGAATACGCCCCATTTGGAAATAATCTTTGCCATCTTGGCATAAAAGAAACGAATACGTATACATCGGTGAAAAGTCAGCTGGTACGTAAATTAAAATCGGCACATCTTCGCCAAGTTCTTTTGAATGGATGACATCATCCAGTATCGTCCCGCGTTTCATCATTACATCCCTCCTAAAAACAAGTCAGCTCATTTTACCATATACCTTATGCTTTCGGACAGATTGTACGATAGGGATCTTACTGATGGGGAGATTCATATGACTTGTTGTTTTAAACAACATGCAGGAATGTGTTATGATGAAAAAAACAACCGAAATGAAGAAGGTGGCAATGTGGGAAGAATCGGGACGCTGCGGCGGGCACCGGAAATTGTGGCGGTGTTCGCGAAGCATGGCTTTGCGGGATACATAAAAGACCTTGGACTAGCGGAGAAAATTCCGTTTACAAGAAGAGGCGTAAAAGAGCAAAATGTAAAAGGCGAGCAGCTGCGGCGGGCACTTGAAGACCTCGGCCCGACATTTATAAAGTTAGGCCAGTTTTTATCAACGAGAACGGATCTATTGCCGCCATCTTGGACCGACCCGCTGTCCAAACTGCAAAGCGGTGCGCCGGCTGTGCCTTTTGAAGAAATTAAAAAGATTGTCGAATCAGAATTGGGACAGCCGCTTGACGACTGGCTTATTTATATGGAAGAAGTACCAATTGGCGCTGCATCCATCGGACAAGTTCACCGTGCTGAACTGAAAGATGGAACAGAAGTCGCCATTAAAGTTCGCCGGCCGGGCATAGAGCCGATTATTCGCAAAGATATTTCGATTTTACGGCAGCTTGCAAGTCTTGCAGAGCGTAATTCAGAGCTTGCGCGGCAAGTAAGCTTAAAAGCGATTATCGATGACTTCGCGGGCTCGCTCCGCAGAGAAATGGATTACCGGAGGGAAGCAACGGAATCATCGGGTGTGCGGGAAACAATAAAAGAAAAGCATGTTTACGTGCCGCTTGTTTATTCGGAATGGTCCACAGAGCAAATACTGGTGATGGAATATATGGATGGCAAGCCGTTGCACGGAGACGTCATTGCTGGAATGGAAATAAAAGAGCGTCAAGAACTTGCTCAAGCCTTATCTGAAACGGTGTTGCGCCAAGTGTTTATTGAAGGTGTTTTTCACGCCGATCCGCATCCGGGAAACTTGTTGTTATTAAGAGACGGGCGCCTTTGTCTTATTGATTTTGGCAATACAGGACGATTATCTGATGAGATGAGACATTTGCTGTCAGACTGCTTATTTGCCCTTGGGGACCGGGATGCGGCGGCACTGTCCATGCTTGTGCTTGAAATGGGATCACGGAAACCCGTTAATCGCCGTATGTTACAGCGTGATATTAGCCGATGGATGGGGGGATATATGGATATTGAGTTAGCTGATGTCGAAATGGGAACAATGCTGCAGGAGCTCTTCACCGTTGCAGGCAGTCACAGCATTAGCATTCCGAAAGATTTTGTTCAAGTGGGACAGGCCTTTTTAAAAGTCGAGCAGACTGTCATCGCACTTGATCCTGGCTCAAGTCTCTCAGGAATGGTACGCGACATGTCACGCGAAGTGCTCATGGGCCGCATCAATCCGAAAGAACTCATGCGTGGATCACGCTCATTTATACGCTTAATGAAAATGGCTACAGACAAACTGCCGAGCGTCTTAAATGAAACATTGAGCGAATGGGAAGGCGGCCAGCCAAAGTTAAAAATGCATATCACCGCAGATGAAAACATTATGAAGCGGCTCGAGCGGATGGCGTCGATGGTTGTTCTAAGCATTATGATGCTTGCCTTCAGCATCGTCATGGCAGGCCTTTTCGTCTCGATGCGAAATCGTCCGCCGCTCACAGGTACGAACACCATCCATCTCGGCATGCTGACTGCCGTTATTATGACAACCATCTTCCTTACTGTCATTTACTTAATGTGGCGAAAGATAAAATAAAAAAGCATTGACACTCTACTGATAATTTCATATAATAGAACTTGTCAGTAAACGATTCCTTAGCTCAGCTGGGAGAGCGCTACCTTGACAGGGTAGAGGTCGCTGGTTCGAACCCAGTAGGAATCATATAAGAAAAAAACGCGGAAAATCCTTATCTATCAAGGGTTTCCGCGTTTTTTGTTTCATCACAGTTAGGTAGCAAAATGTACGTAAATAATCGTTTGGGTGGTAAATGGGTGGTAAACTTCATAAAAACAAAGAAAATACCGTCAAATACGGTGTTTTTTTTATGCTTCCTTCTCATCGGATTTACGGAGCGGAGAAAAGAGTGCATCTAACTTATCGGCAGCTCTTTCATCCGCTTCCTGCAAATAATGACTGTAAATATTCATCGTTGTGTTTATATCCGCATGGCCTAAACGCGCAGAAATATTTTTAGCGTGTTCACCTTCATTAATCAGCAAAGTAGCGGCTGTGTGCCGCAGATCGTGAAAGCGAATGTATTTGAAGCCAGTACGCTTTATAAACCGCGCCCACCATTTACCCGGTACCGCTGGATAATAAGGTTTACCATTCCAAGTACTGAATAAAAAGAAGTGTTCCCCATCTTCCCACAACTCGCCTGCTTGCATCCGCTCTTTGTTTTTTATCACTTTATACCTTTTCATCTCTTCCAAAACATAAGAGGGAATGGATACGGTTCTTAGTGAACTCTTTGTTTTTGGGACGTTTAAGCGTAAGCCCTCCCCTTGTATATAGGTCAAAGAATGATTCACTTGAAGGGTACCTTTATCAAAGTCAATTTCATTCCATTTTAATGCAAGCAGTTCACCGCGACGCAGACCGGTTGTAATGGCCAGTGTAATCATTAGTCGCCAGTGAAGCGGTTCATGCTGTAAAAGATCAAAAAGAGCAGCCGCTTCGTCTTTTGTGTAAACGTCTGTTTTATTTTGCGTCACTTTGGGCCGTGTGCCGGTAATGATGGGGCTTTCTTTTAGGAGCTGCCATTCAACAGCTCGTTTGAATATATCGCGCAAGATACGATGATGGTACTGAAGAGAGGAAGGAGATAGCCCGCCTGGTTTCCCGTCTTTCCGAACACCGTCTTTTTTTAACTCATTCAGATAGTCTACAATGTGGATCGTCTTTATTTTGTCTAAACGTAAGTGGCCAAAAACAGGCAGAATAAAGTTTTTGAGCGGATAGCTATATGTTTCAAGTGTTTTTGGTGACAAGTGTTCTTTCGCATACTTTTCCCGCCATTCTTCCACAAAGTCCGCAAACCTCATTTTCGATGGATCAATGTAATTGCCAGCCAATACTTCGGTTTCAAAGGCGGCCAGCAGTTTCTTTAGTTCGCGTTGTGATGTTACGCCTTTAAACGTCTTGGTCTTGCGTTTCGGTTTCCCATTAGCATGAGTGCCTATATACACAACACCCCGGTAATGATCGCCTTTCTTTTCAAGGTATCCCATATTGCTTTCTCCTTTCTGAATATGGATAAACTCATTTAAAAGGGTTTGAAAACATCAGATTGGATTTCAAGATCGTAATTTTCTATAGCGCTACTTAATACTTCTAAAAAAGAGAAGTGAATAAACGAATCAAGATGCTTATTTATACAATTAGTAATATTCGAGTGAACCTTTTTGTTAATTTCCATCTCAATTGTTGAGTAAAGTGAATAATATATCTCTTTATGAAAAGAGGGTTTCAACTTGCTGTAAACCTCATTTAAGAATAGTTCCTCCTCTTTCTTGTCATCAAATTCAACCTTTAAGCTCACTTTCTTATTTCCATCGCTGTCAAAAAGTACTCCGTTATGGACACTACACGTCAAATCAACACTTTCCAAGTTAGGAACTCCATCGATATCCATAAATAAATCAGCTTTTAATTCCTCACTCCATAAAACTTGTTCTGCTTCATTGAATTTAAAGGGGAAAGAAACAACTTCTAATGAAAAGCTAATATCTAGAGGTTCGTATTCGAAAAATTCACAGGGAGTAATAGACAGGTATTTACACAATGTGTTGATTGTTTCCAAGCGAATCATTTCACTATCATTTTGGGCTGTTGCGGTAATTGTATTTCTTGAAATCCCAGTATCTTTTGCAACCCGTGTGATTTTTAATCCTCTTTCAGCCAATAAAACCGCTAAACGATTTCTTATCATAATTTGACCACCTTTCAAATCAAAATATAACAGTAAATTATCAAAAATTCAATAAAACAACAAAAATGATAACTTAACTTGTCGTTTCAATTGATCAATAGCCAAACATGTGTTATCATCCTTATAAAATGATAAGTAAAGTTGTCAAAAAGTGATTTATTTTAATATTAAGGGAGGTATAATTGGCGATGGAGAATAATCTTAGAGTTTTAATGGCTGTGAAAAATATAAACATTACTAGACTCGCTGAAATGACTGGAATTTCAAGAAATACCATTACAAACATTTATCATGAAAAAAATACACGAATGGACTTGAGGACAATTAATACGCTTTGTAATTTCTTTAACTGCACACCGAACGATTTGATTGTAATTACTAAAGATCAGAAAGCGGGAGCTAAATTATGAATGGAATACAAAACATTGAACGTCAAACAATGAACGCACAGGAAACAGCCGCTTATTTAGGAGTTTCAAAGGATTTAGTCTATTCAATGGTAAAGGCCAGGGAGCTGCCATTCGTGAAGATTGGACGGCGTATTCTCTTTAGAAAAGAAGCACTGGAAAGATGGATGCAAACGCAGGAAATGAAAGGACAGACAGCAGCCGCTAATATGGCCAACATGGAAGGCCCGAATCTATCAGCGGTATTCAAACAATAAATAAGGTGATTTTATGTCAGCGATAGACTGGATAAAAAACAGCATACCGATAACAGACGTATTAGACCGATACGCCGGAGCAAACTTCGCAGGAGCTAGGACAAACAGGGAGCGGTTCAATATTAGATGTCCTTATCACAATGACAGCAGCCCTAGTTTTACTGTTTATACCGATACAAATACATTTCGTTGTTGGAGCGGCTGTAATGATGGCAGGCCAGGGGATGTAATCGACATTGTAAAGCTATCGCGCGGTGTAGACACAAAAGAAGCCATTAAAATACTGATTGCTGATTATGGATTAGAAAGCCCGGACAGTGATCAGGCGAAAGAATGGCAGAAAAAAAGAGCTAGCCGGGAGCAAACGGCAGCTCTGAAAAAAGAATTGAGACGAAAAGTAATGGAAGCAATAGACGCTTTGAAGCAGGTTGAACAAATGGCAAAAGAAACACTTTCAACGATTAAGACGGTCGAGGACTTAGATCGTGTTGGCGGCTTGTATCATGTAACTTCACAAATTGATTATTGGCTGGATTGCTTAACAGAAAGTGATCCGCTCATACAAGTGCGAACCTTGCAAGAAGTTGACCGCTTCCTTGAAAAGACGAACATGAAAGCGGGGTAGGGTGCACCATGAAAGACAAAGACACGGCAGATATACTGTTAAACCATTTTTCGCCGGATGAACTACAAAAGACGCTAGGTGTAAATGTAGATACTTCTATTTTACCACAGGAGCAAGAAGCAATGGAGGCAGCAAATCCGCTGGTACCTTCAATAGAAAACGATGAAGATTTTATTAACGAACGTGGTGAATTTACTGGAAAGCTTAAACTGTATGACGATGCTGAAGGAGCGGCCGCTCTTGCTTATCATGGATTGGCAGGGGAGATCGTAAGGGCCATTGATCCGCATACAGAAGGTGATCCGGTTGCAACCCTTATAACCTTTTTAACAGCATACGGAAATATTATTGGAGACAAAGCACACTTTACTGCAGGGGCAAGACAGCACCCTGCCAGGCTCTTTTCAGTAATTGTTGGAGCCACAGGTAAAGGGAGAAAAGGAACGTCCCTCAGTCCAGTCAGATTACTATTTAAAGCTGTTAATCATGACTGGGAGAAGGATCATATATTGTCCGGCATGTCGAGCGGTGAGGGATTGATCCACGCAGTACGGGATGAGGTGACAAGGAAAGTTCCTATTACGAAAGGTGAAGGAAAAGAGAAAAAAGTGACTGGATATGAAACAGAAGTCATTGATGAGGGTGTCGATGATAAAAGGATGTTTGTGATCGAAGAAGAGTTTGGTAAGACCTTGAGAGCTGCCAAGCGAGAGGGAAACACTCTTTCTGCAATTATTCGGGAATTATGGGATACGGGAAGCCCAAGAACATTAACGAAAAGTCCTGTTAAAGCAACAGCTGCTCATATATCCATACTGGGACAGATTACTCAAGACGAGCTAAAAAAAGAAATAACCGATGTGGATCTAGTGAATGGGCTGGCGAACCGCTTTTTGTGGTTAATGGTGGAGCGGTCTAAGTTTCTCCCTACTGGTGGCTATTTTGACGAAATAGATATTGATCCACTTGTCGAAAAGATTAAGGCCGCGGTCGAGTTTGGTACAAAGACAGGAAAGATCAAGAGAGATAAAGAAGCAGAGGCACTTTGGCATCGTATTTATGAGCCGCTATCTACAGGAGCAGGAGGACTTATCGGCGCTGTAACAAGCCGTGCAGAAGCTCAAACGATGAGGCTAGCTTGTATCTATGCCTTACTTGACCAGTCTGGAAAAATAACCGTCATACACTTAAAAGCCGCTTTAGATTTATGGGGTTACTGTTTTAGATCCGCTCGTTTTATTTTTGGAAGCGGAGCAGTGTTAGAGCATCCAAATGCTATTAAGCTACTGGATGAATTAAAGAAAAGAGAAGGTAGTGACGAGGGGGGCATGACACGGAATGAGGTAAGGGAATTCTTCAACAGAAATCTATCCAAGGCAGAACTGGATATTGTTATAAACGATCTAATCACTAATGGATTTATCAAAGTAGAAAAAGAGCGAAAACCTGGCTCGAAAAAGCCGATTCAGAAGATTACACTTCTTGAATAATTCTACGCTATTAACGCCTTTTACGCTCTTACTTGCAAAAACATTGATATATCAAGGTTTCAGGGAAGATTGCTGTCCACGCTTTTAATACGTTTTTATTAACGCCTTTATTAAATGAACATTTGAATCGATAAAAGGCGTAATAAAAAACGTATGAAAGACGTTAGAGAAAAACCAACATGAAGCCTTATGTACCAAGGGTTCCAGCTATAAAAAGCGTTAATAGCGTTAAAGGCGTAAAGAAAAATAAAAGGTTGGTGAAATCATGGCAACTATTCATGAACTAATCGAACAAGCAGAAGTGGAAAGCAGGGATGAGAAAGCAAGAAGATATGGATTGATAGTAGCTGTTTCGGGCGAAGTCTACACTCTTTCTGTCAGCAAACATAGTGTTGTATATGTTGAATATGTCGCTGGTAAGTGGGATGCCTGGAGGGAAACACACAGCCCCAATAAGAAGGAGCCAATAAGCTATAAAGAAATTGCGCGGGCTCAAGATATTGAATTCGTCTTTGCTAAAGTATGCAATTATTTTGATTTTTTGGAGAAGAGGCGGAGAGGACGAAAATGAAAGAGACAGGCATGAAATACCGCTACACCGACACAGAAATGAAGGAGCTGCTTTCCACAATGGTCATGTTGATCGACACCAGGGAGCAGCAAAACAAACATATCACGGATTATTTTGATTCAAAGAAAATCAGTTACAAATCTAAGAAACTGGATTACGGCGACTATTCAGCATACCTGCCAAAGAATGAAAAAATGGGTATTCAGCGGGATGTTTACTTTTCGGCAGCCATTGAACGGAAAAACAGTGTGGACGAGCTGGCAGCTACGATAAAAGAGCGCATCCGCTTTGAAAATGAATTGATCCGGGCGCAAGGTTCACCATTTGCCTTAATGGTAGAAGATCCAAATGGCTATCAGAATATCATTACCGGCCATTACAGAAGCCAATACAACGCAAAGGCATTGCTTGCATCGTTGAAATCATTTGAAACACGCTATGGCTTCCAGACAGTCTTTATTGCGCCACATACAGTGGGAAACTATCTATACTATCATTTCTATTACACGATAAGGAATGCACTGAAATAGCCGCAGTTGGAAGGAAAACAAATAGTGAAAAGCGGTTCAATGATAACTGTTAAATAAAGAAAAGAGGGAACATCATGAGCAAGGTCAAAAGAAGAAATATGGTAACGACAAGCAGAATTGCAGACATTGCAGAAGAAACATCACTCAAAGTTAGTCTGGATCATACCCTTGGCTTCGGGATAGCTTGCTATGATTCCGGAATGGTAGAAGTGTTGCGGGATATTGCTATGGAAGAACTTGAAACACTGACAGAAGGTGTTCCAATGACTGTACATACAAGGGAACTGACAGAAGAGACAGAGAAAAGCTATCAGGCGATTTACAATGGTTTGGATCAAAAGGAGAAAGAGCTGCTTCATGATTTTCAGGATAAATTTTACGATATGTTACTAGCAGAAGTGGGGGATCATTTTATACATGGGTTTGTGCAGGGATACCGCTATTTGAAGAATAGAATTGCATATACAAGTGGTTACGAAATTTATGAAGGAGGAAGAAAATCATGAGTGAAATGAAGTTGGATCATGTTATAGGGGAAATTGCGGCTATTAGTGAGGAAATAGAAGAGTTTGCCGCTCAGGGAGACAACGTAGAAAAACTGATAAAAGAACGAGATCACCTTGTTTATATAGTGGATCAATATTTGATCGTGCAACAAATAAAAGCCGCTCCTGGTGCAACAGGAACGGCTAGCGCTTCATTATAAAGCACGAAATCTAATAATCATGGTACCGCTCTTTGCCTCTATTGGCAAGGAGCGTTACTCATTCAAGGGAGCGGTTCGAATGGAGAAAGGATTTATAGAAATCAAGCTGCTAGGGCATACCGTTTTTCTAACGGCTGATGAGGTGCAGCAGCTCTTAAAGAAAGATAAAGCTATTTGGTCAGAAGCTATTAAACGCGGAAAATATATATTGAGAAGCAGGAAACAGAGAGAGAGTGGGAAGCAGAAAAACAAGAAAATGAACAGGGGTGAAGAGATGAGAAGAAAACTTTTTTATTACCAGGAAGGGAATCAGATACCTGTTATTTTACACACGGCGAGCGGATCAGCAGGCACAGCCAGACTGCAACGGGGATTTATAAAGACATTGCAAGTAAGCACGATGTTAAAGATAGCGTACAGTATGCACATTAAAAACCAAAATAGAAACAAAAGAGGTGGAGCAGCGAAAACTAATGTAGCTGCTTCTTTTTTGATTTTTTAATAAAGGACTATATTCACATTCTGCTATATTTAAATAATCAATAACCTTCAAAATATGACATATTAATTAATAATATGACAATTTAGTAACAAATTGTATTGTTTTCCTTCGTATGTTCGACTATAATCTTCCTAAACTATGTAAGGAGAGGGAATCGATTGAAAAAGTATATTGCTTCAGTCATAGCTGCAGTAATGTTCTGTAGTATGATAACACCATTTGGTCCAGTAGAAGCTAGGCCAAAAGAAAAAGAAAAAGAGAAGGACATAGTACCTGTTCTTCAAAAAGAAGTAGAAATAGTTGAAGAACGAACGGCAACATCTCAGGTCTTTCAACAGGAAGACGGCTCATACCGGATGGAAATTTCACCGGAACCTATTCATGTACAAGACGAAAAAACCAAAAAGTGGGAAATGATTGATAACTCATTAACGAAAAAACAAACAGGACGTCTTCATAATAAGAAAAATGAGTTTGACGCTTCGTTTGCTGCAGAAACAGATCCGAATCAGTCTCTTGTTTCGATTGAGCAGCAGGGGAAAATAGTTGAAATTGAATCGATTGATCTAAATGGGGAACAAACAGCAGAAGTACCTGCCGTGGTAAAAGAAAACAAAGTGACGTATAAAGATGTATATCCGAATACAGATCTCTCCTATACCGTCGGCAACAACAAAATTAAAGAAGATATCCTGTTAAAGGAGAAACCGGCTGATGACCAACCAGTGGAATATTCGTTTCAATTTGATATCACTGGATTGACGCTAGAAAAAACGAATGATAACTATTTATATTTGTTGGATTCATCGACAATGGAACGGATTTTCATGATTGAGAAGCCCTTTATGATGGATTCATCGATTCCGGAAGGCTTTGTGTCCAATATGGACGGTGCTATGCCGGAAGGGACATGGAGCGACAAGATAGAGATAGATGCTGATCAGAAGGGAAATAAGCTGTTGATTAGCTTAAGACCGGATCAGGACTGGCTGCAGTCCGAGGAACGGATATATCCAGTTACTATCGATCCAACTGTGAAAGTGTATCAGCCAAAAAATGATCTGAACGATACGACGATTCGCAGCGCACTTCCGGATACAACGGGAGGAGGCGACTTAGAACTGGGAGCAGGTCTTCACAGTACGTCGAACAATATTGTTCGATCGCTCCTCCAATTTGATGTCGGAATGCTTCCAAAAGGCGCAAAAATCATGAACGCCCAATTAAACCTGAGGCTTTCTTCTGTCTGGAATACTACGGCTTCCAGCATTGGGCTGTATGAAATGAGCAGTGCTTGGGAAGAAAATCGTGCGACATGGAACCGTCGGACACTTAGTGCACTCTGGGCAAATAAAGGGGGCGATTATAAGACAAGTCTTTTATCGTCACAAACGGTTGGAGCACTGGATACAACAGTAACCGAACCCCAATTATTCAAATGGACGATTAAAGCGGATACAGTTCAGAATTGGATGGATCAGCCTTCTCAAAATGTAGGTTTAATGTTGAAAGCTTCTAATGAAACGTTAGCCACGTACAAAAAGTTTTATTCCGGCGATTATTCCGGAAAACTGCAGTACTCTCCTAAATTAACAGTTACGTACTATCCAGTTAGCCGTCTAGGTTTAGAGAGCTATTGGTCTTATGCAGAGCATGAATTATCAGATGGACAGGGATATGTGAACTTGGGAACAGGGAACTTGGTTTTGGAATCTACAGATTTTTCTGTCACAGGACGTGGAAACTCGGGTTTTTCATTTTCCCGTACGTATAATTCTAAAGCAGTGGAGGATTCACCAATTGGATATGGGTGGTCCTTTATCGGAAGCGAGAGTGTGTCCCAATTTCCAAATAATGATGTGATCTATCAAGAAGGTGATGGGACGGTCCATCTCTTTACGTACAATGCAGCTACTGGTACATATACAGCGCCACCTGGTCTGTATTTAACTTTAACGAAAGCGAATACGGACTCATTTGTCCTGACAGACTACAATGGTAACCGGATTGTTTTCCGAGATTTAATTAAAGACCCAGAAGCACCTAGCCGTATTTACCGAATTGATTATGAGGAAGACCGGAATCTAAA
>NZ_MRWQ01000025.1 GCF_001906925.1 Domibacillus mangrovi
TTCACACGCTTGAAGTGGGGGTATCCTTGCCGAATAAAGATGAAAAATTTCCGCACCGTAGTTTCATAGACACTCTTTTTGTGTTCATTTGGCCATTTAGATTGAAATAATGACAATAACGGTGCTGTTTTAGCGGGAAAACCGGTTTGAGCGAATAGAACACTGCGGTTATATTGATCTCATAAAAGAAAGGAGGGGACAGGGATGCAGGAAACATTGTTGAAAAAGAGCATGGTGCTGTTTTTTGATGAAGGAATCATTGACGGCAAGGATGTGATCAAGCGTTACACGTATGCGAACGTGGACATAAGTGGAAGCGCGCAAGGTTTGCACGACACGGCGTTGGCGCTCGCCAGCCTGTATAAAGGGACGCTTGCGGAAGTGCAGACGGTTGCGACGAACGCTGTTTCGAATTAATTACACAAACAAAAAAGATCGAAAGGAGGAATGATCATGGCGAAAGTATTGGAGCTGAATTTTCAAGCACAGGACGGGACGGCAAACGTATCGATCCGAAACCCGAAAGAACCGATTGATCCCGTTCAGGTAAAGGCTGCAATGGAACAAATTATTGCAGCGAATGTTCTCTATTCGACAAAAGGCGAACTGACTGGTGTTATTGGCGCACGTATTATCGATCGAAACACGCAAGAGATCGAACTTTAAAACAAAGGAGAGGGAAGGCGTGTGCCTTCCTTTTTCATTCAGGGAAAGGGGTGGAGCATTATGGATTGGCTGAATATGATCAGTGACGTTGGATTTCCGATCATGGTTACTTTTTACCTTTTATATCGGATTGAGACAAAGGTGGATCAGCTGATGCAGTCCATTAAGGACCTGGCTCTGTCAGTGAAGTAGAACGCAGCTGTCCGTGCGTTCTTTTTTAAATGATGGAATAATGAGGAGGGGATTTTATGGTGAAGATCGTGCTTGATGCCGGTCACGGTGGAAAAGATCCTGGCGCTCTGGCAAATGGATTGAAGGAAAAGGATATAACATTGGCACTGGTTTTGAAAGCAGGCGCTTATTTGACAGAGAACTATCAGTGCGACGTTATTTATACGAGGAAAGAAGATATGTACCTTTCCCCGTCTGAACGGGCGAGACGGGCAAATGAGGCGAAAGCAGATGTATTCTGCTCGTTTCACATTAACAGTGCTGAGAATCCGTCAGCGCGGGGGTTTGAAACGTTCCGTTATCCAAAAACAGCCGGGAAAACAGCGATGCTTCAAATGCTTGTTCATGAAAAAGTGATGAACGAAATGAAAAAGCATCATGTTTTGAACCGGGGAATGAAAGAAGAGAACTTTGCGGTCGTGCGTGAAACCGAAATGCCGGCGGTTTTGACTGAAACCTTATTTATCTCAAATAAAGAGGACGCCAGACTGCTAAAGTCAGAATCATTCTTGGATCAAGTTGCGTGTGCTCACGCAGTCGGCATTGCCCAGGCAGCTGGTGCCAAAGAGAGAACGGTGCCAGCAGAAACCAAAACCTTGTACCGCCTTTTGACCGGAACTTTTTCTGAACGGGAAGAAGCAGAGGAAAAAGCCGGCTTGTTAAGGAGAGCGTACGGCTGGATCGTCCATGTGAAAGAAGAAAAGTAGTTCTTTTTTTACGGCATGGAAATCTGACAAAAGCCTGTTATGTCAGATTTCCGCGCTGGCCGAAAAGCCAGTTGTTTCAAGAAGTAAAGGTACTTGATCTTCAAATAAAAAAAGGGGTGAAAATCTGACATAAAGATCCCTTTATACGGGAGTGATCCAGTTGGAAATTGTTCAGCCAATTAAAGATAAACAGAAGATTGAAGCGATGAAGAAAGTACTGCGCGCCTCCACGCTACGAAATGAACTTTTATTTGTCTTAGGGATCAATACAGGGCTGCGGATCAGTGATCTGTTATCGCTTCGTATAAAGGACGTGTGGACAAACAACAAGGTTGCCGTCCGGATTGAGCTGAAGGAAAAGAAAACCGGCAAAATGCGGCATGTCGCCTTAAATAACAAGACAAGGCAATTAATTAAACAGTACATAGAAAAAGAGAGAAAGAAATCTGAAGGGACAGAATCTTTATTTTTAAGCCAAAAAGGAGGCGCGATCAGCCGGCAGCACGCGTATGAGATTTTGAATCAAGCAGCGAAATGGGTCGGCGTGACGGACCGGATTGGCACGCACTCCCTCCGCAAAACTTTTGGCTACTTTGCTTATCAGCAAGGAGTCGATCTAGCGATGATTCAAAAACTCTTGAATCATTCCAGCCAAGCTGAAACGCTTCGCTACATCGGCATTACACAAGAACAGATGGATGACGTCGTGATGAAGCTAGAATTATAATTATGTCCTGGGTTATAATGAATAAACGAATAAATAAACGTTTCTTCGAATAAACCTTCCCTCTGAAGAACGAGCGCTGTTTGAAAGTGAGGCTCGGTTACTTGTTCCCCAATTATACATTATTCATACGCTATTTATATGTTATTGATACGTTTATTTATTATAAATAAACGTTTCTTCGAATAAACTTTTCTACTAAGGAGGGTTTATTCGAAGGTGAGCTGTGTTTTTGATAGGAGGCATTCTTTTTTCCATGTTGGCAGATTTCAGCATTGGTAATACTTTTACCAAGGATAAAAAAGCAAACAGGGAATCCTCTGTCAACAACCCGCCAGCCGGTTCTCCAAGATAAAAAGAGAATCGGCTTATTTATGTAAATGTTTCAGGCAAGCTGCTACACGTTTTGGTACGATCTCCTTCCATAGGAAGATAAGCAGCACTTTCAATTATCTAACGTAATGGATGAAACGAGTAAATGGGCGATGGCAGGCTCTGTCGAAATTTGAGGGACGAAAAGAGTAGACAAATGAAAGCGTTTTCAATTATAATAAAAACAGGTTGGATGGCATGCGTGGCTGTCACAGTACTTGGCGTAGGCGGGGCCGGTACGGGGAAGGGTTTTGGAAAAAATAATTACTAAAAACATACATATTAGGCAGTCTATAAAAACGAAGCAATCCGCTGTTCGAATGAACCGCGGATTGCTTTCTTTTTTGTAGGCTAAGCTATAAAGCTCCCGCGTTTGATTAGAATTAATTAGAGCATAAATGTAGAATACCAGTTTACTCAATTAACAATGTGCAAAATTCAAAAATAGAGAATAAAACTCAAATATAAAAGGTTTCTTCAAATAAACCAACTTAGGAAGAAACGTTTATTCGAAGAAAGGAAGGAAGTCGAATCTATCTTCTTTGCTAAAGACCTGCGCTTATGCTCCGGTACAAGCTCCGAAGCTAGACGCTAAAATCATGGAGAAACGATGAGGATCGGCTTATCCTGTCCATTGTACGGCTAAAAACCGTGACTTTTCCGATCTTAGTGATTTTCTTTACCTTGTATGGAATTGTTTTGCGGGGATCAGTTCCCTCCATCTCCTAACTTCCTCGCATTCCAAAACAAGGGTGATAATCATGCAAAGGGAAAAATAGTTTAAAAATTTGAAAAATTTAAAATAAAAAGAAGATTTTAGTCGAAATATAGGGTAATATAGGAATTAATTGGCGAAAATACACCCTCTTTTACTCTGTCGACGACTAGACTTATGACTCATCACTTTTTCTCGCAGTCAATACCGTGATTTTTGAAACAATAATAGGTTCACAGAAAAATGTTGGAAATGTTTTACGGGATTACGCTGTTTTGATCAGGCCCGTACAGCGCTTCAAAGACTATTTTACCGTAAAAAAAGAAAAACCCCTACATGAGTTTGGCGGCTCAGGGGTTTTTCGAACAAATACGAAGGATTCGCATCCCTCTGTATGGTAAAGCTGTGCTCCTATTTTACCATACATTGTAACTGATGTGAATGTCCTTTAACTACTGGGGGACTTATGGAAAATTTAAAATGGAACGAAACACCATCCGACCGCGCAAAAGGGCATGTTCTTTTCCATCATGAGAAAGCGGACGGGTGGATTACGCTTGCGAAGAAAGAAAAGTCAGGTGAGTGGCAACAATATCATTATCAAGCAGATCAGTTAGCTGTTGAGCTGTCAAAATGGCTCGGTGAAGACGTTTATTTTAGCCAAAATACATTTTATAAGCCGCAGCGCCGGATTGAAAACATTCGGCAGCTGCGTGCTCTATATGTGGATGTAGATTGTTATGTATTAAACTATGATCCAGAGTGGGTCGTTGGAAAAACAGACTTGGAAATTTTCAAAGATGCCCTGCCAGATCCTAATATTATTCTTTTTTCAGGCCGCGGTATTGTCTATGTCTGGCTGATCGAACCTGTTCCTTATCAAGCGCTGCCGCTGTGGCAGGCCGTACAGAATTATTTTTGCGAGCAGCTGAAGTATGTTGGGGCCGATCAGAAGTCGATCGATGCCACACGGGTTTTCCGGGTGGCAGGAAGCATTAATTCAAAAAGTGATAATGAGGTGGCCGTACAGTATCGGCATGCATATCGGTATGTGCTGCGTGATTTGCAAGGGGATTACTTGCCGGAGCTGGCCCCGTCAAAGCCGAAGAAGCCTGGACGAAAGTCAAAAATTATTCATTTACATAATGTGCGGAGCTTGCACTACGTAAGGTTGCTAGATTTAGTGCGGCTCATGGATCTTCGTGATGGTGATGTAACAGGTCAACGGGAACTGCTTTGCTTTTTATACCGGTACTGGAGCTGCTGCTTAACGGAAGATACGGCTGATTCTTTAGAGCAGATGCTGGAATTTAACAGTGAATTTAAAGAACCGCTGCCGGAGCGTGAAGTGATCCGTGCCACAAAAAGCGCAGAAAGGGCCTGGATCGCAAAGAGTGATGCGAAAGCAAATGAAGAATCGATTGAGAGAGGGTATCCGGGCGCCGGCTATAATTTGAAAAATACGACCATCATTAAATGGCTGGAGATTACGCCTGAAGAACAGGTGCATTTGCGAACGATTATTGATGGGAATGAGAAACGCAGACGGAAGCGTGAACGAGATAAACTCGCTTTTCGGGAAAAGCATGGTTCAGTCAGCCGTGAAGAGTATTTGGTAAAGCAGAAAGACAAAACAGAGGATAAGTTGTGGCTGCTGAAACAAGCGATGAAAAGGCACTCTAAAGCGAGCAATGTAAAGTTAGCAGAACTGTTGGGCGTCAGTGAAGGTTATATTCGAAAACTAAAGAAAAAACTATAATCATACTCGTACTGGTTCTCGCCCTTATATTAAGGGGGGATACCCCTGCTTGCTAGCGTTTATAAAAAGAATGATAGGAAAGGGCTTAAGGTTCTTTATCTAGGGGGGGACTATATAGCTCATTATGTGTTAAACATTGTGAATTTAGCAAATAATGCATAATTATAATATTAGATAAATTGATGACAAGGGGAGATGATCTATAAACCAGGATCATACTGTATGGGAATTCGGGGTATGAGGATTTAAAGGTTGTGGGTAACGTGGTTTTCGTTATCCATAACCTTTAAATCAGAAATTAAAGAAATAATCCTATGATAAGGCTATAAATAAACATAATATGAAAGTAAAGCCCGATAATGGTGTCATCATAAATCTTTCTTTCTTACCCCGAGAGATTAGATTTGCTATTGTATTAATACCGAGGAAAATGGTCATCATCCAGACTAATCTATTTGTAGATACAAAATCTAAATCAATGAAGGCATGAGTGTGTTGCAGAAAAACAAAGCCCATAAAGAAGAGAATCAACGCATTAGCAGCACTCGCAATCCATAATTTTTTAGGTAAAACCTTATAATATCCACCCATGGCAAATTCACCAAAAGGATAGCCTAGCGAAAGTAACACGTGAAAAACGGCAATGGACACAAACAAAATCGCCACAATGATTGATGATATGTAGATAAAATCAACCTCCATATAGAACCTCCTCATTTGAATGAATTCTTTCACCCACATTCTTAAAGAACCCTGCCCCATTACTTTAAGTACATTCTTTCATAATATCAATAGAGTAAAGCCTATGGGGACATATTCAGAGTACCTCGAAAGCAGAAAGCAGGCTTTATCTAGGTCGGAATGGATTTTAGAAGATTACCACTTATATTTAATGTTCAAATTAAATTATTTAATATTCAAGTAAATTTTTATAAAATATTTTAACTTTTTATTTAATTTTATTTTAAAAAACGTAATATAATATGGTTAATACAAGAAAGGAGCAAAACATGGCATATCCTTTACTCACAAATTGCCCAGTTTGCAGCGAATCATTAAAAATTACAAAGCTACAGTGCGGGCATTGTCAGACAACAATAGAAAATGAATTTGAAGCTTCAAAACTGTCAGCTTTAGGTCAGGAACAACTGCATTTTATTGAAACTTTCCTTAAATGCCGCGGTAATATAAGAGAAGTGGAGAAGGAATTAGGTATTTCCTATCCAACGGTCAGGGGTAAATTAGATGATATCATTTCCATCCTAGGATATAACGTACAAAAGAAACCGGGAGTCGACAAGAAAAAGATTGTTGGCTTGTTAGAAAAGGGAGACATTACAGCGGAAGAAGCAATCCGTTTATTAAAAGAGGGGGAAGCAGAATGAAGGACGAAATTTCAAGAGTATTAACGTTGGTGGAAGAAGGTAAGATTGATAAAGAAAAAGCGAGTGAATTAATTAATATCCTCCGAGAGGAAAACCAGCCAGAACGTTTTTCATTAAAGAAAGAAGTGCCTTATGCCAATAAAATATTAAAGATTCGTGTTACCTCTGAAGAAGGTGATAATGTAAATGTGAATTTACCAATTAATCTGGTAAAGGCTGTTTTGAAAGTAGGTACAAATATTGCGGAAAAAATCCCCGAGGCAGAAAAATATGTAAAAGATATTAATGTTGACCTGCTCATCGAAGCAATCGAAAACGAATTGGACGGACAGATTGTTGATATCACCGCGGCTAATGGTGATAAAGTTTTCGTAGTGATTGAGTAGATTATGTTAACTGTTAAGGTAAAAGTAAAGGATAAGCGATTCTCCATTCCTGTTCCTTATGCGGTTTTAAATATGGTTAGTTTGATGATGACTTCAAAGAGGGTTAACCACATGATTAATAAGGCAATTGAAAAGGATAGCAGTAAATTCCGTTTTCCGGCAATTGAAAGAAAAGATTTAAAACCATTGTTGCAAGGACTTTCTATGCACAAAGGCCTAGTGCTTGTGGAAACCAAATTAAAAGACGGTACCGAAATAAAAGTGAAGTTGTAAAGCATTTACGAATAAAGGAAACCCACATTTTCCAAAAATAGGAGGTGGATCAATGGAACGCATTTTTATTCCAGATGACGCTAACGAAATAAAAAATACCCCTTTAGATAACCATATCCAAAGGGGTAAAACGGTTCAACTTTTTTCAATTAATAATAAGCTCTTCGTACGTTTGAGTCGTCTTCAGCAGGCGGATTAAGATTCATTCGCCGCTGAAGAAATGTCTGCTCCCCAATCTTCTCCTAGCTCTTCATCTAAGACTAGGTTATAGATCTTCCATGTACCGTCTGCATCTTTCTTCAAGTATGCCATTCCGGAAGCGTCAACATTTACCGTGAAAGACATATCAGGTGATGTGAACGATACTTTATATTTCAGGTTGTCTATACGAACTTCAGCCAGCCGTTTTCTGATTGACACAATATCGAACGAATGGACACCAATTTGTTCCATTGAAACGGTGCCGTCTAATTCTTCAACGTCATCAACCAATGCAATGCTGTCCAACGAATAAGATAGGTGGTAACCCGTTGTCGTTTCGTTATACAGTGCTTCTAGTGACGGCACATTTTGTTCTTCCATCAACCGAAGTTCTTCTTGTATGTTGCGATCCACCACATCTGTGACAGCCGACATATCCTCTACCATGCCTACTTCCTGATGCAGTGCACGGTCAATGATCGCGATCGCTTGGCCGCGGGTAGCAAGATCACGTGGCTTGAACGTATCTCCGTATCCTTGAACAATACTGCTAGCTGCCAATTTGATCACTGCTTCATAAGCAAAGCTTGTAGCTGGAACGTCTTTGAACGTTTTAGCCGATGGTTGGAAAGCGATCGTGTGGCTGAACGCACGATAAATCATTGCAGCCATTTGGTCACGTGTAATGTTTTCATCTGGATGAAATTTTCCATCAGAATACCCTGAGATAATCCCCTGGCTGCTCGCAATGCGAATATAATCATAATGCCATTTTGCCGGTTTCACATCGGGAAACTCTTTTACCTGTGTTCCTACTTTAAGAGACAGGGCACTCACTAAAATTTTGGTGAACTGCGCACGCGTCACCTTCTCATCCGGGCGGACTGTTACGTATGAATACTCGTATAACTCTCCATCTTCCTCATACGATTCCGACTCGATATACCCATCAATGATATCCGTATAAACAAAACGTTCAATCGCATCATAAAACCGATGCTCCGGGCCCACATCCCCGATGTAGTACCGTTCAATGGGTTTCACAGCTGCCGAGACCGACGAAGCGGAGAACAAACCAAATGACAAAAATAAAGCTAGTAAAATCTGTAATACTTTCAAATTTCTAACCTCTTTTCCGTTGGGTTCCTATAAGTAAAAACATATTATAGCTTGCTAGAGGGAAATCAAATAGGGCATTTATGCTTACTTTTAATCAAATTTAAATGATTGTTAATATTTACATGACGATCTACCAAGTTATGTTGAAAGCGATCTAAATAATAAACTAGATTTTTAGAATGTGATGGTCTTTACTTTTCGTACATTTGACCAAAGAAGGAGAAGCTGCACAAATTTCCAATTTACGGATCAAATGAAAAGTATATCTAACTCTGTAAGGTCTTTTTGGTTGAAAGTTAATCCAGGAAGAATGAAAATCGCTACATTTATAGGGCTCTTTATCTTGAACTAACGGGGCATTTGTTTGTAGGAGGGTACAAAATTGTACAAGCTCCGATTCCTGTCACTAGTTCAAAGCGACAAAAGTTTGTTAACTCGATGCGAAGTAACAAAGTAAAACTGATAAAATTTCTATTAGTAAAGAGGAAGAGTGAAGGAAGAAAATATATATGACACATTGCCAGTGCGTTTATTAGTTTTTCATAGTACGACCTGCACCCACACATACTCTCCATATAGGATTATCACAAGTGAACACAATTGATTGGGATAGACAAACAGCGTAGCAATGCGGCTTCACGTACTCTCACACATAAGTCACAATGGGCTGATAAAGGACTATACATATGGCCCTGCACATACATACAGCGTCACAGCACGGTAGGAAGGACAAGCAAGGCAACTGCACTGAGAACAGCGAACGTGAAAGATGAATAAAAGGAGAATAACTGATGCTTTTTCAAAAGAAGCGAATAAGAATCACTATATGTATGGTCATTCTTTACTCATTAACATACTATGCATGGCTTCTTTATTTTTGGAATGATAAAGAATTAAGATATTTCGGAGGGAGCTTTTTTGCGTTGATTGCTCCTCTCATGTCGTTTCTCTTTATGTACGTGAACATTCAAAGATTTAGAAGAGATCAAAAGAAGTATTGGCTCCTATTAATGACGAGCTGTTTGAGTTTTCTTCTCGGTCAATTAATATGGACTTACGATCTCAGGACAGAAACGATTTATACCTTTCCAGGGTGGGCCGATTTGTTTTGGTTTATGAATGTATTGTTGTATTTATCTGCATTGCTTTATAAAGTATACACAGACAAACATAAATACCGCATATGGCAGTTATGGTTTGAAGCGTGCATCGTGATCACTGTATTGTTTACGATCGGCTGGGTGTACTTGTTTAAAGAAATTTTATTTGATACCCAGTTCTCTTTGTTCTATATAACCGTTTCTTTCAGCTTCTCCACTATTTATTTATGTACATTGATGGTGATTATTTTTGTTTATTTATCTTATCAAAATTTTTTTCCTTTCAAAGTATTTACACTACAATTAAGCGCCATGATGCTCTACATCATTGTTGATTCTATTTGGCTGTATCTATCTATATTTAATAGACTAGAACCATTTACACTAATAGAACCATTATGGAGTATCGCTTTATTAATCATCGGATTATCCAGCTTTTTTGAAAAAAGAGCAGCGAATACCTACAGAGAAAACACCATTAAAAAACAGAGCATTTTGAAAATGAGTCGACTGATTATCCCTTATATGAGTGTCATTGTTTTAATTGTCATCGCTTTCTTTCAAAAAAATGAATTACTGGCTATATTTATTGGCGTGATCGTCATATTAATCTTTATTATGATCAGACATGCCATTATTCTTCATGAAAATGAGACGATATTAAGAAACATTAAAAATATAAATGAAACACTGGAAGATAAAGTGAAGAAAAGAACGGCTCAATTATCTTTAAAGAATGAAGAACTGTCTTATTTAAATGGTCATTTGGAAGAAATTGTAGAAAACCGAACGCACCAATTAGAAAAAACAAAAAAGATGCTAACAGAAAGTGAACAACGGTATCGCTCTCTTTTTGAAAACCATCCAGATACGATTGTTTTATTTGATTTAAAGGGAGAAAGTTTGCAGGTAAACCGTGCTAAAACAAATCGTACATATGAGTGGGAAGAACGGACGCTGGCTCAATTGAACAAATCGTACCCAACCCACTATTTTGAAAAAGCGCTTCAAGGGGAGCCTCAAAGTTTTGAAACGACGATTGAAGTGGAGGATTACTCCCTCATTGACTATATGGTCACATTTGTTCCCGTGATGGCCGATGAAAAAGTGATGGGCGTTTTTGGGATTTACGAGGAAATCACGGAAAGAAAAAAAACAGAAGAACTCGTGCGAAAATCGGAGAAATTAGAAATTGTCAGCCACCTTGCTGCCAGCATGTCCCACGAAGTAAGAAATCCACTGACAACAACGAGAGGATTCATGCAGCTGTTATATGAAGATGTAGCGATGCAAAAGGGAAAACCCTATTTGGAGATCGCTCTACAAGAGATCGATCGAGCAACAGAAATTATCAATGATTATTTAATGTTTGCCAAACCGGCACCTGTAACGATCGAGAAAGTAGACGTGTTGAAGGAAATCCAGTCTACGATTCAAATTATGACTCCATTGGCGAATATGAATGCGGTTCAAATCAACTTATCTTTTAGCCAACGGGGAACCTACTTTATTATCGGAGAAAGAAAAAAACTGCAGCAATGTTTCATTAATATATTGAAGAATGGGATAGAAGCCATGCCAACTGGGGGAGAACTACAGGTGTCCCTTCTCTCTAATGACACTGACATCCAAATTGAGATACGGGATACGGGCATAGGAATGACATCCTCACAGTTAAATCGACTGGGAGAACCTTATTTTTCAACAAAGGGAGCAAAAAACGGAACGGGACTTGGGATGATGGTGGCCTTTAGCACAATAAAGGGGATGAACGGAGAGATCAGGGTGACAAGTAAAGTAGATAAAGGAACATGCGTTTTCATACAGATCCCACTCTATCAGTAACTATAAACTAAGGAAGATTAAGCATATCTGACATAGGATCTGCAAACTAGCCTAAATAACAGGCTTCAAGTATAAGTAAAGTGCAAAATTCTTGTTGGTCTCCGAACACATTGACAAGGATTTTGTTTTTTACTCTTGTTTCAAATATTGCTCCAGGGCTTCTTCGATCATCATGTAAATGTTTTTCTCCTTCACGAACGACTGCATGGAATCTGGATCTTTCGTTGGGCAACATTTTCTTTTTTGGCGAGTTTCTTCATATTCATATAATTACTTTTTAAACTCCTTTTCGTACTCCTTTACTAATTTATAAAACGTCGTCTTTTTCAAACCTACTTCTCCCATCGCTTGAACCGCTGTCATCTCCCCTGCTTTCCAACGATCATACACTTCTTTGAATTCTTCTGTCACGTTTGCTTTCGGTCGGCCAAATGCTACGCCATTTTTTAAAGCTACATCAATGCCTTCACGCTGCCTTTTCCGAATCCGTTCTCGTTCTTCTTCCGCCATCCAAGAAAGAATCTGCAAAACCAAATCAGCGATAAATGTGCCAAGGCTATCCTTAAACTGCGTTGTATCGAGCAATGGCATATCGATCACGACAATATGAGCTTGAATAACCTTCGTAATCTCATTCCATTCCTGTAAAATCTCATTTTTATTCCTTCCGAAACGATCCAGAGAATGAATGTACAACACATCGCCTTTTCTTAACATTCTCTTCAGCAACTGATACTGCTCCCGGTTGAAGTCTTTTCCACTTTGCTTATCGAGAAAAATGTCTCGTTCATCCATCCCTTTTTCTCTCAAGGCTTCCAGTTGTCTTCCTTCATTTTGATCCTTGCTGCTCACGCGTATGTAGCCAAACTTTCGGACTTCCATTTTTATCTACCTCATACGATTCTTTTTTCTTTCATTCTACCAAAAACGTTCGTAAAAGTGTATAAATATAACGAACGTTCGTTAATTATTTTCATGTGTTTACGAACATAAAGGTGAGCAGATTAGACAAAGAAAGAACCTGTTCGCAAAAGTGTACTTTTACGAACAGGTTCAGAAGAAAAAATATGACTTTAAAACAGCAAGCTTTTAACATAGGATCAACAGCTGAACAAAACCTTAGCGGAAAGGCTCACACCGTTTTATATCGGATAAATCCCTACTTATATAAAGTATGTGGTACGAGTTCGCTCATCACAAAAAAAGGAGATGCCATTTTAAAAGCACTTCCTTTTCTTCCTTAATCTCCATCATTCTCTACATAGTTTAAAATATTTTCTACCCACATAGGAGCATCTGGATCTTTACTTAAAAGAATACCGCTCTCCATTTCGGCCATAATAGCCGCGTTAAGTTTGGTATTGTCGACGATATATAATGTATCCACTATAGACAGGCACTCAATCAAGTGGTTAAATGAACGTTCTTTTCTCCTTACAACATCCTCCGTCGGGATATGATGCCCGCCGTTTTTGACCCGTTACGCAATTCTACTAATATTAATGTCGATGTCTTCTACTCCAACATAGTACATGATGACATTAAATCCTGCCTGTTTCGCTTTTGAGATTTGTTTGATCGGCAGGTTGCCGGACAGCGTTGTTTCAATTGAAAAATCTTTTTGTGTTTGAATATGTTCTTGTACTAACCGAATGGACTCTTTTCCCGCTTCCATTGTTTCCAGCAAATACAATCATCGTGGGGTTTATATGTTCCCCAGTCATTTTCGTCCCTCTTTGCGAACGATCACTCTTCCATCCGGATACTCGTTCACAATGCGTCCTTCCCGGTCTTTATAGACGATATAGGAGCCAAATGTCTTCGCGTCAATTCTTGTACGCTCGCCAGTCATACTGACCAGCTTATTTAATAATTCCCGTTCTAACTTAGCCATGCCCCTTCACCTCGTTTTAATCATCTGTTTATTCTTAATATACTCGATAAAAATCTTATATAACGGTTGTTGTTTTTTGTTACTGGGAGCAAGATGTTTTCGTTTCACACTTTTTATTATGTATATTTAAAATAAAGTTTGGTCATTGGGATTTCCAATAAAGCTCTTTTTTCTTTGCAATTATCAAACTTTATTTTAAATGCACACCCCTAGCATGGCGATATGGACAAGTGAAGGCAAAAGGATTATCGTAGCCGAGCACTTCAGAGGGAGGGAATCTTGCGAACCCTTGATATAACCACACTCCTGTTTAATTACATGTAGCCTAACAGGAGTAAAAAAGATTGCTAATAGTCAGCTAACTGGTGCCGTTTTAAGGTGTAAGCATAGTAAATATCACATGAAAAAAATCCCAGGAAATTGCAAGTCATCTCTAACTCATGGACATACTGATAATAAACTACTCTAAAAAAGGACGTGATCCGTATGAAACAGCCACTTATATATTGAGTGGCATTGAAGGGATACATACGATAAAAAAGGGGCAAGTTTAGCAAAGGGTGAAGTCTGCCCAAAATGAAGTTGAATTCATACATAAGTTGTTTAGCATAACATCATAATTGACAAGTTAGTAGGTAATAAAGATTTTATTTTTCATCAAATTATTTTTGCACCAGAACCACGTTAACTGTTAAAAATTAGGACTGATTTCACTATTATCGCAATATTCAATTATGTTATATTAAAAGGAATGTATTTATCTACCTAATATTTAATCTAAATTCCTTACAAGAGCTAATACGGTGCATATCAAGCTAAATAAAGCATGGTTGTTCAGATTAGCCAATCAAATTATCCTATTCAGTATCTTTATTATAGAATTAGTTTACTTAGGTGCTAACTCCTTTATCGTTTTACGTAGACGAAAACATGAAGAAAAGTTAGAGTCACGGCCGAACCAATAAATAAAAAATCACGAGAATTGTAATCATTGTCATACTAATGATGGAAATAATTATACCCTTATTTGATTTATCCATTAACATGTTTTAATTTGGCATAAATGAAACCATTAAATATGCAGCCAAATTAAGATACATAAAGGGGAAAGTATAGTTATAGAAATCATTCTTTACCATTGCAATGATACTTGTTTCTTTTTTAAGGAGGGCTAAAAACTGAAAAATCACGAGCTAAAAGTCGGGATTCTATTTTCATTGACTGGTACGACCAGTATTACTGAACAAGGACTGCATCAAGCTAGTTTATTAGCTATTCGTCATATTAATGAAAATGGCGGGATTAATGGAAAAACCCTAGTTCCAATCGTTGAAGATGTTGCTTCGGATCCTTATATAGCTGCCCGAAAAGCAGAAAAGCTTATTATTTCAGATCAAGTAACAGCTATTGTTGGTCTCTACACCTCCGGTTGCAGGAAAACAGTAATCCCTGTCTTAGAAAAGCATAATGCTCTGCTGTTTTATCCTACTTTTTACGAAGGTTCAGAACAGCATCCAAATGTTATTTATTGCGGTTCGTTGCCCAACCAGCAACTGCTTGATTTTATTCCATGGCTCATTCAAAATGTCGGAAAATCCTTTTATTTAATTGGGTCCGATTATATTTATCCTTTGGAAACGAACCGTCACATACGCCAGTTGATTCAATCCAACGGCGGTACCGTTTATGGAGAAAAGTATGTAGCATTAGGACACCAGAACTTTGCTAAGACTCTCAATGAAATTCAAGGAATGAACCCGGATGTTATTTTTTCAACATTAGTCGGCGACAGTGGGCTCAGTTTTTATCAACAGCATGAGAAATACGGATTACATCAGCCAATTGCCAGTACCATTGTAGCTGAAGCTGAAGTGGCAGCTCTGCATCCCTATAGAGCCTTAGGTCATTATTCTTGTTTTCCCTATTTCAGTTCTATCGACAGTGTTAGCAATAGAAAGTTTATAAGTGAATACAAACGAGCATACGGCACTGATATTATTAGTGCCACCACGGAAAGCGCTTACAACAGTGTCTTATTATTGGCCGAGGCATTAAAGAAAACAGAGACGATTTCTACTGACTCTATTCGCAGCGCCTTGACTGGAGTTTCACTTGATACTCCGCAAGGAAACGTCATGTTCGATAGTTCGACTCAGCATTTGTGGCTAAATTCTAGAATTGGAAAAGTTAATAAATACGGTCAGTTTACTATTGTATGGGAATCTGGAAATCCTATTATACCCATTCCTTTTCTAGCGCATAATCTATCAGACTCAACTTTGGATTTCAAGCCTATTGATGACACCAGCCATTTAAATTCCAAAATTATGAAATATGATCCTCTTCTGTCAAAATTGAAAAAATCTCTCGCAACCATACCTGTTCCGTTTGGCTATTTTGATGAGGATGGTGTGTTGCTAGAGATCTTCAATTCATCTCTGATTCCTGCTCACTTTCATGAATTGAAGCCGGGTGACAATATTTACAGTGCCTCTTTAAATGAAAGCGGGGTCGGTCTTGCGCTAAGGAAATACTCATCTTCTTATGAAGTTACTAGAGTTCTGAAAGCAAATAATTCTCCATATGGAATAACGATAGCAGGTTTCCCTGTTGTCGGTAACTCCGGCGTGCGGAGAGGTGTATTAGGAGTATGGATATCTAACAAGACTCCGGAATTTACCGAGCTTATGCTCACAAGTATAAGAAGCATTGTCCATATGTGTGCCAATATGGCAGATATTGAAGAGGAACAACATACACTATCCGATGTGCTGCATGGA
This sequence comes from Domibacillus mangrovi, assembly GCF_001906925.1. Lineage (GTDB taxonomy): Bacteria > Bacillota > Bacilli > Bacillales > Domibacillaceae > Domibacillus > Domibacillus mangrovi. The sequence continues at coordinate 16,158 of NZ_MRWQ01000025.1, forward strand.
GTATCTTCTCAACTTACAAAGAGCTTGTTTGCCGTAAAAGAAGGGAGGGTTCTATTTCAAAATCAAACAGCCGATGAACTATTCAAACGTAAACGAGATTTCGTCAATTCCGTTTTGCTGGAGCTTTCTTCCGAACAAGAAGAAGAAAGTGCAGAAAACATTGTTCGTACTCTGAAGCGAGAGGATTCAGAAGACAGCTATGAAGTTAAGGTGATCCATAAAAATTCTATACACTTCATATATTTCAAACCACTCCCCCGCCCGATGTATCGTTTTTCTTTGAAAGAGAGACAGAGCTTAACGACTAATGATTTAATTGGCTTGAATGAATTGTTTTTGCAAACTATTGAATTTGCCCGATCCGCTGCCAAAACAAAAGCGAACGTTCTTTTATTAGGAGAAAGCGGGACGGGGAAAGAGATGTTCGCCCGTGCTATTCATAATGAGAGCAAGCGAAAGGATAAACCCTTTGTGGCGATAAATTGTGCTTCTATTTCTAAAGAACTAATCAATGCAGAATTGTTTGGTTATGAAGATGGAGCATTCACAGGAGCCAAAAAAGGGGGGAATCCCGGCAAATTCGAAATTGCAAATGGAGGAACACTTTTTCTTGATGAGATCGGAGATATGCCTATTGATCTTCAAACAACATTATTGAGGGTATTGCAGGAAAAGGAAGTCGTACGAGTCGGCGGCTATAAACCTATCCCAGTAGACGTACGTATCATTGCCGCAACGAACAAAAATCTGTTTCAAGAAATAGCTTACAATGGCTCTTTTCGAAGTGACTTGTATTATCGCTTAAATGTTTTTACAATCGAACTGATACCGCTTCGCCAAAGGACCGAAGATATTATCGAATTGAGCCACTATTATTTGCAGGAACTTAGTGCTGAATTAGGGCAGCCGAGGAAATATCTTTCAGAAGAAGCAGCCGAGCTGTTAAGAACATATAACTGGCCCGGAAATATTAGAGAACTGAACAATGTCATAGAAAGAGCCTTTTATTTGTCAGAGGAATCTCCTCGCATTACAATAGCCCACTTACCTCAATTTATGATTCATTCTTCCAATGCATTGGAAGCAGACACACAGGATCTATTAGTTGATTCCCTTCCTGATATGCTCATCATTGAAAAGAGTAAACAAAAAAACGATGAGCACAAACGGCAAGTTTACATTCAAACTTTAATGAACTATAAAGGAAATATTTCAAAAGCGGCCAAACAATTAGGCATGTCCCGCACAACCCTATACCGCAAACTTGAAGAGCATAACATTCAAGCCAAACAATTTAAATAAGGCAGGTTCTAGTATTCAAATGAATAAAGTCAGCCGATTGATAAAATCAGCTGACTTTAATTCACTTTACTCCACTCGTTTGTTTAGTCTGCTTTCTTAACCTAAGCAAATTGTTCATATGCCTTTGTAAACCCAGTTTCATAGAAATTTAACTTTTTAGGATCCCACTGAACTACTCTGTTGCAAAGCCGCTGAATCAAATGCCATTCATGGCTTATAATGAGCATACCCAACTCCCTCTTTTGAGCGATCTTCAAGACAGCATGCATAATTTGAGCTTGAGTAATTGCATCTAGCATGGTAGTCATCTCATCTGCAATGAGAAAGCGAGTGTTGGGTCCAAGTGATCGGGCTATACAAAAACGCTGCAGCTCACCGCCAGATAATTCATGAGGCCATCGATGAAGCCATTCCTTTTCTATTCCAAGAGAAGAAAGCAATTTATCATCTGGGTGCCATCCTTCGTTTAAGATGTCCTCCATCTTCCACCGAGGATTCACAGCCTTCTCCGGATGTTGAAAGACTAGTTGAACCGAAGATGAGTGGGAGACAGACTGTAACGAATCCTGAATGATTATATTTCCCTCATTTGGAATCTCGTAGCCTGCTAATATACGCCCAAGAGTGCTTTTCCCACAACCGCTTGGACCTATAAGACCAACGATTTCTCCAGGTTTGATTACCAGATCAACTCCTTGAAACACCCAAGGGCCCTTAGGGTAACGAAAACCTATATTACGTGTCTCAAGTTGCATGTATACACCTCACCATTCCGCCTCGTATTTCTTGTATTTTAGGTTGTTTAAGGCTGCACTCTCTTGTCGCAGTTTCACAACGAGGTTCAAACAAACAGCCAGATGGTAGAGTATTAGGCAGAGGTTGACTCCCGGGTATTGGTACAAATTCATTTTGTGGCAATGCTCTCCATAAAGCTTTAGTGTAAGGATGCCGTAACTTTTCTCCCCTGCCGAAGAAATCTTTTACAGGAGCCACTTCAACGGTCGTTCCTGCATAAAAAATAGCAATTTTGTCTGCAATTTGAAGGGCCGATCCCAAATCATGAGTGATCATCATTACAGCACAGCCATGATCTGCTAACTCTCGGAAATTGCTGAGTGCTTCTTTGATCACGATTGAATCAAGACCAGGAGTTGGTTCATCTGCTATGATCAGCTTTGCGCCGCTAACCATAGCCATAGAAACAAGTGTCCTTCTAGCCATTCCTCCCGATAGTTGAAAAGGATATTTTTTATCCAAATCGGGATCTAGATGATAACGTTCAAAGATCTTCTTTTGGACCTCAACAGGGTTATCGTTATGTACAGATGTTCGTACTTGTGCACCCACACTCATCAAGGGATCTAGGTAATTAACCGACTGTGGAACTAATGCAATTTCCCGTCCTCGCAAGGAGGCTTGGCGTACGGGCGTAAGTTCGTCCCCTGAATAATTTATGGTGCCACTTACTCTTGCGTTGCTTGGCAAAATCCCTAAAATAGCATGGGCGAGTAAGCTTTTCCCTGAACCACTAGAACCGACTACAGCAAGGATTTCTCCTTCATGCATCGTAATATCAAGACTTGTAATGGCTTGCACTTTTTTTTGTCTCAATCCTTTCGTATATTGTACGAAAGATACAGACAGATCCTGCACTTCAAGAATAGGCATTTCACATTCAACCTCCTTTTTAATGATGAGAATGATGCGGTTCAATGAGCATGCGTAAGTTTTCTCCGATAGAGTCAAAAGTTCGCACAACTATTAATAAGGAAACGCCAGGGAAAAACGCTAGCCACCACATACCTGACGATAAATACCGCATGGATTCAGAAAGAATAATACCAATAGCTGGCTGGTGAGGTGATAAGCCCATGCCAATAAAAGTGACAGCTGCCTCATGCAAAATTGCATGAGGGAATAGTAATAATAAACCGACAAGTAATTGAGGAATAAAATGCGGCAGTATATGCTTCCTCGCAATCCACCAGCGGGACTTTCCTAGACGACGAGAAATCTGTATATACTCAGCCGAACGAAGCTGCATAACTTCTGCACGGATGACACGGGCTAGACTGGGCCAATGAGTAAAAGCGATTCCAACAATGATCCCCTTTATTCCTCCACCCATCGCAAATGAAATAAGGATAAGGATAACGAGGTGCGGAACGCTTAAAAAAAGGTCAATCAACCAGCTAATTATACGATCGACTGCTTCTCCCATCGTGGCAGCTGACAAGCCAAGTACAAGAGCAATCAGTGCACTACAACCAGCGGCTATCATGCCAACCCCTACACTCAAAGCAAGGCCTTTTAAAGTGCGGGTAAACATATCTCGACCAAGCCAATCCGTGCCAAACAGATGTTCAAGTGAAGGAGCAGCGTTTCTCCATTCCAAATTGGTGGCCAGCCTGTCATTGCTTATTAATAATGCTCCCGATAAGACACTAAATAGCAAGGCAACAGCTAGTAAGATAACGAGTAACGTCCGCTGCCTTCGATTCAATCTTGGAAGAAGTCCAAATTGCTGACTTTTACTTGTTTCATGAACGTTATTCATACGGACTTTGCTCCCTTCATACGTGGATCAATCACACGATAGATTAAATCTGCTATTAGATTTCCGGCGAAAACAAATAAGGCGCTAAAAAGGACTAAACCTAGCAGAAGGGGAACATCCCCACGCAATCCTGCCTCTACTGTAGCTTCACCTAAACCTGGATAGGAAAATACTTGTTCCGCAAGTATAGCCCCACCAAAAAGCTCACTAAAAGATGCAAACTGCAGCGTAACAGCTGGCAAAGCTATATTACGCAAGCCATGTCTCCAAAATAGAATAAAGCCCCTTTCACCCCTTGCTTTAGCAAACAATACATAATCACTTGCTAGTACATCAATGAGTTTTTGTCTAGTGTGCAGGGCAATATTTGCTACACCAATAATGCTTAACGTTAGGGCAGGTAAAATGAGATGTAGGACACGGTCTCCAATTGTAACATCTTCTGCAATTACTCCAACCGGTACCCCCATCCCAACAGGAAACCAACCTAACCAAACCGCAAATATCATAAGCAAGAGGAGTCCCATCCAAAACGTTGGAGTAGACGCCAGTGTATAACAGTACCATTTGATGAACTGGTCCACCCATGTATCCTTTTTCATAGCCGCCACAACCCCCATTGCAAAGCCAAATATTCCTGATAGTACCCAGGCTGTAGACATGAGAGCAAGTGAACTAAAGAATCGTTCGTGGATGATATCAGCTACCGGTTGACGAAAAATCATAGATGTTCCTAAATCACCTCCGGCGACGGCAGAGCCCCAATGAAAAAACTGCTCAATTGCGGGTTTATCCAACCCCCAATACTCAGCAATATTCTCTCGTTGTTCAGGACTCACCCGCATCATATCAGCACCTACATATGCCTGGATAGGGTCAATAGGGGAACTCTTTACAAGAATGAAAGAAACGAGGCATATCGCAAAAAGAAGTGAGACCATCCTTATCCCTTTCATGACCAAAAACGTTAGTAATGATTTGCTAAATTCCCCTTTTAATCTATTCATTCCATCGCCACTCTACGATATTATCTGTAACCGGCCATCCATGACCATGAGGATGGATTCTTTGTTTTCCGATACTAAGATGATCATTTACTAAATATAAATGATCAATATTTACGAGCCATGCCCAAGCAGCATCTCCTTTTGCACTTAAACCGGTTGTTCCATCCCATTGCGCTTTTTTCCAATTTTCAGTTGCCTCTTCTTCATTCGTCGCTGCTAATGCTTTTTTCATATACTCATCAACTATAGAGTTATGATAAAAACCTGCATTGTAATTGTCTATTCCAGCACTTTTACTGCTATAAACATTATACATCTCCAACGGATCGTGACTTCCCCATCCAAAAAGCACAGCATTAGAATGCTGTAAAGAATTGATGTTTCCCCAACTTTCCCCTTTAACAAGGATGTTAATGCCAAGGGGTTTCAACATATCTGCTGTTGATATTGCAAGAGATTGACGCGTGACATCGTCTGCTGGATAAAGAAGAGTAAATTCGGCTTTCATAGATCCTTTATCTAGAATTCCATCTCCATTCTTATCTACCCAGCCGGCGTTCTTAAGAATTTTTTTTGCCTTCTCCATATCAGCATCTTGGATCACAGCTTCCGGGTTCCACCAAGGAAGGCCGTCAACTATCGTATAGGCAGGTGTTCCATACCCGTCTAAAACACCATCAACTAGTGCTTCACGATCTATAGCTACATTAATTCCTTTCCGAATAGCCGGATCGGCTGTAACATCATTCCCAATTAGAAATCCATCTTCTGTTTTTTCTCCAGACTTTACAAATGGAAACATTATACCTCGATTATCAATTGTTTTAACAGACTCCAGCCGCATGCCTGGCACCTCTTGATTGCTGAACGAGGCCGGGATATAGGCCACATCAACCTTTCCAGCCTTAGCTGCGGCAAAGGCTGCATCCTCATTTAAGAATAGAAAAGTTATTTTTTGAAATACAGGCTTTGTATCGTAGTATTCTGGATTGGCTTGAACAATAAGCTGTTGCCCTTTATCCCATTGTATAAGTTGATATGGACCTGAGCCGATTGGCTTTTCAGCGTATTCCTTACTATGGGCATGTTTAGGCACAATGCCAGTGGTCACGAGCAAATTGACAAAAGTCGATTGTGCTTGTGCTAAAGTAAACTTTACTTTATAGTCATCTACCATTTCCATTTTTTTCATAACCTGCAGATCAAGGACTGAACCGCTTGCTGAGGCTTCTTCAAAAGTATATTGCACATCAGCGGCCGTTAATGGTTGCCCATCGGAAAATTTCACACCTTTGCGAAGCTCTACTGTCCATGTAAGTCCATCTTTGCTCACTTCATATCCCATTGCAAGATCGTTCACAATTTTAAGATCGTTATCACGTTTTAGTAATGTGCTCTGAAAAAGAGGAGATCCATATCGTCCCCAGCCAGTAGTCGGATCAAAACCCGTTTCAGGCTCAGAACCTACAGCTAAAACTAATTCATCTTTGTTGGATACATTTTGTTCCGCTTCATTATTATTGCTTAAGCTTCTTGACTCTGAACAACCAGCTAAAACCATCGTAAAAATAAAGCCTATTAACATTACAATGAAATAAAATTTTTTACCCATACTGATCCACCCTTACAGATTTATAGGTTCATTGAAAACAATAAAGTGATTAATTACTGCAAAAGTAAGCTTTTAGATTGTATAATACTATGGAATATTCACTTTCCTTACAAACGGGAAGCAAGCTTACTTTTGGAAGTTTATTTTTAAAATTTTAGTTTAAAAAAATACGCCTAAAAAACAGGGATTAGTAAACTGGCATTACTGTATCCATAGTTTAAACAATCCTTCTATTACTCCCAAGTTGTACATGTAATAAATCCCAAATACTGTACTAACCACCCCAGTAATTTGGGTAAGTGTTTTATTCATACTTATCTTTTTAGCACTAAAAACAAATGGAATTCCAATCATCGTAGTAAAGAAAAGCATACCAACGACTGTTCCTGCACCAAATATAAGGATATAAATAGCGCCTTCCCAGACACTCTTTACTGTACTCATCGTTAATAGAATCATTGCACCACTTCCAGCAAGGCCATGAACTAAGCCAATCAACAAGGATTTTAGATATGTTCCATTTTTATGGCGGTGTTTATGCTCATGTTTACCACCGTGTTCATGTGAATGAATATGTTTATGTTCTTCTCCATGATGTTCATGCTCATGTGTATGAATATTTTTAAAAGATAGAATCGTTGTAATACCAAGATAAACAAGCATAATACCTACTAAAAATTCTAATGACATAGCCCATTCTTCCGGTATTTCATCTTTCATAAGAATGAAAATAATTCCCACTATAAATAATGTTGCAGTGTGACCTATGCCCCAAAACACTCCTGCTAAAGAGGAACGCAATAACTTCTTACTTTGACTAGCTATTGTCGATACAGCGATTATATGGTCTGGTTCAATTGCGTGTTTGATTCCAAGTAAAAATCCCAAAGCTAGAATGGATAGATAACCTACCTCCATTGATATACCTCCTTCGTTTTTTAAAAATCATCTACGATTCTGTTCCTTTATGATTTTAAAAAGTATGCACTATGAAAACGATTCCATTATAAGTAACACAATTTTTCAATCATGCTTAGCCCCCTAGATTATTAACCATTCTTACAAATAAGAAGAAAGTTTACTATTAATTTTGGAATCAATAAAAATCCCAGTAAAGTCAAATCTGTGTGCATAGATACATACCTCACCACTACCGTTACATAGTTTTCAAGAACTGCTTTTATCACTAATAAGATTGTATAGGTAGATATTGATTAATTTGGAAACTACAATTATTATTCATTCAAAGAAATTTTAATCTTAAAAGCAGACAGGCGCTGTGCCTGTCTGGCACTCATACGTTAAGCCCCTGATTTCATTTCAGAAACCTTAGAAGATACATGGGGCTTAGTGAACAAATACACAACTATGAAAAGTAGGATTGTGAGTATCGTTATCCCCCATGTTGTTTTTGGCCCTACTGCATCCCATTGACCAATTAAGATCAGAAAAGCAGGAATAGCCGCCGTAATCCAGGATTGAATGAGAGCCACCCATCCGGTAAAAATACCAATATTTTTCTTTGATGATAGTAATAAGTAGAACAATGTCCAAAGAAAAGACCACATAAGCCAAATAATACCAAATTTCACATCATTGAAATGGATAAAGCTTACACTCGCATAACCTACTGCAAGGATAGCTACCCACAAGGAGTACCAGCCTACGCCTGAGGAATCATAGTTTTTAAGATTCGTAATACCTACATAGAGGTACGTAAAACCAAATAAAAAAATACCAGAGGCATTAAAAATGACCCAAGAATCTCCATTTGCTGTGAATATTAAATAGAGAGGGGAGATTACCTGTATAGCACCGACAAAGAGGTTAAACACCCCTGCACTTTTGCCGTCGATTTTACCGAACAGCATTAAACTGTTGACAAATAATACAGCACCTACATACATTAGTCCAACCGAGCTCACTTTTTCAGCCTCCTTTAAGAATCAGTAAAATAAAACACTTCTTGTAGAAATATAATCCGGATTATAGTCTTGTTTTTTTGTTTAAATTCATCACTTTTAATGATATATAATGAGCGTAAATGCCTCAAAATTCATTTACGCTCATTTATTCATATTTACTTTGGCGATTTTATCCTAATAGTCTAGCTTCCGCCATAATCAAAACCCACATTCATTAAGACAATTGGTATAGATTTATAGTGTATGGGGAATCCAAATTCTATTTTGAACATGCACTTTTTATTCGGAAAACGATCAGATAGGACAGAAACCTGAAGATAAAAGCAATATCCATCAAAGATCGTTTTCCTCAATTATTTTGAATAATTTATCTGGCGCTAGTATTAAGTCAAATTCAATGACTCTTTAAAGAAAGATCTTCTAGAAGAACTTGCTTCTTGATCCAACTAATAACTTCATCCAAACCTTCTTCTGTTACCATATTGGTAAACAAATATGGCCGATCCACTCTCATACGTTTAGTGTCACGATCCATCATCTCCAAATCTGCACCAACGTAAGGAGCAAGATCGATCTTGTTAATGACTAGCAAATCGGAACGAGTAATACCAGGGCCGCCTTTTCGTGGGATTTTGTCTCCTTCAGCCACATCGATAACATAAATGAAAGCATCAACTAGCTCTGGACTAAAGATGGCCGACAAATTATCGCCCCCACTCTCTACTAAAATAAGCTCGACATCTGGAAAACGCTCAACAAGATCGTCAATTGCCTCTAAATTCATGGAAGCATCTTCTCGGATAGCCGTATGAGGACATCCTCCCGTTTCGACTCCAACGATTCGTTCCGGGGGGAGTACCCCTGAACGAACGAGAAACTCCGCATCTTCTTTTGTATAAATATCGTTTGTAACGACGGCCATGCTGTATTCCTTTGCCATATATTTCGTCAAACGCTCGGCAAGTGCCGTTTTTCCTGAACCAACTGGTCCTGCAATACCTAATCTGACATATCCCATTTTACATACCTCCGTTAAAAGTTTATTGTTTACTGCCCATCAAGTTTTGATCTATATGACCATGATTGTGTTCGTGATCATGATTATGGTCATGATCATGGTGGTGATGTCCGCCTCCCTTTGGAATAGGTTGGAAGCGTCTGCATTGTGTCTCATAATGTACATGCAGCTTGTTCAATAGCACTTCCGTCGGATCGTCTATTAGTAGAACAATTTCCCCGCTATCCGTCACTTCAAGAGGCAAATGTCTATTTCCGAATTCATAGGCGATCAACCCAAGCTCTTTGGTTGTTTCAGAGAACACAACGAAAACATCGCAAGGCTGAAGGGATATAACAACTGTCCCTTCTTCCTCCCTTGTCAGAATATCTCCATGGCGAAGTGAAGTCTGTGGCTGCATTGGCAAGGAAATGCCTATTTCTCTGCCACGATTTGTCTTCTTGCGAAGGATTCGTTTAGCGCATTCATCCCATGTCACTTCAACAGTCTCAAATCCACGTAACTCCTCGTTCTCATTAGCAAGCCCGTCTTCAAATACATTTCCTGCTATTTGATTGCAAATCATTACACATCATCCTTTCTTATCTAAGAAAATAAAGTCGGCTCATCGGTACTTCCTCTAACGGATCGCAGGTCACCAATTCTCCATCTACTTCTACACGGTACGTCTCAGGATCCACTTTGATATCAGGACAATAATTGTTCCGTATCATATCTTTTTTACGAAGATTTCTCGTATTTCGAACCGGTACAAACTTCTCTGCGGATGCTGGGAGCTGATCGGCGATTCCATTATCTATAGCCGCCTGGTTAACAAAAATATAGGATAGCTTGTTCGGATTGCCTCCAAAAGATCCATACTGTGGCCGGTACAGCACTGGTTGACAAGTCATGAGCGAAGCGTTAGGCTCTCCCATTGTTGACCATGCAATAAAACCGCCTTTAATAATTGTCTCCGGCTTCGCACCGAATAAGGTATGACGCCAAAGAACTATATCTGCTAGCTTGCCAGGTTCCAAAGAACCGACATAATCTTTAATGCCAAATACAGTAGCAGGATTAATTGTATATTTGGCCAAATAACGAAGCACACGAGCGTTGTCATTGTCTCCTTGTTCCTCAGATAACGCTCCTCGCTGAAGTTTCATCTTGGAAGCAAGCTGCCATACACGCATGATACTCTCTCCGATGCGGCCCATACCTTGAGAATCGGAGCCCATAATACTAATAGCTCCCATATCATGAAGAACGTCTTCCGCAGCTATCGTTTCTGCTCGAACACGAGAATCTGCAAAGGCGACATCCTCGGGTACTGCCGGATTCAAATGATGACAAACCATAATCATATCTTGATGCTCATCTACCGTATTGACGGTAAAAGGGTTTGTCGGATTAGTGGAAGATGGAATGATATGCGGATAGCCTGCCGCCTTTAGTATATCTGGTGCGTGACCTCCGCCTGCTCCCTCAATATGATAAGCATGGATTGTCCGGCCATCGATCGCTTCCAATGTATCATCTACGAATCCAGACTCGTTTAGCGTATCTGTATGAATTTGAACTTGAAAATCCATTTCATCTGCTACTTGAAGGCATGTATCAATGACTGACAGCGTGCTTCCCCAGTCCTCATGAATTTTAAGTCCAATTGCCCCTCCTTTAATTTGTTCGACCAATGCCGCTTTATCGCTCGAATTTCCTTTACCAAGCATACCCATGTTCATCGGAAACGCTTCAAAGGCATTAATCATTCGCTGGATATTAAAAGCACCGGGCGCTTCGATGCCTACAGTCTTCGGACCCGTTCCGCCCCCAAGCATGGTCGTCAGTCCGCTGCTGAGTGCTTCTTCAACTAATTGAGCTGAGTCAAAGTGTACATGAGTGTCGATTCCTCCAGGTGTTGCTATCATCCCAGGATCAGCGGAAATGATATCAGTACCAGGACCAACGATCAGACCCGGGGTAATCTCCATCGTGTTAGGATTTCCAGCCTTTCCGATGCCCACAATTTTACCTTCCTTGATACCAATATCGCCTTTGACAATCCCTTGAATAGGATCCATTATGATGACATTCGTAATAACAAAATCTAGTGCACCTTCACTATTCGGAATAGATGATTGTCCCATTCCCTCCCGCAATGTCTTGCCGCCCCCGAACACTGCTTCGTCTCCATAGTTCGGAGCATTATAATCCTTCTCGATTTCAATAACTAGATTTGTATCTGCGAGTGAGACCTTATCTCCAACAGTGGGACCAAATAATTCACCGTAATGCTTTCTATTTACTTCCATTGTTATCCCCTTTTCACCATTAGTATTGTTTGCAGACTTAGTCAGACTTTAAATTTTATTAACCGCACGCTTTACGCATAATCTTTTGTACTATTTCGATTTTTCTGTCTATTTTTTGGCTTATTTTTACTACATCAGGATCAGATAGTACTTTATTAACTGCCAACTCATACATGACCTGCCGATCTTCATCTATGCTTTTTGTTAAATATAGTATTTCTTTTAAATACACTGAATTGATCCTCTCCACTTTGATATTGATTGATTTTGTAAGTGAAAATCATAAGCAAATGTCAGATACTTATTAAGCTAATGTTAAACAGCTTTATTGCCCAACATTTATACGAATGGGATCCATCCTTTCAATTAAGGCAGGGTGTTTACTGGTTTTCATATCCCCGCCCGTCGTTCATCATTTTTTCATATAACCTTTTTCTCGTGCTGTTTTAAAAGCGTTTTCTTTAATGGTTTGATCTTCAATAGAACCCATCGTCAACCCATTAAAACCAAATATATTCTTTTTCCCTCCAAAGTCGACTAACTGAACAGTCTTTTCTTCACCAGGTTCAAATCGAATAGCCGTGCCAGACAAAATATCCAGATGCATACCAAATGCTTTTTCACGGTCAAATTGCAGGGCTTTGTTCACTTCAAAAAAGTGAAAGTGGCATCCTACCTGAATAGGACGGTCACCACAATGCTGAACTCGAATTACCTCTCTTCGAGATCCTGGACGCAGCGTAATAGATTCTCCCTCGTAACGAATTTCCCCTACATTTCCAATAATTTTAGTCATTCTGTCACCTCCTGAAATATTAAACAGTTTGGTTCACGTTCTCAGATCTTGTCGAAGTAAAAATGGAATCATCCAATGTAAAATAGTTTTGATTCCCTATTTCTGACCTTGTCGGGAGACGAATTGGGTCATGTACAGTGATTAATTTTGATCCGTCTGAAAACATTCCTTCTACTTGTATGATCGGGATTAGCTCTTTCACTCCAGGCAGGACATCTTCTTGTGACAATATTTGTGTGCCAAAAGAAATAATATCCGCCAACCGCTTGTTCGCTGTAACGGCCTGTTCCATAAGCTCATCGCTTATAATTGCCGCCGCTTCTGGATAATTGAGTTTCATTCCATTTTTCAGTCTTCTTCTTGCTAATTCAGCTGTAGTGAATACTAGCAGCCTTTCATTTTCCCTTGGAGTTAAATGCATTTTTTCCTCCACCACCTATTCTTTGTTTTATGACATGCAAAGCCTTGTATATAAGGTTTCATGTTCCATTGAAGCGATCTCAAGACCAGGGGAAAAACTATTGACGTTCTCAATTGTCAGTTCCTCTTCTATTATCGGATAATTCTCCAATTGTTTCCCAAGTCTGTAGAGCACAAGCTGCGACTCATTTTGGCCAAGTGGCATAATTCGGGTCGCCACGGATACCAAAGATACCATTCCAGAAAAAAGAAACGTCTGCACAGTCTCCCTCAGAGGTAAAGACAGTTTCGCTGCCACTACGCCATAGCCTATCGCGTAATGATACTGCAAAGAATTGTTTAACAAGTTTCCGTAAAAAGACGTTTCATTGCCTGCCTGTAGTTTTTTCACACCAAGCAATAGCGCTCTGCCTGTTTTCATACTAGCCTCGAATAACTCCTTGGCAGGTTTTGCAGCCGTATACAATTGTTGAAGCTCGGCCAATCTAACTGAATCATCCTGTAAAGTAGCTTCATACGCCTCTTTGACAAATACAGCGTCTAAATGAATGTTTACTTCAAGGATGGTTTTTAAAACACTCTCTACTTCTGCAACTGTACTGATACGATAGGTCTGAATATAAGTTTCAAGGCCGTAGGAATGGTTAAAGCTACCTGTTGGAAATGTTCCTCCAGACAATTGCAACCATGTAAGTAAACTTGATGTTTGCTTATTTCCGGATATAAGGCAACTCCCCTTTCAACATCAACGGTCTCATAAAAGACCAAATATCATTAATCAATTCTGTCATCTCTTCATAGTTTGAACTAAGCACTTTGACCGTAATAACATTGCTTGGATGCAGTGAACACCCTACACGAATATTCGATCTTTCCTTTGTTGATAAATATTCCTGAAGCCGTGTAATGCTATCCGCTTTATCTTGACCAGCATATAAATAGAGGTTTCCCCAATGTGAATATCCCTCTAAATAACCAAGCCGTGCAAATTGTTCCCGTTCCATGTTTAATCGATATTGCTCCCAAATTGTCAGTGTTCCTCCGATATATAAATGAAACCGATTCGAGAGACTTCTAAATTCAAACGACTCTCCTGCGCTTTTACGGCCACTGGAATACATTTCACAGTAAGCCAATACGGAATTTGGATGTGCATCAATTCGGGTGTATGTCTCCAGTTCTGATTGCTTAAACAAAGTGATAGCCTCGGGAAAACACTCAAAGCTGGCATTCTCACCTACATGGAAGTGTTGGTTTATACAAGCCTTGCCTTCTGGCATTTGATAGATTTTAGAAGTCGAGGCATTTGTCAAATAAAGATGCGCGCCATTTTCCACACTTATAGAATAATCCGCACGATCTCCGGCCAACATCCCTCCTGCTGTGTCAAAAACATACAAAAATGCAGTACCCATATCGTCCAAATAAAATGGACGCATGATCTTTAATGGAAATCTGTAATTCATCCGGGAAACGTAACTTTTTTCATTCTGATCAACCTTAATATCGAGTTCCAATATACCATCTTGCATGTGCTACCTCCTTTCACTGCCATCCGATAAAGATGAATCTCAACTATCTCTTGTCATCTTCCTTCGGGAGTTCTGCTACAAGTATCCGTTATTCTACTTCAGCTCTTGTTAGATTGTATACGCTATCAATCTTATCCTGATGAAGCAGCGTTTTAAGGTCCATAAATCCTGTGATATTCACTTCCTTTCAACACGCTTATTCATTTAGCGGACAATCTGTCATAATCTATTGTCCTTGCTTTTAATATTGCAATTACCGTGCCAACTTGACAGAATATTTAATTTTTTAACAAGCTATTTCGAGTTATAAGGAGGTATTATCGTTTAATTAGTGATATAAAGCTGTTTTTCTTCTATCTTCTACCATGAAAATTTTATTTTAGTTTTATGCAAATCATAAATAAACGTTTTATGTATATTATAAATTGATAGAAAATTGTATAATAATGTGTTCATTTGTTCACTTTTGCACTAAACATCTGGACAAAATTGGACAAATGAACACCTTTTCACTTTTGTTTATTTCTATTTGTTACAGTCTAACTGAACCGCAAAAATACTAAAATGAATCCTCTAAATCAAATTAGCCAACTATTTTTCTTCTTTACTTCTACTTTGTTAATTCCACTGTTAAAATAGTTCTTCTAGTATTTTGGCGAAGCCTTCCTATAGATAGTTATAGGAATAAACTATTCTTTTAGGAGGCGATCACCTTGAATGTTCAGATGTTTTACAACAATCTGGACACATATATTTTAGTGTGTCCTATCCGATATTCATCCCTATTCTATTGTATTCATTAGGCTATGCTCTTCACATTCCTTAAGGATGGGATGCTCTTTTGGAATTTGATAAAATCCTTACAAATATCATGAACAGAAGTAATAAAACTTCTTTATCCTTTTTTATAGATAAATAGAATACGGAATCACGAGAGTGCTCATATTTAAAGATGATACAACATATGAACAGTTATTAAAGGAATTCATTATGGACTATCAAGCTGTTGATTTACAGGAAAGCTCCTCCGGAAAAATTGATCAGATATTAAAAAATATACATAGAACACATGATGTATCAGAATACTTGAAGAAGAAGTTTATTGACGATGTTTTAGGCAGCATTCAGAAAAGCGAATGGCGGAGAAAGTTTGTGGAAGAATTTTTTCTTTGGCAATTCAAAGGGATAGATACACAAAACGATGCGAAAGGCTGCTTACATATTCTATATAAGCCCCTTTCAAAATACCTGGCCAAAGCAGCTTTAGGTACAGGGAATTATGACTTCATTATGGGGTTTGTTTCAGGCACATTTGGTAAAGCAGAAGCAAATGCAAAAATATTGGAAAAGAACTCGGCAACTGGCGATTGAATTTACAGTATAAACGAGGATTATGACCACTTATATGAAGAGAAAAAATACAATTCGCCTGAAATTGTGGCAATTGAATTATCCGAGTATATAGTCTTATTGGATTGTTCAGCTGCTGACTGGATCGAGCTTGGTCTAAAAACAAATTTTTCAAATCAATTTAAAAGCTATCTTTATGAAGCTCAGGGAATTCTCTCTGACATAGGAGCTAAATAACAGGCTCTGCATTTAATCGATATACGCCAAAAAAGAGTAAAACACAAAATTCTTGTTGATCTCTAAAAATACCGAACAAGAGTCTTGTTTTTTCACTCTTTTATTATGTTGTACTTATATTCCTTCTTGAATACGAAAACAAGCTTTAACCCTTGATCTATAAGTGTTAGAGCTTGTTTTCCATTTTAAGTGGGTGACTCTGGAACTTCTACCTCAAGCGCAAGATAAGATATGGCGAAAGAGAATATGGCTGCCTCTCCCACTCTTCCTTTCTTCGAATAAACGTTTCTTCCTATAATGGTTTATTCGAAGAAACTTAGCTTTTTTAATCATATGGATCTCTAAAAAAATCAGTTTTTCTCTTGCTTCAAATATTGCTCCAGCGCTTCTTCCTGATCATTGCTCTGTCTTTGCTGCACAAACCATTCTGGTAGTCGTTCTGTCCGAATCGCTTTTTTTACGGAAAATGATATCTGTCCTTCTTGTTCCTGGCCGACAGCTGTTATGAATTTGAACTACCCACCACTTGTTCTGTAACTAGCTTCATAGAAATGTACGTCCTCTCATTATTTCTTCAGATTTAATCTTATCCATACACACTTCGACAATATCAGTATACTTTTCGACAATATGTGAAAAAAAAGACCCTACTTTTTTTTCTGAAAATTATGATATACAATGTGTGTAGTACCAATCCAAGTAAGAAATAACAAATTATAGGAGTGTTGATCATGACTAAAGCATTAAGCCAAGAACCAGGAATTCAAATTTTTAAAGCAGCAGATTTAGACAAATTGTTTCCAAAACTAGATGTAGGTACGATCATTAACCAACCAGGAGTAAACAGCAAAATCGTTGACGTACCGGTAACAGAAACGTCAAACCCGCTTACAATCGGTTTCTTCTCAATGTCACCAGGTGAATCATTTGATTTCTTGTATGACGTTGTAGAATACAAAGTTGTAACAAAAGGAAAGTTTATCATCCGTGATAAAGAAGGCAACCGCTACGTAGCAGAAGCAGGAGATGTTATCCTCTTCTCACCAGACTTCCCAGTTGTTTTTGATGGTGAAAGCGATGGAGAAGCAATCTATTCGAAACATGCAGCTGCTCTTCCAGCATTTATGCAATAATATAGTGAGAGAACTTTTAGGCAGTTTGTGTCCATCTATCATATGGGCATGGACTGCCTATTTTTTATGTCCTGTAGGGTTCTGCGTACTCAAAAGCAAGACCAAAGCAAAAAAAAGAGGGGTTTACTTAGCCGAGTAAACCCCTTAAAAGAGTGGATTCATCCCGTCTATACAGGATGATATAGTCCTGTACACAAGAGATGAATCTCATGACTGTTTATAGAATAACACATAAATTTTCATTTGTGTATCCTTTTATTTACTTTTTTTGCTTAAAATACATTTATCGAAAGAGGCAGAACTTAGGCGAACAACTTTTGAGAGATAAACAGACTGTCAAGAGGGCAAGGTCTGTGCCAACTACGCCATTCGACTGGCGATACGTTTTTCTTTTTTCCATTTCTTTTAGGTTGTGTCTAAAAACTAAAAACATAAAATAAGCGTTGCCTCGTCTTGGTATTTTGGCTACAATCATATCCATCAGATTGAGGAGATGGAAATATGATGGCGAAACGGTATAAAATAGAATATCATCATAGGTGGATAGAATGTTGAAGATTTTACGTTGTAGACGAATTTCCTACAACAACCTTATATCTTCCGTTTTTAAAGAGCAATTTGTACAAGTACATGATGGCCAATATTTTGGCTAACGCCTACCGACAAAAGATAAAATCTGAAGGAGAGAGATCTTGGAATGGAAAAACATAAGTTAAAGAAAATCTGTGAAGAATTGAATTTGTATAATCAAATTATTCCGTACAGCAGTGATGAAGGTGTGCTTTTCGTAAACAGCAATACTATTTTGAACTACCCCCACTTAGCGAACGCTTGAAGTGGAGGATTCCTGCGAACACGAGTGTATCCACCCGTTATCTTAGCAGGCTCACTCCGTAGTCCCTACGGTTAGAAGTTTCTTGTACGTTGACTCGCCACGCTCCCTACTTTCGCTTGGTTTTCGCCACTTCGGTGAGCGTGGGACGATAGAACGTTGAAGATTTTACGTTGTAGACGAATTCCCTACAACAACCTTATATCTTCAGTTTTCAAAGAGCTATCTGTACAAGTACATGATAACAAATAGTTTGGCTATCGCCAACCGACATTCCTCTCTCACCTACTCACTGGGCTACACCCTTCACGTTCCTCGAGGAAGGAGTGTTCTGTCGGAAAAAGATAAAAAGTATTTTAATTATGAAAGGGAAAGAATTCAAAGAGTTTTATCGAATATTTTTGCAAAATAAAGGTGACAGGGATGAATTACTTAAATTTTTAACTGTGTGTGCTACAGAAATAGCAAATAATGGTTATGGATTCACGGACAGTCTTTGAAAAAAGCCCCCGATCCGTTGAACTGTACTGAACTGCCCCATCTAAATAGGGACCTTTTTAAATGTCCCTATTTAGATGGGGCATTACCTTTTGCCTATTTAATGACACCCATCTATCAAAGAAAAAGTGTTTCTTTAAAAAACAAATGGTTCTGTTGCACCAGAACCTGAGTCCATACATTTATGGATATGCTCGGGTAAGTACCCTTCAGAAAAATTTAGTTATTAAGTTATATTTAGGAAAATTTATATTGATCTATGTAATTTTTTATAAGATAATATTGGTGAGTATTATGTGCTGTATCTTTTGAAGGAGATTTTAGATGAGTACAAGGGGCAGAAAAAAAGGGGCTAGCGGTGAACAGAGCAGAGCCCTATTACTTACAATCGCTGCAGAAGAATTTGCACATAAAGGTTATTATGAAACAAAAATTAGCACAATCGTTCAAAGGGCTGGCTTAACGCAGCCAACATTTTACCTTTACTCTAAAAGCAAAGAGGCAGTATTCCAGGAATTAATCGATTCGTTTAGCAAAGGGCTATCTGATCTTACGATTGAGAGTCGCTTAGAGACGGGAATTCATGTCAATTCCTTACCAATAAGGATTACAAAAGGGTTAACAGGAATCTTTACTTTTTTTTCTGAGAATCAAAATTTAACACGCATCGGATTCTTTCATTCTTCAGAGGCTGAAGAGATTAAAAAACAGTTAGCGCTGCAAATAAGAGAAAACTTAATTTCTGAAGTAGATAATGGTTATTTTCGACCTGAAATGGACATGTGTTTAATCGCTGAGATTATAGTTGGCACGATTGAGCGCCTCACACTCACTGTATTATTTACGGGTATAAAAGAACCCAAAGACATTGCATCTGAGGTTGTTCATCTTTTTTTGAACGGAACGTTATCAAAAAGGGAGTAGTGATTTACTG
>NZ_MRWQ01000026.1 GCF_001906925.1 Domibacillus mangrovi
AAACCAAGTAAGACACGTAAGCCTTTTTAGGTTAAGTTAGAAAGGGCGCACGGTGGATGCCTTGGCACTAGGAGCCGACGAAGGACGGGACTAACACCGATATGCTCCGGGGAGCTGTAAGTAAGCATTGATCCGGAGATTTCCGAATGGGGAAACCCGCCATCCGTAATGGGATGGTACCCTTGCCTGAATACATAGGGCATGAGGAGGCATACCCGGGGAACTGAAACATCTAAGTACCCGGAGGAAGAGAAAGCAAACGCGATTCCCTGAGTAGCGGCGAGCGAAACGGGACATAGCCCAAACCAGAAAGCTTGCTTTCTGGGGTTGTAGGACACTCTATATGGAGTTACAAAGGAAGAGGATAAGTGAAGCGGTCTGGAAAGGCCCGCGAAACAAGGTAACAGCCCTGTAGCTGAAATTCTCTTCTCTCCTGAGTGGATCCTGAGTACGGCGGAACACGAGGAATTCCGTCGGAATCCGGGAGGACCATCTCCCAAGGCTAAATACTCCCTAGTGACCGATAGTGAACCAGTACCGTGAGGGAAAGGTGAAAAGCACCCCGGAAGGGGAGTGAAAGAGATCCTGAAACCGTGTGCCTACAAGTAGTCAGAGCCCGTTAATGGGTGATGGCGTGCCTTTTGTAGAATGAACCGGCGAGTTACGATTTCATGCAAGGTTAAGCAGATGATGCGGAGCCGCAGCGAAAGCGAGTCTGAATAGGGCGAATGAGTATGAGGTCGTAGACCCGAAACCAGGTGATCTACCCATGTCCAGGATGAAGGTGAGGTAACACTCACTGGAGGTCCGAACCCACGCACGTTGAAAAGTGCGGGGATGAGGTGTGGGTAGCGGTGAAATTCCAATCGAACCTGGAGATAGCTGGTTCTCTCCGAAATAGCTTTAGGGCTAGCCTCAAACGAAGAGTTCTGGAGGTAGAGCACTGTTTGGACTAGGGGCCCATCCCGGGTTACCGAATTCAGACAAACTCCGAATGCCAGAAACTTATGTTTGGGAGTCAGACTGCGAGTGATAAGATCCGTAGTCAAGAGGGAAACAGCCCAGACCACCAGCTAAGGTCCCCAAGTATACGTTAAGTGGAAAAGGATGTGGAGTTGCCCAGACAACCAGGATGTTGGCTTAGAAGCAGCCACCATTTAAAGAGTGCGTAATAGCTCACTGGTCGAGTGACTCTGCGCCGAAAATGTACCGGGGCTAAACGTATCACCGAAGCTGTGGATTGACACCTTAGGTGTCAGTGGTAGGAGAGCGTTCCAGCTGCTGTGAAGCTAGACCGTAAGGACTGGTGGAGCGTCTGGAAGTGAGAATGCCGGTATGAGTAGCGAAAGAAGGGTGAGAATCCCTTCCACCGAATGCCTAAGGTTTCCTGAGGAAGGCTCGTCCTCTCAGGGTTAGTCGGGACCTAAGCCGAGGCCGAAAGGCGTAGGCGATGGACAACAGGTTGATATTCCTGTACCACCAAGCATCGTTTGAGTGATGGGGGGACGCAGGAGGATAGGAGATCACGCAGCTGGATACGCGTGTTTAAGCAGGTAGGCTGGAAATGAGGCAAATCCCGTTTCCGTGAAGGCTGAGCTGTGATGACGAGGGAATTTTAGTACCGAAGTCTTCGATTCCACACTGCCAAGAAAAGCCTCTAGCGAGATGTAAGGTGCCCGTACCGCAAACCGACACAGGTAGGCGAGGAGAGAATCCTAAGGTGAGCGAGTGAACTCTCGTTAAGGAACTCGGCAAAATGACCCCGTAACTTCGGGAGAAGGGGTGCTCTTGCGGGTGAAAGCCTGCGAGAGCCGCAGTGAATAGGCCCAGGCGACTGTTTAGCAAAAACACAGGTCTCTGCAAAGCCGCAAGGCGACGTATAGGGGCTGACGCCTGCCCGGTGCTGGAAGGTTAAGAGGAGGGCTTAGCGCAAGCGAAGGTCTGAATTGAAGCCCCAGTAAACGGCGGCCGTAACTATAACGGTCCTAAGGTAGCGAAATTCCTTGTCGGGTAAGTTCCGACCCGCACGAAAGGCGCAACGATCTGGGCACTGTCTCAACGAGAGACTCGGTGAAATTATAGTACCTGTGAAGATGCAGGTTACCCGCGACAGGACGGAAAGACCCCGTGGAGCTTTACTGCAGCCTGATATTGAATTTTGGCACAGTCTGCACAGGATAGGCAGGAGCCTTGGAAGCCGGAGCGCCAGCTTCGGTGGAGGCGCTGGTGGGATACTGCCCTGACTGTGTTGAACTTCTAACCCACACCCGTGATCCGGGTGGGAGACAGTGTCAGGTGGGCAGTTTGACTGGGGCGGTCGCCTCCTAAAGTGTAACGGAGGCGCCCAAAGGTTCCCTCAGAATGGTTGGAAATCATTCGCAGAGTGTAAAGGCACAAGGGAGCTTGACTGCGAGACCTACAAGTCGAGCAGGGACGAAAGTCGGGCTTAGTGATCCGGTGGTTCCGCATGGAAGGGCCATCGCTCAACGGATAAAAGCTACCCCGGGGATAACAGGCTTATCTCCCCCAAGAGTCCACATCGACGGGGAGGTTTGGCACCTCGATGTCGGCTCATCGCATCCTGGGGCTGTAGTCGGTCCCAAGGGTTGGGCTGTTCGCCCATTAAAGCGGTACGCGAGCTGGGTTCAGAACGTCGTGAGACAGTTCGGTCCCTATCCGTCGCGGGCGCAGGAAATTTGAGAGGAGCTGTCCTTAGTACGAGAGGACCGGGATGGACGCACCGCTGGTGTACCAGTTGTCTCGCCAGAGGCATCGCTGGGTAGCTATGTGCGGACGGGATAAGTGCTGAAAGCATCTAAGCATGAAGCCCCCCTCAAGATGAGATTTCCCATTACGCAAGTAAGTAAGATCCCTTGAAGATGACGAGGTAGATAGGTTCGGGGTGGAAGTGTGGCGACACATGGAGCTGACGAATACTAATCGATCGAGGACTTAACCAATAAAAGCGCAGGCGCT
>NZ_MRWQ01000027.1 GCF_001906925.1 Domibacillus mangrovi
CCCCGCCGCACGCCCCCCCCCCGGCCGCCGCCGATGCTTCTGCTGATGCTGATGCTGACGCTGATGCTGATGCTGATGCCGACGCCGATGCCGATGCCGACGCTGATGCTGATGCCGACGCTGATGCCGATGCCGACGCTGATGCCGACGCTGACGCGAAAGCAAGCTCTGGGCACAATACCTTTAAAAACGGACACAATACCATCATCAACGTAACCGATAATAGTGCTGCATATATCGCTATGACTTTATCTACACTTATTATGATGGAAGGTTTAAAGGGAAACCATAAATCAGAAAATATGGAATCTCTAATCTCCCAGCTCACTAATACACTGAATGGATTGTTACAAGGAGATAACAGTAATCGTAAAGCTATCCTTGATGCTATTAAATCACTCAAAAAAGAGTGAAAAATAAAAATATTTGGAGGAGACTAAATGTCAAAAACAAATGTCTCACGCTGTACGATTCCTACGAAGAAAGATAATGATAACCTATATGTGAAAGTTAAAAATAAGAACCAAAAACTTAGTCGTCAATTCACCATGAATGTATACGGTAAAGATTCCTCAAAAAAAGAATTATTACCCGTTTATGTAGATGACCAACCTACACATATAGATACCCTGGAGCCTGGAACAGAGAAAGTCTATAGAATAGACGTGTCGAGTGTAGAGGGAAAAGTTACTTTTGAGATTATTCAAGAAAGAGGCGGTTCAGGTATTAAGGTTTCCAGAAACAGCAAAAATCCAACTTCAGTAGAATTACACATTAAATAAAAAACCATAAGATTTCGTAGCTGACGCCAAAAGGTTACTTTACGTATCCTTTTGGGTCAGCTTCTTTTGTTTTTTCGGTTCTGGTGCAAAGATAATGCTATAGGGAACAAGCCTCATGAATTCCTAGCAGAATCGTCTCTTATGGTACAAGCCAACATTTCACGGTAAATTACGTATTATCTGCGTTTTAACGGCGAGACCCCATGTTCATCAAGCTGCCTAATGGAATAACCTGTCTAATTTTTTGGGGTCACTTCAAATTGATGAGGAAGGATGGTGTTTTTTCATGAACGATGTTATTTCAGAGGAACCCATGCTTTTCGCACAAGAGCTACAACGCTTTTTATCACCTTCCATCTTAATAAGAAATCGCCAAAGAAGTAGACTTTGTGCAGCGATTTAGTAAGTATTAAGCAAATGAACTCATCGCTCTTTGTATTTAGCACCGTCAAGAAGTATTTACGGTACTTCTCACCCAAAAGCTCTGTTCAACCAATCACTTTCACCACATATGATTTCTGCTTTCAATCGTAACCGTATTTTAGATGCGACAGTATTTCAGCTGCCTGATGCCTATCAAGGGTCAAGTGGACATAGTAATACAACAGGCATGAAAATCCAGTTGGAGTATGATTTACTCAGTGGTCAATTTTTAAACGTGTAGCTTGGACTAAGGGAAATAACGATAAAACGTACGGTACCAAGCAATTTCAAAAGCTTCCTACGCATGTTATTGTGCATCGTTTAACGGATGATCAAACGCAAACCCGCCTGAAAAATCAAG
Source organism: Domibacillus mangrovi (assembly GCF_001906925.1). Taxonomy (GTDB): domain Bacteria; phylum Bacillota; class Bacilli; order Bacillales; family Domibacillaceae; genus Domibacillus; species Domibacillus mangrovi. The sequence goes on from NZ_MRWQ01000027.1 coordinate 1,567, forward strand.
CCGTGCGAGAGAAAAAGAAAAGCATTGTCATGAAGGACAAGAGTAAGCGTTTGATGGGTATGAATGTGTACATCACAAACACATCGCTAAAAGAAGTGCCAACTAACTACGTGCATTCCTTATATTCACTACATTGGCAAATTGAGATTTTGTTTAAAACGTGGAAGTCGTTCTTTGAAATTGATGAATGTAAAAACATCAAAAAAGAATACCTCGAGTGCCATTGATATGGGCAACTTATCGGCATTCTCCTCTGTTCTTCTATGATGTTTCAAATGCGACAGCTCCTGCTGGAAAAGAAGAGTAAGAGCTGATTGAATACAAGGCGATTTATAAAATCAAGGATTACTTTCCATTACTGTTTCAAGCGATGACTGGTGGGACAGAAGAACTCATCACTATTCTGTATCGACTTTATCAGCTACTCAAAAAGAACGGGCGTAAATGTCATAGATACAAGAAGATGACCGTCTTTGACATTCTTGGTGTTGTGTATGAAAAACGGTGAATTAAAACCGAGTGGCCTAGCGAAAAAAAAACGCTTTTTATGAGGTTTTTTGACATGCCTACTTTTTAATCACTCGCTAGTTTTAAAATAAGGTTCATTGCGTATCTAGCAATTTACGTTGTTAGCTTGATGGGCATGTGGTAAGCCACAAAAATATAAATATAGAAGATGTCATCTTTACTCGTGATGGTTAGCTTAAGTACATTTCTTCACAATCTTCTCAGTATATTTTAACATAAGTATCGAATTTACTTGTTGAGTGTTATTCAAGAATATGGCCCGATTACTGAATAAAATTAAATAATCACTCTTTAGCTTTCTGTTATTTTACTTCATAAATAAGGTTCCATAAACTGTTGCTAAAAACAAACTGTTGATAATTAAAAGACACTACTATTTGTTCCAAAACTCTCCCTTTTTTGAACACGCTTTTTTTAATTCAAAGGGGGGCACTTTTTATCATTTAAAACGTAACAAAACTCCGTTCATCATTCTATGTTCATTAACCAACTTTTTATTTATCTTATATTACATTGAAATCAAAGGAATAATGAGAAAAGAGTGATTTGTGTGTTAATTGGATCTGCACGTGTGTCGACAGGATTACAAAACTTGGATTTACAAATAGATGCGTTAACGTAACATGCAAAAGATTTGTCAAATTGTGAACAGCTTAAATGAATGAGGTGTTGGCTTTCATAATCTGCAAGAAAACCTAACAATGGACAAAAGCAATACAACGGGGCAATTGATGTTTCACTTGTTCGCAGCGTTTGCAGTATTTGAACGTAATCTGATCGAGGAACGCTCGATTGCAGGACGAGCAGCTGCAAAAGCAGGTGGGCGTTTAGGTCGGCGGACCAAAAGATATTGAAATGACGACAGCTTTAATTGAAAGTGGTACACCGATTAAAGATGTTACGGAAAAGTGGAGCGTGTCTCATACGACAATTTATCAGTATTTTAAAAAACAATAAATCGAAAAACCTCCTTCCTCCTTTAATAGCTCATTCAGGGGATTAGAACTCTCACCGACAGCTTAAAAATGGAGGATACTTATAGAGGGCTCTAAAGTTCCTATATACAGTAATACAGTTATATGTATAGTTGTAAATACAGTTAATATATCTATGTTCGTTATCATGCCATGAAGTAAATTATATTGGGCTATCCGTTTATTCTCGTTTATTTTATTTTTGTATCAGAATTAGACTTCAAACTAAATTCAATCATGCCCAGTCTTTTTTTATTTGTTTTTCATATATTGATGGAGATTGAATGAAAAGGAGTGATGATGCTTTGGATGAGAAGAAAAAACGTGACGAAGATGCTTTAGCTAAGAAGAAAAAACGTGACGAAGATGCTTTGGCTAAGAAGACAAAGCGCGACGAAGATGCTTTGGCTAAGAAGACAAAGCGTGATGATAGTGACAAAGGCTAATTTGTTAAATAAAAAGTGTCTTGATCCAATATTGGATCAAGACACTTTTTTTGTGCGCCCAGTATGGAGGCACAAAAAAAGGCAGGTTCATCAACAACAGATGAAGTCTACCTAAATTCAAAAAGATTTCATTCATAAATTATTTGAATGAGATTCTTAATACTCGAATCTGAAAGAAAAATTGGCTTTATGTTGCTAGTGAATATTTTTGTGTCAGAACCCTGAACCTCTATCTAATGAAACAATGTGTATTTGCTCAATTAGCCACATTTTAGTGTAACAAAAAAGAAAAAAGTTTTAAAAACTCAGCTTTAATTTGATGAATTCACTTGAACTAGCAGAGCCATCGTTTAAACAAATGCAATATAATGAATAGTATGGCAGTCAACCAAGGACAAAATAGTGTGGAGCCGATTCATGATTGAGGACAGATCCGAGCTATAAAAGAAGATCTGCTGCACCAGTCACACCAGGATTATTTTCTGTTTACGTTTAGTATCAATTCGGGCGTGTGGGATTGAAGGAGCGATTGGTACGCATACGATGCGAAAAACGTTTGGCTATCACTTTTTATCAGCAAACGAAGGACGTGGACATGTTGTAGCAAAATTTTTCTCTTTGTTTCATCTTCATAAAAAGGAAAGATGTTGCCTTTATGTACACCTGTTTTAATTTTACAAACCATTTAGGTAGCTTTTCTATGCCGATTGATTCTTTGAGCGCTATACAAGCGTGGTTTCCTACTTGTCCCTGACCAAGCAGAAAAACGTCCAAAATAAAAATTAAGCCCATCTCTAGATAGAAAAAGCCGTTTTTCCTTACGCTAAGGAATCGGCTTGAAATTTCATCTTAGAGATCGTAAATTCGTTGTTTACTTTAAATTTTCCTCACGTTAATACTTTTTTGATTCTCTGCTATCAGGCGTTCCATATCAGAACTCAGCTCAACATCGAAAAAGATATTCTTTCACATTCTCTCTTTACTAGCCTCATCAGCATAAGCTCGAATCAAATTTACATAAGTGGAAGGGCCTAGCAAGCCAATCAGCGTATCACGGTCTTCCATCCATTCTCGGAGAAGATGGGCAATCTCGCTCTCCTTTACCTCACCGGCAAGTAGCATCCGCTGGGTATTCGCTAGTACTTTTTCATACGTTTGAATTGCGCTGTAAACAAATTCGTCGGACATTCCTGTCATTTTTAAATATTTCTTATCCCTTTCCATCTGTGAGCACCTCTTTTTTGTAAAGTGAATAAAAAAATAAATTGCTCCATTAAGACCAAGACATTTTATCCTTTAGTATGGTAATGCCGTGTGTCTATAAGTCAGCGTAGTTTTCGAAGCATCTTAGTTAGATTATCGCCATAAATTAAGTAAAACTTACAGTTTAAGATGATATATGTCGGAATTTGATGATCGAAAATTCTTTATTTGTAAGCGCTTTCTGTTTATAATGATAGTGGGTTGGATGGCACGTGTGGCCGTCACGGTATTGAGCGTAGGCGGGGCTCATACTATTTTATTGGATAGATCGTGATGTTCTGATTTCTACTTCAATAGTATGTTTTGTATGTTCAGCTACTGGCGGGAAAAGTTCGTCCATCTTCACATGTTCTAATCGCTCGATAAAACATGTGAAGATGGATGAGCGATCAATAAATATTTGATAAGCATGGGGAATGTTTCCGAAAGGGGCGAAGAAAATGAATTTTAAAGATGGTTTCACTTGTTCTGCTTGTGGAAAGCAGATTTTAGAAAATGATTTAGTCGCTTGGACAGGGAATAACAATTTTGTGCATCTCATATGCGATACTATTCAAATAAGAGAAGGTGTAAAATTTATGGGGCGAGCAAAAAACCTGAAAGAACAAATAGCCTTACATGAGAATATTGCATAATTATAGAAACTCCCTTGAGGAGCTTTTTTTATTTTAGTGAAAAAAGTAAAAAAATCCTCGTTTTCTTTAACACTTTCCCAAAACCTAATAATGCAAGATGGGCAAAAAGCAATATATCGGTTATCAATACCTTTGTCATGGAATAAGTTGATAAAAAGAACATGTCAAATGATTGACATTCCAGTGCTGATTGTATTTAAAGATCATACAAGGGTGGAAGCAAAATAGGAGTTTAAAATCAATAAAAACTACCTTTAAAAAAGTTCCTATTCTAGAAAATATTAAAATGACCACAAGCTATTAAAGCTTAAACATACACTTTTTGTTTTTGCTCTAGTTCAATGAATAACTGAAAAAGACATTACTCTGGGTTGAAGGGACACGGCCTTTACTTCTCCTTGAAGCAGCTACAAAGAAGGAGAATTTCCATAATATGAATTAATATATGCAAATGAAAGCGTTTTCACAATGAGGCATTCTTGTTATTAGAATATTGGCGAGGGCTTTAAAAGCCAATGTACAGATAGAGAGAGTTTTCTGAATAGATTTTACCATTTAAGTTAAGGGAATTTCCATCTAAGCAATTGGAAAAGAATTTATCTATGGCGAACATGATGAATTTGTCAAACTTGTCGTCGATAAATAGACAAATGATGTACTAGGTATTCATATAATCATGGAAAGCACATCTCATGGTAAATGAACAAAACAATTCATTCATAAATCCTTACAATAAAAATGCGGGAGGTCTTAGTATGGGAGATTCAGGTACTAGTCAAATCGAAAATAAGCATAATAAATTAGGGCTTTCAGATGAGCAAGTTCTCAACATGTATCGAGATATGCTTTTGGTACGAAAAATTGATGAACGGACGTGGATTTTAAATCGATCTGGAAAGCTTCCTTTTGTACTTTCTTGTCAAGGACAGGAAGCAGCACAAATTGGAGCAGCCTATGCCCTCGATAAAAACAAAGACTACTTATGCCCCTATTACCGTGACGCGGGCGTTGTCATTGTCTTTGGAATGACGGCAAAGGATTTAATGCTTAATTCGTTTGCTAGAGCAGAAGATCCAAATAGCGGCGGTCGTCAAATGCCAGGGCATTTCGGTGGGAAAAAATACCGTATTTTATCGGGATCCAGTCCAGTAACGACCCAAGTTCCACATGCAGTTGGTCTGGCTCTGGCAGGAAGGTTAGAAGGAAAAGATCATGTAACTTTCGTTTCTTTTGGAGAAGGATCAAGCAATCAAGGGGACTTTCATGAAGGGGCCAATTTTGCCGGTGTCCACAAGCTTCCTGTTATCTTTTTCTGCGAAAACAATAAATATGCGATTTCAGTACCTTACTCAAAACAAGTTGCATGCAACAGTATTGCAGATCGCGCGATAGGCTATGGTTTCCCCGGTATCAGTATAGATGGAAGTGACGTTCTTGAAGTATATAAAGTGACAAAAGAGGCAGCCGATAGAGCAAGAAAAGGGGAAGGACCTACTTTGATTGAGGCTCGTTGCTTTCGTTATATGCCGCACTCCTCAGATGACGATGATCGGACATACCGACCAGAAGGAGAAGTGGCTGAAGAGAAGAAGCAAGATCCCATTCACCAATTCACTCATTACTTAAAAGAGGTTGGCGTGTTAAACGAAGAAAAAGAAAAAGAGATTCTCAAATGGGTAACTAAAGAAATCGATGAAGCGACTGAATATGCTGAAAACGCACCGTCTCCAGCACCAGAAGATACATTAAAGCACATATACGCAGAATAGGAGGCATAACCAATGACAATCATTTCTTACATTGAGGCCATCAATCAGGCCATGCGTGAAGAGATGGCACGTGACCATAAAGTCTTTGTACTAGGAGAAGATGTTGGATTAAAAGGAGGCGTCTTTAAGGCAACACAGGGTCTATATGAAGAGTTTGGAGAAGCACGAGTCATGGACACACCCCTTGCCGAATCAGCGATTGCCGGTGTAGCAATAGGCGCAGCAGCATATGGATTGAGGCCGATCGCTGAAATACAGTTTGCTGATTTTATTATGCCGGCTGTCAATCAAATTGTCAGTGAAGCCGCCAAAATGAGATACCGTTCGAACGGAGACTGGAACTGTCCGCTCGTAATTCGTGCTCCCTATGGTGGAGGCGTTCACGGAGGGCTTTATCATTCCCAATGCGTTGAAGCGATGTTTTGTAATATTCCAGGCTTAAAAGTGGTCGCACCGTCAACCCCCTATGATGCAAAAGGGTTATTGATATCAGCTATTCGTGATGAAGATCCTGTCTTGTTTTTTGAACATAAACGTTGTTACCGGTTTATTAAAGGAGAAGTACCAGACATAGAATACATTGTTCCAATCGGAAAGGCGGATGTGAAAAGAAAGGGCGAGGACATTACAGTCATTACGTACGGACTCACGTTGCACTTTGCTCTGCAAGCTGCCGAAAAATTAGAGAAAGACGGGTATAGTGCCCATATTTTAGATTTGCGAACCCTTTATCCACTAGATAAAGAGTCGATTGTGGAAGCGGCTCGCAAAACGGGCAAAGTTTTAATCGTTCATGAAGATAATAAAGAAGGAGGGATTGGCGGAGAAGTAGCTGGCATTATCGCAGAAGAGTGTTTATATGAGCTTGATGCGCCTTTGAAGCGACTTTGCGGTCCAGATGTCCCGGCCACACCTTATAACGGAGTAATGGAAAGATTCTTCATGTTGAATCCAGATAAAGTGTACAAAGCAATGGCAGAATTAGCCGCATTTTAAATCGATTGAGGTGGGGATCATAGTGGAGAAGTTAGTCATGCCCCAGCTTGGGGAAAGTGTAACGGAGGGTACTGTGTCCAAATGGTTAGTCAGTGTAGGAGATGTTATTAAAAAATATGAACCGGTTTGTGAAGTGACGACTGACAAAGTGACGGCAGAAGTGCCCTCCTCTTTTAATGGGACCATTTTGGAAATTGTGGCAGAAGAGGGCGTGACCATTCCGGTAGGCGGATTAATTTGTTACATTCTTTCTGAAGATGCAGGCAATACATTGAAGACAGCTGTACCTGACCCCGTCAAGCAAACTGAACATTTAAGTCATTTGGTTATTCCTATGGATGACAAACAACGCTATTCACCTGCTGTTTTAAGACTGGCACAAGAACATCACATAAACCTTTCTACTATTAATGGTACGGGAAATGGCGGACGTATTACTAGAAAAGACATTTTGCATGCAGTGACGATTAAAAAGCAAACAGCGGCACCGGCTGTTCTAGAACCCTCTACTACCCCATTTACAAAACAAACAGTTAATGAAAAGAAGAATCAAACAGGAAAAACACATATAGAAAAAGAACTCCAACAGTATAAAAAAGAAGACAAAAGGGTTCCAAATACAGCCATTCGAAAAGCAATTGCTAGTCGTATGGTAACAAGTAAACATGAAGCCCCACATGCATGGTTCACGATCGAATGCGATGTGACAAATCTGGTCCACTATCGTAATCAGATAAAGAACGAATTTAAGCAAAAAGAAAATATGACCCTTACCTACTTGCCTTTTTTTATTAAATCAGTAGTCGAATCCTTAAAAGAATTCCCCATTATCAATTCACAGTGGACCGATGAAGAAATTATCATCAAAAAAGCGATTAATATCTCAGTTGCCGTTGCAACAGATCATGCGCTGTATGTCCCTGTTATCAAAGATGCTGATCATAAAAGCATTTTTGGTCTTGCAAAAGAAGTCAATAAATTGGCGAAGAAGACGCGGGAAGGAAAGTTAACAGTCGAAGATATGTCTGAAGGTACGTTTACTGTTAATAATACAGGTTCTTTTGGCTCTATGTTATCTAATCCGATTATAAATCATCCACAAGCAGCTATCTTAAGCACTGAAGCGATTATAAAGCGTCCAATCGTTATCAACGACATGATCGCCATCCGGGATATGATGAACATTTGTCTTTCCTTTGATCATCGAATTATAGATGGATTGGTTTGCGGACGTTTTCTTCAAGCAGTTAAAAATAAAATCGAAGCTTACGGTTCTGAAACCACTATTTATTAACTACTCCGTGTCTTTTGTTTACTTTTATTCCATCGTAATGATAAAGAATTGTTTTTATCCTTTTTTGCTCTAATTAGATTAAAACTTAATCTAATTTTAAATTTTATATATCCTTATCAAACGTACAAGTGAAGCAGCGATTTTTAAAAATGATACTTAAATAAGGATCATAAGCGTCCATTTAACAAAATAAAAAGGTGGGGAAATACGTGGATTTTCAAGTAGCAGAAGAACACGAAATGATTCGAAAAATAGTGCGGGATTTTGCAAAAAAGGAAGTAGCACCAACAGTAGACGAACGGGATGAGGAAGAGCGCTTTGATATGGAGATTTTCCGTCAAATGGCCGAGCTTGGTTTAACAGGTATTCCGTGGCCTGAAGAGTATGGCGGTATTGGCAGTGACTATATTTCTTACTGTATAACGGTGGAAGAGTTATCCCGTGTGTGTGCCTCAACAGGTGTAACACTCTCTGCACATACTTCATTAGCAGGATGGCCTGTCTTCAAATTTGGAACAGAGGAGCAAAAACAAAAATATTTGAAAGCGATGGCACAAGGAGAAAAAATCGGTGCCTATGGATTAACTGAGCCTGGCTCAGGTTCAGATGCGGGCGGTATGAAAACAACCGCCCGATTAGACGGTGACGATTATATCTTAAATGGGTCCAAAATTTTTATTACAAACGGCGGTATTGCAGATACGTATATTGTTTTTGCTTTGACAGATCCCCCTTCTAAAAAGCATGGTATAACCGCTTTTATCATTGAAAAAGATTTTCCTGGCTTTTCTGTTGGTAAAAAAGAGAAGAAACTGGGTATTCGCTCCTCCCCAACGACAGAGATTCTATTTGAAGATTGCCGTGTCCCAAAAGAAAATATTTTAGGCAATGAAGGCGAAGGTTTCAAAATAGCTATGATGACACTTGATGGTGGACGAAACGGTATTGCGGCTCAAGCTGTTGGTATTGCCCAAGCTGCACTGGACACCGCTATCTGGTATGCAAAAGAACGGAAGCAATTCGGCAAGTCTATTGCCACAAATCAAGGTATTTCTTTTAAACTGGCTGATATGGCGACAGCAATTGAAGCTTCTCGACTTTTAACCTATCAGGCTGCGTGGCTGGAATCCAATGGTTTACCGTATGGAAAAGCGTCCGCCATGTCCAAACTATTGGCAGGTGATACGGCGATGAAAGTAACGACAGAAGCAGTTCAAATATTGGGCGGTTACGGTTATACAAAAGATTATCCAGTAGAGCGCTATATGCGCGATGCGAAGATCACGCAAATTTATGAAGGTACACAAGAAATCCAACGTTTGGTGATTGCAGGATACCTTATGAAGGACTGATAGAAGGATGAAGAGAGGGGGAGATGTCGTTTGAAAACACAAATTAAACGGCCAAAACATCATGTTCGCTTTGTAACAGCGACAGCCCTATTTGACGGCCATGATGCAGCCATCAATATTATGCGGCGAATTCTCCAGTCTTCAGGTGTGGAAGTGATTCATTTGGGTCATAACCGTTCCGTAGACGAAGTCGTGAATGCGGCTATTCAGGAAGATGTACAAGGGATTGCCGTAAGCACTTATCAAGGTGGTCACATAGAATATTTAAAATATATGTATGATTTGCTTCTGGAAAAAGGAGCTGGTCACATTAAAATATTTGCAGGAGGGGGAGGCGTCATTGTACCGGCCGAGATCAAGCAATTGATGGAATACGGCATTGCTAAAATCTTTTCACCAGATGACGGCCGGGAACTTGGGATGCAAGGCATGATCAACCATATGATTCGGGAAACCGATTATCCAACGCCGAAACATATGGATCAAGGGATGGCTCAGTTGCAAGAAAAACATTGGGGTTCAATCGCAAAATTAATCACGATTGCTGAAGAAAATCAAGTGATGAATAAAATGAAGAGTTCCATTTCTTTAAAAGAAAGGCTGACAGAAGTTCCGAATGTGCCCGTCTTAGGGATAACAGGAACTGGAGGATCAGGAAAAAGTTCCTTAACCGATGAATTAGTGAGACGCTATCTTAGGCAATTTCCAAATCGCTCGATTGCCATTATCTGTGTGGATCCTTCTAAGATGAAAACAGGAGGGGCATTACTTGGAGACCGTATTCGAATGAATTCGATTAACAATCCACGTGTTTACATGCGAAGCCTGGCAACCCGGGGATCAAACACAGAACTAAGTTATGCTACAAAGGAAGCCATCGACGTAGTCAAAACAGCTGGCTATGATTTTGTTATTATTGAAACAAGTGGAATCGGACAAGGGTCTTCCGGCATTGTTGATCTATGTGATGTGTCCATGTATGTAATGACAAGCGAATTTGGTGCCTCTACGCAGCTTGAAAAAATCGATATGATTGATTTTGCTGATCTAATTGTCATCAACAAATTTGAACGCCGCGGATCTGAAGATGCGCTGCGTGATGTACGTAAGCAATTTCAGAGAAGCCGTCAGTTATTTGAACTTCCGGATGTGGATTTGCCGGTATTCGGAACCATTGCTAGCCAGTTTAATGACCCGGGAACTGACATACTCTTTGTCAATTTAATGAAGATGATAGAGAAAAAAACCAATAGCAGTTGGCCAACAAACTATAACACTGAAGTTAAAAAAGTAAGAAAGCAAAACTTTATTATCCCACCTGCCAGAGCAGCTTACTTAGGTGAAATTGTCCAATCGGTTTATCAGTATCATAAATTTATAGAAGAACAAGTGGATCTGATCCGCAAACGATTTCATTTGCAAGAAACAAAAGCAATTATACAGAAAGACAATGAACAAATAATATCTAAGGCAGAAACCCAAGTCTTTGTGGACAAGCTAGATGACATAATTGCTGATTATGAAGATAAGATTCATCCAGAATGCAAAAGAATGGTAGACGAATGGCCGAAAATCAGCAAACTTTATCAACAGGATCAATTTGTTACGAAAATTCGTGAGAAAGAAATTGTCACGGAATTATATACAAAATCACTATCTGGAAATAAAATTCCACGTATCAGTATTCCGAAGTTTGAAGATCCTGGGGAAATTCTCCGCTGGCTGATGAAAGAAAACCTACCCGGAACTTTTCCATACACAGCCGGTGTGTTTCCATTTAAACGCACGAATGAAGACCCAAAACGTCAGTTTGCCGGGGAAGGGACACCCGATCGAACTAATCGACGCTTCCATTATCTCTGTGAAAATGATGAGGCAAAACGATTATCTACCGCCTTTGACAGTGTCACACTATATGGTCAAGATCCGGATTATCGACCTGATATTTATGGAAAGATTGGAAATAGCGGCGTAAATATATGCACAGTGGATGATATGAAAAAGCTCTATAAAGGATTTGATCTTTGCCATCCATCTACGAGTGTATCTATGACGATAAATGGACCAGCACCTATTATATTAGCCATGTTCATGAATGTGGCTATTGATCAGCAAGTTGAGAAGTTTACAGAGAGGAATCGAAGACAGCCATACGAAAAAGAATTTGAGCAGATCAAGGAGTGGACGCTACAAACTGTGCGCGGCACCGTGCAAGCGGATATTCTAAAAGAAGACCAAGGCCAGAATACTTGTATCTTTTCTACAGAGTTTGCGCTCAAATTGATGGGAGATATTCAGCAATATTTCATTGATCATAAAATACGCAACTATTATTCTGTCAGTATTAGCGGGTATCACATCGCGGAAGCAGGAGCAAATCCGATTTCTCAATTGGCTTTTACGCTCGCAAATGGCTTCACCTTTGTGGAGTATTACTTAAGTCGCGGAATGAATATTGATAATTTTGCACCGAATCTTTCTTTCTTTTTCAGTAATGGGTTAGATCCTGAATACACAGTCATGGGGCGTGTCGCACGTCGAATTTGGTCCACGGTTATTAAAAATAAATACGGTGGAAATGAACGCAGTCAAAAGCTTAAATATCATATCCAAACATCAGGTCGTTCCCTTCATGCACAAGAAATGGATTTCAATGATATTCGTACGACATTACAAGCATTGATTGCAATTAATGACAACTGTAACTCTCTGCATACGAACGCCTATGATGAAGCCATCACAACACCGACAGAAAATTCCGTACGCCGGGCCATGGCCATTCAAATGATTATCAATAAAGAGTTGGGAATCGTGAAGAATGAAAACCCGCTACAGGGGGCTTTTATTATTGATGAATTGACCGATCTTGTCGAAGAAGCGGTATTAGCTGAATTTATGCGTATCCATGATCGTGGGGGCGTACTTGGTGCGATGGAAACACAATATCAACGCGGAAGAATCCAAGAAGAATCGCTTTATTATGAACATAAAAAACATTCCGGAGAATTGCCAATTATCGGAGTCAATACTTTCATCAATCCAAATACCAATGATAATGCATACGAGGTTGAATTAGCTCGTTCAACAGAAGAAGAAAAACAAACCCAGATACGCCATCTACATGATTTCTTATCTCGAAATGAAGAAGAAGCACCAAAAGCGCTGAATCGCTTAAAACAAGTAGCTCTACAAAATGGAAATATTTTTGAAGAACTAATGGATTGTGTAAAAGTAGCATCCCTTGGTCAAATCACAGCAGCTCTATATGAAGTGGGCGGACAATATCGACGGAATATGTAACTTAAAATCTTGCATTAAGATATTAAACGAGAATTAAGTATAAGCTTTTCATAATAAATAGGGGGGCCTAGTCAGTTATCGCTGACTTTTAGGACCCCTTTTTATAGTGAAGTTCTTCTTGGATAACTGATCTGACATCTTGAATGGAGGGCAATGAAAGAGCAAATCAGTTCAATAAGGAAATCGACAGTCCTTTTAACAAATGCGAATAAATAAAAGATTACGATTTAACGAGGGATTTCCCAACGTATGTGAATAGTTTCACTGACATTGGTATCTCATAAAAAAAGAACCAAATCATAAGTATTAACTAATGATTTATATAAATAAAACCAACTTGACTTATAGGAATAATACAGCTACGATAAAATTAATCATTTTTTACATGGAGAAGTGAATGGCATGAATTGTTGAAGCCAGTCAATTATAAATAAAATGACGTACGATAAGTTTATATTCTTTTGTGAGGTGGATATCATTGCAACTTCAGGTAATAAACAGTCCTTTTAATCAGGAGCAGGCAGAGCTCCTTAACCGCCTTCTGCCGACCTTGACAGAATCACAAAAATTCTGGCTGAGCGGTTATCTGGCTGCATCCCATTCTACTTCTATTTCGGGAACAATGGAAGCACCAGCGACAGAATTTCCTGCTGGGAGTGCTGGGCAAACAAGCTCAAAAGAAGTGACTATTCTTTACGGATCACAGACAGGCAACGCGCAAGGACTTGCGAATAATGCAAGCAAGACACTTGAAGGGCGCGGTTTTCAAGTAACTGTCTCGTCCATGAGTGATTTTAAACCTAATAATTTGAAGAAAGTACAAAACCTTCTTATTGTCGTGAGTACACATGGAGAAGGCGATCCACCGGATAATGCACTTTCGTTCCATGAATTTCTCCATGGCAGACGGGCGCCAAAACTGGATGATCTTCGCTTTTCTGTTTTGTCACTTGGCGATAGTTCATATGAATTCTTCTGCGAGACAGGAAAACAATTTGACAAACGTATTGAAGAGCTTGGCGGCGAACGTATTGTACCACGTGTCGACTGTGACCTCGACTTCGATGAACCTGCAGCTGAATGGATTGAAAGTGTCCTAAACAATTTAAGTGAAGTACAGGCAGTGGGAAGCGCGGTTGCTCCAGCTTCGGTAGCAGCAACTGCCCGCGAAACGGTTTATTCAAGAACAAATCCGTTCCACGCAGAAGTACTCGAGAACTTGAATTTAAACGGACGCGGATCAAATAAAGAAACGCGCCACCTTGAAATTTCCCTTGAAGGCTCAGGTCTTACTTATCAGCCTGGCGATGCACTTGGCATTTACCCACAAAACGATCCGGAACTTGTCAACGAGCTTATTCTAGCGTTGAATTCGAATCCGGATGAAACAGTAACCATTAATAAACAAGGTGATATTCGTTCATTACGGGAAGCATTTACATCGCATTATGAAATTACTATTTTAACAAAACCATTTTTGGAAAAAATCGCTCAGTTAACGAGTATCGATGAACTACATGAATTAATCGGTGGAGGCAATGAAGAAAAACTCAAAGAATATATTGAAGGACGCGATTTGCTTGATGTTATTAAAGACTTCGGTCCGTTTGACGTATCGTCGCAGGAGTTTGTCGATCTTTTGCGCAAAATGCCGGCACGTCTTTACTCAATCGCGAGCAGCTTAGATGCAAATCCAGATGAAGTCCATGTGACAATCGGCGCGGTCCGCTATACTACACACGGACGCGACCGGAATGGTGTCTGTTCTATTCTATGTTCAGAGCGTCTTGAGCCTGGAGACACATTGCCAATTTATATTCAGCATAACCAAAACTTCAAACTGCCAGAAAATCCGAACACGCCGATTATTATGGTTGGACCGGGCACAGGCATTGCACCGTTCCGTTCCTTTATGCAAGAACGTGAAGAAATCGGCACAAAAGGAAAATCATGGTTATTCTTTGGCGATCAGCATTTTGTAACGGATTTCTTATATCAAACGGAATGGCAAAAATGGTTGAAAGACGGCGTACTGACTAAAATGGATGTCGCTTTCTCACGCGATACAGACGAAAAAGTATACGTTCAGCACCGTATGCTTGAGCACAGCAAAGAATTGTTCGAATGGCTTGAACAAGGAGCATCTCTCTATGTCTGTGGCGATGAGAAAAATATGGCGCATGACGTGCAAAACACTTTGATCGATATTATTGAAAAAGAAGGCAATATGAATCGTGAAAAAGCAGAAGCGTATGTTGCTAATATGCAACAGCAAAAACGTTACCAGCGTGATGTATACTGATTTTGGATTGAGAGGAGTTTTTTCAACATGGTGAATCAACTATTAAAAGCGCCGGATGGTCTTCCAAGTGATGTTGAGGACATTAAAGAAAAAAGTAACTATTTGCGCGGCACACTGAAAGAAGTGATGCTGGATCCGATCAGCGCTGGAATTCCAGATGATGACAATCGTCTGATGAAACATCACGGCAGCTATTTGCAAGATGACCGGGACCTCCGCAACGAGCGTCAAAAACAAAAATTGGAACCCGCGTATCAGTTCATGCTGCGTGTCCGTATGCCGGGCGGTGTGGCACAGCCTGCTCAATGGCTTGTCATGGACGATCTTGCCCAAAAATACGGCAATGGCACCTTAAAATTGACAACGCGTCAGACGTTTCAAATGCATGGTATTTTAAAATGGAATATGAAAAAAACGATTCAGGAGATCCATGAGTCTATGCTGGATACGATTGCGGCGTGTGGCGATGTGAATCGGAACGTTATGTGCATCTCGAATCCAGATGAATCGGAAATCCATTCCGAAGTGTATGAATGGTCTAAAAGATTGAGTGATTATCTATTACCACGCACAAGAGCGTATCATGAAATTTGGCTGGATGAAGAAAAAGTAGTTGGCACACCGGAAGTAGAAGAAGTTGAACCAATGTATGGACCGCTTTACTTGCCGCGTAAGTTTAAGATCGGTATCGCCGTTCCGCCATCGAATGACATTGATGTCTTTTCACAGGATCTTGGCTTTATTGCGGTTGTAGAAGATGGCAAACTTGTTGGTTTTAATGTGGCAATTGGCGGCGGCATGGGCATGTCACACGGTGATACAACGACATATCCGCAACTCGCCAAAGTAATCGGTTTTTGTACGCCGGACCAAATTCTTGATGTAGCGGAAAAAGTCATTACAATTCAGCGCGATTATGGAAATCGTTCCGTCCGTAAAAATGCTCGGTTCAAGTACACAGTTGACCGCCTCGGGCTAGAAACGGTCAAGGCTGAACTGGAAAACCGCCTTGGCTGGAGCCTGAATGAAGCGAAACCATATCATTTCGACAATAACGGCGACCGCTATGGCTGGGTAAAAGGCATTCAAGGAAAATGGCATTTTACATTGTTTGTCGAAGGAGGCCGCATTGCGGATATTGATGATTACAAGCTGATGACTGGTTTGCGCGAAATCGCTAAAATCCATACTGGGGATATCCGTCTGACGGCCAATCAAAATCTGATCATTGCCAATGTATCAAGTCAGAAAAAGAAACAAATTAGCGAACTGATCGAACAGTATGGTTTGACGGATGGCAAGCATTACACAGCACTCCGCCGCAGCTCGCTTGCGTGCGTAGCTCTCCCGACATGCGGACTGGCGATGGCGGAAGCAGAACGCTATTTGCCGGTTTTACTTGATAAGATCGATGCCATTGTCGATGAAAACGGCCTGCGGAACGAAGAAATTACAATCCGTATGACAGGATGCCCGAATGGGTGTGCTCGGCATGCACTTGGAGAAATCGGCTTTATTGGCAAGGCGCCTGGCAAATACAATATGTATCTCGGTGCAGCCTTTGACGGCAGCCGCTTAAGCAAAATGTACCGCGAAAACATCGGTGAAGAAGAAATTTTGAACGAACTGCGTATGCTTCTTCCACGCTATGCAAAAGAACGGCAGGAAGGCGAACACTTCGGTGACTTTGTTATCCGCATCGGCATCGTCAAAGCAACGACAGATGGCACGAATTTTCATGTTTAAATTAAAGAAAGCTTAAAAACTTACTATCACCCTCAAATTATTAAACGTTATAATTTGAAAAGCATATAGTACAAATGACTGCTAAGGAATCGAACCATCGCAGTTGAATTAGAAAAGGCAGGGGGCCGTCAAGGTACCCTGCTTTTTCATATAGTCGAAATATTGACTCAAATCCATTCGTACGTTTAAAATGAGCATGAGTACATAATTCATTAAAGGGAGATTGTTGCTTACGATGGATCTGAATTAGGTAAAAAAGCATTGGCAAGCGCCATAAATCTAGCAAAACAAGATAATTAAATGGAGTAACGGTTGTAGACAATCCTGTAACGTCCATTTATTATAGTGCAGCTGATGCAACGCATGAAGCTAATCTCAAAGTGGCGAAGGAAATGATGATTGAAGTAGCACAAGAATTAAAATCGGTCCCAAACGAGACGGATACCCTGCTCAGGGGATTTTAGATTTTGCACAACAATCTGTTTATCCTAATGGGCAACCGGGACTAAGTGGATTAAAGGAGATATTCCTAGGCAGTGTTAGCCATCTTGTAGTCCAAAAAGTCACATGCCAAGTATTTATTGTTAAATAAATTTAAAAAACGGAATTGTTCTACTTAAAAATAAAAAAGTAATTAACTTTTTTGACCTGTTCAATTCAAAAGGGACTGTCTTAAAAGTCAATGAAATTTGAGTAGAGACAGCCTCAACTATTATAATATAAATTTATCTTCTAAATCATCAAACCCCAGATCGCTATCTTTTCTTATTTCGAACGTCGATCCATCATGAGAAAACACACTGACTTCATAATTATTACCACCGAAAGTTCCTTTTACATCGTAGATAAATCCAATATAGTGATCTCCTTCTACTCTTTCTCAATAAAATGAGCATCTTTATAACCATATCTCCCATTCAACAAATCATTTTTCATTTCTTCCACTGAATACATTTAATCATTCCTTTCTTTTTGAAATTCTTTACTATGGTTGAAAGTTCATTTTCACTTTAATTTAGTTTGTCCAATGACAGTTCTATGTTCGCTTGTTTTTGTACATTTTTTACAAAGGATTATTTACCGAGATGATACTATTTGTATTGTCGTACACAATTAACATTCAATCAAAGGTAATATAAACGGAAACATTGCCAATGAAAGCAAGAAACATAGCCCTTTTTCTCCTCTCAAAACCACAACTAATAAAATCACTTTTATTTAGAAGGTGCAAAGGAGGACTCTAGATCAATGATCATTAACACAGCTCTTTTACTTATCAGACGGATTTAATAAAAAATGACTAAAATACGTCTTTATTGGGGAAGTTCATTAGTAAAACAAGCATTCTTAATCACTTTTCTATAATAAGTATGATTAATCCATAAAGCTGATTAGTTTTTTATATTTTTAAAGTATCTCCCGATCATCAAAGTAAAAAAGATGAAAATTGGAAATTATTTATTTTATCCATTGATTAAGTTATCAAGATAGTCTCAATCTCAACTATCACAAAAAACTATTTTTTTCGACATTCTTCGGGTAAAATAGACTGGTTATACGTATAAAAAACAGGGGGCCTTTTAGATGTTTAAACATAAAAAAGATAAATTTTCTGTTCTACTTGAATCTATTTCTTTAAATTTAAAAGAAGGAGCTTATTATTTCGCAGACTATAAACTGAAAAATGCCAGTGATTTAAAAATCTTTTCAGAAGAAATGAAAAGATTTGAAACTCAAGGTGATGAATATATTCATCAAACCATTAAAGAATTAAATAACTCATTTATTACGCCGATTGAGCGGGAAGATATTTTAGCGTTGGCGATGAGTATGGATGATGTATTAGATGGGATGGAAGAAACAGCAGCCATTTTTGAAATGTATTCTGTCGTCCAAGCAGATGAATATATGCTGAAATTTGTTGATGCAATTCGATCATGCTCAGATGAAATTGTAAAGGCAATTGAATTGTTGTCCACCAAAAAACTACCCAATATTCGCGCACATGCGATTAAAATTAAAGATTATGAAACCATTTGTGACGGAGTCTTACGCCAGTCCATTAAACATATTTTCACGATTGAAAAAGATCCGATCCGTCTAATTAAAATTAAAGAGATTTATGAGAACCTTGAAGATATTGCAGATTCCTGCCAAAACGTTGCAAATACCCTAGAAACCATTATTATGAAAAATGCGTAAGGGGTATTAAACAATGGATACTTTATTTATAATCACTATTCTTATTGTTTTTTTCGCCCTTGCTTTCGATTTCATCAATGGCTTTCATGACACAGCAAATGCGATTGCAACAGCCGTTTCAACAAAAGCACTCACGCCACGCCGTGCCATTATTCTTGCTGCGGTTATGAACTTCGTCGGCGCATTGACATTTACAGGTGTGGCGAAAACGATCACGAAAGACATTGTCGATCCCTTTATGCTTGAAAATGGATCGATTGTCATCTTGGCCGCTTTACTTGCTGCAATTTTTTGGAACTTACTAACATGGTACTACGGCATTCCAAGCAGTTCATCGCACGCCCTTATCGGATCAATTGCCGGCGCTGCCATTGCATCTGCGGGATTTCAAGAACTCAATTACAATGGCTTTTTCAAAATTTTACAGGCATTGATTCTTTCTCCTCTACTTGCCTTTGCAATTGGATTTATTGTGTATACCCTGTTCAAAATTATTTTCAAAAACAATAATTTATCGAAAACGAATCGAAGTTTTCGCGCATTTCAAATTTTCACAGCAGCCTTACAATCATATACTCATGGAACAAATGATGCACAGAAAGCAATGGGTATTATAACAATGGCGCTTATCGCGAATAATTACCAGCAAACCACGGATATCCAGTTATGGGTACAAGTATCCTGTGCGCTGGCCATGGGACTTGGAACATCAATCGGTGGGTGGAAAATTATCAAAACAGTCGGCGGTAAAATTATGAAAATCCGTCCAGTTAACGGTGTAGCAGCTGATTTATCATCAGCTCTGATTATTTTCACAGCTACACTGATTCATTTGCCGGTCAGTACAACCCATATAATCTCTTCTTCTATTCTTGGAGTCGGTACTTCACACCGTGTAAAAGGTGTGAAATGGGATACGGCAAAGCGCATGCTTATCACATGGGTAATTACACTTCCTATTTCTGCGGCGGTTGCAGCAATGTTTTACTATATTTTAATGCTATTCTTTTAAGAAGCTGTCTCATAGGCCTCTTTAAAATGACAAAAACATTCGTATGAAAACTGGTTGAATAGCGAGAACGTACTAATAATAATCAATGTACTAAGCCAATATTTTGATCCTTATAAGGAAATTGATCAAGAAACCACCAACTTTATGTTGCCAAATGACCATTTGAACTACCCCACTTAGCTAACGCTTGAAGTGGGGATTCCTGCGAACACTAGTATATTCATCCGTTATCTTAAGGATCACTCCGTAGTCCCTACGGTTAGAAGTTACTTGTACGTTAACTCGCCACGCTCCCTACTTTCGCTTGGTTTTCGCCACTTCGGTAAGCGTGGGACGATAGAACGTTGAAGATTTTACATTGTAGACGAATTCCTTACAACAACACAACAACCTTATATCTTCCGTTTTCAAAGAGCCGTCTGTACAAGTGCATGATAGTCAATATTTTGACTATCGCCAATCGACATTCATCTCCCACCTAATCATCGGGCTACACCCTTCACGTTCCTTGGGTAAGGAGTGTTCTGTCGGAAAAAGATAAAAAGGAATTTATTTTGCAACGGTCCACAGGATGACCTCACATTCGAGTTTATTGTATCTTCTTAATTTGGGAATAAGCATCAGTCATTGCTCAATTCAGTGGCCTTTTTTATTCTGTATATATAATTGTAGAACTAAAATGGGACGATTTGTATATATAATAATGAAGAAAGACTCTTAGTTTTGGGTGTCGTAATATTTATTTAATTTATGAAACTCCTAAAAGCCGGTATCTATTCACCGATGACTTAGGTGTTTTATTTGTTTGAAAACGAATTTTGTACGTTTCTAAAAAGAAAAAATGCAACAATATTCGTCAAAGGACATTCCTTTAGGCACACCGAACTTTACACATAAGCGCAAAACCTGCTCGATAACTTGAACCAAACAGATCATACACCTTTGAAGAGCGTTGTATTAGGTTTCTTTATCAGACTCAGTCGGTGAAAGTGAAACTTATCTTGAAAGGATGATTAAAAACATGAACCAAACAGAAGATCAACGTACTGAAACCCTTGATGATTTACGCTTAACTGTCAAAGAAGCCGCAAAACATATTCAGGAAAGTCCTGGTGTCGTTCGTAATTGGATGAGAGAATTAAAAGCTCATATTCCCACCATACAAGGCGAAAATGGCTATCACTACTTTGATCAACTGGCATTAGAAAAGTTAATGTTGATCCGTCAGTTAAACCGGGATCAAAATTATTCGATTAAACAAATTGATTATTACTTTTCCAATGGCGAGACACTAGTCAAGCCAGAACCAGTCCATGTAGTCTCTAACGACATTCGTGAGGATTTAAAAACAATTGTAGACCGTATGGAACTACAACAGCAATTCAATCAGGCATTGGTTACGAAGCTAGACGAACAGCAACAATACATCAAAGATTCTCTCATTAAACGGGATCAAATGTTGCTTGAATCACTTAAAGCATCACAAGAAGCTCGAAAAGCTGAAGTGAATAATAGAAAAAAAGGGTTTTTGGGGCGTATATTTCAGATGAGTGAATAAGCCGATATGGTGATGATATAAAAAACTAGGATGAACATACACATCTTTGAAACTCAACACACCAAACTTTTCACATAAGCGTAGAATCTTTTGATGGAGCATTTTAATGTTTTTCATCTTAAAAGTTTGTTTAATAGATAAGGAGCCTGCTAATAAGATTAATTAAAAGCAGGCTCCTTTATATCGTTTTCTCCTTATTTTAAAATGAATGGCGAAGTAATCGTACCTATTGAAGGTCCTGCAGATAAACTTAAAGCCATTAAATCGCTCAGGGAACAACATGAAAAAGAGCGATGGTCGGTGATGATATCAACAAATCTACTGTTCTTGCAAGTACTACAGTTAAGATCACGTCATACATCTTAGAAGGAGCTCCATATCAGCTTTTATGAAATATCTAAACATTGAAAGTTATCCTGGCGAAAAGTTATATGACCGTCCAAGTGATCAATTTTTATTATAGTATATTTTTGCTTTACAAAACCAACCCTTCAGAAAAGGAAATAAACAGCCAAAATTCGATAGAGAAACTAGTTTAAAAATTGAACTGTAAAGGTAGATGAAAACCTTGATAAGATACGCTTAACAGTCAAAAAAGCTATTAAATCAGGACCAAAATCATTTGATTAAACAAATGTGGTATCACTTTGCCACTAGAGAGATACAGATCGAATCTCGATTTATACATAAAGTCGCTTATGACAATTTGTTAAGAAAACTTGACTAATAAATAACTTAGGCTATGTATGAAGATTATATAATTGGATTGTCTAGTAGTAGCTATGTAGAATATTTGAGGTAGGATACCGAGCAAGGGCTATATGTGAACATTTTGATAACCTTGCTTATTATGTTTCTCGGCGAAGTGAAGGTATTTAAATGGCATTTTAAGACCTTGGCTCTATCCCTTGATTTGCTATTTCAAATTCAAACCCACTGCCTTGAACTATTGGGATTAGAACCTTGAACTAATTACGCTTGAAATGGCTGGGCTAGCTGGATTCGAACCAGCGCGTGACGGAGTCAAAGTCCGTTGCCTTACCGCTTGGCTATAGCCCAATAAAAATTAAATGTATGGGGCGATCGAGGGGAATCGAACCCCCGAATGTCGGAGCCACAATCCGATGCGTTAACCACTTCGCCACGACCGCCATGATATTGTTCAATAATTGGCAGGGGCAGTAGGAATCGAACCCACACTGGAGGTTTTGGAGACCTCTGTTCTACCGTTAAACTATGCCCCTATAGATGGTGGAGGGGGGCAGATTCGAACTGCCGAACCCGAAGGAGCGGATTTACAGTCCGCCGCGTTTAGCCACTTCGCTACCCCTCCTTGTAAAGGACTGCTAGGAAAAACACTGGTTTTGATTAGAAAACTTAGCCTACAAAGTCTTATTCGGCTGCTTTATTATTCATCACTGATTTATTAAAAGAAAAAATGGGCCTGAATGGACTCGAACCATCGACCTCACGCTTATCAGGCGTGCGCTCTAACCAGCTGAGCTACAGGCCCATTATATAATATTTATAGATGGAGCGGGTGATGGGAATCGAACCCACGACATCAGCTTGGAAGGCTGAGGTTTTACCATTAAACTACACCCGCTAAAAGATAAAAAAACCAGACAAGGTGTCTGATCAGAATCGAACCTACAACCCAATTAACTGCTTTGCCATAACTACGCTATGATTAAAATGGTGGCTCAGGACGGAATCGAACCGCCGACACAAGGATTT
>NZ_MRWQ01000028.1 GCF_001906925.1 Domibacillus mangrovi
TATTCAAGTGGAAAAATTGCCAATACCAATCAAACGATGACCGTATTGGTGCTATGAATCTACCCCGAAAAGGAATTTAACACATTGGGGTAGTTGCCACAGGAGCATGACTCTTGCGGCAGGGGCGAAGTCAACCGTCCTTATGTTCCACCACGCTAAGGTAGGAGAGCCTTGCTCGTTAGTACTGCTGGGTAGGAATAAGCGTAATGGCTATCTATGAGGGTAGATGCACTGTCGAACTCTGACAGACGCAAGCCCCCACTTCAATCAGACCGAAGGTCGATAAGTGGCGGGTTGTTGACAGCTTATTATCCCGACGAAAGGATCGATTTGAAGATCACTCCAAATGATTTTTTAACACCGGGGGAACCCCATCCATATTGCTATTAAAGAAAATAATATTGTAGTATCTGAAGTGCCCGCATCGTTATTCGGTGTCGATTTTACCGCATGTGCAATCCCTGTTACCGATAATAATGGCGTGGTCATAGGTGGATTAGGAATAGGTATTCAGAGGAAAAATCAACAGTTGTTAAGAGATATTGCTGATCAACTCACGAACTCACTAACCTCAGCCAATCAAAAGCTATCCAGTATTACAATAGGTGCAGAAAAATTGTCTAATTTAAATCAAGCCTTATTAAATCAGGCGACTGATACTAAGCAAGAAGTGAATGAATCGAAAGAATTAGTTTCCTTTATCAAGAATATTGCTGATCAAACAAATATTTTAGGTTTAAATGCTTCGATTGAATCGGCACGTGCAGGACAATGGGGAAGAGGATTTAGCGTTGTTGCCGATGAGATTCGAAAGCTATCCATAGATACTAAGTCGTCAACAGCGAAAATCAATGAAACGCTTGTTAGCATAAACCAATCTATGGAGAAGATTTATAAATCGATCTCACTGATCAGTGATGTTAGCGAAGACCAAGAAACTGCTACTGAAAAAACACTATTACTGATGAAGGAAATCGATAGCATGGCTAACCAATTAAGGGAATACGCTGCGTTGGTTTAACGTATTTCCCGCAAGAATTCTCCTTCCTCAAGCGTGTGCAGAGCGATAGTCCAACGGTAAGAAGGTTGTTGTAGGGCATTCGTCTACAACGTAAAATCTTCAACGTTCTATCGCCCCACGCTTACCGAGGTAGCGAAAACTAAGCGAAAGTAGGGAGCGTGGCGAGTCAACGTACAAGTAACTTCTAACCGTAGGGACTACAGAGTGAGCTTGGTAATGGTCATTGGCTCTTTTTCTTGATCCATTCTTTGTATTCAGATTCCGTATATTCGTCCGTTTTGACAACCGTCCAGCGATCATTTTTAAGCTTTAGAGAAATCTTGATTAAAAGTTCCCCTACGGACTCATCAAAATCATTATGCACATAACCAATACCGCCATGAACCAGAACAATGACCTCTTCGTCGTTTATAACCTTTACTTTCAATCGGTCACGACTTTCAATGCTATAATTGGCATCTATCAATTTAAAACCTTTGTTTAAGGAGTCAACTTCATATTTCTCCACATTAACACCTTTATAAAATTCTATCTGTTATTTTACAATTTCTCCACGCTATCTGAACTACTTACTTTTCAAAAGCGTCTTTCTGCATACTTTTCTATCCATTCAGCAATTTCTTCTAACAGAAGCGGCGGCTTCTTTTTCACCATATGCACCGTAAAATCCTCCGCTTCCTTTTCATCAGCTCTTAATTGGTAACCATTTATCCATAAAAATTGATACAAAGCAATAAAGCTTGTTCTTTTATTCCCACCAGCGAATGGATGATTTTTAGCAAGGCTCTCATACAATGCCGCCGCTTTCAGCCAAATGCTTGGATAAGCACCTTCACCAAATACGCTTTGTTGCGGACGATAGACTGCACTTTCCAATAAACCGGGTTCTTTCACCCTGATTTCTTCCAATGGCGTATATTTCTTAATAACAAGGTAGTTTAGCGTGATGATCTCTTTTTCTGTTAAGAACTTAGTCATTGTTTATCTGTCCGCTAAATTTCTTAATGTATTATCATAATCATTAAAAACCTGTTTCAATCCATCCAAAAAATCTTGGTCAATTCCTTCTAATCCGTCCATATTCAAATTCACATTTTTTTTGAAAGATACCTTTCCGCCTTCTTCTAATTGAAATGATACCTCATCACCTTGTTTAATACCTATATGATTCAATACTTCCTGTGGAAGCGTCACGCCTAAACTATTGCCGATTTTCGTCACTTTTCTTTCCACTTCTTTCACCGCCATTTTATGTCCTCCTTTTATCATATCCAATTAATATATTTTTTATAACCGTTATAACAATTATAACATATTAAATAAATAAACACTAAAAGGTATTCAATAAGCGGTATTCATCAATTTATTACCATAAATTACATGTGTTTTCCAAATTTTATGGCCCATACTAAAACTCCTCTTTTATCGTTTTCCGACATTCATCTCCCTCTTCAATCGTGTGCAGGGCGTAGCCCAACGATAAGGGGGAGATGAATGTCGGTAGGCGTTAGCCTAAAGATTACTTTTCAAGGCCTTTTCGTATTAATTCATATACAGCACCGGCAAAAGTTAAGATGTTTTGTTTTTCCTTGTACTCTTCAATCCGTATGACTAAATCAACAGGAAATTTAATCAGTTTAGAAACACGTTCCAATTATGTTCACTCCCCTTTAAAGTATATACCTTTGACATATACTAAAAGGAGGTGAAAATCAATGTTGGTAAATAAAGCATATAAGTTCCGTATATACCCGACTAAAGAACAGGAAATTCTAATCGCTAAAACAATCGGTTGTTCAAGATTTGTGTTTAATCATTTTCTTGCAAAGTGGAATGATGCCTACAAAGAGGCGGGAAGAGGTCTAACGTACAACTCCTGTTCTGCTCAATTAACACAACTCAAAAAAGAATTCGTTTGGTTAAAAGAAGTGGACAGTATAGCGATTCAATCATCATTGAAAAACTTGGCTGATTCGTATACACGCTTCTTCAAGAAACAAAACAAAGCACCTCGTTTCAAGTCTAAAAAGAATAACGTGCAATCGTATAAGACAAATATTCAAGGTAAACAACAGTTGCCTGAGAACATGATTCATAAAAATAAGATGAAGTTACCTAAACTTGGATTAGTAAAGTTTGCTAAAAGCCGTGAAGTCAAAGGTCGTATTCTGAATGCGACGGTTAGACGAAATCCAAGCGGGAAATATTTTGTGTCCATTCTTGTTGAAACAGAAGTACAGGAACTCCCTACAACAAATTCATCTGTTGGTGTCGATGTAGGACTGAAAGACTTTGCGATTCTTTCTGATGGAACAGTGTACAAAAATCCGAAGTTTTTTCGTTCGCTTGAAAAGAAACTAGCAAAAGAACAAAAGATACTATCCCGCCGAAAAGAGTGGGCTGTGAATCGAAAGTGTCCACTCCATGAAGCGAGAAACTATCAAAAACAAAAGGTGAAAGTGGCTCGTATTCACGAAAAGATGACGAACGCACGAACGGACTACTTGCATAAAATCAGCACCGACATCATCAAAAACCACGATATGATCGGGATCGAAGATTTGCAAGTGTCCAATATGTTAAAAAACCACAAGTTAGCCAAAGCAATCAGTGAAGTATCTTGGTCACAATTCAGAACAATGCTTGAGTACAAAGCAAAATGGTACGGCAAACAGGTTGTTGTTGTTGGAAAAACATTTGCAAGTTCTCAGCTATGCTCTTGTTGTGGCTATCAAAACAAAGACGTTAAAAATCTCAATTTGCGTGAATGGGATTGTCCAGAATGCAAAACTCATCACGATAGAGACATGAACGCAGGACAAAATCTTAAAAATGAAGCATTAAGACTTCTAACCGCAGGGACTGCGGGGCTAGCCTACTAAATAACTGACGGGTACGTTGGTGATCGTAGGAATCCCCCACTTCAAACAACCCGTAAGGGTGTTAAGTGGCGGGTAGTTCAAGATGAGTCTGCTGTAGAGCACAAAGCATGGTAGCTATGTGTCTTTTTTACTTTTATAAACAAAATATTTCACTTTGCTTAAAGTATATTCTCCATTTAATTTGCTTAACGTTGTAAATCCGCATTTTCCTGAATAGAATGCTGAAAAGAGATCGCAAACTGGCATCTTTCCTCAAAAAATGATCGTGATCTAGCGCAAACTGTGCTGCTTTTCACGAAGAATGGCTTCCAGTTTTGCTTTTTCTATGAGAAATAGTTCGTCATGATCTGTGTCTGATACCACCTGATCATTGCCTTGTCTTTGCTGCACAAACCATTCTGGTAGTTGTTCTGTCCGAATGGCTTTTTTTATGGCAAATGAATACTGTTGTTCCTGGCCAACAGCTGTTTCTAAAGAGGTTTGATTACTTTGTTCTTGTACCTTTTTGAACTGATTACGAAGCGTGCCAAAGAAATAACCGTCAAAAGAGCCTTTGATCCGGTTATGCTTATGAGCAAAGATCGTATCCTTAAATGATTTCATGACAATGAATAGGAGTTCTTCCTGAGATAGATTGAGTGAGCTTGTACGATAAGCTCGTTGTGTTTTTCTCCATAAACGATCAATCACCTTTGCATCATCGAAAAAGGGACTCACTGCTTGTATAAACTCTTTCGGAACATATGAAGGTGTAAACGTATGATCTAATACGTGTTCTTCCTTACGTAAGGTTTTAAAAGATTTTAATAAAGATATATAAGAGGTAGAGTCTTTTTTTGCGCTTTCGTCCTTACTCCGACAAGGGGTTTCGTCCTTTTCAGCTTGGCAATCAGTTTGGCAAAGGCTTAATTCAAGCTGCTCTTCCCAATGAGAAAAATACGGATGATCGACAAAGAGATGGACCGGTGCGCTCCGTCCATTCTGTGTGCTGGACCGACGATAAATAGTGAACATCACCCCTGCCTCACGCAGCATTTTAGTCACGTTCCGGATCGTCTTGTCGGATACATCGAATCGATCCGCAAAATAGTGATCCTTCGCAAAGTAGAAGCCACGCTCGGATGCAAACCAGCACATCATATCAATCGCTTGGCGCGTACCTTCTTTCAGCCGCCAGTAGCGTTCGCCATACGCCTTTTCCACGGCCTTTAAGAGGGTTGATTTCATGGATTGTTGCTGCTCGTGATTCTCTGCATACACCTTGCGGCTCATCATTTGTTTAAATTCTTTATTGGATACGAGTTTGCTTATTGTCATGTTTTTTCTCCTTTTGAGAAAACAAAAAAGATGCATTTACCGTATATAAAACGGTAAACACATCTTTTAAATGACGATAAAAGAGACACTTCCCCTTGAAATTTACGTTTAATCCCCGTATAATACAGGCATCAATATAAAAGAAGGCGAAAGCAAGTGTTTACCGTGGTGTGTTCACGGTGGACGGTTATAGGTGGCTGCAACCACACTATAACGCGCTTTTGCTTTTTTTATTTTCCGTTCGATTTAATTGACTCTATTTATAGCAAACTTTCAGACTTTATACAAGTGTTTACAGTTTTAGAATGCTTTTCTTTTATACAATATGGGGGAGTTTCACATGCCCATCAAGCTAACAACGTAAACGGATAGCATTTTTTCATTTTGGAATATGATTTTAACTTAGCTTGATGGGCACCCCACTACGCTCTATGCAAAAACTTTTTCATCCAAAATCTCTCCAAATCCCTAAAAACCCATTAGACTTTTCACCAACTTTTTAGTAAATTATATAAATATAATTTCTGTGCATTTCGTGAGGATGGGGGAAGAGATGGCAAACACACAATTTTACAAACGTTTATTGGAAAACTATGATCACCAACAGCTTAACCGGAATGGAGTATGTGGAGAACGCTTGGCGAAGCGACTTGCTGAGATGGCAGAGATTGGCTGGACGGAAGACGGGGGTTCTCACCGGATTGGCTTTTCGCAAGAAGAGAAGGAAGCGAAGCAGCTTGTGATGCAGTGGATGAAGGAAGCCGGGTTAGACGTTACCTTAGATGGTGCCGGGAATGTGTATGGTCGCATGGAAGGACAAAACGAGCAGATGCCAGCACTCATGTCGGGTTCCCATGTTGATACGGTGCCAAATGGCGGCCACTTTGATGGTGTATTAGGAGTCCTTGTAGCCCTTGAAGTGGTCGAGTCATGGAAGGAACAGAAGTATGCTCCTGAGGCTCCTTATGAAGTGGTGATTTTTACGGATGAGGAAGGCTCGCGCTTCCATGATGGATTTACAGGAAGTCGGGCGGCTTTTGGAACCATAGATGAATCAACACAGCGAAAAGTCACTGATTACGAGGGGGAACCTTTTGAGCTGGTTCTAAATAAGGTGGGGCTATCAAGTAATCAGTTTTTTTCAGCGAAAAGAGATTTGAAGGAGATTGAGGCATACTTCGAAGTCCATATCGAACAAGGAGTGATCCTTGAAAATGCGGATCTTCCCGTTGGAGTTGTCAGCGGCATTGCAGGCCCTTGTTGGCTCGAAATGAAATTTATGGGTGTCGCTGGACATGCTGGCAATACACCAATGGACAACCGCCAGGATGCGCTTGTGGCTGCTGGAGAGTTGGTTAGTCAAATTCCAACTCTTCCGAGAAAAGTGAGTCCAACAGCCGTTGCGACAGTGGGCAAGCTTGAGGTGAAACCGAATGGCATCAATGTGATCCCAGGAGAAGTCACGATGTATGTCGATATTCGTGATATCAATGGATTAGCGCGGGATGAGTTAATTCAACTCGTTCTGGACGAGGCAACGAGCATTAGCCAAAAGTATGGAATCAATTATGAATGGAACCAACTTTTGAAAAATGAACCTGTTCCGTTTAAAGCAGACATGATTCAGAAAATAAAAACATCAGTTGAAGAAAACGGAATTCGACCACTCCTTTTGCCAAGTGGTGCTGGTCATGATGCGATGATTCTCGGATCCCATGTACCAACCGGGATGATTTTCGTTCGCTCAAAGGATGGACTTAGTCATAATCCCCTTGAGTGGTCTTCTTTAAATGACTGCGTCCAAAGTGTTCATGTTTTAAAACATATGTTAGAAAATTATTGGAGTGAGTAAGGTACCCTCACTTGAACGAAAAAATTTAAAAAATTTTTTTTGATAAATAACAGCTGAATAGGGAATGTTACAAATGCTGAAATCCTTAGAGACACAAGGATTTCAGCATTTTTTTTATAAAATCATAAGGGAAAATGAAGGGCGAAATTTGTGTAATCAATAAGTTGAACTAGAATATTTACAGTCTCTACTTTCAGTGTATACACATTCAGTAAAAACCGTTGAAAGGATGAGCGATGATGAATCGAGAACAGGCGATCAACGAACTGAAGGAAGCCATGAAAAAAGCGCAGGGACGACGTGATTTCGAACGATATCAGGCTGTTCTCCTGTTTCTAGAAGGCTACCAGAAAAAAGAGATTGCTCAAATTATTGGCCACTGTTCTCACTCGATTGGTCTGATTCGTTATCCAACTGGCCAAATTGTGATGATACTGGACAATGCCCGCATTCACCACGCGAAACTCATCCAACCGTTTCTTGAAACAAACCGTGGCTGCCTGAAGCTGATCTTCCTGCCACCTTACAGCCCGTATCTTAACCTAATAGAGGGGTGGTGGAAATATAAGGAATAAACCGTTATCTACAACGTCTTTTTTGGCAGCGTGCAGAAAATCGTGTTGGCCGTCCATGCTTTTCTCCGCTATGCTAGCGAGCGTGTGGAAGAAGTCATCAACCGGCTCAATTAAATTTTCAACTTATATGGTAATTAATATTCGGAATATTTGACAAAAAAGGTTTGCCTACAAAGAGATTATGCGTTAAAATATCAACTATTGATAACCCATTATCAATAGTTGGGAAAATAATTGGAGAGGGTGTAACGAGATGAAAAAATTATTAAAAAGTTCCATGATGATTGGTTTTGCTTCCCTGTTTATGATTGGTTGTTCTAGTGGAGGATCAACCAACCTAGAAGAAGGTGGGACAATCACGCTTGATTTAGGACATGGCGGGAGCACAGATTCTCATCTTAACGAAGCAGCGAAGAAGTTTATTGAATTAGTTGATGAAAAGTCAGATGGACAAATTATTATAAATAATCACCCGAACTCAGAATTAGGGGCGGAACGTGAAATGACCGAATCGGTTCAAAGTCAATTGCTGGATATCGCGATTGTGTCTACAGGTCCGGTTGGGAACTTTGCGGATAAAGTCAATGCTTTAGATTTCCCATTCTTATTTGATGATCGTAAGCATGCGGAGAAAGTATTAGATGGACCAGTTGGGGAAGAAATCAATCAGCAGCTGGAAGAAGTGAATTTAAAGAATTTGTACTGGGTCGATAATGGATCCTACCATATTGCGACAAATGACAAACCGATTCGGACTTTAGCGGATATGAAGGGCTTGAAATTTAGAACTCAGGAGAACCAAGTTCAAATTGATACGATGAATGCATTAGGTGCAAAAGCGACACCAATTCCGTTTAGTGAGCTTTTCCTTTCAGCGCAACAAGGAGTTGTTGATGGTCAAGGGAACTCATTAGCGGTGTTAATACCAAATAGCTACTACGAAGTTCATAAGTATTTAACGATTACGAACCATATGTACTCTGCTGGATTGATTTTAATGAATAACGATCAATTCAAGTCTTATCCTGAAGATGTTCAGCAAATCTTATTAGATGCAGCGAAAGAAGCTGGAACGCATGAAAGAGAATTTGTTCAACAGTTGAATGCTGAATATTTAGAAAAGGCAAAAGCAAATGGAATGGAAATTATTGAGGGCGTTGATTTAGAACCATTTAAAGAGGCCGTTCAGCCTGTGTATGAAAATCATGCAGACAAATATGGAGAGCTTCATCAGATCATCCGAGAAAATAAATAACTTGAATCATCAACTTTCTATAGAAAGTTGATCTTGGTGTAAGCCCAGCATGGACAAATATGGAATAAGATGCAATGAAATTAGCAAATTCTCCGAAGAGATACTGACGTATTTCAACATGTGAAATCCTACACCAAGCGATAACAAAAGAAAGACTCATAAAGTGGAGCCTGAAAGAGATTTCCCAACTTTATGAGTCTCAATACTTAAAAGGTTGGACCGCCGTATACGGATCCATACGTACGGTGTTGTGAGAGGTCGGAGGTTAGTCACCTCCTCCTATTAGATTTTGATGATCTCTTGGAAATGGGGGAATGCAGATGACACAATATATTAAATTGGTTGATACTTTAAATAAATGGATTAAGTCCTTTATTGGTCTGTGTTTAGGTATTATGTCCGTTGTTATTGTAGTACAAGTCATATCGAGGTACTTTTTCGGAGAAGCCTTTACGTGGGCGGAAGAGTTGTCGCGTTACTTAATGGTGTGGTCGATCTTTTTAGGCGCTGCAATCGCATTGCGGAATCATTCTTTGATTGCCTTAGAGTTTATTGCGGAGAAACTGTCGATTTCAGCAAAAAGAAAGCTCAAAATTTTTGTCTATGTTGGGGCGATTGTCTTCTTTGCCATTTTATTTTTCATGGGGATCCAAATGATTGGAAATGTTCAATTTCAGAAGTCACCAGCGTTGCAGATTCCGATGTCGATTCCGTATTTGGGGATTCCGATTGGGGCGTTGGCGCTCGCGTTGAATGCTTTGGCGGTTTTCTTTGAACTCATTATTAATAAAAATCCTCCAAAAGAAAGGGAGGGGATTGTGTAAATGGTATACGTTTTATTAATCAGTCTTGTCGCATTTTTAATTCTTTCTTTTCCGATTGCTGTTGCACTTGGATTATCCTCCATTATTGCAATCCTTTTTTCAGGAACGATTCCCTTGCAGTCCATTGCCCAAAAGGCCTTCACGTCGGTTGATTCTTTTACGTTAATGGCGATCCCATTCTTTATTTTAGCAGGAACCTTAATGGAAAAGGGTGGTATAGCAAAACGCCTGATTCGCTTTGCCAATTCATTAGTGGGTTCGATGACAGGTGGTTTAGGGATGGTTGTCGTGGTCACTTCAATGTTTTTTGCTGCCATCTCGGGATCGGGGATTGCTGCAACAGCTGCCCTAGGTTCGATTTTGATTCCAGCAATGGTAAAGAATGGATATGATCGTAGCTATGCGGGTGCGCTTCAAGCGATATCTGGAGAATTGGGCGTTATTATTCCACCGAGTGTATCGATGATCTTATTCGGTGTCGCAACTGGTGTCTCGATTAGTGATTTGTTTTTAGCTGGAATTATTCCAGGGATTATGATTGCTCTATCCTTAATGGCTGTTGTGTACGTGATCTCGAAAAAGCGTGGGTATAAAGGCGACACGAACATGCCAAAAGGTGAAGTACTTGCTGCTTTCAAAGATGCGCTTTTAGCGTTGTTAATGCCAGTCATCATTTTAGGCGGAATTTATGGCGGGGTCTTTACTCCAACGGAAGCAGCAGCTATTGCTGTAGCTTACTCCTTAATTATTAGTATGTTTGTTTATAAGGAAATTAGAGTAAAAGATTTGATTGGCATTTTATCGAAATCGATGATTACAACATCAATTGTCATGTTCATTATTTCGACGGCTGGTATTTTCAGCTACATCTTAACAAGAGAAGGAGTTCCGCAGAAAATTGCCGCCTTTTTCTCTGAGGTGACAACATCGCCAATTGTCTTCTTACTTATTATCAATGTTGTTCTGTTAATTATTGGGATGTTCTTTGATGGAAGTATTGCAATTATCATTTTAGCACCGTTATTAACACCTGCTGCAATAGCTTTAGGAATTGACCCAATTCACTTTGGAATGGTCATGATTGTAAACTTGGCAATTGGAATGTGTACACCACCTCTTGGTGTAAACCTGTTTGTGTCCTGTCAGATCGCGAATATAAAATTGGAACAAATATCCAAAGCGGTTTTGCCATTCTTAGCGGTTATGATTGTCGACGTGTTGTTAATTAGTTATATTCCACAATTAAGCTTGTTCTTTGTTGAGTTATTTAAATAGTGGATTGATGTGAATTTATGGAGGGGATCTCATTGAGTAGTACATTTTCGATTAAAGGAAATATTGTATTGCCCACAGAAGTGTTGTTTGATTCGTATGTAACAGTAGAAGCTGGAAAGATTATTTCAATTGCTAAGGAACCACAGAGTGTGGACGTGATTGATGCGACGGGGCAATATATTTTACCCGGTGTAATTGATGCCCATGTTCATTGTTATAGTGCGTTGACAGAAGGGTTCACAACTGCGACGAAATCGGCAGCCGCTGGTGGGGTTACAACGATTATTGAAATGCCGTACGATGCAGATAAGTTAATTTGTACAAAAGATTTATTTGATGAAAAGATCGAGCTTTTAGAAAAAGAAGCCGTCGTGGATGTTGCGCTACTTGCGACGATTGCTCCAAAGGATGGAGTAGATCAAATTCCGTTATTAGCTGAATCAGGTGCATGTGGCTTTAAAGTTTCTTTGTTTAATACGGATTCGGTTCGTTTCCCGAAGATCGATGAAGGGGAACTCTATGAAGCTTTTAAAGAAATTGAGAAAACTGGTCGTCCAGTTGGGGTTCATGCCGAAACGGATTCAATTGTTCGGAAGTTCATTCAAAAGTATGAAGGAGAGGGCCATGACGCACGGGCTCATTGTAAAAGTAGACCAAAAGTAGCCGAATCAACGGCTGCATTGACCGTGATGGAATTAGCTCATTACACAAACGTAAAGCTTCATTTATATCATTGTACGTTCCCAAGAATTTTTAACTTAATGGAGTATTATAAAAGTCAAGGCACAAATGTTA
Source organism: Domibacillus mangrovi (assembly GCF_001906925.1). GTDB lineage: Bacteria > Bacillota > Bacilli > Bacillales > Domibacillaceae > Domibacillus > Domibacillus mangrovi. The sequence continues at coordinate 11,797 of NZ_MRWQ01000028.1, forward strand.
CTGCGGAAACTTGTACGCATTATTTAACCTTGAGTGAAGAGGATATGCCTGAGTTAAAAGCAAAGGCGAAAATTAACCCGCCATTGCGTTCTCGTGAGGATATGGATGTTTTATGGGAAATGCTAGCCAAGGATAAAATCGATATGGTGACATCGGACCATGCTCCATGGACATTGGATAAAAAACAAGCTGAAAATATTTTTGAAAACTCTTCTGGTGCTCCAGGAGTTGAAGCACTATTGCCTGTTTTATATAGTGAAGGTTTCGCAAGAGGAAGAATCTCCTTATTACAACTCGTGAAGGTGTTGAGTGAAAATCCAGCTAACTGTTTTGGTTTAGGGCACCGCAAAGGGAAAATCGCTGTTGGTTATGATGCGGACCTCGTCATCTTAAATCCAGATGAAGCATGGACTTTAGATGAAACCAAAATGCACTCCGCTGCCGGTTGGAGCCCTTACCACGGAATGGAGATGTGTGGTAAAATCAAAAAGACATTTGTAAGAGGAAAAGAAGTCTTTAATGAAGATGTAACAGGGCAGCCTGGAGATGGCTCGTTTATTCCTGCTGTTCATACGCGGGAGGTGTAAAGAATGAATTATTTTGATCAAAATGATGAACGATTAAAACAGGACATTCTTACCTTGGCGGAAATGATTAATGAAGAGGTTGAAGGTTATACGAGAAGGCCTTTTACAAAATGGTATGAACAAAGCAGAGAGTGGCTTGCTGACGAAATGAAGAAGTGTGGTCTAGATGTTCAGATTGATGCGGCTTCCAATCTGATTGGGAAACTGGAAGGAAAGAACAAGGACTTGCGTCCCATCATGATTGGCTCTCATACGGATACAGTGACAGGCGGCGGAAGATTTGATGGCATTATCGGCGTTTTAGCTGGAATCGAGATTGCGAGACAACTAAAAGAAAAGAAGATAGAACTAGAACATCCGTTATGGGTTGTTGATTTTACCGCAGAAGAGCCGAGTGAGTTTGGCATTTCCACAATTGGTAGCCGCGGAATGGTCGATAACTTATCAGATGAGATGTTGCAAAGAGAAGATCCGAACGGTCTCAAGTTATATGAAGGAATTCAGATGGCTGGTGGCCGTCCTGAAGATATTTCACATAAAGCTTTAAAACAAGGTGATGTTGCTTTATATTTAGAATTGCATATTGAGCAGGGGCCTGTTTTAGAGCAAACGAATCATGACATCGGGGTTGTAACGGGAATCGTTGGGATCCAGCGCTATCAAATTGTTGTCAATGGCCAGCCAAACCACGCAGGAACAACACCGATGAATATGCGCTTTGATGCCTTAACAGGTGCGTCCGAACTTGTCTTAGCAGTTGAGAAGATTGCAAATCAGCCGTACGAAGAGCAAGTCGTCGGAACGGTTGGAAGACTATTTAATGAACCAAATGGCTCGAACGTTGTTCCTGGCAAGGTGGTTTTCGATGTGGAATTGCGCTCTCTTAGCACAAAGGTGATCGAGCAAATGGTCGAGCAAATCAGTGCAGAGGTTGAGAAGGTAGTAGCTAAGCGTAACTTGTCGATTTCGGTTGATAAATTATCTGAATCAGATCCGATTATCGTCAGCGAGGAAGTCTGCCAAGGAATTGAAGCAAGTGCCAAGGTAGTTGGCAGTACGTTGAAGTTACCAAGTGGTGCCGGACATGATGCCAATCAACTTGCAAGAATTGCACCAATAGGAATGATCTTTGTTCCGAGTAAAGATGGGAAAAGCCATTGTCCGGAAGAATGGACAGATTATGAACAAGTGGCTAAAGGTGTACAAGCGTTAGGAAATGCCTTGGTGCATTTTGATAAAAACCTTATCAAAATAAAACAGTAAAATAAATACATTTCCTTAATACAACAGGCGGGTCCTTTAGGGACATTATTTGGGAGAGAATAAAAAAATGAGTACAATGAAAACTCTAGAAATTCTGGACTTATATGATATGGAAACAAGGAAACTAACTGTTGCAGAAATGGCTAGTAAGTTAAATCAGCCGCAAAGTTCGGTCTATCGCCATGTCAGAATGCTGAAAGAAAAAGGCTATTTAATGGATGACCATGAGGGCAGTTATAAACTTGGCTATAAGTTCTTAAAGTTTTCAAAGATTGTAAGCATGGATACCAATATTACCGTAGTTTCTTATCCATATATGCAACAGTTAACGAAAAATATAGGGGAAACCTCCTTGTTGATGGTTTACTCCGATTTGCACGCAATTTGCCTAGCCGCAGTAAACTCAAGTGAAAGCATTAAGGTCTCGGCAGAGGTTGGTCAGATTTTCCCTTTATATGGAGGCGCGTCCTCTAAATCCTTATTGGCCTTTCTGAATGAAACAATCGTCAATGAACTTTTTGAAAAAGGCATGGTTAAAAAGCATACAGACAAAACCATATTAGACATCAATGAGCTAAAGCAGGATTTACTAGAGATAAAGAAAAGAGGCTATGCCTTTTCAAGTGGGGAAATTGACCAAGGTGTCATCAGCTATGGTGTGCCGATTTACAATTACAACAATAAAATAATCGCGTCATTAAGCATCGTTGGGCCCATGGCGCGGCTATTAGAAAAAAATGAGGAAGAAATCTTACGAGAATTAGAAGTCACACGGGATAAAATACAGGAATTTTTATAGGTGTCAGGCAACATCGGAAAATTAGAAAGGGCATTCCGCTTTGAAGTGTAATGCCCTTTTTGACAAAGTTATTCCAGATTCGGTTCTGATGCAAAAACTTCAAGACAGTTGCAAATCATAGTTCTCATGCAAATATTTGAAGAAATATAAAAAGGCTAAAAGTTTCTGAGTGGAATCTGGTCTTAAGCAGCAATTCCACTAGGAAACGTATCGCCTCTTTATATCTTCTCCCATTACTCGCACCAGAACCAAAATAGTTATCAAAATAAAAACCAAGCAGCTCAATTTTATTGAGCTGCTTGGTTTTTAACCATTCGATCAATATAGGAAGTGCATTGAATTATTCATAGGGAGCGTCAAAAATTTTGTGATCGCAGGCTAATGCTAATGTTTCATTTTTTCGTATACTATTCCGATTGCAATGAAAGGATGAGGCGTGATACTAAAAACATCAGACCATTCTTGATAGAGAGATTGTAACAGAATATGTTTATTAGGCATATTCTGTTACAAATTTTATATGGAGGAATTATGATGGATAATATTGATGTGCTTTGTCAACAATTTGCTCGAATACTGGGTGGTCAACCGAATGTAGAACACGATGTATGTATGGTCAAAAAAAGTCGTTCACATATTAAAGTAAACATCATGGGGAAACCGAGTCATTCAGGTTTAGCTCTCCATTCTATGTGGTCATTTGAATCCATTGATCACCAAGGGAAAGCTTTAAACTTAGGCGAAACTGCTCTCCTCCAAGAGGAAGCTTATCCATTCATTTGGCACTTACAGAGAAGCGGAATAGTGTTATCTGCTTTACATAATCATTGGCTATTTGATACACCTCATCTAGTTTATGCTCATTATGCCTCTGTTGAAGAACCACTTTCCTTTGCAAAAAAAGTAGCAGAAGCATATAAAGTACTCAAATAATCGGTATTTGAAAGTGAAGAAAGATTTGCATTTTTTTAAAACTAGTTAAAAGATAAAGTTTGTTTTCAAACATAATTTATCGAACATTCTATTCAACTTATCCACGTATAATCATACCCTCAAGCAGGCCTTAGATCATTATTTATCTGCTCATTCATCTTGCGTAAAACCATATTTCGTACGCAAAGCTTTTATATTATTTTTCATTCTTTCACCCATCCATTTAGTAAAGTTTACCTTGTTTTACAATTTTTCCCCACAAAAGTCAAGTTAGCTTTACATTATATTTACTGTTAGTCCTTACATTCTTATTATGAGGTAATTTAGTCTTTTAACATTCAAAAGCGATGAGAAATGGTAAACTGTAAGATATGGAATAAGATTACCATACGATTCAAAAGAAAAGGAAGGGAGGCTTTTTTATGAAAAAGCGGTATTTTCTTAGTTTTTCTCTTGTGGCACTCGTTGCACTTACTTATAGCGCATCGAATCATCAGGACGAACGTCACACAGACCCCTTTGGAAATTTTTACGATAAAAATGGAGACTTGATTGATTCATCTCATAAATCCATCCTGAATGAAGGAAGACCTTACTTAACGATCTATGATCAAAATAATCATTTAATCGGTACCTATAACGAAGAACAAATGAAAGAATTAACGTTTGATAAAGATGTTTACAAGGAACCGAAAGAGATGGATACAGAACGACCGTATGCCTATTTCTACGATGAAAACGGTAAATTACTAAATGCATCTCAAGATATAAAAGCTGCAATGACCCAGTTGTCGAATTCGGGAGAACACGATTTATTTATATTCCGCAGTTCGTCCTTCAAAAATAATATCGAAATTGGACAAAATCGAATATTTAAGCAGCCTAAACGCCTAATTTTAGAACCGAATGAACCATTCGAACAACTGTCTATCCTTCTATCTGATTCAAAAGGACAACAAACAATGAAAATGGAGATGGGCAACTTTATTGGTGGCATTAATATACCATTAGAGGAATATGTTCCAGATGACTCTTACACGATACAGTTTATAAATGAAGATGAAGATCAATCCATTCATATCTTAGGTGGAGCTGTATTGTTTAACTAACGGCTTGAACTCTTTTATGCCAAAAACGCTATCCTTTCTCATCATTGTTTAGAAAAAGGGCAGTATTTTTTCATTTAGGGGTATGATTTGAACTTAGCATGATGGGCATTGGGTACAGACAACCATACGGAATGTTTGTGAATGGAATTAAAGGGATTGATAAAAACAATGAGGTGTATTTCGAAGGAAAAACGCTTGTCATGACCATTTTGACAACCTTTTGATCTTGGACACTCTCATAAACGGAGCTCGTTGACATAAATAAACCGATTCTCTTTTTTATGATTGAGAATCGGTGGGTGGGTCACTATGATCGATTTGGTTTGTTGCTATCATGTCTATTCGTCCTGCCTTTGTCTTCATTTTTGTAAAGAGATGTTGCTTTAAAGCTCTGTTTATTTCTTATCAATCATTATGCCGTTTTCCCATGCTTTCGTCATTTCTTTCCCGTATACTTTCATCGCTTCTTTGATCGTTGTCATCACTTTAGTCATTTGGATCATCTCCTTTCGATTGGTTGATTTGTTTGGTTCTGATGCTTTTCTTAACGTGCAGTCTTTACTTTTTCTTCTTGTCCATAATCGATCCATTTTCCCACGCTTTTGTTAGTTCTTTTCCGTACAATTTCATCGCATTTGTAATGCTTGTGACAATGTTACTCATGTAAGTGATCCCCTTCCTTATTGGTCTGTCTTCATTATCGTCGCTTTCGGCCGTTTTTACAAAGTCAATGAAAACGGAAACATTACCCATGTAAACGTAAACATAGGTAATGTAAACGAAATCATCTCTGTTTTTCATCGTTTTTCATGATTTTTCTCTTTTTTTCTTGGTTTTTCATATTTTACAAAAAGTCGCCTATTCCATTTCGAGCTGCTCGGATTGATTTTTATTGGAGAAAGGGGAAAAGTACGTTGTCAAACGGAAGAACTTTCTATTTTTCTTCAAATAAAACGTGTTAACCTAATAGGGTCAAACAAGAATGTGTACAGAACGTACTGGTTAGGGGGGATATGTTGTTTACATTAAGCAGATGGATCTTCGCAATCCTTATTATTTCTTTATCTAGTTATAGCCTCCTGACTCAAAACGTTGAGTTGATGCCCTATTTAATGTTGTTGGTAGGGGCCTCTCTGTTAATGACAGGAGTAGACGAACTTCAAAAAGATCGAAAAGGGTTTTGGGGGTATGTGAGCATAATGGTTTCTTTATTTGCTTTTTACGTTTCCATACAAGGTTTCCTATAGGCGCTATCCTATAAACAAATGATCGAGAAATAGGAGAGGTCATCTTTCTCAATAAAAAGGAGTGGATAGTGGGATTATTACTTATTTTTCTTTCACAACCCCTGCTTTCAATGGTTAGGAGTCGATGATTTTTGATGAAAAAAATTCTCACAATGCTAAACATCTGTTGCCTTGTGATAGGATCACTACTTTTAATTTATCATTTAACCATATCAAATGAGGTTTTTCATTTACTAATATTATTCAGCAGTATTGGAACTCTATTTAGTTTAATGAATCAGCAATGGATCTTTGCTTTATTGAACAGTTTATTGGGAATTAGCTTGCTTTTGCTTTGGCTTATTGGTGATATGATCATTCGCTTTTTTTAAAACTAGGACTAGGATTTACTCACAGCTTGCTTTGCAATTCCTAAATATTAGGCTAAATCTATACCTGTTGCTGTTCCGGATCGGGAATCGGTTCGACACTGTTTTGTCCCTAGTTAATTGCCATAAAAACACGCTCATTCCTGTTCAATATGTTGTATTCAATCTCCTATCCACAAACAAAAACAAGCACCAGCCCTTTCATTTCAAGGGCTGGTGCTTGTTTTTTCTATGGTTATCTAATGCAACATAATTAGATTTTTGTTGCTTTAAAATTATAGAGTCGTACCCAATTAGTGAACTAATAATTTACTTTAATTCTTTTTCTCTAAAATTTTGACCAGCCTCATAAACCAATAGGAGAATATCCATGGCAAAATAAACTTTGTTATCCATTCGATAGCCATGAAAATTGCAGTTGGATTAATACCGAGAAATGACAAAGCTAAATAAAATATAATTAAAGCCAATCCTATAACAACTATTTTCCCTGTTTTTTCTATATTTATCACCCCTTGTTTTTTCTCAAGAACAAAGGTGCAAAATAAGTAAGCATAGCCAGTAGCAAACCAGTAATTAACGAGATGCTGCCAATGATCACAAAGTTATTTATATATGTTTTAACGATCATGTTGTATTGGCTCGTATCAGCGATTCCTTCACTCTGTTTCATAAGCCATGAACTGCCCAATGAGGTGCCATAGGAAACACTTGAAAACATTAGAACAAATCCCGCTATTATTAATAAAATTGAAATAATACAAAATGTTTTAATATGATCCTTTGACACTTACGTTCCTCCCACTAGTAGAATTTCTTTTAAGATTTCTCCAAAATAAAACCTGAAGAATCAATGAATTCTTGAGGCTTTATATCTCAAATACAACATAGTTCACTTTATGTTGCATTTAAAAATAAAAGGTGCCTTGAAATAACTGGAACAACTAAGAAAGTTTCTTACTTAAAGAATATGGATGATAAAATAAAACCCATTAAAATTATTAGAATTAAAATGCAGATACCTTTCCAACCTAAACTACCTGCTAAATCAGCAAGGTTTCCAGTTCCAGCCTTATTAAATGTATCATTCATATTTCCTGTTGGATTTCTTTTTAATTCTGCTTGTCTTAGTCTTTCTCTTGTTCTTTCAGGAGTTTCTTTGTCTTCGCTCATTTTAGCACCCCCTATTTTCTATAACTCTAACATAATTTGTTATTTAATCATTAATTCTTGTCTTAATAGCTATCTAAGTTAGTCAAAAAACCCTCAATTTTTTAAAGTGTCGAAGGTTTTTGAATACAATAACAAAATTGCTATTACGTTGCATTATTTTTTCTGTTAATTTGTAACTTCAAATGGAGCAGCAAGAGTCCCCCCGCCTAGTTTCTTCTCTTTTTTATCAAAAAAATAATCGGATGGATCGTAAAAGTTTTTCACCAAACGATACTCACCTGGAATAAGACTGTTTTCCAGCCGATCTAACGAAAGTGTTTGAGTTGTAGAGCTTTTTGGTTCGAGGCTTTTACCGACAGCATCAAACAGGTCCATTCCTTCTTTAAAAGGAACGACATACCAAGTACCATCTATATTTTTTTCGATTGCGAATTCCTCACCGAATGTAAGTGGAATATCACTTTCATTTTGGATATTGACGATTATTTCACTATTAGATGTTTCATATTTTTCTTCTTCAGTTTCCAATGTAATTCCATATTTTGAGCTGACCAGATTCTGAATGGATGCTTCCTCCTTGAGCTGCTCTTCATTTGATTGGCAGGATGCCATCAAAGACAGCGTTACACAGAGAAGAAGTATGTATTTTTTCACCAAAATCCCTCCTCTATACAAGTGTAACACTATTGAAAATAATTACTATATATGGAAGCGATATATTCAGATATTATGTTGTGTTTGTCAATCTAAACCATCACCAATTTTGCGAATATATATAATAAACAACAACTAGCTGTTTTATTGTTTAAAACTGTTTTACTGTTTAGGACACTGGAAAAGCCTATTAAACTAGGGTTTTTGCAAGGTAACTATCACTTATTTTGCGTATGTTTTTTAATCCGCTACTTTCTATCACCTCATGCTGTAATAGTGATAGTTACTTTTGCAGAAAAGGGTGGTTTAGAGGAATGGATAATGTCACAGTTGATATTGAATAGATTAATATAAAAAATTGGGTGACCAAATCAAACGATTTAATTGGAGCTACCTACAGACTAAACCTACAGGAACAGAGGATTTTGCTGGTCATGGCATCGAAAATTCAGCCGACCGATCAAATGCTTGTTTCTTACCGAGGATTTTATAGAGGTGATCAGCGATAAGAAAGGCACAGGATACTATTCTCATGTGAACTACCCGCCACTTAGCTACCGCTTGAAATGGGGGCTTCTCGTTTCCACGAACATTGCTTATCAGATAAGTCTCATACGTTCTCCACGAGCGTAAATTCGGGGCATTCCGACCCTAATGATAACGAAATGTTTTCGATACCTTGGATATTTTACGTATGCGAGGGGCTTGGTTTTCGCTCTCATTTCCGCATACAACCTCATATATCCAGTTGTCAAAGAACATTATGGTGATAGTATAGCGCATTTGTTTCAATTATGGAGTATTTTGGCTTACGCCAACCGACATTCCTCTCCCACCTACTCACTGGGCTACACCCTTCACGTTCCTTGAAGAAGGAGTGTTCTGCCGGAAAAAGATAAAAAAACATCATTTCACGTTTTAAACAGTACCTTCAGTAGGACTCTGACTTAAATTAAGTGAAGCATCTCTCAGAGCGTTAATAAAAATACGGGTCGCAGCACTCAAATATTTATCTTTTCTATAGATAATTCCTACATCCCGGGCAAAACCATCATTTAAAATTGGAATAATTTTTATATATGGGTGGTTAAGATACTCCAAGTAAGGTTTCGGTAGTATAGTGACCCCTACTCCCTCGATAACCATATTAATTAAAGATTGCATAGTTGTAATTTCAAAGACCGGCTCTGGAATAAAGCCCAAGTCTTTACAAGCGTTATTTATAAGCTGTCTTATAAAATATTGTTCAGGAAGTAAGATGGAGGGGGTTGTCTGCAATACTTCTATGTCTAACATATCCTGATTTTCTAATGGGTGACCAATGGGCACTGCAAAAGCCATTTCTTCTGTATATAAAGAGATGGTCTCTAATTCATCACCTTTCATAGGTAAAAAGACAATTCCTAGATCTAACTTATTTTCTAACAGTTGTTTTTGAATATCCCCAGTACGTAATCCCAACACCGATACCTTAACAGAAGGATATAGACGATGAAAACTAAGTAATGCAGGCGGAATAAGATAATATTCAGCGGTTAACAATGTACCGATACAAATCGTGCCTCTTTGAAGTCCAGTTAATTCATCTATTGAGGTTTTTGCCTGATCCAGTTCATGAAAAATGTTGCGTGTATACTTTAAGAGTAATTTCCCTGCCTCTGTAAGAGCCGTCTTTTTACCGATACGATCAAATAACGGTGTGCCAATTTCATGTTCTAATAGACGAATTTGTTGGCTTAAAGAAGGTTGGGAGATGCCAACCTTTTCTGCTGCTCTTGTAAAATGAAGTTCTAAGCACACTGCATAAAAATATTCAAGTTGTCTTAATTCCATTTTAAAGTCTCCTAATTTGAACGGTAATAATAAAACAATCTAAGGTATTTTACATTATATCATAGGTTAAACCTATTATTATTATATAAATAATAGAATTGAACTATAGAGTTAATTCTCTTAGACTGTTAGTTACACAGAAGACTAATGATTTAAAATCTTTAATTTTAAAGCAAGAAAATCTGTGATATATAAACACTGGAGGATAAACGGATGAAAAATTTTAATGTTGCTATTCCAACACCATTTCATGATGACGAGAGTTTATATTTAGAAGGCTTTAATCCAATCGTTCATTATTTAACAGACAACGGGATAGATTCCCTGCTTGTGTCTGCTACTACAGGTGAGCAGAATTCAATGAGTATTGAAGAGCGCATCCAAATTATTGATTATTTTAACCAGCAAAAATTTGAAAATGTTGAGCTTATGTTTGGTGTTTCAGCTACAAGAACAAAAGATGCGATAACACTTATTAAAAAACTTGAGGAGTCTGTTTTTGATTCTATTCTAATTCAGTTTCCACCTTACATCCAACCGACACAGCAGCAAGCCATTTCCTATATTAATGAGTTGCTGCAGCATACAACGAAAAACGTTGTACTTTATAATAATCCTTTCCGAACAGGATTTGAACTAAGTGCTGAATCACTGAATACTCTTATTAGTCAAAAGCACCCTAATCTTGCAGGAATTAAAGAAGAAAGTGATGCTAAACGCCACCATAATACAAATTTCCCGGAGGATTTCATCATGTTTGCCGGCGGAGATGTTGACCTTACGGAGAAGATCATGAATGGGTGTAACGGACTTTCCAGTATGGTCGGAAATGTGTACCCGCAGGAGATCAAACAAGTTTTCAATGACTTATTAATGCATAAACCAGTTGATCTTTGGGAAATAAATCATTTAATTAATGAAGTTACAAACGGTCAAGCCATTGTAAACATAAAGAACCACTATAATTCTTTAGGTATAAACGCAGGGACTTGCCGTTCTCCTATTAAGTAATAAGTAAAATTTCAAGGATATCCCCAGTTTAATGAAAAATTTAAACGTAACCGGTAAGCAGAAAAAATAATAAAATTATTTTTTCTGCTTACGGATACCATTATTGAACAAGATACAAACGCAGCAATCCAAACAATGAATGAATATATTGCCCATTTCAAAAAAGCTTTAGCATTAAATACGGAGGTTCTATAGCTATCATGGGTATTTCACAAGTAACAAATAAACTAGAACAACCGAAACTAGATTCAAAACCTAAAATAGGATTACTTATTATAGGTATCATTTTAATTGGAGCTAATCTCAGGGCTCCATTAACGTCAGTGGGCCCACTGATAGCTTCTATTCGTGACAGTTTGGAAATGTCTAATATATTAGCAGGGACAATAACCACAGTACCTTTACTTACTTTTGCGCTCTTATCCCCTCTTGCCCCTAAGTTAGCTCAACATTTTAGTATGGAGTTTGCCCTGTTTATTTCCTTGTTCTCATTAACGATCGGAATGGCCATACGTTCTTTTGGTGGAGTAGAAACATTATTTATAGGAACAATCTTAATTGGTGCATCTATTGCCATTGGTAATGTATTATTACCAAGTTTTATTAAGCATAACTTTGCACAAAATATAGGCTTGGTAACTGGAATTTATGCAGTTTCTATGAATTTATTTGGAGCTCTTGGATCTGGTATAAGCATCCCCCTTTCCTCAATATCTGGATTAGGATGGTCCGGAGCTCTTGGATGCTGGGGGATTTTATCTCTTCTTACCATTTTTCTATGGCTGCCACAATTACGAAACAAGCATAAAGCTGTTAAGTTTGGACAAATGGAAAAGAAAGTTACATCTATTAACTTATGGCGTTCTAAACTAGCATGGAATGTCACATTATTTATGGGCTTTCAATCCTCAATCTTCTATACAGTGATCACATGGCTACCTGAAATTCTTGAACAAAAAGGGGTAAACACTCATGAGGCCGGCTGGATGTTGTCTTTAATGCAGCTTTCTATGCTTCCGGTTATGTTTATTGTCTCTATTTTAGCCGGACGTTTAAAAACGCAGAAGCTATTAGTAGGGGTTTCCGTTGTCTTGCTCATTATAGGACTGTTCGGTGTCTTATATGGGGGGACACTCCTTATTTCATTATGGATTATTATGATAGGAACTGGAGTTGGATTTGCATTTAGTTTAGCTATGATGTTCTTTAGTTTACGTACCCAAAATACCAATGAGGCGGCGGAACTATCAGGTATGGCCCAATCATTAGGTTATCTTTTAGCTGCAGCAGGGCCTATCTTATTCGGATGGCTACACGACATTACACATGATTGGACTACTCCTTTACTTATGTTAGTTCTAACTTCAGTCATTATTTTTATTACGGGCATAAATGCGGGGAAAAAGGAGTATGTGATCCCTAAGTAATCATGGAAAATCTCTTCTTTAGCTCTTCATTCTAAAGAGGAGATTTACCCTAACTATTTGACAACATCCTGTAGACTTTTTGTATATTGAGTTGTTTTCTCATGTTGGAAACTTAATACAACATAATTTCTATTATATTTCCTTAGGAAATTAGTCTAGCAATAATTTCTTATTCACTGGGCATATAACCAATTACTTTATTCGTATTGGGATCCATTAATATTGGAGATGTACCAAGCACAAGATTCTCCTTATCTTCAAAAGAAACTAGTAACACCTCTTTTCCTTCATAATCGTTATCAAGTAATTCATAGCTATTATCAGCAATTGTTTTCGTAACGTTCGCACTTTGCCAGTTTTCTTGAATCCTATCATCCCAGCCTTTGTCATTCAAGAAATCCCAAGCAGATTCCCTTACATCGTCATAACCATCGTTATTTATAGCATTCATATCATCTTGATTATTTGAACAGCCAGCAATGAGAAACAAGGCACATAAAATACTTATAATCACTTTGTTCATGCTCCTCCTCCTACCTAAAAAAGGAACTTCACAATATTTTACCAAAATCATAATCGGATGGGTCATAAAAGTTTTTCATCAAATGAATTGAAAATAGCTTTTCACCAACTATCCCCTCACTAGTCGCAAAATTCAGCTCCTTTTTAAATTCATTATTTCAGCCTAACTGGTCAAACTAACACAAAAAAGGTGTCTATGAAACTAATGTGCAGAAATTTTTCAACATCATCAAAAAAGGGCCTGTTGTTGATGTTTTAAGACCTTGTTTTAGTTGTTTTAACTGTTTTAGGAGCGTTTTAACCCAGTCATATCAAGGGATGCAGCGTTTAACTATCACAAAAAAGGTGTGAACTATCACAAAAAGAGTGTGAACCATCACAATTTTGGTGTAAACTATCACAATTTATAATAATGATGGATAATAATTGATTTAAAAAGGTTTAGATGATAAATTTGAATAGTTTACTATACATAAAAAAAGAAAGCGTGATAATATGGATGAAAATTTTTTAATAACACAATCCAATTCATTGATTGAAGCTCGCCATATTAAACCGTTGTCCATAACGGAACAAAAAATTATTTTAACGATGGTGAGCATGATCCAGCCGCATGATGAAGATTTTCGCTGTTATGAAATCCTGGTTACTGAGTTTAAAGAGTTATGCGGGTTAAAAACAGAAGGGCTCTATTCAAATATAAAAAAAACGGTTCGGACACTAATGGAAAAAATCATTGAAATTCCTCACCGGGACGGAAAAGGATGGTTCATGACTCATTGGGTTTCTTCAGCAGAATACATGGCAGGAGAAGGGATGATCCGGCTTAATTTTGATCCAAGATTAAAGCCATATTTGCTTCAGCTAAAAAGCGCTTTTACCTCATACCGTTTAAGCAATATTCTTTCGCTGAAAAGTGTTTACGCTATCCGGCTGTATGAGTTGATGAAAAAGTGGCAGCATATCGCAAAATGGACGATTTCTGTTGGGGAATTGCGCTCGAAGCTGGGTGTTGCAGAAGGCAAACTGGAACTTTACGGACACTTTAAAAGCCGAGCATTGAAGCCAGCTATTACTGAGGTCAATGAGAAAACGGACATTTACATTGATTTCAAAGAAATAAAACGGGGACGCAAAGTTGAAAAAATTGAATTTACCATCATGCAGCAGGCCGAACGAGAGATCAAGCTTCCCGTCCTGCAGCCGAAAAAGCCGGCTGATCTAACGCGTCAGCCATCGGATGACGAAATGTTGCGTGGTAGGATAAACGAAAAAACCGTGGGCTTTATCTTTGATCCGGTCGCTTTCCGCGATATTTTCATCAAAAGCACAGCTATGTGGGGAAATGATATCGAACAAAACTTGTTCGATCTGCTTCTTCATGTAAATAATGCTAACAAAATTAAAAATAAAATCGCCTATTTCCGCTCGATTATCAACGAAGGCTATGATCGCTTCTTAAACGGTGAAACCTTCGAGGCAGCCGATTTTTCCACTGGACAAGCACATCTGCCTGAATGGTTTAAACACCCGAATAAACCGGTAGAATCCGAACTAGACTCCACTTTTGAAGAGGAAAGAAAAAGTTTGGAAGAAGAATTGCGTAAAGTAAAAACTCTCATTAATACGTAATTGCTTTCCGATGCGGCTCATGTATTAACAGGAAATACATGAGCCGCACTTCGCATTTTTCAGATGTTCAAACTTTAAATCCAAATGGAACGGTTTGTACATAGCCGATTTTTTATATGTATTATTTAAAACAGGAATGTACGGTTTAAAACTAAAATAGACGCTCAAGGACCAAAAATGTACGGTTTAAAACTAAAATAGACGCTCAAGGACCAAAATGTACGGTTTAAAACCAAAATAGACGCTCAAGGACCAAAATGTACGGTTTAAAACCAAAATGAGCGCTCAAAATCAAAAAGGTCTTCATTAATACGTAACGGCTTTCCGATGCGGCTCATGTATTTCCCTATAATACAGTTCAATGCATTTCGCGTTTTTTAGCTGATCCAAACAAAATCTTTGGGAATGCAGCACAGGGAGATGATGATCTGTTAGTTGAATAGATGTTTGATTGGACGATTTTTGTTTCATCGAGATAATGTCTCTTGAAAAGATCCAGCCCACTCTGCTTTGCTTGCCTATGGCTTCCCTCGTATTATAGGGGATCAGCACAAGCCCATAAGACAGCGCGACCGGCACAAAGTTTTTCTTTCCTATCAAATCGCCATACCTGCTTCGGTTTACAGCGATGCTTGTACCGAAAAAATCGACTATTTTCTTTAGAAAGAGATCGGAACGAAGATCAAGAACTTCTGTTTGGCCGTCTTTCAAATACACTTGAACAGCGTCTCCTTGATCTTTCATATTCTGTGGTATGAAAGCCTGTCCTTCACGGATAAAACGCTCAATATACTGCCCATTTTTTTTCATTCCACTCGCTCCTCTATGTAAATTTACAAATGAAAAAACAGATCTTTTTTTAAAAAATAGCTTGTTTTTCAAAAAAATAACATTAGGTGACTGAAGTAAAACAACAATAAAAGAACTGATTTTTTCCGTATTTTTTGATAAAGTGAGTCTTTTTGAAAGATTTGGCTCTTTTAAGTATGAATTTTGAACTCATGAAAGAGGAGCTTGAAGATAACAAACTTAAATGACTGAATATTCCGTTATGTAAATGATAACTTTATTTTACACGCTGCTAAACAAAAAAAGAAGGTTTTCAGCTTAAAATGACGAATAAAGTAATAAACGAATAAATAAAGGAAAGAAAGAAGAAAACAACGTTGGAAGAAAGATAGGTGGATAATAAATGGCCATTACGATTACATTTGGAATCCAAAAAGGTGGCTGCGGAAAGTCTACCACAGCCGGGATCCTCTCTTATTTGCTTCATCAAGATGGCTACCGTGTTCTTTCCATTGATATAGATTCACAAGGAAACCTAACGGAACTTTTATCTGAACAGCCCTCCAATGAGTTTATCGGGAAATCGGTGCTCGAAGCCATGCAGCAAACAGATGTAAAAAAACATGTGCATCCCATCAGCGAACAATGGGATCTGCTCCCAGCAAACAACTTTTTAGCGACTTTCGCACGCTGGATCTACACCGGGAAAACGTATCAAGGGGATCATGTGCCATTTAACGGAAACCCAAGCCTCATTTTAGATGAATTGCTGAATCAGGTTCGTGATGACTATGATTTTATTATCATTGATACGCCACCCTCCCTCAGCGAACAGACCACCAATGCGCTTTGTGCAAGTGAGTATGTCGTCGTCATGTTCGAATGTTCAAACTGGTGCTATTCAGCTGTTCCAAACTTCATGAGCTCGATCGAAAGCGCCAACAGCTTTGGCAGCCGGGAGACAAAAATGATTGGGATTCTCCGGACGATGAACGATGTGCGGCGCAGCGATGCAAAAGCGTTTAACGAACTGATCGCGGAAGATTATCCTGATGATGTCTTTAAAACGATCATCACAAGAAAAGCGCCTGTCGGCAGACTGTCTTTATACGGCTTCACAGACAACGCCGAACTAAAAGCAGGCCTCGATCAATACAACAACTTTTATAAGGAGCTGATTAGCCGTGTCCAAAATCAACGAGATTAAGAACTTAAAACGCCAGCAAACCGTCATCACGCCGGCACAGGCATTAGCTGAAACAGTGAACAAAGAAGAAAACAACGTTTCTTCCAATGAACAGACAAAGGAAGAAACGAATCAAACAAGAAAGGAAGAGAGAAAAGTGGAACGAAAACGCGTCTCATTCGACATCAGAACAGACCTTCACAAAGAACTGAAAATGCAGTCGCTCGTGCAAGAGAAAAACATCTATATTATGATTGAAGAAGCTTTAGTGCAATATTTAAAGCAAGAGAAAAACTGATCTTTTGATGGATCCATACAGATCATCCACATCTTTACCTGCGCCTAACTGTTAAAGAAGGGATGACATACGGAGGACTTAACATTAGATAAAAAAGGAGAGGGACGTTTAAATGCCACATAAAATTACGTTAACAGGCAAGCCTGTCAGTCCATTACGCGATAAAGGAGCTTACTGTACCTTTGACATGGAGGAAAGTGGTTCTCCAGGGCCTCCAAAGGGGCTCCCAAAAAGCTCAATGATTACCTATACCGTCTTTATGAATCAGAAACAATTAAAGAAAGCCGGAATAACCGCAGAAAACATTCGAAAACAGAAACTCATGATACAAGGCGAACCGACGTTAGATGTACCGGTGGATGATTGTCCAGGTGAAATTGGGGTGACCTGCTTTCAAGTGTCCATCATTCCTGAAAAACAGAAAGAAAAAGAGAAAAAACCTGTCGTGCAAGTAGAACCTGAACCATTGAAAGAAGAAGTCAAAGAAGAAGTCAAAGAAGAAGTGAATGAAGAAGTGAATGAAGTACAGCCGAAAGGACCAGAAGGAACAGAAGACTTCATTTCTCTTGAACAGATCCGTGTACCGGAAGAATTTTTAAAGACACGCCCAAATCCACACAAGACACAGCTCGTGATCGACTATGTAAACAAGACCGGCCACTTAGATGAACCAATCACGATTAACCGGGAAACCAAGGTGCTGACAGACGGCTATAGACGCTATATTGTAGCTGAAGAAATGAAAATGGATGTTGTCCCTGTGGCGTATGAAAAGATAAGTGTGAAAAACATATAGAAAAACGTTTAAACTCCCGATTTATCTCGGGAGTTTTTTTAAAATAGAGTTAGGAGGAGAAAGTAATTTGCCGATTAATGGTCATTATCTTAATCAAGAAGAAATTGATATATTGTTAAAGACACGCTCTAGCTTTGTAAGAGAAGCAACAAAAGAAGATAAGAACGTATTAAAAGAAGAATTATACAAAAAAGTAGATGAGTATAAACAAAAAAACGAATTAGAAGCTGCGGAATATATGGAGGATTTATTAAAGCATTTAGAGGTGATGAACCTCCATGTAACGTCTGAAAATAATAAGGAGATACATTTTGTGTATACACGTTTAACAAATGACAAGGATTATGAAAACAAAGAAAGTGGCTTTATAATCGTGAAACGTTAAATATACGCTCTAAATAACGAGGATATGAGCAATTCTGATGTTTCTTGCAAAATAATCCACCAAAAGATATAATGAGAGAAATGAAATGAATCGGAGCAACAAAAAAGAGTTCCAACGTGTGCAAGTGGTGCGACAACACCCTTACACCGTTTCCGCCTAACCTGCCTAGGCAAAAACACCTGCTGAAACTCTCTTTGTATTATTCTTTTTTTATTATATAAAAAATGAGGAAAGTTTGCAAGGAGTGCACGGTTTTAGAAGCGTATTTTTGCCCTGGATTTTACATGGGCAAAGGTACGCTTTTTTCTTTTTCCGTTATAAGGAGAGACAGGAAATGAAATCCATTAGCATTGTATTCGACAAGGTAAACAAAGAAGAGTATGCAACGTTCAAGGATCTAGCGTCTATGCGAGAAGCTGTGAATCATCACATCAAAACCATTTTAGAAAGTAACTTGTCCCCGGCGTGGAAAAATAAACTCGTTCGCTTTCTCGACTATTTACGGGACATTTCACGGGAATACCTTGGCCTTTCATTCCGTAAACAGCGGACGATAGCCACAGACTTTGAATTGAAAAAGCCGGACACCATTGGTTTCTGGTTGAAAAAACTAGCGGAATTGAGCATCGTCCGCATCCTTCCGACAAAAAGAAGCCGTGGCATGCAGCAAACAGCTAACTTTGTCCAAATACTTCCAATCCAAACTGTTGAACACAAAAAAAGTGGACAAGCAAAAGAGAAAAACGGGGAGCTTGAAGTCAATATCAATTCTAATACAAAAACTATTAATACTAATACGTATTCTGACGAAATCGTTCAACGCTTAACATCACCTTATGTAAAATTCAAAGAGTCCGTTCAATCCTTCATTGGTGACGGTCATGTGAAGTTGATCAATCGTCTGTATGGCATCTGGCTGGCTCATACGAAGCACGGCTCATGCAATGAAATAGCAGCATTGACGCTTGGCATTCAAGCCATTAAAGCGACGATGCAAGCAACGAAACGCAAAGAGATTAAAAGTATAACCGGATACTTTAATGGGACGGTTCAGCGCATGATGCAGCGCCTAATCAAAACCGATCAAGCCCCTGCTTTCAAGCAAGTGCGCGAAGAAATTCTGCCCGTGTGGTTTCAAGCGAAAGATGAGGATATGGCGGCAGACATAGATAGTGATTTCGAGGAAGAGAAACGTCAATTCCAAGAATCTTTGAAGAATCGAAAGTCATCAAATGACATTAATTTCCTAAATCAAATAAGCGCAAAGTTTATGGATACAAGAATATGAACAAAGAAGAAAGAAACGTTTATTCGAAGATAGAAAAGAGAAGAATAAAGTGAAACTTCATTCAGTGGGGGTTTTCTTCATCCCCCACTGAATGTTAGTTGAACCAATCGGGCTTTTACGGGCAGTTGATCCCCAGCTTATCCTTCTTTTCTTTTCAAAGTCTTGAAGCGGGGGTCTTACTGCCCGTTAATGCGGGATAAATAGATACATCCTTCTTTGTTGCCTTATATAATACCGAACTTAACGCGGCTATTATGGCCGAAAGGTATTCTTGTAATAAACCGATGATCTTGTCTCACTATGTTATGGAAGTATTTCAATCGCCTAATTTGGATACTTAATAGCATCTCATTTTTCAACTGCTATAGAGTAAGCCGGATACTTATCGACTGTCACGACACGAGGTTTAGAGACACGAAAAGACCGCAAAGCTTTCTTGAAGAATCGCTTTGCAGCCTTATGATTTCTTGTTTTGCATCCACGTAAACAAAATAGAGAAAAAGCATACTAGATTTTAGTTTTTGTTCTTCTTTTACGATTTTCGATTTTATCAAGATATTGAGCTAAACGGGAAAACTCTACGGAGAAAATATCTTTTACAGCAAATTGATCTTCTGTTTCCCCGATGACCGTTGCAAACTTACGATATAAACGCTGGGTATATGTGTGATGACGATAAGCATAAAAACGAAATTCTGTTATATCGTCATTCTCCTCTTTCATCTGTTGGATGAGCTGTTTAAAATAACGAAAAAAAACAAGGCTGCTGCGATAATCTGGTTTTAGGACACCACAATCTACAAACACAATATGTTGATCTTCAAAATCATTTTCGCGTGTACCGTATGTATAGCAAGCAAGTCCGATCACCTCATCTTGTTCATCTAAAATCAACACAACATTCACATCTCCAAGCATCAAATAGAGACTTCCAATGGCATTGAATAGGGAATAGTTGATCCCAAAGGCTTCATCGAACAAATGTCGGTTATGCAAAAAGAAAAAAACGAACTTTTCATAATCCTCTTCTGTTACACATTTCACCAATTTCATTTTTCACAACCTCTTTCCATCATGATTGAACACGCCCATGCACCTTTTTACCCATAGTAGACGACCTTCCAATATCCATTTTTGAAAAAACAAAAGGTCTGACAGCACAAAGTCAGACCCCTAATTCAAGAGTGTACTCATTTGTAAATCTTAATTTTAATTTCTTCCCACACTGGTACTGACATCACTTCTCTGATCATTTCCATAGTAGCTGTCACCTCCCATCAGTCATTAAAAGCAGTAAATCACTGCTCCCTTTTTGATAACATTCCGTTCAAAAAAAGATGAACAACCTCAGATGCAATCACATTCAAGAGTGTACTCATTTGTAAATCTTAATTTTAG
>NZ_MRWQ01000029.1 GCF_001906925.1 Domibacillus mangrovi
AACTGGTGTGCCGATTTCAACGACATCATCGAATTGTTCTACTTCTTTCACTACTGCGATACCTTCTGGAATGTTGACTAGGTCAAGTGCTAATTGTAATTTCATGGATATGTCACTCCTTCTAATAGTTTGTCGGTTTTTGATTGGTTTTGGTACAAGAATCATTATAAGTGCTAATCTTCAGAAAACAAAGTACGCACTTTTATAGCATATAGTGATAAAAAATATACTTTTAGATTTGAAATTTTAGATAAACAGGAAGGACGTTTTTGTGTGAAGGGGATGATGTATTTTAAACATACAAAAATGTATTCATATATTCTTAGGAGAATAGATTTGAATAAAAAAAACCGTGTGTACGAGTCGTCATTAGTGATTCCACACACGGTTATGAGGCATATTTAATTTGCTTAATAAAACCTTTGTTAGCTTTTTTATTAAGAATGGCAACATATTTACTTTTAACAAAGTCAATAATCCCCTCTAAAGTTAATATGGTATGTGATTTTTATTTATCTTGTTTTTACAGTATTGGCCGTCTCCATATAATCTTTCCCCCAGCTATACATAGCCTCCAAAATAGGCATTAAACTTTTGCCTTGATCCGTAAGCGAGTATTCCACTTTAGGCGGGACGACAGCATACACTTCACGATGCACGATAAAATTATCTTCTAACTCGCGCAATTGACTGACAAGCATTCTAGGAGAGATACCTGGCATAAGAGATCTCAGTTCATTAAAACGTTTCTTTTCTTCTTTGCCCAAGTGCCATAAAATCAGCATCTTCCATTTCCCTCCTATAACAGAAAGGGTTAATTCTTTTTCGCAGTTATAAGACTTGCCACAAAGCTCTATCACTATTATCACTTCCATTTCCAAAGATGTTTAATTACCTATATAACTAATTCAGCCATTTTTTGGTAGGGGTGTGCTTCTAGAAGGGTATTATACATTCTATATTGAGAAGCTGTACAGGTGGAAATTGAAAGATGTAGGATAAACGGTTAATTAAACATGGCTCTGTAAAAGTGTTGCAAATCAAGTAAAGTCTGACCGTTTTAAAGGAGGGAAATAATATTTATAGGATCACTATTTTTAAAAATCAAATACACTAATTGGATAAAATACAATGATCTTGCAATAAGCCATTGTTTTGTCCAATCAAAGTTCTTTTTATTTATACCGTAATTGAAGAAAAAGCCAAGGCTTTTAGGAAAAAGACACTTGGCGAGTTTGATAACATGATTAGCATGCATCATAGAAAAGAGTATACTATTTAGAATAGGCCAGTGGACTCATCATAGGAATTTGCTGATTCACTGGCAATAAACAGAAAGTTAAATTGTAGCTGATTTCACGCTGTTTCTAATGGCTTGAATAGCTTCAGCACGATCTTTTTGATTATAAATCGCAGAACCGGCTACAAGAACATTGGCCCCAGCTTCGACACAAAGCTTAGCTGTTTCGGGATTTACTCCACCGTCTATTTCAATTTCAACATTTAAGTTTTTCTCAGCTACAAGATCAGCAACTTCTCTGATTTTAGGTAGAACAGAATGAATAAACGATTGTCCACCAAATCCTGGATTCACTGTCATAAGTAATACCATGTCAATATCTTCTAAGATGTGTTGAATGGTAGAAACAGGTGTATGTGGATTTAATACGACCCCAGCTTTTGCACCTGTTGATTTGATTAGTTGAATCGTTCTGTGTAGATGAGGACAAGCTTCTACGTGCACAGTGATAATATCGGCCCCAGCTTTTGCAAACGCATCAATGTATTGATCCGGATTTTCGATCATTAAATGTACATCTAAAGGTAACTCAGTAATTGGTCTAATCGCATCGACGATTAGTGGGCCAATGGTTATATTCGGGACGAAATGTCCGTCCATAACATCGACATGAATATAATCAGCTCCGCCAAGTTCAACATCTTTTATGTCTTCTCCAAGCTTCGCAAAGTCCGCTGAAAGAATAGAAGGTGCAATTTTAATCATAAATGAAATCCTCCAATTTTCTTAAAAGTAAAAACATTGACTATCTTGTAAAGGCTTGCATAAAAAGCATTTACTTTAGTTATTGTGGCTTGTTTCCTCGCTGGATAGCGATGTGTTAAAATTATACTCTAGATAGAGTATAATTATATTACTGTGCTATACGTTTCGTATCAACTCTCTCACTAACAAAAATCATAGGAGCGTTGGGAGCGAATATGAAGAGATCCCCTGCTTTAGCTTCTTAGTTCAGTAATAACGGGCCATTCCATTTTTTCATTATATTTATTTTAGCTATCGAACTAGGAGCATTAAAAATAGTAAAAAAATTCAGAGTACTTAGCCCGTTTGAACTTATGCTTACATAAATAATCAAATAAATAAACCTTCTTTTCCCGAATAGTGGGATCTTTCTTTGAAATACATAAATTAAATATCGGGGAAATTTGTGTATTAAATACGGATCTTTCAATTTTTTTTAAAAAAAATTGAAAATAGGCAAAAATCGACTTAAACCTTTAAATAACTACTATTTCAGCTAATATTAAGTATGAATTTTCGGAAAATTGAATCAAAAGTATACTTCTTAACACTATATGTTGACAAAGTGCGTACTTACAGATGTGTAAACGACAAGATATACTATGCATGTACAGGTGGAAACTCGATTCGAAAACATTGTAAATGATCGCAAGTAACACTTAAACAGGAGGTGACCTGATGAATGAATTAAAAAGTAGTCTCGTTTATGAAAAAGATGTTCAATCACTAGCTATGGACTTTCTCACTGTCGCACAGAAAGCAGCTATCGCTTCTTATCCTTGGATTGGAAAAGGAAACAAGATTGAAGCAGATGGTGCTGGAACTGAAGCGATGCGCAATCAAATGAACCTTATAGATATGAGTGGTTTGATTGTCATTGGTGAAGGTGAAATGGATGAAGCCCCTATGCTTTATATTGGCGAAGAGCTTGGAACGAAGAAAGGTCCCGAAGTAGACATTGCGGTTGATCCAGTTGAAGGAACAACGATGATGTCTAAAGGGCAAAATGATTCGTTAACAGTTATTGCCGTTTCCACTAAAGGTAGTTTATTACATGCGCCGGATATGTATATGCATAAGATTGCGGTCGGGCCAAAAGCAAAAGGCTCTATAAACATAGATGCATCTTTAACAGAAAACATGAAATCAGTTGCTAAAGCTTTAGGTAAAGACATAAAAGATTTAGTAGTGATGATACAAGATAGACCACGGCATGATCATTTGATTAAACAAGTATTTGATGCGGGAGCTCAAGTGAAGTTGTTTCCTGATAATGATGTGAATGGTTCCATCGCTACTGCAATTGATCACATTGAAGGTGATATATTGGTCGGTATGGGTGGCGCTCCAGAAGGGGTTATCGCTGCGACTGCATTGAAGAGTATGGGAGGAGACTTCCAAGGGAAACTTGCTCCTCAAGACCAAGAAGAATATGATCGCTGCGTTAAAATGGGAATAACAGATCCTGAAAAAGCGTTAACACTAGATGACATTGTGAAATCTGACGATTGTTTGTTTGTCGGAACAGGTATTACCGATGGATTATTATTAAAAGGTATTCAAAAACCAAGTGATGGCTTAATAAAGTCTCACTCATTTTTAACAGTCAGTGGTAACTCAGAAAAGTACCAATACATTGAAGCGTATCACTCGTAAAGAAGAGTCATATAAAAACATAAAAAAAGCACCATATAAAAAGGAGAGAATCATATGCCATTAGTATCAATGAAAGAAATGTTAATTAAAGGTAAAGAAGAAGGGTATGCTGTAGGACAGTTTAACATTAATAACCTTGAGTTTACTCAAGCGATTTTACAAGCTGCACAAGAAGAAAACTCACCAGTTATTCTTGGAGTATCTGAAG
Source organism: Domibacillus mangrovi (assembly GCF_001906925.1). Taxonomy (GTDB): domain Bacteria; phylum Bacillota; class Bacilli; order Bacillales; family Domibacillaceae; genus Domibacillus; species Domibacillus mangrovi. The sequence goes on from NZ_MRWQ01000029.1 coordinate 3,909, forward strand.
GTGCTGCTCGTTACATGGGCGGTTTTAAATTAATCGTTACAATGGTAAAAGAATTGATGGAAGAATACGATGTAACAGTTCCTGTAGCTATTCATCTTGATCACGGCTCTAGCCTTGAAAAATGTGTACAAGCTATCCATGCTGGATTTACATCTGTCATGATCGATGGTTCTCATCATCCACTTGAAGAAAATATCGAACTTACTAAACGTGTTGTCCAAATTGCACATGCTGTTGGTGTATCTGTTGAAGCAGAACTTGGTCGTATCGGCGGACAAGAAGATGATCTTACTGTAGATGCAGCAGATGCATTTTATGCGATCCCTTCAGAGTGTGATCAATTGGTTCGTGAAACAGGCGTAGACTGTTTTGCACCTGCATTAGGTTCTGTACATGGCCCGTATAAAGGTGAACCTAACCTTGGATTTGATCGTATGAAAGAAGTAATGGAACTAACAGGTGTACCTCTCGTACTACATGGTGGAACAGGTATCCCAACAAAAGACATTAAAAAAGCCATTTCGCTTGGATCAGCGAAAATTAACGTAAATACAGAAAGCCAAATTTCTTCTACTCAAGCTGTTCGTGACGTGTTGAATAACGATGGTGAAGTATACGATCCACGTAAATTCCTCGGCCCAGCTCGCGATGCGATTAAAGAAACAGTTCGTGGCAAAATGCGTGAATTTGGTTCTTCAGGTAAAGCTTAATTAATAAAAGTAATCTATGAAGAGATAGGGGAAAAAAGATGATTGAACAAAAAGTAAATGTAGAACAACTGTCTATTAATACGATTAGAACCCTTTCAATCGATGCAATTGAAAAAGCGAATTCCGGTCACCCGGGTATGCCAATGGGTGCTGCTCCAATGGCTCACACTCTATGGACACAGTTCATGAACTATAATCCTAGTAATCCGAATTGGTTTAACCGTGACCGTTTTACGTTATCTGCAGGTCATGGCTCAATGTTGCTATACAGCTTGCTGCATTTGACAGGTCATGATTTATCATTGGAAGAGTTAAAACAATTCCGTCAATGGGGTAGTAAAACACCAGGACATCCTGAATTCGGACATACAGCGGGTGTTGATGCTACAACTGGACCACTTGGTCAAGGTATCTCAATGGCTGTTGGGATGGCAATGGCTGAAAGACATTTAGCTACTACGTATAATGTAGATGATTTAAATGTCATAGATCATTACACATACAGCATTTGTGGTGATGGTGATCTAATGGAGGGAGTATCTGCAGAAGCAGCTTCATTAGCAGGTCATCTTCAGCTTGGTCGTTTAATTGTACTATATGATTCAAATGATATTTCACTTGATGGTGAACTTAATAAGTCATTTAGTGAAAGCGTTGAAGATCGTTTTAAAGCATACGGTTGGCAAGTACTCCGTGTTGAGGACGGAAATGATACTAAAGCAGTTGCAGAAGCTTTAAGTGCAGCAAAAGCGAATGAAAACCAGCCAACTTTAATTGAGGTTAGAACAGTAATCGGTTATGGATCACCAAACAAAGGTGGCAAGTCTGATTCGCATGGTTCACCTTTAGGTAAAGACGAAATAAAACTTGTAAAAGAACATTATGGATGGAATTATGAAGAAGACTTCTATATTCCAGAAGAGGTAAAATCATATTTTGCTGAACTTAAAGAAGCATCTGAGAAAAAAGAACAAGAGTGGAACGAATTGTTCGCTCGATACGAAAAACTTCATCCGGATGCTGCAAAAGAATTAAAGATCGCAATAAGTGGAGATCTTCCTGAAAACTGGGATGCCAATGTTCCAAATTACCGTGTAGGAGAAGACACGCTTGCTACTCGTACTTCCAGCGGTGATGTATTAAATGGTCTTGCTCAAAATGTTCCTCAGTTATTTGGGGGATCAGCTGATTTATCTTCTTCAAATAAAACATACCTTAAAGGTGAATCTGATTTCAGCGCTGAAAACTATGGCGGTCGTAATATCTGGTTTGGTGTTCGTGAATTTGGAATGGGTGCCGCACTCAATGGTATGGCTCTTCACGGAGGAGTAAAAGTATTTGGAGCTACATTCTTTGTATTCTCTGATTATTTACGTCCAGCTATTCGTCTTTCAGCTTTAATGAAGGTACCGGTAACGTATGTATTTACACATGATAGTATTGCTGTAGGTGAGGATGGTCCTACGCATGAGCCAATCGAGCATTTAGCTTCTTTACGAGCAATGCCTGGACTTTCTACTATTCGTCCTGCTGAAGCAAATGAAACGGCTGCGGCTTGGAAACTTGCTCTAGAAAGTAAAGACCAACCAACAGTTCTTGTTCTTACACGCCAAGATTTACCTACACTTGTTGATGCTGAAACAGCATATGCAGGCGTTAGTAAAGGTGGATATGTCATCTCAGAAGCAAAAGGCGATGTTGAAGGCTTGTTATTAGCCGCTGGTTCTGAAGTTACTTTAGCTGTTAAAGCACAAGAAGCGTTGGCAGAAGAAGGAATTCACGTTTCTGTTGTTAGTTTGCCAAGTTGGGATCGTTTTGAAAAACAAACAGCTGAGTATAAAGAATCGGTTATTCCTAAAAATGTAACAGCACGACTTGCTATCGAAATGGGTGCATCATTAGGCTGGAATAAGTATGCTGGTAACGACGGAGACGTCTTAGCTATTGATGAATTCGGCGCTTCGGCACCTTATGACAAGATCATTGAAGCATACGGCTTTACAGTTGCAAATGTGGTTGAACGTTTTAAAAAATTACGTTAAAATTCGTTGCATTATGAGCGATTTGATTTAAGTACGAAAGGGCCAAACGATACTAACGTTTACGGCTTAGAATTCAAATTCAAATAGCTTAATTAATAAATAAGCTGGTATGGATTTTGGGCAGACTTCACCAATAGGTGAACCTGCCCTTTTTTAACCAAAATATTAAGGTATGTTTAAACATTGTCGGAAATCTTTTAAACATTTCCTTATGTTAAATCCATTATGGTAAGCGCATGAGATTTATATAATATGGAGGAAACTAGCGATGAAAAAAATTGCCGTATTAACGAGTGGCGGAGATGCACCAGGAATGAATACTGCTATTCGAGCAGTCGTTAGAAGAGGTATTTTTAAGGGTTTAGATGTGTATGGGGTGCAAAACGGCTATAAAGGTCTAATTGCTGGGGACTTTATACCAATGGATTTTAAAAGTGTGGGAGATATCCTCCATCGAGGAGGCACTATTTTACAAAGTACACGATGTGATGAGTTCAGAACAGAAGAAGGCCAGAAAAAAGCCATAGAACAATTGAAAAATGCAGGAATATCTGGTTTGATTGTCGTCGGTGGAGATGGTTCTTTTCAGGGGGCAAATAAATTAAATGCTCAAGGCGTTGCGGCCATTGGGATACCAGGCACTATTGATAATGACATCTCTGGAACGGATTATACAATTGGATTCGATACCGCTGTTAATACAGCTCTGGATGCTATTGATAAAATTCGTGACACGGCGTCCTCTCATGAACGTACGTATGTGATTGAGGTTATGGGAAGAAATGCAGGAGACATTGCTTTGTGGGCAGGTATGTGTGCTGGAGCAGAGTCTATTATTATTCCAGAAGCGATAGATGATATAGAGGATGTAATTGATCGTGTTCAAAGGGGCGCTAAGCGCGGCAAAAAGCACAGTATTATTGTTGTTGCTGAAGGTGTCGGAAAAGGTGACGAAATTGGAAAAGTCATTGAAGAGAGAACAGGATTTGAAACAAAAGTTACGATCCTAGGGCATTTTCAACGAGGTGGCTCGCCAAGTGCTTATGACCGGATGATGAGCACTCAAATGGGAGCAAAAGCTGTGGATCTGCTTGTTGATGGAATAGCAGGCGTAATGGTAGGATTAAGAAATGGACAATTGGTACATACGCCATTTGAGGAAGCTTTACAGTATAAGCGTACACTTGATATGACCACTTATGATCTAGCAAGAAGCCTTTCTATATAATGTAAAGGCAATTGGCTAACTAGAGTTAAAGTAATGAAAAATATGGTAAAGAGTCATGTTGTGATGGATACACAATCGTAGTATAAAAGGAGGAAAAAAAATGAAAGTAGCAATTGCCTCAGATCACGGGGGAGTAAATATTCGCCAAGAAATTATCGCCTTATTGGAAGAAATGAATATTGAATATGAGGATTTAGGGTGTGAATGTAGTACATCTGTTGACTACCCAGACTATGCTGTTCCAGTAGCTGAGAAAGTAGCGAGTGGTGAAGTAGATCGTGGCATTTTGATTTGTGGGACAGGTATTGGGATGAGCATTGCAGCAAATAAAGTAAAGGGAATTCGTTGTGCATTGGTGCATGATATGTTTAGCGCTAAAGCAACAAGGGAACATAATGATACTAATATGTTAGCGATGGGAGAACGTGTCATTGGTCCAGGATTAGCTCGTTCTATTGCAGAAATCTGGTTGACAACTCCTTTTGAAGGAGGCAGACACGAAAGTAGAGTCTGTAAAATAACAGAATATGAAAACAATCATGGATAAAATTACACTCTAGATGAATAGAGAAAAATGAAGTATGTATGAATAATTAAATGAATATAACAAAGTAATCAGACTGCTGAGTTAATTATCAGCAGTCTATGTTTATCTAGGAGTAGATTAACTATTTATATAAGTATACTTTTTAACACTATGTAAAAATAAAGTGTGTACTTGTTAAGTATGTCTATTTAATTAATAATTAAAACTAGTTAAAAATATATAATATCAAGTCAGTCCTTTTATAAACACTGACTCTGCATACAAATAAGGGGGGATACAGTGTATCGAAAAGAGTTTTTCGTATTTGAACAAAATCGTCCGATTCCAGCAGTGATTCGAAACTACAAAGAACCAGACTTTGATGGATTAATCAGGGTTCAACAGGAAAGTTTTCCACCTCCTTTCCCATCAGAATTGTGGTGGAACGTTGAACAATTGCAAAACCACGTTTCTTTATTCCCGGAGGGTGCTCTATGCATCGAAGTCGATGGGAGAATTGCAGGTTCAATGACTGGGTTACTAGTTGATTTTGATCCTGCCCATCCTGAACATACGTGGGAAGAGATAACGGATAATGGATATATTAGAAACCATAATCCGAAGGGAAATACGCTTTATGTTGTTGATATAGGAGTTAGCCCTTTATATCGTAAGTTAGGACTAGGAAAATGGCTGATGCAATCCATGTATGAGATTGTTATTCAAAAAAAAATAGACCGGCTTCTGGGAGGTGGACGAGTCCCAGGATATCATAAAAAGGTGAATGAAATGACGCCTGATGAATATCTTGATGCTGTTGTCAAAGGAGAATTGAGTGATCCGGTCATTACTTTCTTACTTCGCTGTGGCCGTACACCCGTTCAAATGGTTAAGAACTACCTTGAAGACGAAGAATCATGCAATTTTGCCGCACTTATGGAATGGAAAAATCCATTTTATTCATCAATAGAGACAGGAGAACGATAAAAAATGGAGTATTATAGAATTACGAATATAAAAGATCCTTTATTTAAACAAATGCACCAACTTATGCAAGATGTCTTTCCTCCGGAGGAAGTATTAGAATTTTCATTGTGGGAAGAACCTTTGCAAGATCCTGGAATTCGCATCTTTGTAGCCGTTCATAGGGGAGAAGTAGTCGGAGCGACAGAGTATCGTTATTATGAAGACTTTAATGTTGCTATGACAGATTTTACGATTATCGGAAAAGATGGACTTGGTGTAGGTGCATTTTTAGCTAGTAAGAGATTAGATGATTTAAACTCTGTAGCTATGGACAATGGCATGGAATTGCAAGGAATGTTTGCTGAAATTTACGATCCTTATCGCATAGAGGACCATGAATTTGGAGGCGTAAAAGCCATGAATCCTTATGTGCGCCGCGAAGTGTTGTCCCATCTTGGTTACAAACGACTTGAATTCTCTTACGTTCATCCTTCATGGAACAATGATGGGGAAGCTGTGACAGAATTAGATCTTTGTTTTATGCCTATGGTCAAAGATACAGATGAAATGCCAGCAGAGCTTGTTGTAAAGTTTTTAAGACGTTATTATTCTGTGTTATCGAATAAACCAAAATCATGGTTTACAATGGTTGAGAATTTAGAAAATCAGGAAATGATAGCGCTGTCAAGAATATAATTCAGTGAAAGTCTTAATTGCATGAGTGATTTAGGTAAAGATGGCCCATTGCTTGTAAAGTATTAGAATGATTAAAAACAGTAAATAGAAAGGTTGGGGGAATAATGTCAAATTATGTAGCGAAAGGTTCTATTATTTGTAAAAATTGTGGAGATCTTATTGACACTATGCCTACAGAAAAAGTAACTGTCTATTATTCTGATTGCAAGCAAGAGTCGTGTGAAAATCGCCAGTCATTAGAAGAATAAAAGTAACATGTCTATACAATAAAAAAAGATCGGCTTTTGCCCGATCTTTTTTTATTGTTGCCTATAGATTGAATATTTTATTTAATCTAAATATATTGCGTTAAAATATAATCTACTTGGACAAAGAGGAAAATCTATCTTTACACACCGCTAGTGACGCTGTCAGCCTTTTTTTCCACAGCATGACCGCCAAACTCATTACGAAGTGCAGCGACTACTTTACCTGTGAAAGTGTTATCGCCTTTCAAAGAAGTATAGCGGCTCATTAGACTAGCTGTAATAACCGGTGTTGCAACTTGTAAATCAAGTGCCTCTTCAATAGTCCATTTCCCTTCGCCTGAAGAGTGCATAACACCACGAATTCCATCTAGTTTCTCATCTTTAGAGAAAGCATCTTCAGTGAGTTCCATTAACCATGAGCGGATTACAGAACCATTATTCCATAGTTTTGCAACAGCTTCATAATCAAAATCATATTGCGATTCTGCAAGGACTTCAAACCCTTCACCAATAGCAGCCATCATACCATATTCAATGCCGTTATGTACCATTTTAGTATAATGACCAGAACCGGCTTTTCCAGTGTAAAGATATCCGTTTTCTACTGCTGTATCACGGAAGATTGGCTCAACAATATTCCAAGCCTCTTTATCGCCACCGACCATATAGCAAGCACCATTACGAGCTCCACTCATACCACCAGAAGTACCAACGTCCAGGTAATAAACACCAGCGTCTTTAAAATCGTTATATCGGTGAATTGATTCTTTATAATGAGAGTTTCCTGCTTCAATAACAATATCTCCTTCTTGAAGCAAAGGTTTTACTTGTCCTAATACTTTGTCTACCACTTGGTGAGGAACCATAATCCACAAAACGCGAGGAGACTCTAATTTACTTACAAGCTCTTGCAAATTAGTTGTCCCTTCAGCGCCATAACTTACTAGTTCTTGAACAGCAGATTCGTTTAAATCAAAACCCGCTACTTCATGTTTATTATCAATAAGGTTCATACCGAGATTTAATCCCATTTTACCTAATCCTATTAAACCAATTTTCATCTTAAGTGACCTCCTGTGAATAACTATATAAAAATTATTTTTAAAGCTGTAGTACGAATAGATTATTGAATTATTTAAGCGTTATTACCACCATTTAAATCCATCCTCTTCTACCAATTGATCAGAAGCTTCTGGTCCCATTGATCCTGCTTCATAAGTATGCAAAGGAAGAGTATTTTCTTCGAATGCCTCTAATAATGGCTGAATCCAAGCCCATGAAAGCTCAACTTCTTCCCAATGTGCAAAGAAAGTTGCGTCACCACGCAATGCATCATGTAAAATCTGTTCATAGGCTTCCGGAACCTGCTGATGGTTAGTGTTAGCAGAAAAATCGATCGTCACAGGCTCAATTTTCCCGTTATTCAATGGATTTTTGTTATTTAATTGTAAGGAAATCGTCTCATTCGGACTGATTTCAATCGTTAATAGGTTTGGTACGGTTTCTTCAAGTTGCTTTGAATAAAGCTCTTTTAATGGGTTCTTGAATTCAATAACAATACGGGTAGACTTTTCCTTCATTCGCTTACCTGTACGTATGTAGAACGGTACATCTTGCCAAAATGGGTCATCAATCCACAAACGAGCTGCTACAAACGTATCATTCGTTGAGGTTTGTGGAATCCCTGGTTCTTCTTTGTAGCCGATGACAGGTGTTCCTTGAATCGCTCCTGAATCGTATTGACCACGAACAATGTGTGCAACAGCTTCATTTTTAGAAACAGCTCGGACAGATGCCATCACTTTTGTTTTCTCCTGCTGAACCTCAGTTGACAGGAATCGTTTAGGTAGATGCATGGCCGTCATCATTAGAATTTGCAGCATATGATTTTGGACCATATCACGAATAGCTCCGGCCTGATCATAATACCCGGCTCGTTCTTCAACCCCAACTGTTTCACTCGCTGTAATTTGAACATTGGCGATAAATTGATTATTCCAAACAGCTTGTAGCAGTGGATTAGCAAGTTCCAAAGTCTCTAGATTTTGGATCATTGGTTTTCCAAGATAGTGATCGATGCGATAAATTTCTTTTTCTTCAAAAGCAGTGCTTAATACGGCGTTCAGCTGTTGGGCGGAGGATAGATCATGTCCAAACGGCTTTTCAATCAAAAGTCGTTTCCATCCTTTGGCTGAACCTAGCCCACTTTTAGATATGTTCGATGTGATGACGTTAATAAATTCAGGGGCTACCGATAAATAAAATAGTCGGTTTTCTGGAATATCCAATTCTTTTTCGCGGCTTTGAATGAGATCAAGTAGCTGTTCATAACCTCCGCTGTCTGTGACGTCTAAGGAGCTGTATTGGAAGGAACGAATAAATGTTTCCATTTCCAAATCTGAACTACCTAACTGTCTTGAAAAGGTGCGAATTGAGGACTCCACGTGTGATTGAAAGGTGTCATTAGATAGTGCTCTCCGCCCTAGACCAACGACTGAAAATGTCCGTGGCAATTTATTATCAAGATATAAATTATAAAGAGCAGGAAAAATCTTTCTTTTTGCCAAATCACCTGTCGCACCGAATAGAACAAAGGTCATAGAGTCCACATTCATGGTCATCTTGGCAGCGCTTTCCTCGAAAGGGCTAACTGATACACTGTTCATATAATCTCCCTCCTGTTACGTTTATCATGTGTATAAAAGCATAAATAAATGGGTTGTACGGCATAAATCTAGCGTATATTCACTTTAAAAGGTGTCTTTGTTTCAACATTAGTATAATATCTGAACATTTTATTTGTAAGTACGCACTTTTTTGTTATATAGTATATAAAAGCACACTGTTATCATGTATACTCACATCAAGGGAGGGGATAAAGAATGAGCCATACTCGTGAAAAGTCGTTTAATTGTGAAAAAGAATTAACACTTTCTATTATTGGTGGAAAATGGAAAATGTTGATTATGTGGCACTTAGGGAAAGAAGGAACAAAGAGGTTCGGTGAATTGAAAGCGCTCATACCTGCCATCACTCAAAGAATGCTTGTGAGCCAGCTTCGGGAGTTAGAAGAAGACCTCATTGTTTATCGAGAAGTATATCCTGTCGTACCGCCCAAAGTCGAATATTCACTCACTGAACGAGGACATACGCTTATCCCCATTCTCGAGTCTATGTATATATGGGGGAAGGATTATACAGAAAGCGTTTTGGATCAGGAAACAGAAAAAGCGGCATCTCGCTGAAAGAAAAACCAGCTTTAAATCGGAGATGTTGTATATCAATAAATGAAAGCGCTTTAATATCGCATGCAAATATCGAGAAAATAAACCTCTACAGTATCTTTTTCGACACCATGTGATAAAAAAGTGCGTACTTTGTTTTCAGAAAATTAGGACTTATAATGAAACTTGTACCAATCCAATCAATCTAACAAACAATATAGAAGGAGTGACATATCCATGAAATTACAATTAGCACTTGACC
>NZ_MRWQ01000003.1 GCF_001906925.1 Domibacillus mangrovi
AGTGATGTGAAGATTACGAGTTGTGAAGCAGCTGAAAAAAATGTCGTTGGCTCGATCCGGATTTCAGAAGAGCTTTCGAAAGAAGCATTGGATCAGTTGGAGGAAAGACGCGAATCGTTGAAAGTAAACGGGCGTGTCACTGAAACATACCGCCGTATTGAAGTAGTAGAAGCTTTGCATATGCTTACTGAAAATACGGAACCAGGTGCAACGACACGCAGTTATTTTGCCTTGCTGGAGATGGAAGAAGAGATGGAAGTTTGATCATATCCCCGGATAAAGAAGAAGACTAAGCAACTCTCTTAACTTAAATTTTTAACCATTAATTACAGAATATTATGAATAATAATAGATATATAGTGAATTTAGTTTCATAAAAACAGCTGAGGAGTGGAGAATAATGACAGTTAACAACACAACAATCGATAAAGCAAAAGTAGCAACAGAAGGTATTATGCAAATTCCAACTTGGTGGACGTGCCCGCCAGGATATGAAGAATTGCAAGCAAAGGCACATGAAATTGGGAAAAATGAGCTGCTTCCAAGAGCTGCTATCTCGGATCAAGAAAGCCGTTATCCTCGTGAAAGTTTAACAAAAATTGCCGAAGCAGGATTTGGAGCAGCTACTTTACCGGCTGAGCTTGGCGGTGTTGGCAGAGGGCTTACTGGTTTTGCTGTATTAGCTGAAAGTTTTGCTCAATATTGTGCTTCTGCAACGATGTGCTGGGTTATGCATACAGCAGCAACGCAATTAATGTATGTAGCAGGAAATGAAGAACAGCATAAGCGTTTTATCCCTGATGTGCTTAAAGGAAAAGTGGGCGCTTTAGCTTTCAGTGAACCAGCAACGGGAAGTCACTTTTGGAATGTTGTTAGTACAGCACCGCGCAGTGGAAATGGTTATTTATTGAATGCAGATAAATCTTTTGTTACGAGCGCTGGAGAAGCCGATTGGTATATCGTGGCAACTACGTATCCAGAAAGTACAAATGATGATAAGTTAATGTTTTTAGTTACAGATAATAATCAAGACGGCATTACACAATACCCATACAATGCAATGGGACTACGTGGAAATTCCAGCGGTCCAATGAAGTTTAGAGACGTTTATGTTCCTGCGGAAAACCGTCTAGGCACTGAAGGCGGAATGAATTTCCACAATGATAATACACTTGATCCGTTGTTCTTATTAGGAACGGCTGCATGTTGGACTGGAATTGCACAAGGTGCTCTTAATGCAGCGATTGACGGTGCGAAGAAGAAAGTCCATGCAGATACTGGGAAATCTGTTGCTGGATACCAAGTCATTCGTCATGAATTGGCAAAAGCTCAAATTACGATCGACAGTGCAAGAAGTATGCTATATCGTACAGCTGAAGGTCTAGATCAAGCGATTGCAAATGGTACGCCGCTAGAGGAATGCCTTTTCCCGATTTGGCAATTAAAAACGCATGCTGCTGACATTGTTATTCAAGTAACAAACCAAGCGCTGCAAGTTTCAGGTGGTAGAGGTTATTTGACAGGTCAAGTAGAAAAATTCTTACGTGATGGCCGTGCCGGTGCGGTTATGGGACCAACTAACGAAATTTTACGTGAATGGATTGGTAAATCATTAATCGATGTTCCTTGGTTCGAGTAAAAAATTGATCCAATGGAGTTTAAGGTGAGACCTCTATATCGGAACCGAAGTATGCTGGTTCCGATATAGGTTTCAATTGAACAAATTTTCATCGTAAGAAGCTGTTTCTATAAGGAGGATATATAGATATGAAGTTACTGGGTATATCAGGAACGATTACAGGCATAAAACCATTTATTGTCGTTCAAAAAATATTGGATGAAGTAAAGCAAAACCATCCGGAAATTGAAGTCGAATTACTTAATTTAAGAGATTATGATATTCAGTTCTGTGATGGGCGTGATCCGTCAACATATACGGGCGATACGAAGAAAGTGATTGATATCGTTTCTTCAGCAGACTTTTACATTATCGGTACACCTATTTTCCAAGGATCGATCACAGGTGCACTGAAAAACTTGTTCGATTTAATTCATCCGAAAGATCTACGCAATAAAGTAATGGGGTTTATTGCTACAGGTGGAACGTATCAGCACTATTTAGTCATTGAAAATCAATTGAATCCAATTGCAGGATATTTCCGTGCTTACGTTGCACCGGGATTTGTGTATCTGCAGAATGATCATTTCAATCGTCAAAATGAGATCATTGATGAAGACGTGTTACAGCGTTTGACGGCTTTAGGCGAAGAAGTTGTTTTTATGCAAAAAGCATTAAAAGCGCCCAAGAGCGATTATCAGCCTACAGTATAAAGACACGATAAGCAGTTTGCAGAATAACCTCTTTTTCTAACAATTCAGCTGAGAAAAAGAGTGTTTTTCTTTTAGTTTTATGAAAGATATTCGGATTTGTTACTAAATGAAAACGTTTTAGTGAATAGGATTTTTCTGTACGCAGCCATAGGAGGAAATAGGATTTATATATTCTTAGAATTGGGTAAAGCTTAGTGGCAATGAAGAACTGTAGCAAACTCAAAAAAAGAAAAAAGTGAAACATCCATAAGCAGGAGGATAGACCCGCAGGATGTGGGTCTTACAGATGTTGTTCGTCTGTGTTCCTCTGTCCCTCACTCACCAAAGAGGAGCTTAGGTAAAAAGTGCCGCATCCTGCGACAAAAATTAAAACGATTTCATTTAGGAGGGCAATTAGTTTATGAGTTCATTGGCAACTGCAAAAAAGAAACATGGAGAAAAGACAGTACGTTGGGGGTTTATGTGGGCTTTATGGACAGCCGTCTTATGGGGGGCATGGTATATACCTGGATCAGCGATCTGGTATGAATTCCCTTTCGGTTCTATGGCTATGGCGACAAATGAAGAGTTTCTAACAGTCGCCGCTGTCATATCTGGTTTAAATGCCACGGCTGTTTTACTGTTTATGTTTATATGGCTTGGCGTGTTAGGGAAGTGGAAAGATTACGGTCGCACGATTGTTCATTTTAATAAAGTGACGAAATGGTACTTTATCGCTGCCATTTTCGGAGGATTGATGGCCATTTTCGGCAGCTTCTTGGCCATCGGCTTTATTGGTGGTGTGTTTGCGGCTGTTGCAGGGTTGATGTATCCGATTGTAGGCTCTATCTTAGCGAACAGATGGTACGGTGAAAAGATATCGCGGAGAGCGGCGATCGGCATCGGACTTATTGTGGTCGGGGGACTTGCCGTATTTGCTCCGGGTATTGTGGGAGAAATACAAAATAGTTCAGGTGCCTGGTTAGGCTATTTAGGCGGTTTAATGGCTGCAATTGGCTGGGGAGTGGAAGGAGCGATCGCTGGACGGGCGCTAGACGTTACAGATCCGGATGTCGGCTTAACACTTCGGTTTACAGGTGAAGTTTTCTGGTGGATAGCAGTCGTTTTACCTTTGTTTCTAATATTTGGAGATGTGCCTATTCTGACGATTATTGGCCAAACATTGACGTCGGGAGCGGCGCTAATCTGGCTGCTTTTAGCGGGTATCACGTTTGGTTTCTGCTATGTGTCATGGTACAAATCGTTCCCATTGATTGGTGTTGGAAGAGGACAAGCAATTGGCGACTTGTATGGGATTTTTTCAATCATTTTCATCAGTATTTTCACACTGACGATGCCAGAATGGAATTTCATTATAGGCGCATTGGTTGTTATTACTGGCGGGTTTGTTATGTTTACTGAAAAGCGGGACGATCTGGAAGTCCTTCGCGCAGTTCCTTCAGATAAGAGAGAGAAAGAGGAGGCGATCTAAATGCCTAAAATGCATCTTAAAGGAAAAATATTGCAAATCATACGTGATAACACCATGGGGAAATCGGAAAAAGGTATATGGGATTATGAGATAGCCAAACAAGTTCTGACAGAGTACGAGCTACAGGGAGCCTATGCGATGGGCAGCGTCCGGATCGCGCTAACGGATTTATTTTCAGGAGCGTTGATTGAAACGAGTGAAGAAAAGTTAGATAATGGTGAACACTTTGGTAAAGATAAAGTATTATTTAAATATTCACTTACAAGCTTTGGGGAAGATCGGATGAAGGATGCGGGAATCATTTAAGGTCAAATAAAAAAAGGAGTGGGTTATGTGCTAGAAATGAATGAATTTTGGGGCTTTGCCTCGGCTCCCTATTTAGCGATTATCGGAATAACTGTAATATCAGTCATATGTCTAGTTATAGCGAGGATATATGTGACTAAAATATAAGTCGTTGTTTGCTGATTGAGTAGAATAGGATAAAAGCCGTCTTAAAGAGAAATTTCTTAAGGCGGCTTTTTCTTATTTTTAAGAATTTGTTTAAGCTTTCTGAAAATAATAGAATAGGAAAGAGGAGAGAGCGTTCAAAAAGCGGAACCTGAAATAATTATGACTGTTGAGAAAGCGAGATAAGGGAGAGAGCAGTAGAATGAATCATAACGAAAAGACGATCTCGTCCATTGAAGCGGAGTGGCACTCACAATTAACGAGAATAGAAACGGCAACATTTGGCATGGGCTGCTTTTGGGGACCGGATGCACGATTCGGGCATTTGCCAGGGATTATCAGGACGCGTGTCGGCTTTGCAGGCGGCACAAAAGAAAGCCCGACGTATCGGAGCATGGGTGATCATACGGAAACCATTGAAGTAGATTTTAATCCGGAAATGCTTTCTTTTGAAGAGATTTTACATGTGTTTTGGAACAATCATACGTCAACGAACAGAGTGAATTATAAAGAGCGGCAATATATGTCTATTTTGTTTTATCATGATGAACAGCAGAAAGAAGCTATTTTGAACGTGAAAAAAGAGTTGGAAGACGAGCGAAAGGAAACGATCGAAACAGAAGTTGTCCCATATTCTGGTTTTGCATTGGCAGAAGCGCACCATCAAAAGTATTATTTAAAACGGTTTTCCATTGCGATTGATCTATTGAATACTCATTATCCATCTGTGGATGCATTTACTCATTCTACATTAATTGCCCGATTAAATGGATTCGTGAGAGAATTTGGCACGTTGAATGACATTAAAAACGAAGTCAGCGAGTGGAACATACGTGAAGATTCCCGGGAGATTGTGCTAAATATATTGAAGAACATCCGCTGGTAGAGAGGCACATGTAAAGGAGAGCGGCTTGCGCGAGGCAGGCCGCTTTTAGTTATGAATGATATTTTGGATAGACAGATAAAGTTATGATCGAATACGCCTTGGGACTTAGTTTGAAATATGGCTCTAGCTCATTACGAAACGTTTCAATCCCCGGTAAGATGAATGTAAGGTAACCGAGGAGGTGGAGAAAGTGAAAAGATGTTTGTTATTCGTTGTTGGATTGATTGCGTTCATTGTGTTACTAGCAATGATAGGTCCCATGATTTTATTGGGTGTCGGCGTTTTATTGTTGTATGTCATTTTTAAGCAGTTCATGAAAAGTGAATCGACTGCAGGGAAAATTGGTTGGGTAATTACGGCTCTGCTGCTTCTTAGTACGGTTGTGGCATCCAACATTTATGCGGTTATTGGTCTTGTAGCTGCTTATGCCTTGTATGTTGTGATCTCAAAGTGGAGAAATAATGATCATGTGTTAGAAGGGAAAATAGGAGAAGACGATGATCCGTTTACTAATTTTGAACGGCAATGGGCGGAACTGAATAAATAATAGACAGGAGATCTATCTAGATGAATCTATTTACGCGTATTAAACAATCGATTTCAGCGGACCTTCACCATATGTTAGACCGAAAAGAACAACAAAATCCAATTGCAGCATTGAACCATTATTTGCGCCAAAGTGAGCAAGAGAAGGATAAGGTAAGAACATTGATTGATCGACAGTATCGGCTGAAGGAAGAGTTTGCGAGGGAATATCGTCATGCAAAGGAGCTCGCGGATAAGCGTCTTGAACAAGCAAGTATCGCTAAAAAAGCGGGCGAAGAGGAATTGCATACATTTGCAATGAAAGAGTATGAAGATTATCAATCAAGGACAGAAAGAATGAAAGTGTTAGTAGAAGAGTCTGCACAGCAGTTAGAAGCATTAGAAGGAAAATATGAAGAAATGAAACATAAGTTAAAAGATATGCACGTGCGGCGAATGGAACTGATGGGGCGTGAGAACGTAGCACGCACGACCTATCGGCTTAACAAGGTGATCGCAGATGGATCAGGCAAACAATCTTCTCGATTTACTGAAATGGAACAATATATTGACGGGTTAGAGAGAAACGTAAATCAATCTTATGAGCACCATACATTTGACAGCAAAATGGCCAAGTTTGATAAAGATAGGCCAGTAGATGATCAAGCTGAGGCTTACTAACACATACCTTAACAGTTACGTTTACATGATGATCGATATATCCAAAGAGGGATAAATGTTATACTGAACAGACATAGTATGTAGTGTCTGTTCGATTACATATAGAAAGGGGATCTCCTCCATGTTTCAGCGATTGACGACGAATATGTTCAATTGGATCATGATTTTTGGGGTGATCCTCTTTATTATTGAAATTGTTTTTTTTGATGGCGGGATTCTTTTTTCCGCTTTGTTTTTTAGTGTAGTAACGTATGCTGGCTGGAAGAAATTAAGTCGCTTATGGGGAAAATGTTTCTTTTGGGGAGGCCTTATCAGTTTAATTATCGCTATTTTGAACATGATCGCTGTACGCTTCCTTTTTGTTATTGGCATTATTTTATTTCTTGTCCATTATGTGAAAACGAAAAAAGAAGCGGATCGAATTGGGCCGATGTTTCGTATACGAGAGGTAGAAGCGGCGGCAGAGACGATGATTCAACTAAAACCGTTATTTGATCATAAACTTTTTGATGATCAGAAAACGGAAAATACGGCTTATCAGTGGCGGGATGTGAATATACATGGAGGGTTTGGAGATCGGGTCATTGATCTAAGCAACACCGTTCTTCCGGAAGATACAGCTGTTATTTCAATCCGTCACATTATTGGAAACATCGAAATTTACGTCCCTTATGAAGTAGAAGTGAGCATTCATCACAGTTCTATTTTTGGCCGCGCCTATCTATTTGGAAACCATCATGAGAATTTAATGAATCAGTCCCTTCTATATCAGACAGAAAACTATCATTCAACCTATCCACGGGTTAAAATCATTACTTCTTTACTATCCGGGGACATCGAGGTAAAACGAATATGAGCATCATGATGCGTCATATGATCACTGCCGCTTTGTTCAGTCTATTCCTTTCGTTTATGATGATTAGTGTCACACTAGCCGCTTTTCCACCGAAAGATTGGTCGATCCTTTTCAAACACAAAATAGCGGATGTTTCTTTTTTATTTGTCATTTTTATCCTCCCCATTATTGCAGGAATAGTCATAGGGATATCCGCGGGTTGGTATTGGCGGCAGCGGCTGCATCGGATCGATCGACAGCTGGATGAACTAGTGAAAGGTCAAACGTATTCAACAAATGACGAACGATGCAAAGAATTGAAAGACATTCAACAACGGATGGAACAAGTGCAGGAGAAGTTTAGAAGCCAGGCAGAACATGCGCAGCGTTTGGCGACGGAACGAGCCATCGAACGGGAAAAAAGTCTGCAAGAAATCGTTATCCAGGAAAGGAACCGCCTCGCGCGGGAATTACATGATTCTGTTAGTCAGCAATTGTTCGCTGCATCGATGATGATGTCGGCCATTAATGAAACAGGCCTTCCAGAAAAGTCTCCCATTTATCGACAGCTGCAAATGGTCGAAACGATGATTCATCAGTCACAGCTTGAAATGCGGGCGTTATTGCTTCATTTAAGGCCAGTCGCACTAAAAGGAAAATCATTGCAAGAAGGTATGGAAGAACTGTTAGTGGAACTGACCGAAAAAGTACCGATGGAAGTGGATTGGAAGGTCGAAATATTCCCGATTGAAAAAGGAATAGAAGATCAGTTATTTCGAATTTTGCAAGAGTCTGTGTCAAATACGCTTAGACATGCGAAAGCAACGTCACTTCAAGTTATGCTGATTGAACGGGATAATACGGTTATTTTAAGAGTCATCGATGATGGAAAAGGATTTGACGTAGAAAATGTTCGATCAGGTTCGTATGGTCTTCAAAATATGCGTGAACGTGCCTATGAAGTAGGAGGAACATGTAAACTCATCAGTATACCAAATGAAGGAACACGGTTGGAAGTCAAAATTCCACGACTGAAAAAAGAAGGTGAGAATCATCATTAAAATAGTATTTGCAGATGATCATGAAATGGTCCGAATCGGTGTATCTGCTTATCTATCTTCACAGCCTGATATGGAAGTCATCGCTGAAGCAGACGATGGCGGAGAGGCTGTCCAACTCGCTTTATCCTTAAAACCAGATATCATATTAATGGATCTTGTGATGGAGAAAATGGATGGAATTGAAGCAACGAGACAAATTATTGACAAATGGCCTGAAGCAAAAATCATTATCGTGACAAGCTTTCTTGATGATGAAAAAGTCTATCCAGCCCTTGAAGCCGGTGCGACAAGTTATATGCTAAAAACATCAAAAGCGAGTGAAATTGCCAAAGCGATACGCGCCACTTATGAAGGACAATCTGTACTAGAACCAGAAGTGACAGGGAAAATCATGACACGAATGCGGGAAAAGCCGATGGAACAAATGCATGATCACTTAACCGATCGAGAAATGGAAGTTTTGCTGCTTGTCGCACAAGGGAAAACGAATCAAGAAATCGCTGATCAGTTATATATCGCGTTAAAAACAGTCAAAGTTCACGTCAGTAACATGTTAGGAAAACTTGACGTACAAGATCGAACGCAGGCCGTTATTTACGCCTTCAAGCATGATCTAATCCAATAAACATCGAGTTCCCTATATTTTGAAGGCTTCTAGTTCATAACTTGAAGCTTTTTCTTTTGCTGTCAAAACAATCTCTTCTATCTATTTAATAAAGAAAACGTGATGAATAGAAAAGCATGTAATGGGGAATAGATTGAAACATTACCGATGCAATCTAGGACCATCACTGGTTTCCATATTATGCCCCCCGCTTAATTATTGACAGATGTAAGAAAAGGTTATATAAGGAAAGCATCGTTCATTAAATAGTAAAGATACAATAAATGGAGGGATACGAGATGAAAAGGGTTAAAATTGCCGGTCTTTTTACGGATAAAAGTAGAATCATCGAATTTTTTTTAATCAAACATAACGGCCGGCATATTGCTGCACTTCCAGAAATGCATGTCTCATTTTATGTTGGGGATGGACGCGAAGCCGCGTTAAACGTGTTAACGGGACCGTTGTCTGCAGGAGATGCAGAAAAAATGTATGACACCATTTTGGACTATGTTTGTACTCATGGGACTGAGGAAATGGGTTTTGTCAGTTGGTTTGAAGAAAAATATGGACTCCCATGGTATACATTTAACGAGGGGATGCGAAAAGTGGGAGCGACGTTACGGGAAAGGGATCAGGCATTTAATCATGCCGTATCCAGGTACTACAAAGAAAAAAAGCTAGAAGATAAACGTCAGCCTGATTTAAGTAAATAAGAGTGGAAAGGGTACGGAAATATAAGCCCTCCCACAAAAAATCAAACAGTATCCATTTAGTTGTGTAAAGGGTACTTTTATTAGTGGGGATTCTAGCCCGTTATTATTTATTCCGAAAAGCCATTCTGCCGTTTAATATTTGATTAGGGCTTTTCAGCTGGAACATACCGGCGTCTGTGGAATAATCGATTTTTACTTTTTCATCATAAAAGACCAATTTTGGTTTTTCAACAAGAATGGGCATGTCATTCGTTTCAAGTAACACATCATGATCCTCGTCAGGCGCGTCCACATACCATAGCGTTGGGATACCGTTCAGCACACAGCCATTTCCTTCTGTGTCCCATTTTAATTTTAAAAAACCATCCTCTCGATTTTGTAACGCACGTATTTTTTCAGCTGCAGCTGACGTAATTGTAATCTCCATCGTTCTCCACCTTTTTTTCTTCAGTATACCACATTCATTTTTATCGCGGCCCAGTAGAGAGAGCCTTCCCGTATTTAAATCGGAAAGGCTTTTATGATGTGACGTTCTGTTTTCTCAATTAGCCATATGTTTTTTGATATCATCCTCTTTTCTCCTGAAAAATCATATGTATCCGAGCAGAATTGTCTGCCCGCTTCAAAAAAAGGACGATCCGGATGGGTATTCGGATCGTCTAAGTGTACACAATGAATCGGTGGGGTAAATAAATACAATAATGAAAATGATTATCATTATTGATTACATTTATTATCATAAACATCATTAGCGAATCTGTCAACAGTTAAATGAAAATGATTTTCAAAGTTATTGACGAGAGGCATATGTCATTTTACAATCAAAAGAAAATGTGATGGAGCTCTTTAGAGGAGTAATGGTGATAAGGAGATGGACATGAGATGAAAGAAAAAAAATCACTCATTGACACGCTGCTGAACGATACACCGCCTGACGATTATTTAAAGCAAGAAGCACATCAATTAAAGGAAATAGACGTGGGTGTGCAATCAGAAAAAGAAGAGTTGAAAAAGCCGTTTCTGCCGCCTGAAATGATGACTGTGGCTATCGTAACAGGGTTGGTCGGTGGCATGATGCTGGTCGTATATTCACTTATTTTTTTGGTTTTTTGATCAGAAGTAGAAAAGCCGCTTCCGTATCAAATTGGAAAGCGGCTATTTTCATAAAATGGGTGAGAGAAGCCGGGCAAGTGATTCGCCAATTCGTTTTGGCAATGTGCGGTGTTCATACCGCTCTCGGCTGATGGGAACGGAATCGGCAAAATCCTTTAAAAAATCCACTTCGACTTTTTCAACAGCCGGTGTCCGGTTGTATAAAAACGTCATAAGTTCATGATTAAGTCGGAAGCTGCGAACGTCGAAGTTAGCGGTACCAACGATGGCATGCAATCCATCAATCAGCAGTACTTTTGAATGAATAAATGAATCATCACGGTACGCAAATACTTTGACACCGGCACTTAATAAATCTTGAAAATAGGAATTCGTGCCGTAAAATGAAATTGCGCGGTCGCCTTTGCCTGGAACGATGACGCGCACGTCTTTTCCGCTGCGGGCAGCGACCCGTACAGCAGCGAGTGCTTCATCGTCCGGCACGAAATACGGAGATGCGATCCAAATGGACTTTTCTGCGGATTGAATCATTTCCAACATCGCATCGCGCACGTCACGTTCTGCGTTATAAGGCCCGCCATATACAGTTTGGACCATTTCATCCGCTTCGTGTGATTCAGACGGGAAATACCCTTCAAATCGAAAATCTTCTTTTAATTCATCAAGCAACGACGTTTTCGCGCTCGTCGCATGAATCCAGTCGGTAATAAACGATTCTTGCAGCTGCCGTACAGCCGGGCCTTTCATTCTCAAATGTGTATCACGCCACACTTCAAATTGCGGTGTGTTGCTGCGATACTCTTCGCCGACGTTTAATCCGCCAGTGAAGCCGGTATGTCCGTCGACGATGACCATTTTGCGGTGATTACGCAAATTAGCGGTGCGTGTAAACCAGGGCGACACGATCGGATCGAATGCATACGCTTCACCGCCTGCTTCTTTTAAAGGGCTCAAAAAAGATTCGGATAATCCAGATGAACCGAGTCCATCATATAAAAAGCGGACATGTACATTCGCTTCGGCCCGTTCAACAAGTGCATCACGTACGTTTGTTGAAATGTCATCTTCTCGGAAAATATAATATTGAATATGAATGTGGTGTTCCGCATGGCGGATTGTCTCCAAAATGGCGGGGAATGTTTCATCGCCGTTCGTTAAAATATCGACTTTATTGCCGGCAAGTGCTTCAAAACCGGTCATATTTTGAATGTTTTTTGCCTGAGGAACGAGAGCGGATATATCCCATTTTTCTCCGTGAAACCGCATGGATGTAATAAACTTCGTCGATTCTATAATAACCGATTTAGGAAGCCGCCGATTGCGGGGATCCCGTCCGAATACGGAATAGACAACCGCACCTGCGAGTGGAAAAACGAGCACAATCGCAATCCAGGCTACTTTTGAGTTCGTACCGCGTGAATCGAATAAAAGCAAATTGAATACGACAAAAATGGAAATGATTCCGGCAAGATATGTAAACGCGACGGACAATTCATTTGAAAAGTAACGGAGTCCCAAATAGATGAACGCAACAATGCTAATTAATACGATAAGCTGCACCGTTTTTTCTCTCATGGCCGAACACACTCCTCTCAACTTACTACTCAGTTTACCCTCTTTTTTTCAAAAGTGACAGTTGAAACTTTAAAAAAGGTACGGTATAGTGAAGAAGAATAAATGAATGAATATTCATTCAAAGGAGGACGTGAACGTGGTTCAGCACATTCAAAAAGCAGCGGTTATTGGATCTGGCGTGATGGGTTTGGGTATTGCCGCACATTTGGCGAACGTTGGTATTCCTTCTATTTTACTTGATATTGTCCCAGAAAATGCTGAAAATCGAAATGTTCTTTCTGAAAGCGCCATCCAAAAATTAGTGAACCAAAAGCCTGCACCACTTGCGTCCAAACAGAACGCGGCTCTTATAACAGCCGGCAATTTAGAAGATGATCTCACGCATTTAGCGGAAGCAGACTGGATTATTGAAGTGGTTGTAGAAAATTTGGACGTTAAGAAGACAGTGTTTGAAGCAGTAGACAGTTATCGAAAGCCAGGCAGTATCATTTCTTCCAACACTTCAGGCATTTCCGTTGAAGCGATGAAAGAAGGCCGGAGCGATGATTTCAAAAAGCATTTTCTCGGCACGCACTTTTTCAATCCACCGCGCTATTTGAAGCTGCTTGAACTGATTCCAACGTCACATACGTTACGAGAAGTCGTTGATTATATGAAAACGTTCAGTGAAGATGTTCTTGGAAAAGGTGTCGTACTTGCGAAAGATACACCGAACTTTATCGCCAATCGGATCGGCACGTACGGATTGCTTCACACGATGCACATGATGACCGAAATGAAGTTGTCCCCGGGTGAAGTTGATTCGATCACAGGACCACTCATCGGCCGTCCGAAAAGCGCCACATTCCGGACGCTGGATGTCGTCGGACTGGATACATTCATTCACGTGGCGAAAAATGTATATGACCAAGTAGATGGGGAAGAAAAAGCGGTCTTTGACGTACCGGATGTGCTCCTCCAAATGCGTGACAAAGGCTGGATCGGTGCGAAAGCGGGGCAGGGCTTTTTTAAAAAGGATGGACAGACGATTCTCGAATTAGATCCAAATTCAATGAACTATATAGAACGAAAAAAAATGAAAGCGGATTCAATGGAGAGAGCGAAACAACAAAAAGGATCAGCAAGATGGAAAACGCTTGCTTATGCAAATGACGAAGCCGGCCAGTTTATTTGGAAGATGCTCGCCCCAATGCTTCTCTATTCTGCTGAGTTAACCGGTGAAATTGCGGATGATATTGTGTCGATTGACCGGGCGATGAAATGGGGATTTGGCTGGAATGAAGGTCCATTTGAAATATGGGATCAACTTGGTGTCCAAGAAGCCCTTCAAAAAATGGAATCAGAAGGACGAATTATTCCAGAATGGGTAAAAGACATGCCAGGCCATTTTTATCAAAATGGTCAGTATTACGATCCTGCAGCAAAATCATATAAACCGATTGACAGACAAGTAAAAGTGATCGATTTAAAACAGTTGAAAAAAGAAGGAAACATCATGAAGCAAAACAGCGGGGCGAACTTAATGGATATCGGTGACGGTGTAGCGCTTTTAGAATTCACATCACCAAATAATGCAATTGGCCTAGACATCATACACATGATCAATGCGGCTGTTGAGGAAGTGGAGAAACATTTTAAAGGGCTTGTCATCGGCAACCAGGGGAAAAATTTTTGTGTCGGTGCGAATCTCGCAATGATTTTAATGGCTGCGGGCGATGAGGACCTATGGGAAATTGACATGGTCGTTAAACGATTCCAGCAGGCGATGATGAAAATCAAATACAGCACAAAACCAGTCGTCGCCGCACCGTTTGCGATGACGCTTGGCGGCGGGACAGAAGTATGTTTGCCAGCCGCGCATATTCAAGCATCGATGGAAACGTATATGGGACTCGTGGAAACGGGTGTCGGTCTTATTCCAGGTGGGGGCGGCAATAAAGAGCTGTACATTCGTCACCTTGAACAAATGCCAACAGGTGTAACAGTTGATTTACAGGCGGTTGCGAACAACGTATTTGAAACGATTGCGATGGCGAAAGTGTCCACGTCCGCATTAGAAGCACGTGAACATAACTTTTTGTACCAGGCAGATGGCATTAGCATAAATGGCGATCATCTTTTATATGATGCTAAACAGACAGCGATCTCTTTATATGAAAAAGGCTATACAGCACCGATCCGCAAAAAAGTACCGGTCACGGGTGAAACAGGTTATGCGGCGTTATTGCTCGGCGCCCAGTCCATGTACGCTTCTGGATTTATTTCCGATCATGATTTGACGATTGCGAAAAAGCTTGCCTGGGTCATTGCAGGGGGCAATGTACCGTTTGGAACAGAAGTGGATGAACAGTATTTGCTTGATTTGGAGCGGGAAGCATTTTTACAGCTTGTCGCCATGCCGAAAACGCAGCAGCGCATGCAGCATATGCTTATGAAAGGGAAACCACTTCGGAATTAAAGGGGGGAACAGAAATGAAGGAAGC
Source organism: Domibacillus mangrovi (assembly GCF_001906925.1). GTDB lineage: Bacteria > Bacillota > Bacilli > Bacillales > Domibacillaceae > Domibacillus > Domibacillus mangrovi. Next base: position 14,732 of record NZ_MRWQ01000003.1, read on the forward strand.
GGTCATTGTCGCTGGTGCGCGTACACCTGTCGGCCGAGCGAAAAAGGGAACACTCCGTTACACACGTCCGGATGATCTGGGGGCACTTGTCGTAAAAGAAACGCTGAACCGAGCAGGAAAATATGAAGGGAACATTGATGATCTCATTATCGGATGTGCGATGCCGGAAGCAGAGCAAGGGATGAACATGGCACGAAACATCGGTGCTCTCGCTGGACTTTCATATGACGTGCCGGCTGTTACGATTAATCGGTACTGCTCATCGGGTTTGCAGTCCATTGCGTATGCGGCAGAACGGATTATGATTGGGTACGCAGATACGATTATCGCTGGGGGAGCGGAATCGATGAGTTTAGTGCCCATGATGGGCCACGTTGTTCGTCCGAACGTACGCATTGTAGAAAGGATGCCAGGCTATTACATGTCGATGGGACATACGGCGGAAGAAGTGGCGAAAAAATATAACATTTCACGCGAAGATCAGGACGCGTTTGCGGTACGCAGTCATGAACGGGCAGCACGTGCAATTTTAGAGGGGAAATTTGTGGATGAAATTGTGCCGGTGGATGTAACATTCAGACAAGTCAGTGCAGATCACAAATTGATAGAAGAACAGGTCTCGTTTTCGATGGATGAAGGGGTGCGACAAGGAACGACGGTCGATATATTGGCGAAATTACGCCCGGCCTTTTCTTTGAGTGGAACCGTGACAGCAGGCAATGCATCGCAAACGTCAGACGGTGCCGCAGCGGTCCTCGTAATGGAGCAAGAAAAAGCAGCATCGCTCGGATTGAAGCCAATTGCCAAGCTGCGCTCCTTTGCGGTCGGAGGAGTGCCGCCAGAAGTGATGGGCGTTGGCCCGGTCGTCGCCGTGCCAAAAGCGTTGAAACTGGCAGGGCTTGAATTATCACATATTGATTTGTTTGAGCTAAATGAAGCCTTTGCATCACAGTCGATCCAAGTGATCCGCGAGCTCGGGCTGAATGAAGACATTGTCAACGTAAACGGGGGGGCGATCGCACTCGGTCACCCGCTTGGCTGTACAGGGACCAAATTGACGTTATCGCTTCTTCATGAATTGAAACGGCGCAACAAGCAGTTCGGAGTCGTGACAATGTGTATTGGCGGCGGAATGGGAGCCGCTGGTGTCTTTGAAATGATGTAACAAAGGGGGAATGAATCATGGCAGCAAGAGGCGGTTCCTTTTTGATAGAAGAAGTGGCGTATCACTCGATATTTACACCGGAAGATTTTTCAGAAGAACAGAAAATGATTGCAAAAACAACAGAAGACTATGTATCAGGCAGCGTTTTGCCGCAATTGTCCTATCTGGAGAAGCATGAATTTGACCGATCGGTGAAACTATTGCAAGAAGCGGGTGAACTTGGACTGCTTGCTGCAGATGTGCCGGAAGAATATGGCGGATTGAATCTGGATAAAGTCAGTTCTGCGCTTATTGGTGAAAAAATGGCGGTCGCCGGCGGCTTTTCCCTTTCACATGGGGCGCACGTTGGCATTGGCACATTACCGATTGTGTTATTCGGAAATGAAGAACAGAGGCAGGCGTATTTGCCGGACCTGGCGATGGGGAAACGATTCGCGGCGTATGCATTGACGGAGCCTGGTTCCGGTTCAGATGCGCTTGGCGCGAAAACGACCGCACGCTTGAATGAAGCGGGAACACATTACGTGTTAAACGGGGAAAAACAGTGGATCACGAATTCAGCCTTTGCGGACGTGTTCATCGTGTACGCGAAAATCGATTCAGAACAATTTTCAGCGTTTATTGTAGAAAAAGGCTATCCGGGTGTATCTACTGGTGCAGAAGAAGAAAAAATGGGCATTAAAAGTTCATCGACGAGGACACTCATTTTGTCCGACGCACAGGTGCCGGTGAACAATTTGCTGGGCGAAGCAGGCCGAGGTCATGTGATTGCGTTTAATATTTTGAACATCGGCCGTTATAAATTAGGCGCTGGCACGGTTGGGAGTGCAAAGCGGGCGCTCGATATCTCTTTGAAATACGCCAATGAACGCCAACAGTTTAAAACGAAGATTGCGCATTTTAATTTGATGAAAGAAAAATTTGGTACGATGTCTTCAAAAGTATATGCAGCAGAAAGTGCCATTTATCGCACGGTCGGCTACTTTGAAGAACGAATGAGTGCATTGTCTGAAGAGGAACGAAAAGATGGTAAGAAGGTTGCATCGTCGGTTGCCGAATATGCGATTGAGTGTTCACTTTGTAAATTTTTTGGAACGGAAGTGCTCGATTACGTTGTCGATGAAGGCGTCCAAATTCATGGCGGTTATGGTTTCATGGACGAATATGAAATTTCAAGAATGTACCGCGATTCACGCATTAACCGTATTTTTGAGGGAACTAATGAAATTAACCGCTTGCTTGTACCGGGTACATTTGTAAAAAAAGCACTCAAAGGCGAGCTTCCATTGTTTGAAAAAGCACGGGCTCTGCAAGATGAGTTGATGATGCTTATGCCGGAAGAGCCGGGCAACGTGGTACTTGCACAGGAAAAAATGCTCGTGAAAAATGCAAAAAAAATAGCGCTTCTTGCGGCAGGATTAGCCGTTCAAACATATGGCAAAACGCTCGAAGCTGAACAAGAAGTGCTCGTCAACATCGCTGATCTCGTGAACTTCGTATACACAATGGAATCGACCGTTCTTCGTACAGAAAAAGCGATTGAAAAATTTGGTGAAGAGAAAAGCAGCCAGAAAGTCTTATACACACAAATTTTTTGCCAGGAAGCATTTAATGAAGTCGAAGCGCATGCGAAAGAAACACTTGTTGCGGTGGAGTCTGGCGACAGCTTGCGTATTATGCTGTCAGCTTTGCGTAAACTATGCCGCCATACACCAGTTAACGTCATCGCTAAAAAAAGGGAAGCGGCAGATAAACTAAACAATGCATTGAAATATGTCGTCTAACAGGAGAAAAGACAGCCGGAGTATCATCTCCCGGCTGTCTTTTCATTCTTTCATCTGATCAAGCATTGAAATCGTATCAACAAGATGATTGTTAAAGATTTGCTTCGCCACAGACAGCAGTTCAACAATCATTGGGTCACGAAGCGAATAAATGACCCGGTTTCCATCTTTTGTGCCCGTCACAATGTTTTTTCCACGTAAAATGGTTAATTGTTGAGAAACAGCGGAACCTTCACTGCCAGCAAGGCTTTGAAGTTCATTGACGCTTTTCTCACCTTCAGCCAGCAGTTCAAGAATTTTAATGCGCAGTGGATGAGCAAGCGCTTTAAAAAAGTCCGCTTTAAATTGTTGCATATTAAGATTCAATCGGTATTTCCTCCTTTTCACAAATAGGTTGTTGTCCCTTAGAAAAGGCTTCACATTCTCTAAAGGCAAAATGTCGGCAGCCAAGACATGTATCTTTATTTAAATGTAACAGAGCGGCGTTGATCGCGTCACCTGTATGAGCGAAAAAATGATCGTTGCCAATCGATTCGTATAAGCCTGTTTTCTTTAATACGCTTTCAGGCTGAGGATTTAATCCGGATATGAAAACGATTCCATGCTTTGAAAAGCTTTTGACAATACTAGACAAATAGGATTCTCCGGTCGTATCCATAAAAGGCACTTTCCCCATTCGAAGCAGCAGCACCTCTGGTTGATAGTTAACGGTCTTCATAATTGATTGCTGAAACGTTTGCGCTGCCCCAAAGAAAAGCGGCCCTTCGATATTGTATATACTAATTTGCGGGCAGTCATGCGAATCGCTCACGACATGGCTGGCCACTTTCTCACGTTTGTCGAGAGGATTAGGCAATGCTTTTTCTGCCACCATCGTATCACTCATTCGTTTCGTAAAGATCATGACAGCCAGTATGAGGCCGACTTCCACCGCAACGGTTAAATCCATAAAGACAGTTAATAAAAACGTGACGACTAATACGAGTGAATCGGTTGTTTTCGTCTTTACTAAATGAATAAAAATATGCCGCTCACTCATATTCCAGGCGACGATCATTAAAATAGGCGCCATGCTGGCTAATGGAATTTTGGATGCGTATGGCGCAAAAAGCAATAAAATGATCAACACAACGAGTCCATGTACAATACCGGACACGGGTGAAACAGCGCCATTTTTAATATTGGTTGCTGTTCTCGCAATGGCGCCTGTCGCCGGAATGCCGCCGAACAAAGGTGTTACGATGTTGGCAATGCCCTGTCCAACTAATTCCCTATTGCTATTATGTTTGCTATTGGTCATCCCATCTGCCACAACAGCCGATAAAAGCGATTCAATGGCGCCAAGGATCGCAATAACAAAAGCAGGTTGAATCATCTGCTGCACCTTTTCAAACGTAATCTCGGGCATATGAAACCGCGGGAGTGCACCAGAAATGGTGCCATATGTCGAACCAATGGTGGCCACTTCACCTGGATATAAACAAATGGCCATCAAGGTGGAAAAAACAAGAGCGATAAGTGGTCCCGGTATTTTTGGAGATAACGTTGGTGTATACATAACGGTTAGTAAACAAATGACCGCTGTTAGGACGCTGTATCCGTTCACAGTATGAATATTTAAAACGACCTCTATCATATTATCAATAAATGCTTCATGTTTTTCTACACCTGTCAAACCGAGAAAATTCGGAATTTGCCCGGTAAAGATTATAACGGCAATTCCAGACGTAAAACCGATGGTAACCGGACGCGGGATAAAGGTAATGAGCGAACCTAATTTAAAGAGGCCCATCAAGACTAAAAGAATCCCAGCTAGGAAACCAGCAATTAATAAATTTTCAAACCCGTATGTCATGACGATGCTGAATAAAATAGGGATAAATGCCCCAGTCGGTCCACCAATTTGAAAGCGTGAACCGCCAAATAACGAAATAAGGATGCCGGCGATGATCGTCGTATAAATGCCGTATTCAGGCTTCACACCGGACGCAATGGCAAACGCCATCCCTAAAGGAATCGCAATAATCCCGACAACGAGTCCAGATAAAAGATCTTTTTGAAATGCTTGCAGGGAGTACGGTTTATATCTACCGGTAAAAAACCATTGCCGCATATAAATCATCCTTTTTATATTTATATATTTGATTATTTGAATATATATAAATTACGCCGATTTTTATAGAATGTCAATTGAATGTTTAGAAAGAAGGATATCTGCAAATGCTGTCGAAATTTAATATTGATGAGGTGAAAAGAATGAAATTTTATTGGTATCCGAAATGTGGAACGTGCCGCAATGCGAAAAAGTGGCTTGATGAGAAAGGTGTTACGTATGACGCGATTCATATTGTCGAAGCCCCTCCTTCAAAAGAAGAATTGAAACAGGCATATGAAAAAAGCGGACTGCCGCTGAAGAAATTTTTCAATACAAGCGGGCAAAAATATCGTGAGTTTGGGTTAAAGGATCAAGTAGCCACTGCATCTGATGACGAATTGCTTGCTATTCTTGCATCAGATGGCATGCTGATCAAGCGTCCGCTCGCGATTGGCGATGAAGCGGTAACGGTTGGCTTTAAAGAAGAGGAATACAATACGAAGTGGACGTGATGCTCTCTTGCATTCTGCCTGATGAATGAGTAAAGTGTAGAGTATAATTCTTTTAATCGGGAGGGATAAACAAATGAATGTACCTAAAGAGCTGCGTTATTCTGAGGAACATGAATGGGTAAAACAAGAAGAAGGGAACGTGCGCATCGGGATTACTGATTTTGCGCAATCGGAACTAGGTGATATCGTATTTGTTGAGCTGCCAGCTGTTGGTGATGAAATTAAAGCTGACGAGCCGTTCGGAAGCGTAGAATCTGTTAAAACCGTGTCAGAGTTATATGCACCGATCAGCGGAAAAGTGATTGAAATCAACGAAGAGCTTGAAGACAGCCCTGAGTTCGTGAATGAATCTGCTTACGATAAAGCATGGATGATTTTAGTTGAGCCGTCTGATGCGTCACAAATTGATAAATTAATGACAGCAGAGCAGTACGAAGAAAGAGTAAAAGAAGATTAATTGACAGGCCGGCCCAATGCCGGTCTTTTTTTACTTTGCTTTTTTCTCGGAAACGAGTGAAAATAGAGTTAACAATGTGCAGTGGGGTGATGGTGATGATTTTGGAAAAAACAATTATCGTCGAAGGATTATCGGATCGTAAGCGAGTGGCTGAAATTGTGAAAGAACCGGTAGACATCATTTGTACGAATGGGACGATTAGCATATCGCGTCTAGATGAACTTGTAGAGGAATTGTTCGAGCAGGATGTGTACATTTTAGTCGATGCAGATGCATCAGGTGATAAGCTGCGCCGCCAGTTTAAACGTGAGCTGCCCCATGCTCGTCATCTCTATATTGACCGCAAATATAAAGAAGTCGCTGCTGCCCCTCACCGCTACCTTGCGTCTATTTTAATGGCAGCGAATATTGATGTGCGAGGGGAATTTTTACAGAAAGAAGGATGACCTTAATAATGGAAACAACACAGTCAATTGACGATTTTTTAGCCGGTCCGAAAGCGGCTTTATATGTATATACGCCGATGTGTGGCACATGCCAGGTTGCCGGCAAAATGCTCGATGTGGTTGAAGCGATGAATATCGATTTGCCGCTGGAGCGGGTTAATTTAAATTATCATGAAGACCTTGCCCGTGAGTTTGGGGTTGAAAGCGTCCCTTGTTTGCTTTTAATATCAGAGGGAAAGCTTAAAAAGAAAGTTTACGCTTTTCAGTCGGTTCCTTATATATATGAAGAAATGATTTCTCATTTTTAAATTTGATAAATTTTGTAAAAATTATACAAATTTTCCGTTGACATAGACGCCATTCCGGTGATAAAATCCATTCATATTTATAGTAACTCTTATCAAGAGAGGCTGAGGGATGTGCCCGATGAAGCCCGGCAACCATCTTTTTTAGAAAAGGTGCCAAATCACGCAAAGCAATGTGCTTTGAGAGATGAGAGAAAGGGAACTTTACGTACTGCCTTTCTGTTCTTATCTGCAGACAGGCTTTTTTTGTGAAAAGGAGTTAACATCATGATTTTAATTGAACAGGCAAAGAAAATATTTCAAACGAAAAATGGCCCAGTTACGGCCGTTGATGATATAGATCTTTCCATTTTAGAAGGCGAGATTTTCGGTATGATCGGCTACAGCGGTGCAGGTAAAAGTACGCTCATTCGCATGTTGAACGGCCTTGAGACACCAACAGAAGGATCTGTAACCGTTGCAGGGCGGACGGTCTCCGAAATTAAAGGCGTCGAACTACGGAAAGCACGCCAAGAAATCGGTATGATTTTTCAACACTTCAATTTACTTTGGTCTCGTACAGTGCGCGACAATATTGCCTTTCCGCTTGAAATTGCGGGAGTATCGAAAGCGGAACGAGACAAACGCGTGAATGAATTGATCGAGCTTGTCGGTCTTGATGGACGCGGAGACTCTTATCCTGCGCAGCTGTCAGGCGGTCAAAAGCAGCGTGTCGGCATCGCTCGGGCACTCGCAAATAACCCGAAAGTATTATTATGTGATGAAGCAACATCAGCACTTGACCCGCAGACGACGGATTCCATTTTAGAATTGCTCGTTGATATTAATGAGCGCCTCGGACTGACGATCGTGCTCATTACGCATGAAATGCACGTCATACGCAAAATTTGTCATCGTGTTGCGGTGATGGAAGCGGGTAAGATCGTGGAAATGGGCCCAGTACTTGACGTATTCCGCCGTCCGGAACAGCCCATTACAAAACGATTTGTCCAGCAGGTGACGGAGCCGGAAGAGTCGAAAGAAACAATCCGGCATTTAGTAGAAGCACACCCTGAAGGGAAAATTGTTAAATTGACGTTCGTCGGTGTATCAGCTGAGCAGCCGGTAATTACAGACATTATTCGACGCTTTGAGGTGGCGGTCAACATTTTGCAAGGGAAAATTTCACAGACGCAAAATGGCGCATATGGCACATTGTTCGTTCATGTAACCGGTAATGCTTCTGAAGTCGACAAAGCAGTAGCGTTTTTAGATGCGCAGCAAGTAGATTCGGAGGTTATTACATATGATTGAACAATGGTTTCCAAATGTAGACTGGGGAAAAATGTGGGAAGCGACCCTTCAGACGCTTTATATGACGAGCATTTCCGTCGTCATCACATTCATTCTTGGCCTTTTGCTCGGATTATTGCTCTTTTTAACATCGAAAGGACAGCTGTGGGAAAATAAAGCGGTCTATGGCATCACGGCCGTTATTGTCAATGTCTTCCGCTCCATTCCATTTATCATTTTAATTGTCCTGCTTATTCCGTTTACGAAAGCGATTATCGGCACGATTATCGGTGAAAATGCGGCGTTGCCGGCACTGATTATCGGAGCGGCCCCGTTTTATGCACGCATGGTTGAAATTGCACTGCGTGAAATTGATAAAGGTGTTATTGAAGCGGCAAGAGCAATGGGCGCATCCACAAGCACGATTATTCGAAAAGTGCTCATCCCGGAATCGTTGCCAGCACTCGTTTCAGGACTCACCGTTACAGCCATTGCCCTTGTCAGTTACACAGCGATGGCGGGTGTCATTGGGGCAGGGGGACTAGGAAATCTAGCCTTTTTAGACGGATTTCAGCGCAGCCGTAATGATGTGACACTGATGGCGACAATCGTTATACTCATTATTGTGTTTATCATTCAGTTTATCGGGGACACGTTCACACGAAAACTGGATAAACGATAAGATCAACTACTTTTAGGAGGAATGACAGGATGAAAAAATGGCTTATCGGTTTTTTAACAGCCACAATCGTGCTCGCTTTAGCAGCGTGCGGAAGCGGGGAAGAATCAACAGATAAAGAAAAAGCAGATTCTGGTTCATCAGAAGAGGACAAAACAATTGTTGTAGCGGCAAGTCCGGTACCTCATACAGCTATTTTAGAAGAGGCAAAAGCGGCATTAAAGGAAAAAGGATATACACTTGAAGTAAAAACATTTCAAGACTATGTTCTGCCGAATAAAGTGTTAGATGAAGGGGAAGTGGATGCGAATTACTTCCAACATGTTCCTTACCTTGAAGCTCAAAAAAAAGAACAGGGCTATGACTTCGTAAACGCTGGCGGTATTCATGTTGAACCTATCGGTGTTTATTCGAAAAAATACAAAAGTTTAAAAGAACTTCCAGAAGGTGCGAAAGTTATTTTAAGTTCATCTGTTGCCGATCATGGCCGTCTTTTAGCTCTTTTTGAAGAAGAAGGGTTAATTACATTGAAAGACGGTGTGGTGAAAGAATCAGCGACACTGGATGATATTGCTGAAAACAAAAAGAATTTGAAATTCGATTATGATTATGAGCCTGCTCTACTTCCGCAAATTTACAATAATGATGAAGGTGATGCCGTCATGATTAATTCAAACTATGCGGTAGACGCTGGCTTAAATCCACTCGAAGATGCAATTGCTCTTGAAGGAACAGACTCACCATATGTAAATATTATCGCTGTACGTTCCGGCGATGAAGATAAAGAAAAAATTAAAGCACTTGTTGATGTTCTTCACTCTAAGGAAATTCAAGACTTTATGTTGGAAGAGTGGGGCGGGGCATTCGTACCGGTCAATAAATAAAGTGAAACTTCATTCAATGGGGGGCGTCATCCCCTACTGAATAAACAGGAACTCAGGTAAAGAACGCCGCGTCCTGCGGCAATACCTGAGTGACCAGGCTCTGCCTAGCCCGAACCAATCGGGCTTTTACGGGCAGTTCATCCTCCGCTTATCCTTCTTAGGGATCTTACTGCCCGTTAATGCGGGATAAAGTGATAGAAACGTCTGGCTATGAGTCAGACGTTTTTTTTATGCTAAATTTTCAAAAAATTGTGAATTCGGGAGGATGTGGTTTATATTTTACGAATGGGTAAATATAGAAGAGTATGCCGGGTCTCACAACTTGTGAGAGAGACTGAGCCGGGCTCACGGCTTTTGCATGTCGTACCTGCATCCTGCTAATATAAATACTGGAGGAACATTTGGTACGGAGTGAAATGACTCTAAGCTAGGATCACTTTTTGCTCATAAATGAGCGGAGCATGCCTCCCAAAAAAACGAAAAGGATTGATTCCCTATTAGTAACTCACTGAAGATGAAGTACACAGAAGGCATGGAAAAAGCAATGCATGCATCCCACGGCGTAGGCTACGCGGTGTACAGTCAGAAGCATGAAGTGAGAATTGACGTCGAGCAGCAGCGTGAAGAAGAATATGTTACAAGCAGACGCATCGTTGCCGACTTTAACAGCAAACTTACTAACCACTTATCATAACAACAAAACGTGGAGAGAAGCCGGTGTAAAAAGCCGGTTTTTTTCATTTTATTTGATAATACTAATTATAAGCAACATCAACTGTTGAATATAAATGCGATTTGTTATAAGATTGTAATGAGAATAAATTGAGAATAGAAACAATCGGTTATTAAAGCCGATGAATACGGAGGGTAAATCATGTCACAATCAACGTTAACAGTTAAAGATCTTCACGTCTCAATTGACGGGAAAGAAATTTTAAAAGGTGTGAACCTAGAAATTAAAGGCGGCGAATTCCATGCGGTTATGGGACCGAATGGAACAGGTAAGTCGACTCTTTCTTCTGCGATTATGGGTCACCCTAAATATGAAGTTACACAAGGAACTATTACGCTGGACGGTGAAGACGTTCTGGAAATGGAAGTAGATGAGCGCGCACGTGCAGGTCTATTCCTAGGTATGCAGTACCCAAGCGAAATTACAGGAGTAACAAATGCTGAATTCCTTCGTTCCGCTGTGAATGCACGACGTGAAGAAGGCGATGAAATTTCATTGATGAAATTTATCCGCCAAATGGACAGCAATATGGACATTCTTGAAATGGATCAAGATATGGCACAGCGTTATTTAAACGAAGGTTTCTCCGGCGGTGAGAAAAAACGCAATGAAATTCTTCAATTGATGACAATTAAACCCAAAATTGCGATTCTCGATGAAATTGACTCTGGTCTTGACATTGATGCTTTGAAAGTTGTTTCACAAGGGATCAACCAAATGCGTGATGAGAACTTTGGCTGCCTGATTATTACTCATTACCAGCGTCTGCTTGATTACATCACACCTGACCATGTTCATGTCATGATGCAAGGCCGTGTCGTTAAGTCTGGTGGACCGGAACTAGCGCACCGCCTCGAAGCAGAAGGATATGACTGGATTAAACAGGAACTTGGCATCGAAGACGAAACGGTACAGTAATCGGAAGGGGCAGGAGGATAATTATGACTGAAACAAAATGGTTGGTTGATGAGTCAGTAATCCGCGACTTTTCAGCTGCAAACAACGAACCTGAATGGCTGTTAAATGCTCGTCTTGATGCGTTTAACAAAGCGGAAGACTTGCCGCTTCCAAAACCGGATAAAACGAAAATTGATAAATGGAATTTCACACAATTTGGTGCCCACAATGTAAACAGTACGCCGTATGCGTCGATTGCGGATCTTCCTGAAAAGGCAAAAGTAGTTGTCGGCGAGGAGAACACGGCGCAAAACGTGTACGTTCAACGAAATGGTGTGCCGTCTATTTTAAATCTATCAGCTGAATTGAAAGAAGCAGGCGTTATTTTTACGGATTTTGCAACCGCAGTGAAAGAACATAGCGACCTCGTTCAAAAGTATTTTATGACGCAAGTAGTTAAAGCAGATGAGCATAAATTGACAGCTCTTCATGCAGCACTTGTGAACGGCGGCGTCTTTTTATACGTCCCGAAAAACGTGGAAATTAAAGAACCAGTGCAAGCAGTGTTTATTCAGGACGACAAAAACGCGGCGATTTTTAACCACGTTATCGTCGTAGCGGAAGCAAACAGCTCCGTCACATATGTAGAAAACTACATTTCTACAGTGGAAACAGAGCAAGGCGTTGCGAACATCATCACAGAAGTAATCGCAGGTGACAATGCCCGTGTTTCATACGGAGCAGTTGATACGCTTGCTGAAAACATAACAGTATACGTAAATCGACGCGGTGTGACGGCACCTCATGCACATATCGAATGGTCACTTGGAAGCATGAACGACGGCAATATAGTTTCTGAGAATGTAACGAATTTAATCGGCGATGGATCGTATGCAGATACGAAAATGGTCGTTGTAGGCAGCGGCAAGCAGTCGATGAACTTTACAACGAAAGTCGTTCATTTTGGCAAACATACAGAGGGTTACATTTTGAAGCATGGCGTCATGAAAGATGAAGCGAAGGCAATCTTTAATGGAATCGGTAAAATTGAACACGGTGCTTCGAAATCAAATGCGGAGCAAGAATCACGTATTCTGATGTTAAGCGAAAAAGCACGCGGTGATGCAAACCCGATTTTGCTCATTGATGAAGATGATGTAACGGCAGGACACGCTGCTTCTGTTGGCCGTGTCGACCCGCTGCAGCTATACTATTTGATGAGCCGCGGTATTACAAAGCAGGAAGCAGAACGTCTCGTCATTCACGGATTCCTTGCGCCAGTTGTTAACAAATTGCCAATCGAGAATGTGAAGAAACAACTAAAAGGTATTATCGAAGGGAAAGTTCGCCAATGAATGCGAAAGAACTGAAAAAGTACTTTCCCATTTTAGATCAAGAAGTAAATGGTCATCCACTCGTTTATCTTGACAGTGCGGCAACATCTCAAAAACCGGTCCAAGTTATTGAAGCAATTAATAGCTATTACCGAACGTCGAATGCGAATGTCCATCGTGGCGTTCATACGCTCGGCAACCGGGCAACGGATTTATATGAAGGTGCGCGTGATAAAGTACGCCGCTTCATCAATTCGGGATCAACGAAAGAAATCATCTTTTTGCGCGGGACAACGACGGCACTTAACCTCGTTGCAGAAAGTTATGGACGTGCTAATGTAGGAGAAGGCGATGAAATCGTTATTACTTATATGGAGCATCATTCAAATATTATTCCGTGGCAGCAACTGGCGAAATATACAGGTGCTACGTTGAAATATATACCGATGCAAGAAGACGGAACGATTTCATTAGAAGACGTGCGGGCAACTGTTACGTCCAACACGAAAATTGTTTCCGTCATGATGGTATCAAATGTACTTGGTACGATTAATCCGATTGCGGACATTGCGAAAATAGCCCATGAAAATGGAGCTGTAATGGTTGTAGATGCAGCACAGGCTGCGCCGCATATTCAAATTGATGTACAAAAGCTAGATTGTGACTTCCTTGCTTTTTCAGGCCATAAAATGTGCGGACCGACTGGAATTGGCGTATTATACGGGAAAGAACAGTTGCTCAATAACATGGAGCCGATCGAATTTGGCGGCGAAATGATTGACTTTGTTGGTCTTTATGAATCGACATGGAAAGAACTACCATGGAAATTTGAAGGCGGGACACCCATTATTGCAGGCGCAATCGGTCTTGGTGCAGCCATCGATTTTTTAAATGAAATTGGTATCGATGCTATTGAGCAGCATGAACATATACTAGCGTCATACGCCCTTGACAAATTGTCGGAAATTCCGGATTTGACTATTTTTGGCCCGAAAAGCGGCCAAGATCGTGCCGGCGTTGTGACGTTTAATTTAGGTGACGTTCATCCACACGATGTGGCGACGGTTCTCGACGCAGAAGGCATTGCTGTACGTGCCGGTCATCACTGTGCACAGCCACTGATGAAATGGTGTGAAGTATCGTCTACAGCACGCGCAAGCTTTTATTTGTACAATACAGAAGAAGATATCGACAGACTTGCCGCCAGTTTGTTAAAAACGAAGGAGTATTTCTCAGATGTCTTTTAATAATTTAGACCAACTATATCGTCAAGTGATTATGGATCATTACAAGAATCCTCGTAATAAAGGATCAATTGAAGATGGAAGCGTCACAGTTGACATGAATAATCCAACGTGCGGTGACCGTATTCATTTGACGATTAATGTAGAAGATGGGCTTGTCACGGATGCGAAATTTGACGGAGAAGGCTGCTCGATTTCGATGTCTTCTGCGTCGATGATGACGCAAGCGATTAAAGGAAAAAAGATCGATGAAGCGGTTCGTCTAGCAAATGTTTTTTCAGATATGATGCTCGGCAAGGACTATCCAGAAGACTTAGATCTTGGTGATATTGAAGCACTGCAAGGTGTTGCTAAATTCCCGGCTCGCATTAAATGTGCGACGCTGTCGTGGAAAGCAATGGAAAAAGGGCTTCAGCAAGAGAAGTGAAATTGACAGGAGGAATGCAACATGGCAAAAAAAGCCCCTGAAATTGGAGATTACAAGTATGGTTTCCATGACCGTGACGTATCATTATTCCGTTCAGAACGCGGTTTGACGCCGGAAATTGTGAAAGAAATTTCAAAAATGAAAGAAGAACCAGAGTGGATGCTTGATTTCCGTTTGAAATCATTGGATCATTTTTATACAATGCCCATGCCGCAATGGGGTGGGGATATGTCTTCTTTGAATTTCGATGAAATTACGTATTATGTAAAGCCATCTGAAAAATCAGAGCGTTCATGGGATGAAGTACCGGAAGAAATCAAGCAAACGTTTGATAAACTCGGTATTCCAGAAGCAGAGCAAAAGTATCTTGCCGGTGTATCTGCTCAGTATGAATCAGAAGTGGTGTATCACAATATGAAAGAGGATCTGGAAGACTTGGGGATCGTCTTTAAAGATACGGATTCTGCTTTGAAAGAAGACGAAGAAATTTTCCGCAAGTACTGGGCAAAGCTTATTCCACCGACAGATAATAAGTTTGCTGCGTTAAATTCAGCTGTATGGTCCGGCGGCTCGTTCATTTATGTTCCGCCAGGCGTAAAAGTGGATACACCGCTTCAAGCGTACTTCCGTATTAACTCAGAAAACATGGGTCAGTTCGAACGGACGCTCATTATCGTTGATAAAGAAGCAAGCGTGCATTACGTAGAAGGATGTACAGCACCGGTTTATACAACGAACTCACTTCACTCGGCTGTCGTTGAGATTTTCGTTGAAGAAGGCGGATACTGCCGCTATACAACGATTCAAAACTGGGCAAACAATGTGTATAACCTTGTAACGAAACGTGCGATATGCGAAGCAAATGCGACAATGGAATGGGTCGATGGCAACATCGGATCAAAATTAACGATGAAATATCCGGCTGTTATTTTAAAAGGTGAAGGTGCACGAGGCATGACATTATCCATTGCCCTAGCCGGTAAAGGACAGCATCAAGATGCCGGTGCGAAAATGACCCATTTAGCACCAAATACATCATCAACGATCGTATCAAAATCAATCTCGAAACAAGGTGGTAAAGTAACGTACCGCGGAATTGTTCACTTCGGACGTAAAGCGGACGGTGCACGCTCAAACATCGAGTGCGATACGTTGATCATGGATAATAAATCAACATCTGATACGATTCCATATAACGAAATTTTGAACGATAATATTTCACTTGAGCATGAAGCGAAAGTGTCAAAAGTATCTGAAGAGCAGCTATTCTACTTGATGAGCCGCGGTATTTCAGAAGAAGAAGCAACTGAAATGATCGTAATGGGCTTCATCGAGCCGTTCACAAAAGAACTGCCAATGGAATATGCCGTTGAAATGAACCGTCTGATTAAGTTCGAAATGGAAGGTTCGATCGGTTAATATAAAAAAGTCCCCTTTCACGAGGGGATTTTTTTGATAGAAAAAAGTCTATTTCTTACTCAATAGACATGGCTATTTGACTTCTTCAATAATGGCGAACTGTTCGTCAGCCATTGAGACATCTTCAATATGGCTATGGTGTGTGCCTATATTTGTGATATCTTCTTGAATGCTAGCAAGCTGTTCATCGACTATTCGGGCATCTTCAATGTGTTGTGTAATCGTGTTTGTAATGTCATGGAAATAGCTGCTCGTATTTTCGATGAGGTAAATGGCATCATCGCTCAACTTTTTCTGGCTGTTCATGCCATTCAGTGAAGCTCGGGCATTGTCGCCAACCTCGTTTGAAATTTGTGCCATCTCAGCCATCATCGACATGACCTGGCTATTAATGCTCATAGCCATTTTCAGCACATCTTGGTTGCTGTATGTTGCTTTTTCAGCATCTTCAATTTTTGCTTGGATCGTTGTCGTCACTTCTTCAATATGTTTTGTACTCTCAGCTGTGCTTTCAGCTAGTTTCCGTACTTCTGCTGCGACAACGGCAAAGCCTTTCCCATGTTCACCGGCACGTGCGGCTTCAATGGAGGCATTAAGTGCAAGTAAATTTGTTTGGCTGGCGATCGAGCTGATGACTTGGACGATGTCTTTAATTGTTTTCGAATGTTCGCCGAGCTCTTTCATACTTTCTGCTGTGTCATTCATTTGACGCTCTAAACTATGGACAAGCCGTGTGTTTTCATTCATCATTTTTTCATGTTCGGTTGTTTTTTGAGACAGTGCACCGGATGAATCAAGCAATAATTGGCCGGTATCGACAAGTTGATGAGAGTTGTTGCTCGTTTGTTCACCAAGTGTTTTTACTTCATCGAACTGGCGTTGAATTTGCACAATAAGTTCTTCGAGATCATAATGCTGTTGATTGATTTGCTGATGCTGTCCAATGGTGTTTAGCACTGTATTTTCAACTTGTTCGAAAAATTGAGCGTGTGTTTCTTGAAGACGTGTATTTTCCTGTTCTAATTGTGCAATACGTTCGTTTGCTTCCTTTAATTCTATATTCAGATGCGTTCTTTGTTTTGATTTCCCCCAGGCCATGATACTTCCTCCTCATTTTGTTACCATTAGTGTAACAGACTTTTTAACTGATAGGTGAAAAGTCTTATGTGTATTTTCAAAATTAACATCAGCTTAATAATTATGCTACACTCTTTATATGAGGTGATCACGTATGATTTACACAGGTGTAACAGGATGGGGGGATCACGATACACTTTATACACAAGGTACGCGGTCCCGTGATAAATTAACGGAATATGCAGCTCATTTTCCGACAGTTGAAGTCGATTCGAGCTTTTATGCGGTACAACCGGAGCGGAATATGCGCAAGTGGACCGATGAAACGCCAGAGGGTTTCCGTTTCGTCGTAAAAGCATATCAAGGAATGACTGGACATGAGCGGGGAGACATTCCATTTGAATCAAAAGAAGAGATGTTTCATGCATTTCAATTGTCATTGATGCCGATGATTGAATCTAATAAGCTGGCGATGGTTTTGTTTCAATTTCCTCCATGGTTTGACTGTACACGTAAAAATGTCACGTATCTTAGGTATTGTAAAGAAAAAATGGGCGACGTGCCGCTTGCGATTGAATTCCGTAATCAAACGTGGTACAAAGCTGCTTTTATCGATAAAACACTGGCCTTTTTAGAACAGGAAAATTGGATTCATACAGTATGTGATGAACCGCAGGCTGGTGACGGATCGATTCCGATTGTACTTCAGGCAACCCATAAAGAGAAAACATTGATCCGTATGCACGGACGCAACCGGGCCGGATGGCAGAAAAATGCTAATAAAAACTGGCGGGAAGTACGCTATTTGTACCGCTACAATGAACATGAACTAAGGCAATGGGTTCACTATACAAACGAACTTAAGATGCAGTCTAAAGACGTATATATACTATTTAACAATAATTCCGGCGGAGATGCGGCAGACAATGCAAAGCAGTTTCTCGAGCTCTCTGGTATCCATTATGACAATCTGGCATCACGTCAGCTCGATCTTTTTTAGGAGGAACACCACACTATGGAATGGCTTATTTTACTCGCGATCGGGCTTATTGCCGCAGCGGTTGGTGCACTCGTCGGCCTTGGCGGCGGCATCATTATCGTGCCGGCGTTGCTGTTTCTCGGCGGCACGTCGATGCTCGATCCGGTTTCACCGCAAATCGCAGTCGGCACGTCATCCGTTATTTTAATTATTACCGGCTTGTCGTCAACACTCGCCTACATGAAGCAAAAAAAGGTGGATTATAAACTCGGATTTATTCTTTTTATCGGCAGTGCGCCCGGCAGCATCATCGGCGCGTATGCGAACAAAGGACTCGACATGAGTCAATTTAGCCTTTACTTTGGTTTATTTATGGTTTTCATGTCCTTTGTTCTTATGTTTAAAAATCGTGCGAAACCGATCCTTGGCACAGGCGGCATGACCCGAACGTTTACGGATAACGAAGGTACGCATACCTATTCAATCGAGCCGATTATTGGAACAATAGCCTCGTTTATTGTCGGCTTTTTTGGCGGCCTGTTCGGCATTGGCGGCGGCTCACTAATGGTGCCCGCGATGATTATGTTATTTGCCGTTCCGCCGCACGTCGCGGTGGCGACATCAATGCTCCTGATCTTCTTATCAGCAGGTGTCTCAAGCATGACGCATATATCGCTCGGCAATGTGGAATGGCTGTACGCCGCGGCACTTATCCCGGGTGCGTGGTTTGGTGCTAAACTTGGCGCTTGGCTGAACGCACGAATCGCCTCGAAAACGGTTGTGCTTCTGCTTCGTCTCGTTCTTATTTTTGTCGGTGTCCGTCTCATCTGGCAGGGCATCATGTAAAAGGTGGAATTATTTATGGAAAAAACGATACACATTTACCATACAAACGATTTACACAGTCATTTTGAAAATTGGCCGCGCATTGCTCTTTTTTTAAAGGAAAGAAGACACATTCATGAAGAAGCGGGAGAATACACATTTACGTTTGATATCGGGGATCATGTAGACCGCGCGCATCCTTTAACAGAAGGAACGCTTGGGTCTTTCAATGTGGGGTTATTAAATAAGTCAAAATATGATGCGGTCGCTATTGGCAATAATGAAGGCATTACATTACCGAAAGAAGGGTTAAACCGATTATATGAACAGGCGAGGTTTCCGGTCATTTGCGCGAATATTTTTAACCAAAATGGTACACGCCCAGAATGGGCATTGCCGTACACTTTCTTTCAGGCGGGAGATGTGACGATTGCGGTGACATCTGCAACGGCGCAGTATACCGCTTTTTATGAAGAGATTGGCTGGGAGATTAAAGATCCGCTAGATGAGTTGAAAAAGCAAATTAAAGCACTTAAAAAACGAGCAGATCTCGTTATTGTGCTGTCTCATTTAGGTATGTATGATGATGAAAAAATGGCGCAGGAAACAGAGGCAGACGTTATTCTCGGTGGACATACGCATCATTTATTCCACGAAGGAAAAGAAGTAAATGGTACTTTGCTTGCGGCGGCTGGGAAATATGGGTATTTCACCGGTCATGTGGAAATTGATATTAATGAAGAGACGCGTACTATTTGTGCAAAACGGGCACGTGTATATGAAACGAATCAGTCACTAAAAGCGCCAGACGATGAAAAAGAACAGCAGAAATCTTTTCTAGAACGAGGGAAAAAGGTGTTGTCTATACCGGTTGTGCATCTTGAAAAGACGTTAACGAGCGATTGGTTTAAGCCATCTATATTACCGCAAATGCTGGCAGAAGCGCTGACGGAATGGTGCAGCGCAGACTGTTCGTTTTTAAATGCAGGTGTTGTACTCGGAAACTTATCGGCCGGCACCGTAACAAAATACGATATTCACAGTCTGCTTCCTCATCCCATTAATCCGTGTATGATTGAACTGACAGGAGCGGAATTATCGGAAGTACTGCGTCAGACGCGTGATGAAAAGTGGCCGCATTTACAAATTAAAGGGCTCGGTTTTCGTGGGAAAGTGATGGGTCGATTCGTCTATGATCAGATTGAGATGGACGGCCCGGCTTTTTTCATCGGTGGACATGTACTTGATATGCAAAAAACGTACAAACTGGCAACACTCGACATGTTCACATACGGTCATTATTTTGTGGGACTTCACCGGGCACGTATGAAAACATATTATATGCCGGAATTTTTACGTGACGTATTAGAATGGAAATTGTTGAAGTTATGATGCCTCTTCCCGCATACAATGCGGAAAGGGGGTTTTTTTATGCGACGACGACGGCGAAGAAAATGGCAAGGCAAGTCGCAGTTGTCCATGCGCCATCGTGTTATGATGACTGTCCTTTTATTTATTATTGGCCTTTTATTTATATTCTGGCTGATTAACCGAAACCTTCAGCCACTTCTTTTAAATTATGCAGACGCGCAGACAGAAAAAATTGCTTCCATGGTGTTACAAAAAGCAATAAGTAAAGAAATTACCGACAATCTTGATATAAAAGACATTATGATTACAGATAAAGGAGAAGGAGGCGCAACAACTTTTAACGCACAAGTGATTAATAAAGTGCTTGCTGAAGTGACCGAGCTTGCGGAGGCAAATTTAGATGAAGCAGAGGCAGGGGATTTGAAAGAACTGGAGAAAATGTCGGGTGTTGATATTGATGCAAAACGGACGGCACAAGGAGATGGAATTGCCTACAGCATTCCACTCGGACAAATTACGAACAACGCGATACTTGGCAACCTCGGACCACGAATACCAATCCGATTTCATGCGATTGGAGATGTGACGTCCAATGTGAAAACGAAAGTGGAACCGTTCGGCATCAATTCAGCGTATGTCGAAGTATACATTGAACTCGAAGTAAATGTGAAAGTCATTGTACCGTTTGCATCTGATATGAAGATAGTCAAGCAAACACTGCCTGTGGCGATGGGGCTCGTACATGGCAAGGTGCCGAATTACTACAACCCTGATTCGGTCGGTATTCCAGCAAAATAAATGTGGTGGTAAATGTTCGTGTTTTCTGATAAGATGAAAACGAAATTAAACGCATGAGCAATGAATGCATTCTCTCATTGCTCTTTTTGCATGCTTATGTAGAGGAGAACGAGTATGGAAAATACAATCTTTTCCCTGTTACCACCACTACTGGCGATTATTATGGTGGTCGTAACGCGCCGTGTGCTTTTGTCACTTGGCATCGGCATTATCGCAGCAGCATTATTGCTAGCGGAGTTTAGCATTGGCAAAACGGCTTCCATCGTATGGTCTGCTTTTTCAGCTAATATCTATACGGTGACAGAGGGCGTTTTTGAATGGAGTATGTGGAATGTATATATCATTTGCTTTTTACTCATTCTCGGTATGATTACCGCATTTATTAACATTTCTGGCGGCAGCCGTGCATTTGGCGAATGGGCAGTAACACGTGTGAAATCACGTATGAGCGCGCAGGTGATGACGGCGTTGCTTGGTATTCTCATTTTTATCGATGATTACTTCAATGCGCTAGCGGTCGGACAAGTCTCACGTCCAATTACAGACCGTCATCGAATTTCCCGTGTAAAACTTGCCTATATTATTGATTCAACGTCTGCACCGGTTTGTGTAGTTGCACCGGTTTCCAGCTGGGGTGCCTATATTATTGGCTTAATTGGGACCATATTAACAGCTCATCAAGTGGCAGATTTAACAGCATTTTCAGCATTTATGCAAATGATGCCGATGAATTATTACGTCTGGGTGTCACTCGGTATGGTGTTTGTTGTGGCACTGTTGAACGCAGATTTTGGTCCGATGAAAAAGCATGAAGATCACGCGATTCAAACAGGTGAGGTCGTTTTTCAAGGACGGGATATTCCCGGTGAAATGAAAGAGGAGCTGCCTGTAAGTGATCGTGGGACAGTCGGGGGTCTTGTGTGGCCGATTGCCGCCTTGATAATGGGTACAGTTGCGGCGATGTTTTACACGGGCACTCAGGCTGCTGGAACAGGTGCGGATCTTCTCGCGATTTTCGAAAACACAGATGTGGCAAAATCATTGTTCTGGGGCGGTCTTGTCGGCTTCTCTGTTGCCATTCTTGTATTTGCCCGTCAAGCATCCGTTTTCTTAGAAGGAGCTCGTTCTGTTTTCGGCAAGGGTGTTTTAGAAGGATTAAAAGCGATGCTTCCTGCTGTGTATATTTTGTTATTTGCATGGACGATTGTCGCATTGATTGGTGAGCTCGGAACGGGTACCTATTTGGCTGGACTCGTTGAACAGTCGAACATGAATGTTGGCTTTTTGCCCGTTATTCTATTTGCGGTTGGGGGTATTATGGCCTTTTCAACGGGAACAAGCTGGGGAGCATTTGGTATTTTGCTACCAATTGCCGGTGAAATTGCTGCAGCAACGGATATGTCATTGCTGCTTCCGGCAATGGCTGCTGTACTGGCAGGTTCGGTATTCGGAGACCATTGCTCACCGATTTCCGACACAACCATTTTATCCTCCACGGGTGCTGGCAGTAACCATATTGATCACGTAATGACGCAAATCCCCTACGCACTTCTTTCAGCGGTCATAGCAATGATTGGCTATCTTGTGCTTGGTTTTACAGGTAGCACATTTGCAGGGCTGATCGTCTCACTTGCCTTGCTTAGTACGGCTGCACTCGTCTTAAAGAAGAAAAAAACAGCTATTCAGTAATATATTTTCTGCCCGTTTATATCATATAAATGAGGCTTATGAACGAAAAAAGCCGGAGCTGCCTGCTATGGGCAGTTCGGCTTTTATTTAGTTCATAATTGTGATAAAGTTAGCTTTATATTGTTCAATGATTGGAGATGGAACAAATGAGCACGAAAGAAGAACATTTGCGTAAACCGGAATGGTTAAAAATAAAGTTGAATACGAACGAAAACTATACAGGTTTGAAGAAAATGATGCGTGAAAAGAAATTACATACCGTTTGTGAAGAAGCAAAATGCCCAAATATTCATGAATGCTGGGCAGTTCGCCGTACCGCAACCTTTATGATTCTCGGTAGTGTTTGCACGCGCGCATGCCGTTTTTGTGCCGTGAAAACAGGCCTGCCAACGGAACTTGACTTAGAAGAACCAGAACGCGTAGCGGATTCTGTTGTGCAAATGAACTTGAAGCACGTGGTCGTAACAGCGGTTGCCCGTGATGACTTAAAAGACGGCGGCGCTTACGTATTCGCGGAAACTGTTCGAGCGATTCGTCGGAAAAATCCGTTTACGTCGATAGAAGTCTTGCCATCTGACATGGGAGGCATGGAAGAAAACCTGCAAATGCTTATGGACGCAAAACCGGATATTTTAAATCATAATATCGAAACAGTGCGCCGTTTAACACCGAGAGTTCGTGCACGCGCGAAGTATGACCGCTCGCTCGAATTTCTGCGCAGAGCGAAAGAAATGCAGCCAGAGATCCCAACAAAATCAAGCTTAATGATTGGTCTGGGCGAAACAAAAGAAGAAATTATTGAAGTAATGGATGATCTACGTGCGAACAATGTGGATATTATGACGATTGGTCAATACTTACAGCCGTCGAAAAAACATTTGAAAGTTATAAAATATTATCATCCGGACGAATTTGCAGAGTTGCGTGAAATTGCGATGACAAAAGGATTCAGCCACTGTGAAGCGGGACCAATGGTGCGTTCTTCTTACCATGCTGATGAACAAGTGAATGCAGCAGCAAAAGCGAGACATGAAAAAGGCGAGGCGCAGGCAGCAAAATGATCACCATTCAAAATGATTGCTATGACCTTATCGAAGAGCGGATGGACGGTTTCAATGAAGAAGCCTTCCGCGCCCGCTATAGTGATATTTTATCGAAATATGATTTTATTGTCGGTGACTGGGGCTACGGCCAACTGCGGCTGAAAGGGTTCTTTGACGACGACAGCAAAAAAGCGTCATACGATAATAAATATTCAACTGTACGAGATTATTTACTCGAATACTGCAACTTTGGCTGCGGCTATTTTATTTTAAAAAAGCTGCCTGCCCCAAGTGCAAAATGAAAACCGGCCTATTCAGCCGGTTTTTTTGTGTACAAAAGTGCGAATATACGCGAATCTATGAAAATAGCTGCAAAGCAAGAAAAAGACCCTGTTCGCAACGAACAGAACTCCATCATTAAATGACTTCATACAAAAATTCTTTTAATTCAGCTGCTTCTTCCTCGCTCAAATCAAAAGCATACTCAATATAGCCAGGCTCGTCTAAATCATCGCGGCCAATAATCGCATACTTGTTTCCTTGCAAATTCATCACGATCCGCTTTCCATAGTAGCGATCCGTCTGCATCAAGGCAAGATCATATCTCGCATGGTCACCGGCAAAACTGACGAAACGTGTCGTCGTCTTGTCCATTTCATCATAAAGAAAAAAACGTTCACTCATCCGTGGTCCTCCACTCGTTCATTTTCAACTATTGTATCACATGTTACAATAAGAGCGGAAAGGAAGGATGCTTGTGTATTTTATTGATCGAAAAAAAATGGAAGCAACACTCCGCTTTATGGAAGAGCAATTAACCCTTTTAGAACAACAGTCAGCATGGATAACACCGCTTGAACAGGCGGCGCTTGAACGCATTGCGCAAAGAATTGTGGAATCGATCATCGATGTCGGCAACGCGATGATCGATGGTTTTATTATGCGTGACCCCGGCAGCTACGACGATATCATTGATATTATGGAAGATGAAAAAGTCATTGTGCCAGAGCAGGCTGTACCACTTAAAGATGTGATCGGTCTTCGCAAAACGCTTGTCCGCGATTACACCGATATTTCGCACGATGAAATGGCAGCGCTATTAATCGCAAATAAAAAAGAATTGATTGATTTTCCAAAACGAGTCCGCACGTATCTAGAAAACGAACTCGGGCCTGTTTCTGCATTTTTACCTGAGTGAGGAGAGAGAGAATATTGACAAAATATAAAGGGTATTTAATTGATTTGGATGGAACGATGTATCTCGGTACGGATATTATTCCGGGTGCCCCGGAGTTTATTGATCGGTTAAATGCGGCGAACATTCCGTATTTGTTCGTTACGAATAACTCATCACGCACACCGAAACAGGTGGCGGACAAGCTTGTGAAAATGGGTATTCATACGACACCGGAAAATGTGTTTACAACATCACGGGCGACAGCTCAGTTTATTCACGATGAAAAACCAGGCGCATCCGTCTATGTGATCGGTGAAGATGGAATTCTTGAGGCACTTACAGATAAAGGATTAGAGGTTGTTACCCATGAAAACCCGGATTACGTTGTGACGGGTATTGACAGAGGCATTACATACGAAAAACTGGCAGGTGCATGTCTGTCTGTCCGAAACGGTGCTCGCTTCATATCCACAAACGGTGATATCGCCATTCCAACAGAGCGCGGCTTCCTGCCTGGCAACGGCTCGCTTACATCTGTTGTGACGGTCTCAACTGAAACTCAGCCTGTCTTCATTGGCAAACCGGAACCTGTTATTATGGAGCAGGCACTCGCTGTTCTCGGTACAACGAAAGAAGAAACGATTATGGTTGGCGATTATTATGACACGGATATACGTGCAGGTATTGGCATCGGCATTGACACATTGCTCGTCTACACAGGTGTTACGCAGCCAGACCACCTTGACCGCTACGAAATCAAGCCAACTCACACGAGTCAAAATTTAAATGAATGGCCTATTTAAGAAACAGCGATTAATCGCTGTTTCTTTTTTACGGGATAAAGTTGGACAAATGGGGGCATACAGATAGCATGACCACTAAATAGGAGGGTATTTATGCAACTCCCAAAACAATCAAAGTCGTACTGGAAAGATCATAGGAAACTACTGTCTTTTGCACCGCTAACTAAAAATATAACAGTGGATGTGACAGTCGTGGGTGGAGGAATGACAGGAATTATCTCTGCTTGGCTTTTAGCGAAAGAAGGAAAAAAGGTTGCTTTACTTGAATCGAGAAAGTTGACAGATGGGACGACGGGGTTTACAACGGCGAAAGTAACAGCACAGCACGGCCTTATTTATGATGAATTGATCCATACGATCGGTGAAGAAAAAGCTAGGTTATATTATGAAGCACAAGAAGAAGCGATCGCATTTTTAAAAAAGACGACGAAACAAATGTCCATTGATTGTGATTTTACAACCCAGGATGCCTATGTATATGCGGAAACGAAAGAAGCCGTTTCGCAAATTGAAAAAGAGCTCGATGCGTATGAAATTCTCGGGATAAACGGGGGACTTGCTGGAATGGAAGCAAGGATGAAGCTGCCGTTTAAAGTGGAAGAAGCAATTGTCATGCGCGATCAGGCACAGTTTCATCCAATCAAATTTTTGGAAGCACTCGTCCGAGACATGGCAGACGAAGTGCTGATATTTGAAGAAACTCGGGCGGAGTTAATAGAAAATAATAAAGTTCATACAACAGATGGATATGAAGTGACAAGCGAAAAGATCATTGTCTCCTCGCATTTTCCATTCAATGATTTTGACGGACTTTATTTTTCAAAGCTGCATGTCGAACGGTCTTATGCGATCGGTGTGAAAAGTGGCAGGGAACTCGAAGAAGGAATGTATATCAGCGTAGAGAAACCTTCGCGGTCATTGCGTTACGCAACGATGAAAAATGGGGAAAAACTGTTGATTGTCGGCGGTGAGAATCATCCGACAGGACGCAGTGAACAGGAAACGATGCACCACTATGAAAAATTAAAAGACTTTACGGAGCTTCATTTTGGTGTCAAAGACATTTTGTATCGGTGGTCGGCACAAGATTTAATCACATTGGACCGTGTGCCGTATATCGGTTTTGGTGCTGAAAACATTCTCGTCGCCACAGGGTATGCAAAGTGGGGAATGACAAACGGTGCAACAGCTGCTCGTATAATGACCGATCTCGTCATGGGGCGGGAAAATCGATTTACGGAACTGTTTGATCCGAAACGGATAAAATTGAAACAAGTCGATGTGAAAACATTTGTGACTGAAAATGCAAAAGTCGCCAAAGAATTAATCGGGGGGAAGCTGAAAGGATCAGAGAAAACGGTCGATGACTTGCAGCCGGATGAAGGTGGGGTGGTCGTCGTGGACGGCAAAAAGGCCGGTGCATATAAAGATGAACAAGGGAACTGTCATCTCGTCAATACGACGTGCACACATATGGGCTGTGAAACAGAATGGAATAACGCCGAACGTTCATGGGACTGCCCATGCCATGGCTCGCGCTATTCCTATGACGGCGAAGTGCTCGAAGGCCCGGCGCTTCAACCACTTGCCCCATTTGACAGAGAGAGATGAGTGAAAAGCTAGGAAATAGAGTAAATCTTTCAGAGAATGAATAAGGAGCTATCCATTATGAGATAGCTCCTTTCATCATTTATCGAAGATTAACGGGCAGTAAGACCCTTACTTTAAGACTTGGAAAAATCGAAAAAGAATGATTGGGGACAAATTGCCCGTAAAGGCCCGATTAGTTCGGCCCGGCTGAAACCGGTCACTCAGGTGTTGCTGCAGGATGTGGCGCTCTTTACTTGAGTGCCTTTTTAAATAACCCCTGCTGATGGAAGATTCACTTTATTCTGTATGCGCTGCGCGGTGGGCTAACCTGCTTGCTGCAGCCGCTGCAATGGCACCGACAATGTCATCTAAAAATGTATGCACCTGACCAGTTGACTTATCGTTTAGAAATTGCAAAATACCGGGTTTTTGTTTATCAATATATCCATAGCTTGTTAATCCAATTGTTCCGTATACGTTCACGATTGCCGTTGCAATTGTTTCATCAATGCCGTACAAGCTTTCATCCGTTTCAATAATTGATTGAAGCGGCTCTTGAAGCATTTTTTTCTCGGCTAGCATATCAAGTTGGATCCCAGTTAACACTGCATTTTGTACTTCGCGTTTTCGCAAAACAGCTTCCACATGTACAACGGCTTCTTCTAGCAGTAAATTTGGATGATAGGGCTGTTGCAAGTAAACGACGAGCTCTGCAATATCTTCTACTTTCACACCGCGTTCTGCAATCAAGCGACGTGCTGTTTTTTCTGACATACTCATTACGTGTTTTTCTTCTAGAGACAAATGAATCACACCTTTTTTCGTCATTATATTTTTATATACTATATTCATACCCATATCTATTGTGTCATACTCGTCATGAAAATGGTACAATAAAATAGAATAATCTGAAAAGAGGTGCACAGATGAAACCATTTGTGTATGTGACGAGACAAGTGCCAGACGCGATTTACAAAAGACTAGCCGCTAAGTATGACGTAGAGATGTGGAAGGAAGCGGATAAAGCCGTTCCACGAGAGATTCTTCTAGATAAGGTATCAAAAGCGGATGCGTTGTTGACAGTCATTACAGATGTGGTGGATGAAGAATTATTTTCACGAGCCAGCTCATTAAAAGTCGTTGCAAATATGGCGGTTGGCATTGATAATATTGATCTTGATGCAGCAAGCAGGTATGGTGTATCGATTTGTAATACGCCGGATGTACTTACAGATACGACAGCAGATCTAACATTTACCCTTCTTCTGGCTACCGCCCGCCGAGTAACCGAAGCAGCGGAATTTGTGAAAGAAGGAAAGTGGACGAGTTGGGCGCCGATGATGCTCGTCGGAACGGATGTCCATCATAAAAAAATTGGCATCGTTGGTATGGGTAAAATTGGAACAGCTGTGGCGAAAAGAGCAGCGGGCTTTGATATGGATATTTTGTATCATAACAGGAACCGTCATGAAGTGGCGGAAGAAATGCTGGGTGCACAGTATCGTTCACTTGACGGATTGCTGGAAGAAGCAGACTTTATCGTCTGTTTGGCGCCGCTCAATGATGATACACGTGGGTTATTTCAACGAGAACATTTTCAAAAAATGAAAAAGGAAGCGATCTTTATTAACGCAAGCCGTGGGCCTATTATAAACGAGCAGGCGTTAATTGAAGCACTTGAAGCAAAAGAAATTGCAGCAGCGGGTCTTGATGTTTTTGACAAAGAACCTATTCATACGGACCATCCTTTTTTAACGATGAAAAATGTTGTCTCACTTCCGCATATTGGGAGCGCGACGAAAGAGACACGCATGGCGATGATGAGGACGTGTTGCGAAAATATTGAAGCTGTTATTGACGACGGTCATCCGAGGACACTCGTAAATAAAGAAGTACTGCACTTCGATTAGAAAAGAGCTGATCCGTATAAGATCAGCTCCTTCTTTATTAAAAAACTTGTTCCACTTCAACGACGCCAGGCACTTCTTCGAGCAGTGCGCGCTCGATCCCAGCTTTCAATGTAATCGTGGAGCTAGGGCAGCTGCCGCATGCACCGAGCAGACGAAGTTTTACGATCCCGTCTTCAACATCAACGAGTTCACAGTCGCCACCGTCGCGAAGCAGAAATGGGCGTAATTTATCAAGGACTACTTGTACTTCAGCAAACATTTCTTGTTCTTGTACTTGCATGGATAATCGTCTCCTTTCCAATCAATACACATATTATAATGATTTTAAATAAAAAATGCAATTTATCACCGTAAAAAGAGGGGAAATGGTGATAAAGAAGCAATCAATTTTTGTTGATGAAACAGAAAAAATCTACGCAGACCGCGTGAGTTTATTGTCCTTAAAAGATACATATATAGCTCAAGCCGTTGTAACGTGCAAATTACCTGATCTTTCTTTTCTAATAAAATACAATGATGCTTTCTCACCGTCAAAGGATGAATTGAAAAAGAATATGGCGAGTATGCAGTAAAATAGAAAGGGGATCACTTCTGGCTAAGGTGAGCTTTTTTATTGATCGATCAGAAATCATTGTGAGTGGTCACAATATCAATTGAACAGTCAAAATCAACAAAAAAGCCGGTAACAAGCGCCCGGCTTCAAAGTAGTTATCCATTATGATATTTATACATCCATAATACACCGGATTTCAAAAATCGTGCGACACGTCCTGTAATGGCGCGATCTGCTACAAATCCGAAGCCCTGCTTTTTACCGAGTGAACCAAGTACGCCTTTTAGTTTCATTTCTGGCATTTTCTCAGGAAGCGGTTCACCTTTCCAGCGTTTTTGCAAAACGTCGACGATTTGCTCTGCTTGTTCCTCAGCCAGCTGTGCGCTCGGTGCATGGGGCAAACTTGCACAGTCACCGACAACATATACATGCTCATTGCCTGGCACATTATGATGAGGCGTCAAGATAACACGGTCGGATTTGTCTTTTTCAACGTTCATTTCACGTACGACATGGCTAGGTTGAATACCGGCTGTCCAAACGATTGCATCCATTGGATACACATCTTCACGATCGTAAAGGTGATTCGGCTCCACACGTGTGATGTTTGCATTGCTGATGACATCAACACCGTGATCAGTAAACCATTTTTCAATGTAGCGGCTCAATCTTTGCGGGAAGTCTTTCAAAATACGCGAACTGCGGTCAAACAATTTAATGTCAAGATCCGGGCGGCTTTCTCGCAGCTCGCTAGCCAGTTCGATACCAGAAAGGCCAGCGCCGACAATGCCGATTTTGGAACCTGCGGGCATGTTATTAAGTGTTTGGTACGTTTCACGCGACTTATGAATGGTTTGGATGCTGTGTGTATGCTCAGCAGCACCAGGCACGTTATGAAATTTATCTTCACAGCCTAGGCCGACAACAAGATCATCGTAGGCAAGCGTACCGTTCGTTTCTAATACAATCTCTTTGTTATCAACATCAATTGCTGCAATTTCATCATAAATAAGCTTTAACCTATCGTGATCTGGAAATGGTACACGTACTTCATGATCGGATGCAGTTCCAGCCGCCAGCGCATAATATTCTGTTTTTAAACAGTGATAGGGTACTCTGTCAACGAGTGTAATTGTGACATCATCGGGCAAATGATTCGGCAACAGTCTGAGAAGCACACGCATATTTCCATAGCCTCCCCCTAGCAAAACTAAATTCTTCATAAAATATGACCCCTTTATTCAATGATATATGTATATAAGCCTGTTTGTTTATTCAAACCAAGTATAACGAAATTAGTGTGTTTATACAACCGACACAGGGGGAACTTACGGCTTTTTTCAAAATGAATTTGGTAGTACAATGAAATGGAAGAGGTGAATTTATAGTATGAAACCAATCATCGAATTTTGCGTCAGCAATTTAGCAAACGGATCACAAAAAGCGTTTGAACAATTAGAACGTGATTCTAATCTTGATGTGATTGAATACGGCTGTCTCAGCTACTGTACCAGATGTTCGGAATCGCCATTCGCACTCGTCAACGGAGAAGTTGTCGGTGGGGAGACGCCGGACGAGCTTGTTGCTAATATATATACATTTATAGACGAAACTTGGCTGTTTTAACTGTTAAAAAACCAGGGTGTATTTATAGTGCACCCTGGTTTTTCTTAGGCTGATTGTCCCTGTGTTTTCATATGCTTGCGAAGCTCCTGCCAGCGATCACGCGCCATTTCAATAATTTGCTTTTCATTCGAGTTGCGCTGCTGCTCAATAACTTTCGAGAAAAAAGACACAGATTTGTCATACTTGCCGAGCTTGCGGTTTAACTCTCCAAGCAAATACAATACTTTGATTTCAGACATTTTCGCAGAAATATCTTCTTTAGAAAATGCTTCTTCATATTCCCGGGCTGCGATGGACATAAATCGTTTTTCTTCTTTTTTTCGTTCGAGATCACGGTAAATCCACGCGATTCTAAGTGCAAGTCCTGCAAGTGTCAGATGCTTTTCCTTTTTCAAAACACCTGAGTATAAAGCGAGTTTAAAGCTTTTGATCGCTTTTGAAGCTGTTCGTTTCCCGCTGTAATCTTGTTCCACCCAATGGTCGGATATAGAGGCGCGCAGCACGTCGGCTGTTCCGGGGGCGAAATAAGGCGTAAAATCTTCGGTAAAGGAATAGCCACAATGACGACAGACAGACACGTTGTAAAAGGAGGGGTTCATTTGAACATCTTCATAAAGTGGTTTTAAATCTGTGTCATGCCCGGCAACTTTAATGGTGCTTTTACGTACTTTCGTCGTATTGAATGTTTGCTGACACAGTGGACATTTCGTTTCTTTGTGATAAATTGGGGGGGTATTTGACATTAGTTAGCCCTCCTGTCGATTGATATAAGGTCTTTGTGCTTATTTTTATTATACATGCAAACAAGGTAAAAGGAATTAATTTTCTGAAGAAATTCAGCAAACCGTTCAGTTGAGGATTCCGTTGATACACCGTATACTAGAAGAAAAAGAAAGGGGAGATTTCGTTTGTCTGAACAACAAATTGTAACCATTACGGAAGCGGCGGCTTTTCAAATAAAAGACATGATGAAACAAAATGAAGAAGAAGGTGCAAACTTACGTGTTGCAGTGCATGGCGGCGGGTGCAGCGGTCTTTCATACGGAATGGGCTTTACGCCTGATGTGGAAGAAACGGATCTCGAACTTGACCAGTATGGCATTCATATTGTCGTTGCAAAAGAAAGTGTACCGATTTTAAATGGTACGGTCGTTGATTATAAAGAATCGCTTATGGGGGGCGGCTTTACCATTGAGAACCCGAACGCCATCGCATCATGCGGCTGCGGGTCCTCATTCCGAACAGCAACTGTTGCCGGTACGCCAGAGGAATGCTAATGCTGGGTCGCTAATCACCACGTGAGATAGGTGTGAACGGCTTGTCTTAGTCGAGTAAAAACAACCGCAAATATTGCGGTTTAGGCTTATTTATCCCACATTAACGGGCAGTATAAGCCCCCCTTCTTCAAGACTTCGAAAAGAAAAGAAGGATAAGCAGGGGATCAACTGCCCGTAAAAGCCCGATTAGTTCGGGCCGGATGAAGCCGGTCACTCAGATATTGCCGCAGGACGCGGCGCCCTTTACCTGAGTTCCTGTTTATTCAGTGGGGGATGAAGAAAACCCCCACTGAATGAAGTTTCACTTTATAACGATCTTCTTTAACGGTTTATTCGTAATCCGTTGAGGGAGGTCGTTTTTTTATAGAGTTAAACAAGAAACGTTTGCGTGTTGTTCGGACGGATATCCCATCGAAGAACTATCCGAAGCTGACACTACAAAACGTAGTCGATATGGTTGTATCAGGAAAACGGGTGTAAGGAGTCCCAGGTTAAATGCTGAGGGACTAGCTGAATATGTGCCGGTACTTTACCGACTGGCTTACCGAGCATTATAACGTTACGAATGTCAGCCAAATAAATGGCGAGATGTTCCGTAATTACATGAAATACGATAAACGTCGATATGGTAATCATCCGTTCATTAATGCCGAATACACCCACCCAACAGAAAAAGCAGAGTAAATAAACACGCGTGATTGAATGGCAGCTGAATGAAAAAAATAGACGCAAACAGTCGTAGCCTCAACACCTGGTGAATATCTTGTAAGGACCGGCATGTCCAGCTTAGACGCAGCATTGGAAGTGGGGCATGTTCAGCCGGAATTCGAAAGTGTGGAAGGAGGGCTGAGGCATGAAACAACGGTGGAGAAGCTACGGATTGTGGATCGCATTGGCGGCGCTTGTCGGTATGGTGCTACAGGATTTTGGTGTAATGGTCCCACCGGAAAGGTACGATGCTTACGTAGACATCTTGTTAACGATCGCAGTGCTGGGGGGCATCATCAACAAATCTAGTGGATTCAGGAGCGAAGGGAAATGACGAGCGGCCTCCGGGCCACTCTTTTTTATTTAACAAGGTGAGGCTTACGCATTCAAATTGCGGGGCATTTGTAAGGCCAGCGACTTAACTATACCGAGTTATTAATTTCACGCTTCTTGACGTATTTAACGATACGTTGGGAGGTTTTTTTATCTAAAATAGGCGAGAATACCCCCATTGTCAAATACGAGAAGGACATAGCTCAGTATTAAGTGGAGAATGAATCGCCTTCGGACAAAGGATCGCTTTAGCGGTCTCAATCGAACACATGACGTTATTTCACCGGAAGCTGAGTAAAGCAGCTTACAAAGCAGACAAAAAACCGGCAGGAGCCGGTTTTCATCACAATCGTTTTAACGCCTCATTTAATCTAAATGCTTTCCCCGCATTAAAGGATTTAAAACAAGGAAGTGCTGTGAAGCGGTTGTACTTTCGCTGACGGATCAATGTATGATTTCGCATTATTAACGGCGGTCGGAGCTTCTCCAAAACCGGTCGCAATCAATTTGACTTTCCCATCATAGGTAGCGATATCACCTGCTGCATAAACGCCTTCTATATTCGTTTCCATTCGTGTATTGACGGGAATTTGATTTTTAACGATATTTAGACCCCAATTTTTCATCGGGCCAAGAGAGGAAATAAATCCGTAATTTACAACTAAATCATCAATTTCCAGCAATTCAGTCCGATCCCCTTTTACTTCTTCAAGACGAAGCATTGTTCCGTCAAATGAAACCGGTATAAACGGGGTCACAACCTGCACGCTTGATTTATTCAGCAGTTCGACGCTATGTTCATGGGCGCGGAATTTGTCGCGGCGGTGGATAATCGTCACTTCTTTCGCAACAGGTTCAAGCATCATCGCCCAATCTACCGCTGAATCACCGCCACCTAAAACGGCGACACGACGTCCGGAAAATTTCGTTAAATCGGTTACGAAATAGTGGATATTCGGTAAATGATTAGTCCCTTCAATCTCAAGAAGACGTGGCTGAAATGCTCCGTTTCCAGCAGTAATAATAACGGCTTTTGTAACATGTTCTCCTTTATCCGTTAGAAGGCGTATGCTGCCGTCTGCTTGTTTCTCTAATACTTCAACAGATTCTTCTAGACAAATTTCGACTGGAAATCGATTCATCTGTTCGACGAGCCGATCAACGAGCTCCTGCGCCCGCACAGTTGGAAAACCGGCCACATCATAAATAAATTTTTCTGGGTAAAGGGCCGAGAGCTGTCCGCCCATATGCGGCAGACTATCCATCAACTTAACAGATGCCCCGCGCATTCCAGCGTAAAATGCAGCAAACAGACCAGTAGGGCCGGCGCCAATAATTGTAATATCTGTCATTTATTCATCACTCCTTTTTCTTATCATACAAAACTTTTCACCTCTTGTCGCGTCGGAAAAATCTTGATGAAATAGCTTGAAAAAAGGAATGAAAACGACTATGATTAAAATAGATTTGCAAATATAAACAATTTGTGACAAATGAAAGATGTTTTTTTACATTCATACGTGAAGAACATCACATTCTTTATAATAATATTTTAAATAGAGGTGGATAAATATGACAGTGAGAAAGCCGAAAATTGTAGTATTAGGCGCGGGTTACGGTGGTCTCGTTACGGTAACACGTCTTCAAAAAGCGTTATCCGTTGACGAAGCAAACATCGTACTTATAAACAAAAATGATTACCATTATGAAACGACATGGCTTCATGAAGCATCGGCAGGTACATTGCATCACGATCGTGTACGTTACGATGTTGACTCGGTTATTAACCGCAGTAAAGTAGAATTTATCCGTGCAGAAGTACAGGATATTAAAATTGATGAAAAGAAAGTCATTTTAAATACAGGTGAAGTGGAATACGATTACCTCGTTGTCGCACTTGGCGGTGAATCGGAAACATTTGGAATTGAAGGATTAAAAGAACATGCTTTCACGATTTCAAACGTCAACACGGCACGTCAGCTGCGGGATCATATTGATTATCAATTTGCTACATATGCACTGGAAGAAGATAAAAAAGATGAACGCTTAACGATTGTTGTCGGTGGTGCTGGTTTTACAGGCATTGAATTCTTAGGTGAGCTTGCGAATCGCGTCCCTGAGCTTTGCAAAGAATACGACATTGATTATTCAAAAGTGCGCATTTATTGCGTAGAAGCTGCGCCAATGGTTCTTCCTGGTTTCGACCCCGAACTTGTGAAGTATGCGGTTGCATTGCTTGAGAAAAAAGGTGTTGAATTCAAAATCGGTACACCGATTAAAGGAGCCACTCCAGAAGGCATTATCGTTGCAAAAGGCGAAACAGAAACGGAAGTAATTAAAGCTGGTACTGTTGTATGGGCTGCAGGTGTTCGCGGAAGCAGCATTATCGAAAAATCGGGCATCGAAAACATGCGTGCTCGTGTAAAAGTAAATCCTGATCTTCGCGCGCCAAATCAAGAAGATATTTTCGTCCTTGGTGATTGTTCATTGATGATTAATGAAGAAATTAATCGTCCGTACCCGCCAACAGCGCAAATTGCGATGCAACAAGGTGAAACAGTTGCCCGCAACGTTGTGAAATTGGTTAAAGGCGAAGAAGGGGATCTTGAAACATTCGTTCCAGACCTTAAAGGCACTGTATGTTCACTTGGTGATGACGATGCGATCGGTGTTGTGTTCGACAAGAAACTGACTGGTACAAAAGCGTCATTCATGAAGAAAATGATTGATAACCGTGCGCTCTTCATGATCGGTGGACCATCTCTTGTATTGAAAAAAGGTAAATTTAACGTACTTTAATAAACAGAGGGCCCCGATGTCAATTCGGGGCCTTTTTTTATTTTCAGAAAGGAAGAGATCACGTGAAGAGGGGAAAAGTATGGTTAGCAGCAGCAGGGGTTGTCATTGACAGCAGAGAACGCTGGCTTGTTGTGAAAAAATCATATGGCGGATTAAAAGGGCAGTGGTCATTGCCGGCGGGGTTCGTTGATGCAGGGGAGCGTGCGGATGAAGCGGCCGTGCGTGAAGTGAAAGAAGAGACGAACATTGATGCCGTTGTATGCGGTGTAGCAGGCATTCGGTCTGGAGTCATTAAAAGCGATATAAGCGATACGATGATCATTTTTCATATGACACCTAAGGAAGAGATAGAACCGACTGCACATGCGGGAGAGCTGCTTGCTGCGCGTTGGATGACGGTAAAAGAACTGGAAGGAAGTGCGGACACATCGGTTTTGCTCCGCAATATCGTTACTTTATTCGAAACAGCAGGTCTCGGTTGTGTAGAAATTCCCGACCCTGGTCCGCAATTTGGCTATACGTCATACCGGTGTTTTATTTGAAATGTACAATAATGGAATTTTTGATTGATCAAAAAAGTAAGCCTGGAATAAAAGAGAAGAAATTGGATATGCTATTTAGGAAGAAGTTTATTTCCGCCTTCGCTCAAAGAAGAAAAGGAAATGCTTTTGTAAAGCATCGGCTGCGATTCCCCCTCGTTGCCGGTGTTTTTTGTCACATTTTCGTTGATTGACCTTTTTTGTATCGTTCAGTAAACTAGGAAGTAATGAGTTTAGGGGGAATCGTTTCATGCATATAGCAACCGTACTCGTGTCGTCACTACTCTTTTTCGTACTCTTTTTCGGCATTGGGTTTATTTTAAACATGCTGCTGCGCATGACATGGGTCATGGCGGTTATTTATCCACTTGTGACAATTGCCATTGTTGATAACATTAGCACGTTTGACTACATATTTAAGACGAATGAATCATTTGGTATTTTAGGCGAAAGAATCGTTGGACTGCAGCCTGTTGACATTACCATCTTATCCATCGGTTTTCTCGGTGCTGTTACGAGCGGATTTATTATGCGTCTTTTGCGTGCAAAAGGATATCAAATGTTTTAAGACGATCCTGCTTAGGGTCGTTTTTTTATCCCGCATTAACGGGCAGTAAGACCCCCGCTTCAAGACGTCGAAAAGACAAGAAGGATAAGTGGGGGATCAACTGCCCGTAGAAGCCCGATTGGTTCGGGCCAGGCAGAGCCTGGTCACTCAGGTATTGCCGCAGGACGCGGCGTTCTTTACCTGAGTTCCTGTTTATTCAGTGGGGGATGAAGAAAACCCCCACTGAATGAAGTTTCACTTTATTTCCCATTTAATACGTTGTCTAATTGTTCAAGCCCGACAAGTAGCTGCGGCGACGGACGACAAAAGTATTTTTCTTCCATCACATAAATAGGCACACCCTCATATCCTGATCGTTTTTTCACAACCTCAGTGTTCACTTTGTCTGTCATCACGCCAACCCATGCAAGCAGCAGGATATCGGGCTTTTTCGATACAACCGTTTCCCAGTCTGTTTGTACACTTGCTTCTTCATGATCTGCAAACACGTTTTCAGCTCCGCACAACGCGCTCATTTCTGTCAGCCAGTTCGCACGTCCAGGTGTAAACACCGGCTTCGGCCACCATTCCCAGTACACACGCACGAGACGATTCCAATTACGCGAACGATACATGTCAAGCGACTGCTGCCACCGCTGCTTCGCTTCTGATCCATTTACACCGCAAGCCTCGCCAATCTGCATGATCGACATTCCAATATCATCAAGTGAATTTGGATTCGTCACAATATGCGGAATCCCTCGGCGCTCAAGCTCCGCTACATTTTTCTCCATCCCGGGTACACTTAATGACGCCAGCACGATATCGGGTTTCACAGCTTCCAGTTTCTCCATATCAATCGATAAATCCGGCCCAAGTCGCACCCGCTCTAAATCGGAATAATCATCGACTCCGACAATCTGATCTTCAATACCTAAGTACTCACACACTTCCGTATTGCTCGGACAAATAGACACAATCCTCATTCAAAATTCCCCCTTTAATACCTTCATTGTATAATAATATGGAGGTGATAAACATGTTTACCATTAAAAACGGATCATTCACAGAAACGAAGTCAGATGCACTCCTCGTTGGACTATTTGATAAGCCATTGAAATTTGAAGGCGTTTTAAGAACGCTCGATGACTCCTTTAACGGAAACCTTACGGAGCTTGTCAAAAATGGTGATCTTTCTGCCAAAAAAGGACAGGGGGCCGTTATTCCGACGATTGGTCAAATTCAAACGAAGCGCATTGTGTTTGCAGGGATTGGCAAAGAAAAAGAAGCGGATTTTCATGCGATTCACGAAGCGGTGACGAATGCGGCGAAGCAGTCAAAGAAATATGGACTCGACTCCATTGCTGTTGTACTTGATTCATTTGTAACAGAAAACGTGACGGCTGTTGAAGCAGCTGAAGCGATTTTTGAAGCATTTTTCATGGCATGGTTTCAATATACGGGCTATCGGACACCGGGAAACGAACCGGAGAAATTCTTGAAATCGATCGACGTATGGACAGAAGCGGATGCTGTCGAAGTGATGGCGGCGTGCGTTGTCGGCAAAGCGATGGCAGATGGGACGAATACGGCAAGACGTCTCACGGCAACGCCACCGAATATGATGACAGCTACTGATCTTGCGGCTCACGCGCAAAAACTCGCAGATCAATATGGGTTTGAGATTGAAATTTTAGAGCGAACGGATATGGAGAAAATTGGCATGGGGTCCTTCCTTGCTGTCGCACAAGGTTCTGCCTCACCGCCGAAAATGATTACGCTTAAATATAAGCCGAACGATGAATGGCAAGACGTGCTTACCTTTGTCGGCAAAGGCGTCACGTTTGATACAGGCGGCTATTCGATTAAATCCAAAGACGGCATTGTCGGCATGAAAACAGATATGGCGGGTGCAGCCGCTGTTCTTGGCGCGATGGAAATCATCGGCGAACTGCGCCCGGATCAGTCCGTAATGGCCGTGATTCCGGCAACAGACAATGTTATTAGCGGCCATGCATTTAAGCCCGATGATGTGATCACATCGCTGTCAGGCAAAACGATTGAAGTAAAAAATACGGATGCAGAAGGACGTCTCGTGCTGGCAGATGCGATCACATATGCGAAACAGCAGCGGGCGGGCCGGATTGTTGATGTTGCGACATTGACTGGGGGTGTGATTATTGCGCTTGGCAAAGACAAAACGGGGGCATTGACAAACAATGAACCGTTTTTTGAACAGGTGCTCGAAGCATCACACGAAGCGGGGGAATTTATTTGGCAGCTGCCGCTCACCGAATTTGATAAAAAAAGAATTCGGCGCAGTGACGTTGCAGATTTAAACAATTCACCGGGGCGTGATGGACACGCCATTATGGGGGGAGGTTTTATTGGTGAATTTGCGGAGAATACCCCATGGGTTCATCTTGATATTGCCGGAAGCGCGGAAATGTCACCGGGTGTCATGACGCGTACATTGGCAATTCTTGCATTATCGTAAAATGCATTGACAAGGGAGCAGACGGTTTGTTATTGTGTAATACGGCATTTTAGTCTATTAGCACAGTAAAGGAAAAGAGGTATATGTTAATGAATGCAGTTGTTATTGCCGTTATCATTATGCTCGTACTCAGTCTGCTCCGTATCAATGTCGTGTTTTCGCTTATTACCGGTGCGCTTTTCGGTGGATTGATCGGTGGGCTCGGAATGGATGGAACGGTCACTGCTTTTTCAGAAGGTGTGGGTGGCGGTGCGAACGTAGCACTTAGTTATGCGATGCTCGGCGGGTTTGCTGTCGCGGTTTCAAGCACGGGATTGCCGGAAGCGCTCGTTGATTTCATTTTAAAAATGATTGGCAAGAAAGAAGAAGCACGTTCGCAAAAATTGCCGAAAGCACTTATTCTACTTGTCATTTTAGTAATGGCTTGTTTTTCTCAAAATGTGGTGCCGGTGCACATTGCGTTTATTCCGCTGCTCATTCCGCCGCTTCTTGGCATCATGAATGAACTTCGAATTGACCGGCGATTGATCGCTAGTATTTTAACGTTTGGACTTGTGACACCATATATGCTTTTGCCGGTTGGTTTTGGGCAGATTTTCCAAGGGATAATTGCGACGAATATGACGGCAAGCGGGCTTGAAGTAACATTGGAGCAAGTGCCGAAAGCAATGTTACTACCTGCTGCTGGCATGTTGACTGGATTATTGATTGCAGTGTTTTTTACATATCGGAAGCCGCGCGATTACAAGGAATTGCATTTGGCAGTTCCAGTTGAATCTGAAACGCGTGCAAGGTATACAACAGTTGGTTTGATTGTAGCTGTGGTGGCTATTGTGGTCGCGCTTGTTGCACAAATTTGGACCGAATCCATGGTGTTCGGAGCGCTTGCTGGGATTGTTGTGCTATATGTACTCCGTGCTGTACGCTTTAGTGAGGCGGATCAGTTGCACACGAACGGTATGCGCATGATGGCCTTTATTGGATTTGTCATGATTGCCGCATCTGGTTTTGCAAACGTGATGGGGGTGACAGGCGATGTTGAAACACTCGTTGAAAATGCAGCGGCGGCCATTGGTGGAAATAAGGCGCTCGGTGCATTTCTCATGCTTCTCGTTGGCCTTCTTGTGACGATTGGAATTGGTTCTTCCTTTTCTACGATCCCGATTATTGCAACGATTTTTGTTCCGCTCGCTCTTGAACTCGGTTTTAGCCCGATGGCCGTCATTGCGCTTGTCGGAACAGCCGGTGCACTTGGGGATGCTGGATCGCCTGCATCAGACAGCACACTGGGGCCGACGTCCGGATTAAATGCGGACGAACAGCATGATCATATTAGGGATTCAGTTATCCCAACATTTTTACATTATAATATTCCAGTCATCATTTTTGGCTGGATTGCAGCGATGGTGTTGTAATCGAAGTGCCAGCTCTTTTAGAGACTGGCACTTTCACTATTTAAAAGGAGCGGATAAACATGAAAATAGACATGGAAGGAACATTAATGGAAGCACTCGGTATAGAGTTGGTTAAGATGACGAAAGGGCGAGTTGTCATGACCATGCCGGTAGATGAACGGACACGTCAGCCGTTTGGCTATTTACATGGCGGAGCATCGGTTGCACTTGCTGAAACAGCGGCAAGTTTAGGCGCCGCCGCACTGATTGACCCCGAAACGGAATTAAGTTTCGGACTGGAAATAAACGCGAATCATATGAAATCAAAGCGTGAAGGGATCGTAACGGCAACGGCTGAAATTGAGCATCATGGCCGGACGACGATGGTATGGACGATTAACATTAGAGATGAAGAGGGAGCATTGATCTGCTTGTCACGCTGTACAATGGCCGTTGTGAAAAAAAGATAGGGTTTACTTCACAGTCAGCAAGGAAGTATTTAGATGAAAGAGGGATTTCTCAAGCCTAAGAAAAAGCTGCCAGGAAAAATCACTTTCCCGGCAGCCTTTTTCTTATTAATTCTTATCTTTTAAAGCATTCTGGCCACATTTTCACCCCGGAATTGTAGGCAACGCGGCTAATTAAGTGGCCATTAGGGGTGATAATAAAGAAAAAGAGCCCCATCAGAAGGTGATGTAACGAGCGTCGCGGGAGACATGGGGAAGTTTGGTGTTTATTCGTTCAATGGCAATAAAATCATTACGACATCTAATGGCGGAATGCTAGTATCAGATGACGAAGCGGCCGCAAATAAAATCCGTTTCTGATCGACATAGGCAAAAGACAACTTCAATTATTATGAACATAATGAAGTGGGGTTTAATTATCGGCTTAGTAACAAATTAGCCGGTATTAGAAGAGGACAGCTGCTTGTTTTAATCAAGTAAATCTTGTGGCTGGTGGGATTATCGGAAATGAAGGGAACATTGTAATAGGTTGTATAAAAAATCCGAAGCAAATTGTAAGAATTGCTAATCGACTTGGGCGATTAAAGCCTGAAAGTGAGTATACGGAAAGTAAATGGACAAATTTAAACGAATTAAGACAAATGATCAATAGTAGTGAAGAAAAGTGAACTCGTTCATGCGTTCGATTGATAAGAGGGAACAATTTTATTTATTAGACATTTAATTTCCTTTATGGTGCTGGTACTCGTATCTGTGTAAATGGCATTTTCCAATTCCTCAAGTAGTGAAGGGAGATTCATCTTGGAAAAATCAGCCGGTTGGGCGATAAAGATCAGTTGATGGGTGGATCCAGTATTCCCTTCTTCACTTGTAAATAATTCTTCATATAATTTCTCCCCGGGTCGTATACCTGTGTAAATGATTTGGATGTCTTGATCGGGTGTTAGGCCGGACAACCTGATTAAGTTTTTGGCCAATTCGCTTATTTTTACAGGTTTACCCATATCAAGTATAAATATCTCCCCGCCCTCAGCCAGTGAACCTGCCTGTAATACCAATTGTACAGCTTCAGGAATGGTCATAAAATAACGGGTCATATGTGGATGTGTCACTGTGACGGGGCCACCTTCTTCGATTTGCTTCTTAAATAGGGGAATGACGCTTCCTCTGCTTCCCAATACGTTACCGAATCGGACAGCAACAAAATGGGTGTTGCTCTGTGTACTTAAATGCTGGATAACAAGCTCGGCGATACGTTTGGTAACGCCCATGACACTTGTAGGGTTAACGGCTTTATCAGTGGAAATTTGAATGAACTTTTCAGCGTGATATTTATGGGCGCATTCAGCGAC
Source organism: Domibacillus mangrovi (assembly GCF_001906925.1). Lineage (GTDB taxonomy): Bacteria > Bacillota > Bacilli > Bacillales > Domibacillaceae > Domibacillus > Domibacillus mangrovi. The sequence goes on from NZ_MRWQ01000003.1 coordinate 57,739, forward strand.
ATTTTTTGTTCCAAAGATGTTGTTTTTAATTGCTTCAATCGGATTAGTCTCCATGAGCGGTACGTGTTTATGTGCGGCCGCGTGAAAAACAACGTTTGGTCGGTAAAATAAAAAAATTTCTTCCATTCTTTTTCGGTCTTGAATGTCTGCGATAATCGTTTCAAATAAAAGGTGAGGAAATTTCTGTGACAGTTCTTTTTCAATGGTATAAATACTGTTTTCACCATGCCCAAGTAACAGTAGTTTTTTGGGCTCGAAATCGGAGAGTTGTCTACATATTTCAGAGCCGATCGATCCTCCAGCCCCTGTAATGAGAATGGTTCTGTCCTTTACATAACTAGAAATCCCAAGTAGATCTAGTTTAATAGGAGGTCTGCCGAGTAAATCTTCTACTTTTACCTCTCTAATCATGTTGAACGAAATCTGGCCATTAACAATGTCAATAATACGCGGAAGGATTTTTACTTCAACATTATGATCTTTGCATATATTCATGATTTTTGTGATTACACTACCAGGAGCTGCTGGAATGGCAATGATGACCGTCTCAATTTTATATTGTTGAATGACATGGACCATCTCTTTTCTCGTTCCCGCAACACTAACGCCATAAAAATCAAAGTGTTGCTTTTCGAGATCATCATCAATAAACGCGATTGGATATAAAGGAGAATTAACATTCTTTCTTAATTCTTTTAATACTAACAAGCCAGCTTTACCAGCTCCAATAATTAGTGTTCGTTTTCCTTTCTTATTTAGCTGTCCTCTATTATCTTGAATAGCGCCAAGTACTAGCCGTAAGCTGTATAAGCCTGTAACAATGATGAGCCAGGTAAGCAGAATGATCTGTATTGATAAAGTCATAAACTGAACAAAATTGAGAATCATCTGAATGAAGCCGATTAAAATTATGGATAACAAGGCGCCTTTTAGTATTCTTTTAAATTCATCATTACCTGCAAATTTCCATGAACGACTATAAAGATGAAACAAATAAAAACTGATCATAAATGTACTCCAAAATAGAAAGAAGAGATATGCTGATTCGCTTAAAAGTGCACTGCTGTCATTGAAAAGAAAAGAAACACTTATTGTTGAGCCGAGAATAATAAGTGTGTCTATTAATATGAAGAGCACACTTTTCTTAATCCACTTCAAGAAAATCCCTCCATCATATTTTTTACTTCACTATCTAAAAAGAGAGGTGAAATAGAAATTTATCCTGCCTTTTTATTCAGCGGGGAAAGCAGACTAAGATTGTCACGTCCTGTGACAACGTCTGAATGATTCACATCCTGTGAATTTAACCCGTACTGTATAGCCTCTCCAACTACTTTTAATGTAGATAACAGGGGCTGTGGGTATTTATTCGTGCCAATAAGAGCAGAGACAGCCACAATAAGAGTGCTGCATTTTTTGAGGTAAGATGAGTTCTTGATTTTGGTTTGATATCAATAGTATGGGTATTGATCGATTGCTTTAAAGTTTGTATTCGTTGAGGATTTGGATCAAATCAATCTATAACAGGAATTTTAGTACTAAACGAAAGAGTTAAAGATCTAATGCCGATTACACTAAGCGTGTCAGGAGGCTTGTCAATCCATTTCTTTAAGAAATTATACGGGCGATACTCGAACGGATTTCTCCTTTTTACTTTCACATCGACTGTAATATAATGTATATGCTTTATTTAGATAAAACGTGATGAAATCTATGGAAAATGGGTGATAGCCTATTAACACAAGATTGTAAATGTTTGATGGTCACGGCAAAGAGGCTAGAACTTTGTGTCACATCAGAGGTATTCAAAACATCATTTAATAAAAAGAGTTATTTTATCAACTGGATGGACAAGGGCAAAGCATGAATAGATAGATTTTTAAAAAAGAATAGGAGGCAAGGGATTTCTTTTATTTTTTATCCCGCATTAACGGGCAGTAAGACCCCTTCTTCAAGACTTCGAAAAGAAAAGAAGGATAAGCAGGGGATCAACTGCCCGTAAAAGCCCGATTGGTTCGGGCCAGGCAGAGCCTGGTCACTCAGGTATTGCCGCAGGACGCGGCGTTCTTTACCTGAGTTCCTGTTTATTCAGTGGGTGCTAAGAGGAAGGCAGACTAAGAACATCACGTCCTGTGACAACGTCTGCCTGATTCACATCGTGTGAACCTAA
>NZ_MRWQ01000031.1 GCF_001906925.1 Domibacillus mangrovi
CGTTGGCGTTTATTTTGTTCAGTTTTCAAAGATCAATTTCATTCGTTGCCATCAACGACAGCTAATTAATCATACCATTTGATGATTTGAAAGTCAATAACTTTTTTGAAAATCACTATTCTTCAAAAGTATTTATTCATCAAACATTATTTAACAATTATATTTAAACCCACTCTAATGTAGTAGTGGAAAATCAATATAACATCTTTCAAGATATAAAGTCAACAATATTCGTTTGAAGTATTATTTACCAATAATCTTCGTCCACTTTAAATGTAAATTTATTTAAAATCATTTATATAAGCGACAATAAAAATAATACCATTTATCTAATAAAGAAGTCAACAAAAAACAAAAAATATTTACATCAATTATTACATAATTAACTTTCCATTTATAACCACAAAATGAATGACCAGTATATCTCTTATACAACAGTGTTTTTAAAAATATACGTACATGATCCTAAAACAAAGATCAATATCCCAAAAACCTCTTATTTCTCTTTTTTGACGTGTTTCTTCTATTATATATGTATACCCAATGTGCCTTTATAATCGCATAAATATTTACTATATTGAGAATAAAAAAACACATTACTATTTTTAGCGTAACAGATAGTGATGTGATACTTTTAAATAGTTAACTCTAGCTCTTACTCTTTCTGTCACTTGGGCTTTTATCCATCACATGAAAAACATTAAATAATTTTCTAATTCATTTCTTTTTTCTATAACCCCAAAAACAATTCCTGATAATTTTCATCTCACTCGTACATCGATTTTAGAATTAGCATTAGACTTTCCAGTACAAAAAGCCTTTAAATTATCCTATGAGAGAATTGCTTAATAAACAACTTTTACATTAAGGGAGTCATTCGCAAGTATCAACTAAAAAACATGACAAGCTATCTTTGTGAATTAACAGGTGTGAGTAGAAGTAGCTATTATGCATAGCTTCAAAACTCAGAGAAATACGCTACCGGTGCAGAGGACTACTTGCCTACAAAGGGACAGTGGGGTATCGTTGTCTATATATAACACTAGAAGAATTATTCGTGACGCCAATGAATCACATAAAAATTCTTCGTTTAATAAGTAAGTTTAATTTCTTTATGAAAGTAAGATGCGCAACCCCCTATAATTTAAATACTTGCTAATGGTCTTTCGATCAAATCCTGTTTCCTTGGCGATGGCTGTTTTGGACCTTCGCGAGAACGCCGTACTTTCACGCCCGAGTTCAAAAAACAAATGGTACAGCTGTACCAGAATGGAAAAACGAAAAGAGCCATTATTGATGAATATGGTCTGACTACGTCAACTGGTTCAACGAGCTGCGCATTCACGGAACACTAGGCTACGTAAGCCCTGTGGATTTTAGAGAAATGTCCCTTAAAAAGGTTGTATGATTAAGTGTTGACAATCCACTGTTTTGATGATTTTAAACGTGGCTTCTGCCACGGCATTGTCATACGGACAGCCTTTCATGCTGAGGGATCGGCCAATGTTGAAGGTCGCTAACGTCTCGTCGATCAATTGGTTTTTGAACTCGCTACCACGGTCGGTATGAAACAGCTGGATGTCACGCAGATCACCTTGAATCGAGGAAAAAGCCCGTGCGACAAGGTTTGCGTCTTTGTGCGGACCGGTGCTGAATCCTATGATTTCCCGATTAAAGAGATCGACAAAGACACATACGTAATGCCATTTATTTTGCACCCTGACGTATGTTAAATCACTTACGACTACCTTTTTCGCTTCATTCTGGGTGAACGCGCGGTTTAGTTCATTCGCCTGAATGGATTCATTACAAGGCGTTTTTTGTGGATTGAATTGTGCCACCGTATATGTCGACACAAGTCCTTGTTCGTTCATAATGCGACCGATCCGACGCCTAGATACTATATAGCCACGCTTGTACAGTTCAACTTTGATTTTCCGGGTGCCGTAGGCGTTTCTGTTTTGTTCGAAAATCTCTATGATGGCGCCCGTCACATCGTCTTCTGATGGGCGCTCTTTCGCTTCATAGTAATACGTACTTCGGGCTATTTGTAGGACGGTGCACATTGCTGATACCGAGTATTTGTCCTTGTTTCGTTTAATGACATTTACTTTCGTCCCATGATCAGCGCGGCTTGCTTTAAAATATCATTTTCCATCTTTAGCTGTTTTAGTTCCTTACGCAGTTCTAAAAGCTCCTGCTGTTCAGATGACCGGTTGTCTTTCTCTTTAAAGGAGCCGGACGTTTCATCCTGATGAATCCAACGGTCAAGAGAGGACGGAGTCAGATCATATTCGTCAATAATAGCTTGTTTGGTTTTTCCATTCTGGTACAGCTGTACCATTTGCTTTTTGAATTCAGGCGTGAAGGTGCGGCGTTCTCGCTTCGTCATATTTGGGACTCCTCATCTGTTTTAAGTCAAGTGTACGTGACCTTAATTTTTCTGTCCAGATAAGTGTAGACGATCTAATAATGTTATTTTTAAAATATGGTATACTTTTTCTCCTAAAATCCCTCTGTCTAAACAAAATAATAAAAACATATCGCCCTCAAGTTCATACTTTGGATTCCTGCTTCGATAATAGTTATTTAGTAACGATTCGTTTACAATTAGCATTGACTCGACGGGAGAATGCTATTATTTTTACCTCTACATTAAATTTTCATCAAAAATTCACTCATATATTCAAACTGTTTTTGTTGACGTTCAGTTAACTTATCCGCGACATAATTTTTTATTAACTCATCGAGAATAGCATATGTTTTCGTTTCGTCCATAAATTTTCCTAATACATTTATTTTCATGTGCAATTCAGCAGGAACTTTAATGGATTTCACAGCATTATTTCTTCCAACAACTGATTTTTTTTCTGTTTTCTCCTCATTATTAGACACCGTATTCACATTTTTAGTTTTTTTTGGCTGTTTATTAGGAACTACAATGTCATCTATTTTTAGATTCACCTCCATCTCTTTTGAAGGGGATTCTTTATATTTAAATGGATCTTTCGTTTGATTAAATTGGATAGGATCTGGTCTTGGTATTCCGTTTGGCTTTTTATTTTTTGTTTTGATCAAAGGACCTTTAATATTTTCACTATTATTCACCTGTTCCCCCCTCCTCCTCAAAATACTTAATATTTTCAAGCCGTTCGATGTTTTCCAACATTTCCTCAACTACTTTAATAAAGGTCTGATGAGCTCTCTTATCATGCTGATCTTGATTTGCAATGCCTGTTATATCCCATGCTTTTAAACGCTCAAGATGTTTTACATAATTCTCATATACGTTATCTTCACCGAATATTTCTTGCGCTCTCATGACCGTCGACTGATCTACGCGACCCCCGGCTCGCAACAATACTGGTAGAACACCAACTACTTGAATGTCTGCATTGTATTCATCTGCCATAAATTGAAGATACGATACATATGTTTCTGCTCCTTCAAGAGATAACTCCTGGGCCTGAAGAATAATCAAAACGTAATCAGCTGCCATCATTGCATTATCTGAATAATCACTAATAGTCGGAGGTACATCAATAAAAATATAATCATATTTATTTTTTATAGGCTCTAACAGGTTTTTCAAATATGTAATTTGATCAATATCTTTTTTGAATTTAGAATATAAGAATTTAGGCAAATTTTTAAACGTCACGTGAGCTGGTATCAAATCTAAATTTTCATGCATTTTCACTATAATGTTTGATAAATCTCCATTCTTGAACCCTTCAAATATTGTAGCATTTATATCTCCTATCCCAGAGGAGCGAGCTACAATGGTAGTCGCATTAGCTTGCGGATCCATATCGATTAATAGGACCTTTTTATTAAATTTATAAGCAAGTTCCCATGATGCCATAACAGCTACTTTTGTTTTACCTACTCCACCTTTAAAGTTTCCAACCACAATGGTTTTAGCAGCCATTTTTTTCTCCTCTTTAATTGTATTTTAAACATATTTCTACTTTTGTATATTTCAGATTTTAACATAAGTAGAATTATGTTTAAATCATTAATTGTAATGATTTATGAGGCTATTTGTATAAATACAGCCTTAATATCTCTCTTTTGAATTTGTAACATAAATGTAATATTTAAGGGTTTTTGAATATAATTTCTCGCATGGGTGGAAATTTCTACTTTTCCACTTTTGTTAAGGTATCCAACTTTCTCGCATGGGTGGAAATTTCTACTTTTGTTATTATTAGATTCTCTTTTTCCTTCTCTAAAGCGTTTTACAAGCTTGAAAAATTATTGTATGGTTGATTACAGAAATAAAAAAAAGCTGTTCCGCAACTTTAAAATTGTCGCTGGAAACAGCATGTAAACATTATGTATTTAGACTAAACTATAATAAACAACAAAATAGAAAAGGCAAAAGCGCGTTAAACAGGTGTTGGACGCACCCGTTTAACCGTTCACCGTGAAACGCCCACGGTAAACACTTGCTTTCACCAGAATACTTGTTTATGTCTGTATTATAGGATAAATAAACATTTTATTCAACGGAAAAGTCTATCCTTTTTAAGAAATTGAAAAGACGTGTTTACCGTAATCACCGGTAAACGCGTCTTTTTTGTTGTTATAAAAGGAGAGAAATTATATGTGTGAACATAAAATATTGACCCATAACGAATTCGAAAAATTACAACAGTATAAACCATATGCAATTAATCATGCAGAGCAACAAAAAACTAAACTAATACTTTTCAATCCAATCAAAGCAGCTTACGGTGATAAATTTTATCGTTTAAAAAAAGGTACGCAACAATCCATTGAGATGATCTGCTGGTTTGGCGCTGAAAAAGGATTCTGCTTTGCAAGCGCTGATTATTTTGCAAAACGTTTTAACGTTACAAATAAAACGATCCGCAACATATTTAAACAGCTTCGCGATTATGGCCTAATTTATACGGTATACCGCCGATCATCTATTCAAAACGGACTTGGAGCACCTATTCATCTATTTGTAAAACACCCATATTTTAGACAATGGATAAAGCTTCTTCAGTTGGGCCATTTCCAACCTGATTTCCATTCTGAAAATACGGAAATCCCTTGTGAGAGTAAGAATAATGAGTCAAAAAAAGATTCTACCAAGTATTTATCTTTTAATAAAAAGATTTTAAAGAACTTACGTAAAAAGATCCGTCTAGATGAATCATTTACACCCAAAAATGTCCCACAAAGATTTATTAAAGCCGTAAGTCCTTTTATTTCAGACGCAAAAGATATTTATGTACTTTGGAAAAAAGCCTTAATAACATATGGAAAATCCAACCTAGCTGATCCAATTGAATTTTACTTGGATATTACGATAGATGCATTTAAACAGACTGTATTTGCTCATAAGCAAAGAATTATCAAAAAAGACTTCAATGGCTATTTTTATGGAACACTTATGAATATGTTTATTTATCAAAAAAGAAAAGAATCGATCATTAGTCATCCTTACCTTTATAATTGGCTAGAAGATAAAGATTATGACGTTATTAAACAAAAAAATGAGAAACATAAAGAATCAACATTAATAAATAAAAATAAATATATTACAATATTTAAAAATGAAGATATACCATATTGAATTATTTGATAACACGCGTGTTGATTATGAATAATCTTCCATAAAGAAACGACAAAAAGGGCTGCCCTCTTGTAAAATGTAAGTACCACCCAACACTTTACAAGAAGAGGCATCCCTATGAAACAGAATACCATGTTCCCGAATGTGGTTCAAAAGTTTATTTCTGATGAAGAGATCCAGCCGTTGATCGAGCTGGTAGGCTACGAAGATACCGCACGCAAACTAACAGTTAAAACATTGATTCAGTACTTAGTGACGGCAGCCGCCTGCGAGTGGAAAAGCCTGCGCTACTGCGCAGATGTCGGTACGGCTGCTGGACTAATCGATGTCAATTATTCGACCTTGTCCAAAAAACTCGGCCAGCTGGATTATGCACTTATGAAGCAGGTTTTCGCATTGGTCGTTCGCAAATGCAATCGTGTTACACGGCGGACGATGAAGATTCCAAACCAGCTTCTGCTCGTCGATTCAACGACGGTAACCGTTGGAAAAATGCGTCTTCCATGGGCTGTTTACCATGGTAAACGTTCTGGCATCAAGCTTCACGTGAGCTTTGCGCTGGAAACAGGTATGCCGCTGGATGTGATCGAAACCACCGCTTGAAAACATGATGGACCCGTCGGCAGGCTTCTGGCTGACAAGCGTTTTGTTCTTGTAGAAGACCGTGCTTATTTTTCGATTAAGCATATGGATCAATACGTGATGGACAAACAAGACTTTGTGATCCGGATGAAAGAAAACGTCGAATTGTCCAATGTGAAATCACTCCAGCGTCTGCCACAGAAAGAGTCAAACGTGACCCGCGATATGACTTGCCGTCTTGGAACGGTTCAATCCCGTTCGGAGAAACGGAACCAGGTGGTCTTTTTCAAAGACCATGAAGGACGTGAAATCCGTGTGGTAACAAGCCTGCGGAATATATCCGCCGAAGTAATTGCCGACATGTATAAAGCTCGTTGGGCGATCGAATCCTTTTTCCGCTGGATCAAGCAGAACTTGAATGTGCCCGTGTTATTTGGCAGGACCGAAAACGCCGTGTACAATCAGCTTTTTGCCGCACTGATTGCCTATGTGCTACTCAAATGGCTCTATAATCAGACGAAAGTTTCCATTACTCATGACAAATTGTCCCTTGCCGGTTTTCAGCAAATGCTTCTTTGCGGTGCATATACCATATTGAAATATTTGATAATTATTTTTTGAATTTATCACTATGTACATAGTTCACATTTATTTTAGATAAATTTAGGTATGTCACAAGTTGTCCCACAAATTTCTCAATAGGATTTTAACATGAATATCTATTGAAATTAATTTTTATTTAATTAATATTACGCTTCGTAACTACTCATTTCATGCTGGATAGACCACGCTTTTGGGTAGTGACTTTAGCGTAAAACATATAGGCTTTTCATCGCTTCCTGATACACATCCAGGAGTAGTAACCCCTGTTTGCATACTGTTGATAATAAGGAACATACCGTGAAGCAAATCTGCTCGTCTTCTTTACTTCGGAAGAGCCCAGGGATCTTTTCCTTGACCCGGATCATGGCAAAGATCCCGTTCCCCTGATTGTTGTTAAACAGTACATGCAAATCAAGAAGATTTCGGGCCAATGTTCGATCATGCTTCTTCTCTGACTTCGCTGATGCTGCGTATAGAACACCGTCAGTGAATCGCTTGCCTGGCAGATAACTTGATCGTATACATCTTCAAAATAGCGAACCTGGGCATCTGGCAGTGTCAGCCGAGCTTCTAAAAATCGGCATCCTTCTTCATCTTGTTAAGGCGGCGAAGTACAAGCGCCTATACCTGTCCTTCCTGCTCATGAAGATACGTCAATTCACGTAAAATATGGGCTTTGCAGAGTGCGTGCCGCCGGCAATTCGTATATGGAAAATAAGACTGCTACACATCGTGTATCACGATTTCTTTATAGGCCGAAAAAAACGATGGCATCTATCGCCTCACGTCCATGTTTTAGATGAAGGGAATAAGACGTTTCACCCGCTGTGTCATACAATACACATAAACCCATTGACGCTTTGTCAGCACATCCATGCTGCTTGAGCAGGGTAACACTTCGACGGATGATGTTCCCCAAAAGTGCCCTGGCTCAAGGAATATCCAGACTACTTCCACTGTCCGGTCATAGAACAGGAGCTGACCATGGTGAAGATAGACAAGCAGCGACTGCACACCTAGCTTCCATACTGGACCAGGTGCTGAAAAAGGAGCTGTCTGGATGAACTGGCAGCACGGGCACTGCTTCTGTTTAGCCTGATGCTCAGCCACTTCTTTTTCAAACCGTTTGAAGATGGTCGCATGTGACTGTTTCGATTGCCCAATCAGTGTAGCTTGTCTTTCAATCATAACGATCAGCTCTTTTTTTTGACAGCTGTTCCAGCGACATTGAACCGGCTCCTTCCTCAGTGGCTTTTTTCAATCTATACCCCAAAAAATAACTTACGTTTATCTTGTCAAATCCATGTGGACAAAGACATAACCATTCGACCCATTATGATAGTAACGAAATCCTATATAGCTGTAGGTCCAAGGCCAACAGCTTAATACTGCTTTCCATCTCTTTGACACTACTTGATTCTCAACACTAAATCAGATAGCTTTTTTAATGTAAATACTTCAATCCACAACTGTAGCTATGGAAATGTCCTATCAAAGTTGATCCATATAATTTTCAAATTAGGATGCAACATTGAATATTTATATTATCGCGCACTTCAAGAAAACCAGGACTTAGGTAACGAATTAGAGAATGTATTTCATCAAAACGAATAAAAAAGAACCGAGTAGAATAGAATGAAGCATAATAGAGTAGTTTTCTTCCAATCTTTAAAACCTATATTTACTTCTCGTATAAAATAAAACAGTCTATGGCCATCTTTATTATATAGAATACTTTTATATGAAAAGGAGCGATGATGAGTGAAACAGCGTCAAGATGCTTGGTCTAAAGAAGATGATCTATTGCTTGCTGAAACTGTACTCCGGCACGTTCGAGAAGGAAGCACACAGCTAAATGCGTTTGAAGAAGTTGGGGACCAACTAAACAGAACTTCTGCAGCTTGCGGTTTTCGATGGAATGCGGTCATACGGCAGCAATACGAGAAAGCACTAGACTTAGCTAAAAAACAGCGGAAACAACGAATTCAGCTACTTAAGACGAAAAAAAGGAGAAAAAAGGAAGATTTATACAAGATACCAGGGCCGATTGAAACAACAGCTGCACAATCTATTCAACTTGATCAAGATCAAAAACCGCTCGCAATTGACGAAGTGATTGGTTTTTTACGTAGTATAGACGCATCATATGATATAAAAAAAGAGAATGATAGGCTGCGTATTGAGTTAGAAGCAGTAAAAAATGAAAAGAACGTTTTGGAAAAGAAACTATGTCATCTTGAAAAATCGGCCTTAACTATGCAGGAAGACTACGAAACAATGATGAAAATTATGAATCGTGCACGTAAACTTGTTGTATTAGATGAAGATGATTCATCACGTTCATCTTTCAAAATGGATATAAATGGTAATTTGGAGAAAATAGCTGAATAAAAGCGCCTAACAATTATTCATAGTAAACTATTTTTTCTTTTCATAAACTTTTTAATAAAATTTCCGAACGCAGGACCCCATCCACAAGAAATTTGAAGAGTATAGCTCAATAAGTAGGATGGGGAAGAGTTTGGATAGGTATCAGCCTAAATATAAAGCACAGTATACTTGTACAGGACACTCTTTGAAAACTGATTTTTCAAATGTGAAAACAAGTAGATCTTAATAAATAAAAGCTTTATCAAATATAGTATTTATTGATATTTTCTTTAAGTAGTTTCGATGAATAATAGAGGATCACTCGTATTTTTAGATAAAACCTTGTTTTAATTACGTCAGTAAAATAAGAAAACGACAGGTGACATAGAATAAATATAGGAAGGAGTAAGTTATATGTTAAAAAATGGGGATTGGATTATTACTCAGATCGATAATTATCACGTAATCGGTTTTATTGAGAATATTTCTGAAGTACGCAACGAAGTGTTTATCACAAAGGTAGCGAATTATGTTGATGGTGTGACGCAATCGATAAAACCAACACCAAGACTATTTACCGTAGACCGTGTTGAAAAGCTCAATTTAACATTTGAAAAGGAGGATTGGGATTGTTTGATTGATCTAGCGATTCAGACTGGTGATGAGGAATGGTTCGAGCAACTAGCTAAAAGAATGTTACTTGATGTACAAGGCAAAATAAAAACACGTTCAACTTACTCTAAGCCTAATAGCTTTTAAAAGTAAGGGCTTGTAAATGATGGTCCTCTAGTAGAGGTAGTATCCCATTCTGATCAAGCTAACAACGTAAACTACTGGATATGTAGCGATTCTTGTTCCACGATTAGTGAGTAGAGGAAAATAGGCTTAAAAAATAAGTTCCGTAAAATAAGCGGCTTGTCCCTGAAATTCCGTCATTTTTACATGACACTGAGAATGTCAAAGAATGTAGAATGATGGCGAGTTCATTTATGCCACTTGTCATTGCTTGAACCCGTAATGAAAAGTAGTTCTTAATCATGTAAATTGCCTTATAGCTACTCAGCTCTTGCTCGTTCTTCTCCAGCAGGAGCTGTCGTATGTAAAACCTCGTGGAAGAACAGATGTGAATGCTCGCGGAGTAAGTCTAAACATATTCAGTTGTTTTTCACGGTTCATATTCTGTTTCTCCTCTTTTTTAATAAATATTTGAATTTTACATAATGTTAACTAAGTAAATCATTGTTTTACATTTCTATTCTACTTACCTATCATCAAAGTATAAATGTAAAAAAGGTGATATAACAGATTATTGAAAACAGCTTACAAAGCTAATTGATAACAAAAACCATTGTTTCTAACAAATGACGCAGAAGGATTCTGATATAAAAAAAATTTGATAAAAAAATCGCAAAGCTTTTTGAAAGAAGTACTTTTCAGCCTATTTGTCTCTGGCTTTACTGAGATATAAATCAATCGTGTTTCCTTTGGAATCCACTGCGCGATACAGGTACATCCATTGCCCTTTTACTTTGATATACGTTTCGTCGACTCTCCAAGAGTTAGAGTTATTTGTTGGTATGAGATGATGCCGTACTCTATCATCTAACTCCAGACTATATTGATGAACCCAACGCATGATCGTTGTGTGGGCCATTGATAAGCCGTGTTCCCCCACCGTCTCCACTTACTTGAATAAATCATCCTTTTACATACGGATCATCTCCTTTTTAGAGTAGCTTAATATCAGTATGTCCATAAGTTAGAGATGACTTGCAATTGTCTTAAATTTTTCGCACCAGAACCCTACACTAGACAATGAATCAATGAAAATCAAATGCAACACAATAGCTATGATGTTTCATTGAAAACGCTCCAGATTCTAAAGATCTGGGGCGTTTTTTGGCTACTTATACTTTAACTAATGATGTTTTATGTAAAGAAACTTGTAAAAAACACCCTATACATCGAAGAAATAGGCTTTTTCTCTTTAAATTAGTGACGTTTTTAAAAAGATAGTTAAACGAACTATACCACTATTTTACAAAAACATAAACTATAGAAGTCAAGTTATAAATTATTTTTTAGCTTGTACAAATGTTAGGAAAAGAGGTTACTAAATGAGTCATTGGAAGTGTAAGTATTGTAACTATGAGAGTAAAAAGCCTAAAAAGCACTGCAAACGATGCAATGCTTATAATCCCTGGAGAAAGGAGGAGAGTAACATGTGCAAAGATCACGATGATAAGAAAGATAAATGTGACAAAGAGATAGAAGATTTGGATCAGGATATATTATCAAACGCCGAGCTCCATGCCGATTTGAAAGCCGATGCTGACGCGAAAGCAAAAGCGAAAGCCGATGCTGACGCTGATGCTGACGCCGATGCCGATGCCGACGCTGATGCCGACGCTGATGCCGACGCTGATGCCGACGCCGATGCCGACGCCGATGCTGACGCCGACGCTGATGCCGACGCTGATGCCGATGCCGATGCCGACGCCGAT
>NZ_MRWQ01000032.1 GCF_001906925.1 Domibacillus mangrovi
GTTGACGTTTTTATTGATTTTGTTCAGTTTTCAATGTTCAATCTACCTTTAATCTCTTCAATAGACATTAACCATTTTACTACTCTTGATTTTAAATGTCAATAAACCATTATATCTTTTCTCGATATTGTTTTTCGCTTTTCAGCGGCAACGTTTACTAATATAACACTCTGCAATGAACACGTCAATACTTTTTTGCTTTTTTATTTGAAAATATAAATTTGAATAGCTGCCAGCATGCAAATGCCTGGCAGCCCAAGAAAACCTGCTATCAACGCTGTCGTAATGTTCATTGGAATATGCAGACCAGCATGGTTAACTAATACATTTATTATATATAGAGAAAAGGCACCTATAATTATTTTTTTACAAACTTGTGCTGTAAACAATAGTATCGGTCTCACTCATCATCACACTCCCTTATTATCTTATGGGAGCTCTTTATTCTTTTATGCGTATATGACGTTTTTTTGCTTCTTTGAAAAGGAAAAAGTATTTCGCCTGTGCTGATTTTGTCTGTGCCTCTAGCTCATTATTTTGTTCAAAACTAAGTCGGAGCAGTTCCCGGTGTTGAAACCATTCTTTTTGAGACCGATTAAGCAATTCAATCAATTTCTCATCATATGTTTCGTTCATCTTTTGTTTTTTTCGAAAAAACATAGTGAATCCTCCTATAGCTCGCGGCGGCCTTCGATCGCTTTAGACAATGTCACTTCATCTGCATACTCAAGATCGCCGCCAACTGGCAGACCATGGGCAATACGGGTTGTACGGATACCAGATGGTTTTAAGAGACGAGAAATATACATAGCAGTCGCCTCTCCTTCGATATTTGGATTTGTCGCCAGAATGACTTCTTTGATCGTCTCATCCTGTAGACGCTTCAAGAGATCAGGTACATTGATATCTTCTGGTCCAATTCCTTCCATTGGAGAGATAACACCGTTCAACACATGATACAGACCATTATATTCTTTCATTTTCTCCATTGCGATGACGTCTTTTGGATCTTGTACAACACAGATTATACTCCGGTCACGCCGCTCATCCTTACAAATTACACACGGATCCTGATCGGTAATATGGCCACATACAGAACAATAACCAAGATCTCGTTTTGCATTAACGAGTGCTTTAGCAAAATCGAGCACGTCTTCTTCTTTCATATTTAAAACAAAAAAAGCCAGGCGAGCCGCAGTTTTCGGCCCAATGCCCGGCAGTTTCATAAAGCTGTCGATCAATTTTGTAATTGGTTCAGGATAGTACATCCCTTAATGCCTCCTTTTTAGAAAGGAAGGTTCATCCCTTTCGTAAACTGTCCCATCTTCTGGTTTGTTTCGTCCTCAACTTTTTTCAATGCATCATTGACTGCCGCTAGAACGAGATCTTGTAACATATCGATGTCTTCTGGGTCCACCACTTCTTCTTTGATTTGTACATCAACAATTTGTTTTTGTCCTGAAATGAAAATTTTTACCATTCCGCCACCAGACGATCCTTCGAATGTTTGTTCCGCCAGTTCTTCCTGTGCTTCCTGCATTTGCTTCTGCATTTTTTGCATTTGTTTCATCATATTTTGCATATTCCCGCCACGCATCATATTCATCATCCTCCATGTAATTTAGTCTTTAATTTCAAGAAAATTCTCACCAACAAGCTTCAACGCTTCTGAAACGAGCAGATCCTCTTCTTCCTGCACATCACTGTTAGATGATTCGGAAGGCAGTATATACGTACCATCTTCTTTTTGTTTTTTCAAAAAAGAACGGCGTATGTCAAGCCAAGACGCTTCTGGTACGACAAGAGGACGGTACGGTTTGCCTGTCAGCTCATTCAATATTGTTGAAATGGAATCCATAAACGCTTTATTATCTGAAGCCATTTGACAATGGATTTCATATTTAAATTTTAACACAAATGAGTCGTTTGAAGCAGCGACTGGTTCTGCATCATTTAAAAGAGCCGCCTGCGAACGCATTTGACGTTCATTTAAGTAGCCAATCATACTGCCCCAGCGGCTTTTAATATTTTGGATGTCCTGCTTTGTTGCCTCGGACAAAACTTTCTCAACTTGCGGCACAGCTACTTTAAATTGAGCACTCGAGCGAGCTGGTTTTTTTACAGTTGGACGCACTGCCTCCGACTCCATTGTAACTGTTGGTCGATTTTTCAACTCTTGCACTTCCCGCTCAAGTCTGTTTACTTTTTCGAGCAACCCTTCCATTTCCCGTACAGACGTTACAGATTCGTCCCTTACATTCATTCTGCACATCTTCACAAGTGCCACTTCAAGGTAGATACGGGCATGATTTGTAAATTTCATATCCTGCTGCGTTTTATTTAATGCAGCAATATAATCATAGATTGCGTGCTCAGAAAATTGACTAGCCATTTCAACAAACTCTTCATCAGCCGTCGTCCGTTCAAGTGACTCTTCAAGATCTGGTGCCATTTTATATAGAAGCATATCACGGAAATACAAGATAAAATCTTCTATAAAGCGGATCGGATCTTTCCCTTCCATAAGGAGACCATGAAGCGTCTGCACTACTCCGGCCGCTTGCTGTTCATGGACGAACTTGGCAATAGTATTCAGCTTTCCTTGGCCAACTGTACCGGTTACAACGAGCGCGTCTTCTTCCTTCAATTGGTCACGGCTATAAGAAACCGCCTGATCTAGAAGACTAAGCGCATCTCTCATTCCCCCTTCTGCTGCACGGGAAATAATCGGCAGCGCTGCTTCCTCGAATGCTATACCGGTTTCATCTAAAATAAGTTTCATCCGTCCTGTAATCGCCTGTGCAGTAATTCGTTTAAAGTCGAACCGCTGACAACGAGAAATAATCGTTAATGGAATTTTATGAGGTTCCGTTGTCGCCAAAATAAACATGACATGTCTTGGAGGTTCTTCAAGAGTTTTTAAAAGGGCATTAAAGGCACCTGTTGAAAGCATATGCACTTCATCAATAATGTACACTTTATACCGGACAGAACCTGGAGCATATTTTACTTTATCACGAATATCACGAATTTCATCGACCCCATTGTTTGAAGCCGCATCAATTTCAATTACGTCTTGAATTGATCCGTCAGAAATACCGCGGCAAGATGAACATTCATTGCATGGTTCAGCTGCCGGACCATTTTCACAGTTGACCGCTTTTGCCAAAATTTTAGCCGCACTCGTTTTTCCTGTACCACGTGGACCAGAAAATAAGTAAGCATGTGAGATTTTATCTTGAAGGAGAGCATTTTGAAGCGTTTTCGTTATGTGCTCCTGCCCAACGACATCTGCAAAGTTTTGCGGCCGCCATACACGGTATAATGCCTGATAACTCATTGTCTTCCTCCTTCACATTCCTCGTTCTATTATAAACGAACATACACACCTTTACTATTATAAAGAAGCAACAAAAAAAGACATCCGGCAAGCCGGACATCTCTTTTCATTATGTATACCGTGCACCTTCTGTCGACTGCTAATCATAGGCGTTACTTAAGCAGTTAGCTCAGCCCAGGCTCCCCCACGGCACATGAGAA
Organism: Domibacillus mangrovi; assembly: GCF_001906925.1. GTDB lineage: Bacteria > Bacillota > Bacilli > Bacillales > Domibacillaceae > Domibacillus > Domibacillus mangrovi. The sequence goes on from NZ_MRWQ01000032.1 coordinate 3,541, forward strand.
AGTCCACTTAATGCTGCTTCCTTCCGGACCTGACATGGTTCATGGGTTCTCATTGCGCAGGACCCGGGCGTCAACGCCACTTACAAAAGGCAGACCCTACAATTAAACAGCCTCGAGAAGGAATTCAGTTCCGCTAGAGCGGATTGCGGATACAGGGCACCGCTACCTCCCCACTTAGCACGGCAAAGATAATTATACTACCAAGCGCGACAAAAAGCAATGATTGTACTATTCTTTCATCTTTTGCTTCTGTTCTTTTTTCTTTTGACGCAAGTCCCGGAAGAAAGTTGTCAGCAGCATCCCGCATTCTCCCGCCAATACGCCAGATACAACCTCACAACGATGATTAAACCGGCTGTCATCGAGTAAATTCATCAATGTGCCCGCACATCCCGCTTTCGGATCGACAGCTCCGTACACGACTCGGTCAATACGCGATAATAAAATCGCTCCGCTGCACATCGGGCACGGCTCCAATGTAGCGTAAAGTGTCGTCTCTTCCAGCCGCCATGATCCCACGGCTTCACACGCTTTTTCAATGGCTAAAAGTTCTGCATGAGTAACAGCATTTTTCGTCGTTTCCCTTAAATTATGGGCAGACGCGATGACTTCATTGTTTTTTACAATAACCGCTCCGATCGGCACTTCACCAAGTTGCTCTGCCTTCTTTGCTTCTTCTATTGCCAGTTTCATAAAAAATTCATCCATTTTTCATGATCCTTTCTGTCAAAATTCAGGTAATACTCTGGAACAAGGAGATTTAAAGATGGAGTATAAATTCGCCTTGATTATTGTGGATATGATCAATGATTTTAATTTTCCAAAAGGCAGGCTACCGTCCCATCCATTTTAACGCTAAAAAAGTACTGTCAGTCGAATGATATACCCTTCGTTTATGTGAATGATCAGTTGCGAAAAGCTGATCTAGGTCTTATTATCGATCATACTCAAAGTGACTTGAGCGCTCCTATTATACAGCAAATGAAACCGAATCGTAGCGATTATTTCCTCATTAAGCCGAAACATTCTACTTTTTATGGGGATAATTTAAATAAACTGCTTCAAGAATTCAACACAAAGGCGGTCATTGTCAAAAGTGGGGGCGGAAATATATGTGTTCTTTTCATGGCGAACGATGCATATATGCCCCGAAAGATGTGATCGCACCTGAGCGTACCGTATTGAATGAATATGCACTTGAAATGATGAAGACCGTTTTAAGTGCAGATATTCCTCTGTTCCTTAATTAATTAATGTAATAAAACAGCAGTCATAAATAACGTACTTTCTTTGTACAAATAGTACAGAGAGGGGGATACGTTTTTGCATATTTATGTGGTCAAAAGCGGCGATACGTTATTTCAAATCGCAAGACGATATGGAACGACTTCACAGACGATCAGCCAGGCAAATCAATTGCCAAACCCCGATCGTCTTGTTGTCGGTCAAGCTCTCGTCATTCCAGTGTCCGGAAAGTTCCATGTCGTTGTTGCTGGTGATAGTCTTTGGAGTATTTCTCAAAAATACGGGGTAACGGTAGAGGAATTAGCACGATTAAATGGTTTGTCGCAATCTGTCCCTCTGCAAATTGGAAGAGAGCTACGTATTCCAAGGGCACCGAAAACACAGGCAGAGTTCACGGGTTATATTCAACCTTCTGCTTCCGGTTATTCTGCAGCACTTTTAAACAGCGCTCGCGAAGCCGCTCCTCATTTAACGTATTTCGCGCCAGTCAGCTTTAACGCGAGACGGGATGGTACACTAGAAGAACCCGCAATTCAGCCATTGCAGCCAGTTGCCGAACAGAATGGTGTTGTCCTCATGATGGACATCACCAATCAAGAAAACAATCAGTTCAGCGACGAGCTTGGCCGCATCTTGTTAAATGATGAAAAAGTACAGCAAACGCTTTTGGACAACATAAGCCGTATCGCCCGCCAGTCTAACTTCAGTGACATTCATTTTGACTTTGAATACTTACGCCCAGAGGACCGTGAAGCATACAATCGTTTCCTGCGGCGAGCAACAGAGCGATTCCACCGGGAAGGGAAAACAGTATCAACAGCGCTGGCGCCGAAAACGAGTGCAAACCAGCCTGGAAGATGGTATGAGGGGCATGATTATAAAGCACATGGGGAAATTGTCGACTTCAGTATCATTATGACATATGAATGGGGATACAGTGGTGGGCCGCCAATGGCAGTGTCACCAATCGGTCCTGTTCGAAACGTATTAACATACGCTTTAACTGAAATGCCTGCTTCCAAAATTGTGATGGGGCAAAATCTATACGGTTATGACTGGACTCTTCCATATAAGCCGGGCAATCCCCCTGCCCGAGCAATCAGCCCGCAGGAAGCGATTCGCCTCGCTGTTCGATATAATGCATCCATTCGCTATGATCGTGTAGCTCAAGCACCCTATATTGACTATACAGATGAAAACGGACGTCTTCATAAAGTATGGTTTGAAGATGCCCGTTCGATTGATGCAAAATTTTCATTATTAAAAGAACTGAAACTGCGAGGAATGGCCTATTGGAAAATTGGTCTGTCCTTTCCACAAAACTGGCTACTGTTATCTGATCGATTTACTGTTATCAAAAAATAAAAAAATGTCCATCTGGACTAATCCAGGTGGACATTCGTATCTTTAACATGTAGTTAATTATATTAATAATGGAGGAGGGAAGGGGATTCGAACCCCTGCGGGATTTGACTCCCCTGTCGGTTTTCAAGACCGATCCCTTCAGCCAGACTTGGGTATCCCTCCGTATCGACAAGATTTAATTTATCATAAAATAAATAAATACGTCAATACATTTTCAAATCTTTTTTACAGATCGTTAAAAATTTCGTTTCGCCTTTTCTTTGAGCGTGTTTAGGACACGGTCAAGTCGTTCATCTGCTTCTGCTGAGATTAAATATTGATTATTTTCTGTATACTCAATTTGTGTATCAAGTACATATGCGCCGCTTAATATATCCGTCGCACCAAGCGCTGACAGCACCGGTTTCAATGCATAATCAATGACAAGCAAGTGTCCAAATGAGCCGCCTAGAACGAGTGGCAAAACCGTTTTGCCTTCCAGCCCTTTTTGCGGAAGCAAATCGAGATACGTTTTTAAAATACCTGTGTAAGCTGCTTTGTAAACAGGTGTCAGTACAACAACGACTTGTGCGGATTCTACTTTTGCATTCGCTTCAAGTATTGCTTCACTTTGATAATTAGCTTGAATTAGATCAGCAGCAGGCAGATCATGCACATAAATCGTATCTGATAAAAGGCCTTCCTCTTGAAAAAAGTGGTCTACTTTATCAAGAATTCCTTTTAATCTGGATTTTTTACTGTTTCCTCCATAAATAATGACTGCTTTCGTCATAATTTTCCACCCTTTCTTCTCCATTAAATTTGATCAAAAAAAGTACACACCATTAAAAGAAACAGTGTGTACTTTCAGTTGTCTGATCAATAATGCTACAGTATATACTTTTATTGTAACCAGCATATTATATATCCGATTATCTCTATGAATATTATCATATATACTCTTTCATCTTTCGTCAACCTTTTCCTAAAAATGAAACAAGCAGAACAGTCTCTCTAAAGAATATTTATTTTTTTGTAATGCGCTCTTTACCACCCATATATGGGCGAAGCACTTCTGGAATGATGACACTACCATCTTCCTGCTGATAATTTTCAATAATTGCCGCGAACGTACGGCCAATCGCAAGACCAGAGCCATTTAACGTATGCACTTGTTCAGGTTTACCTGTTTTTTCGCGGCGGAAACGAATATTCGCACGACGCGCTTGAAATCCTTCAAAATTTGAACAAGAAGAAATTTCACGGTACGTATTGTAGCTTGGAAGCCATACTTCGATATCATATTTTTTTGCGGCAGTAAAACCGAGATCCGCTGAACACATATTTAACACACGGTATGGAAGTCCAAGCAATTGAAGTACTTTTTCCGCATGACCTGTTAATTTTTCAAGCTCCGCATAAGAATCTTCTGGTTTCACAAAGCGCACCAATTCAACTTTATTAAACTGATGTTGGCGGATTAATCCGCGTGTGTCCCGTCCTGCAGATCCTGCTTCGGAGCGGAAATTTGCACTATATGCCGCATAACTAATTGGAAGATCGTCTCCATTTAAAATTTCGTCGCGATGATAGTTCGTCACCGGCACTTCTGCTGTCGGAATTAAGAAATAATCTTCCGCTTCCACTCGAAACGCATCTTCTTCAAATTTTGGCAGCTGTCCTGTACCTGTCATGCTTGCCCGATTGACCATGTAGGGAGGCATCATCTCTGTGTAGCCATGCTCTTCCGTATGCAAATCCAGCATAAAACTAATCAATGCGCGTTCAAGCTTTGAACCTGCCCCTTTGTAAAATGTGAAACGGCTTCCTGTCACTTTGCCCGCGCGTTCAAAATCTAAAATATCAAGATCTGTCGCGACATCCCAGTGCGGTTTCGCTTCAAAATCAAATTCACGGATATCTCCATGTCGGCGCACTTCGACGTTATCATCTTCTGATTCACCAGCCGGTACGCTTTCATGCGGAATGTTCGGCATGTTGAGAAGAAGGCTTTCAAGCTTTTCTTCCGTTTCACGAAGCTCTATATCAAGTGTTTTAATTTTTTCACCAACTTCACGCATTTCGACGATCAATGAATCGGCATCCTGTTTTTCTCTTTTTAAGCGGGCGACTTCCTGTGATACACTGTTTCGCTTGCTTTTTAATTCTTCCGTCTGTCCAAGCAAATCTCGCCGTCTTTGATCCAGTGCTTCAAAGTCTTCAAACGCACTCATATCTTCGCCTCTAAATTTTAATCGTTCTTTCACCTCAACAAAATTTGAACGCAAATACTTCATATCCAGCATGTACAATTCCTCCTTTTAGAAATAAAAAAACTCCCGCCCCTCATAAAAGGGACGGAAGTTTATATTCCGCGTTACCACCCAGATTGAAAGCACACTGCTTTCCTCTTAACTTCGTTTTAACGGCCTGCGCCGGAAAATGCTTACTCTTAAGTTCAGCACTCCGCTCCAGAATGGATTCACACGTTTTTTACACCAGTTTGCACCATCCACCGGCTCTCTTTTAGAAAAAAAGCATGCTACTCGTTTCCTTCATCGCGTTTCACTATTCAATTCATGTCTAATTTACACTACTTTTCACGAAATCGCAAGTGCTGCTTTTGCCTCTTTTGCCATGCCAATAAAGTAATCGGCAATCCGATGATCATTTGTCAGTTCAGGATGAAATGAACAACCAAGATAGTGGCGATCGCGCGCTGCGACAATACGGCCATCGCACTCCGCCAATACTTCCGTCCCACCACCTGCTGATACGATATGAGGGGCACGGATGAAAACTGCATTGTAATCATCCCCTATATCTTTAATGAACAGCTCTGCTTCAAAGCTTTCTTTTTGACGGCCGAATGAATTGCGCTCTACCGTAATATTCATTAATCCTAGATGCGGCTGATTGTAGCCTACAATGTCACTTGCAAGCAAAATAAGTCCCGCACATGTACCAAACATCGGCCGGCCAGATTCTCCAAATGAACGCAGTGGCTCCATAAATCCGTACCGGTCAATCAAGCGACGCATCGTCGTGCTTTCACCGCCTGGTAAAATCAATCCATCCAGCTCATCAAGCTGTTCCGGCCATTTAACCACAACCGCTTCTGCTCCATTTTCTTCAATGGAACGGACGTGTTCACGAACAGCACCCTGCAGTCCCAAAACACCTATTTTAACCATTACCAGCCGCGCTCCTGCATGCGCTGTTCTGGTGCAATTTTAGATATTTCGATTCCTTTCATCGGCTCACCAAGTTCTTTCGATAGCTCCGCAATTAATTTGTAATCCTGGTAATGAGTTGTCGCTTCCACAATTGCACGCGCAAATTTTGCTGGGTTGTCTGATTTGAAAATACCAGAGCCAACAAATACGCCGTCTGCGCCAAGCTCCATCATCAATGCTGCATCAGCCGGTGTTGCAATTCCGCCTGCGGCGAAGTTTACGACTGGAAGCTTGCCTTCTTTTTTAATTTGCAAAAGCACTTCAAATGGTGCACCGAGTAATTTCGCTTCTGTCATAATTTCATCATCGTTCATATGAACAAGCTTGCGTACTTGCGCATTCACTTTGCGCATATGACGAACTGCTTCAACAATATTTCCTGTACCAGGCTCACCCTTCGTACGAAGCATTGAAGCACCTTCACCAATGCGGCGTGCTGCTTCACCAAGATCACGACACCCACAGACGAATGGTACTGTGTATTCACTTTTTAACAAATGATATTCTTCATCTGCTGGAGTTAATACTTCACTTTCGTCTAAGTAATCAACACCCATCGCTTCAAGTACACGCGCTTCGACAATGTGACCGATACGCGCTTTTGCCATAACCGGAATAGTCACAGCGTTCATCACTTCTTCTACAATGCGCGGATCTGCCATGCGGGCAACGCCGCCTGCTGCACGAATATCAGAAGGTACACGCTCAAGCGCCATAACGGCTACCGCGCCTGCTTCTTCCGCAATTTTGGCCTGCTCCGCATTGACAACATCCATAATAACGCCGCCTTTTTGCATTTCAGCCATTCCCCGTTTAACACGATCTGTTCCAATGTTCATTGATGATTCCTCCTAGTCTTAATGACAAAGTATGATTTTTTATAAATTTCATAAATCATACTAAACACGAAAAATCACCTTCTGTCAATAGCAGAAGGTGATTTTCATTAAAACCAACCAGTTACTTTATCAACGGTCCAGTTCCATCCACCGGCAATCCCGCCGCCAATCGCACGTATCGAAAGGGTAAGCCAGTTAGCCTTTTTTATTTTTTCAGCTGTCTCTACTTGTGTCTGACCGGCTGATTTCAAAAATGAAACTGCTGTTCCTTGATCATCTTTCACTATAACAGAACCAACCACTTTTCCCTTTTCAACAGGTGCTGTCAGCTTTCCTTTTTCATCTAAATCCGAACTATTAAACACTAAATTCGCTTTATATTTCGTATTTGAACCTTTCTGCACCCAAATTGTAATATCTGACTTTGTTTGGATCTTTACTTCTTTCTCTTTTCCTTTTTGAATGGGCAACGTTTCATTACCTTTTATTTGATTTCCAGCTGCCACAATCTCTTGACGTTCAAACTGACCAAATCCATAATCAAGTAATTTCTTCATTTCTACAAAGCGGGCATTATACGTTCCTTCCCCCTTAGCATTCGTCGCATCCATGACCACGGCGATCAGCTTCTGGCCATTTCGCTCCGCTGTACCTGTAAAACAGTAGCCTGCAAAATCAGTCGTGCCTGTTTTCAAACCTGTCATGCCTTCATACTGAAAAACAAGTGATGGAAGCATCCAGTTCCAGTTTTCCATGGCAATCTCATCTTCTGTGCCTTCACGGAATTTCTTTTTTGGTATGCCCGCTGTTTCCAGCACTTCCGGATAATCTTTCATTAAACGATAGGCAAGCGTTGCGACATCACGTGCAGACATCATATTCTCATCCGTTTCGCCGCCCTTCGAATGATGTCCTTTTAAATCTTTATTGTTCAAGCCAGTCGCATTCACGAATTTATATTGTTCTAAACCAAGTTCTTTCGCTTTTTCATTCATCTTTTTGACAAACTCTGCTTCGGATCCTGCAATTTTTTCAGCAATTGCAATTGTTGCGGCATTCGCAGAGTAAATCGTCATTGCCTCATATAATTCTTGCATGTTATACGTTTCATTTGCACGCAGCGGCACATTTGAAAGACTGCGATCTTGCGAAACAGTATATACATAATCAGATACTTGATATGTATCATCAAAGCTGATTTTCCCTTCTTTTACTGCTTCAAGGAGCAAGTATTCGGTCATCATTTTCGACATACTTGCTACACCAAGGAGTTTTTCTCCATTTTTTTCATATAAAATCTGTCCGGTGTCCGCATCAATTAAAATGGCCGCTGAAGCGTTCACATCAAAAGCCGCATTTACTTTCATTCCACTTGGCGTCAACAAACTAATTAATAACATTACGCTCAAAAAAGCAGCGCCAATCCGATACCCATTTCTCTTTTTCACACTAAAAAACCCCTCCATCTGTTATGTCACACTTTCGTTATTGTACCACACATTTTCAATGGAAAAACAGACGCGAAACGACCTAAATGTCTTATAATAAAACGTGGAGGTGTCCAGGATGAAAACATTTGTAAGAAAAGCTATACCAGAAGACGCTTCTTTCTCTGTACCGCTCATTTTAGAAGCAATCGGAGACATTGCATATCGCCTGACCGGAGAGACAAATAAGCAGGCGGTTGAGACTGCGTTAATGAAACTATTTATACGTAGTGACAACCGCCATTCATACCGTTACACATACATTGCCGAAAAAAATGGAACTCCAGCGGGCATTCTCGTTCTATATTATGGAGCAGAAGCGGTCGAGTTAGATCTAAACTTATCTAGCTGGCTGAATGAAAAGAAAGCAGTCAGAGTGAGTCTGGACAGGGAAGCTCATCTAGATGAATGGTATATTGATACCGTCTGCGTTCATCCTGATTTTCGAGGTTCTGGCATTGGCACTGCACTTCTTACATATGCAGAGCATACAGCAGCAGAGCATGGAGACAGCAAACTTTCGCTGAATGTCGAAACAAAAAAGGAAGCCGCGATCCGCCTATATGAACGGATTGGCTTCTCTATTACAGAACCATGGACTATTATCGGTGATTCTTTTCATCACATGGTAAAGCACCTATGACTATGAATAAAAAGACGCCTGTCCCAAGTGGACAGGCGTCTTATCTTATACGGAATAGTTTGGTGCTTCTTTCGTAATTTGAACGTCATGCGGATGACTTTCACGAAGACCAGCACCTGTCATGCGGATAAACTGGCTGTCCTCACGAAGTGCATTCATGTCTTTCGTTCCGCAGTAACCCATACCTGAACGAAGTCCACCTGTTAATTGATACAATGTATCTGAAAGCGGACCTTTGTAAGGGATACGGCCTTCAATACCTTCTGGGACGAACTTTTTCGCATCTTCCTGAAAGTAACGATCTTTGGAGCCTTTTTCCATCGCGCTCACAGAACCCATACCACGGTATACTTTAAAACGACGTCCCTGGAAGATTTCTGTTGCACCTGGGCTTTCCGTGGTACCAGCAAGAAGACTTCCAAGCATAACGGCAGTTCCACCTGCAGCAATCGCTTTAACGATGTCACCAGAATACTTGATTCCTCCGTCTGCAATGATTGCTTTTCCATATTTACGTGCTTCTGTTGCACAATCATATATCGCAGTAATTTGCGGTACACCCACGCCTGCTACAACACGTGTTGTACAAATAGAACCAGGACCAATTCCCACTTTCACAACGTCTACGCCTGCTTCAAACAGTTCACGCGTTGCTTCCCCGGTTGCTACATTACCAGCAATAATGTTCAATTCTGGGTAAGCCGAACGAATTTCTTTTACCGTTTCAATGACGCCTGCCGAGTGACCATGCGCTGTATCCACCACAATAACGTCTACCTGCGACTTTACAAGCTGTTCAACACGTTTCATCGTATCGCCTGTTACACCAACAGCGGCACCCACAAGAAGGCGCCCTTGAGCGTCTTTAGCTGAATTAGGGAACTCGATAACTTTTTCAATGTCTTTAATCGTAATCAGGCCTTTTAATACGCCCTGGTCATTAATTAGTGGGAGCTTTTCAATTTTATACTTTTGAAGAATTTGTTCTGCTTCTTGAAGCGTTGTACCGACAGGAGCCGTAACAAGATTTTCTTTCGTCATAACATCTGTAATCAAAATTGAATAATCTTGAATAAAACGCAGGTCACGATTTGTTAAAATACCAACAAGCTTTTGCTCTTCCTGACTATTCACAATTGGCACTCCTGAAATACGGTATTTGCCCATTAAATGTTCAGCGTCAAACACTTGATGTTCCGGTGTCAGAAAGAATGGATCACTAATAACGCCGCTTTCAGAACGCTTTACTTTATCTACCTGTTCTGCCTGCTGCTCAATGCTCATGTTTTTGTGAATAATTCCAAGACCGCCTTGACGTGCCATTGAAATGGCCATATCTCCTTCTGTTACTGTGTCCATACCAGCACTAATCATCGGGATATTCAATTTCAAACTTGGCGTAAGTTCTACCTTCAGCGATACATCTTTAGGAAGAACCTCTGATTTAGCTGGCACAAGCAATACATCATCAAACGTTAACCCTTCTTTTTTAAACTTATCTTCCCACATATTTAAGCCTCCCTGACCGAAAAATATTATTAGTAGGTTATCAATTGAAGCGGTATACTGTCAAGGTTCAAGTTATATGTTAGATTTTTCGGAATGTTCAAACTTATATCCGAACATTAAAAGTAAACGCTTTATCACTGTATTCACGAAACAAATCCCTTCTATAACAAATATCCCACAATAGCTTTCCACAATATTTTCTGTCCTCATTATAATGCCCCAAAGAAAAAATCCCAACAAAAAAGACAACTTAATGATCTAAGTTGTCTTAACTTGCCAGGCGGCGTCCTGCTCTCACAGGGG
>NZ_MRWQ01000033.1 GCF_001906925.1 Domibacillus mangrovi
AGCATTAATGCCCAGTCAACGGCGGAATCGCCGCCGCCAAATACGACGACACGCTTGTCTGCAAATTGCTGAAGGTTTTGGACGAAATAATGAATGTTCGCACTTTCGAACTTCTCTTCGCCTTCAATTTTCAATTTACGCGGCTGAAATGCACCATTTCCAGCTGTGATAATGAGAGCTTTCGTATAATGAGTTTCCTCATTTGTTGTAATCGCCAGTACATTGTCTTCCATTCGTTCTATCGCTTCAACGGACTGTTCCAAACTAATAGTCGGTTCAAACTGATTCATTTGTTCCACTAAATTATCGATTAATTCTTGTGCTCTTACTTTTGGAAATCCTGCAATATCGTATATATATTTTTCAGGATATAAAGCAGATAACTGTCCGCCTAACTGCGGCAGACTTTCAATGATTTTCACGGATGCTTGTCTCATACCGGCATAAAAAGCCGTGAATAATCCAACAGGCCCGCCACCAATAATCGTCATGTCAAAAACTTCTTTTTGTTCTCCCATCGTCCTTCCTCCTCTATGGTCGTTTCTTTAAGACAGTTACTTTTCCTTTTTCACCTGTCACTTTTAAGTATTTGCAAATATCATACGTATATTCAAAATCACTGCCTATACGGAATTAACAAGAAAAGACACTCCATACATTTTCTAATATGGAATTTAGCCCGTCCTCTTCAATCATTCTGCCTAAAACGGCTAGTTGACCATTTTCACCACTGTTAAAAAATAGTTAATATACAAGAACCTAACTACTTTAAATTTCTTATTTTCGAGAATGCTACAAGCAGGAGGGTGAATAACAATGTTTGAAAATTTTGAAGTGGCACACTTATCGTCTGAACAAACGGAAAGAATACAGCAATTGGAAAGTGAATTAGAATGCACACTCATTGCATATGAACGCAAAAATGAGCACAGCAAAAAAACAACAACATCTGGGATATAGTCCCGGATGTTGTTGTTTTTACTTGTTCACAACCTTAGCTGCAACTTAGAATTTGACTGGTTTCCAGTACATGAGTGCAGCGTGAAAAGTATAAGGATATTCATACTTTCCGTCCTTTTCTATAACATATTGACTTAATGCTCGTTCCACTTCTTGTTTGTCATAATCTTTCGTTAAAATTTTACTTACATTATCACGTATAAGAGATTCATATGATGAATATGTGGAAACACTCGGTATTTCAATAATTTTGCAATTAGCCATCATACCGAGTTGATACAAAATATTTTGTAAATGAATGTAGTCTCTACGTCTAAACTTAATCGAATAACCTTGTTCTCTATGTAAATCTACATAGTGAGGCTTTTCTGGCCCACTTGTCATTCCCACGATAGCAAGCCGGGATGCAACTTCGTTTATTTTAAGCAATGCTTCTCCTATATCACTTACACGGTAAAAGCAGTTCACCCCAAATACTACATCATAACTTTTCTGCATACTTATCTGTTCCCATTTATCATTTATAAAGCTTATATTGTTTAATTGATGCTTTTCAGATTCATCCCTTAAGAAATTGATCACACTCTGAGAGCTGTCTACACATGTGAGATGCTGAACATTTTCAGCTACACAGAATGTATAATTTCCCCAACCGGGACCAATTTCTACTACACGATCATCCGTATGTAACAACGGCAGGAGCTCTTCTTGAATTCTGTAGGCATAAGAATTGATGTAGTCCTCGCCCATTTGTTTCTTTTTTTCCATAAAAGAATGCCAAAAACCTTCTTCCGCTTCATCATGAATCATTCGGTTAGAAAGAGTCCCATCCCATTCCTTCATATTTTCTTTCCATAAATCAATGTAATTGCATCCCAATGGTACACCCGTAATTTTCATACCATTTAGAGCCAAACTGTTCTTTCTGTATAAGGCGTTCGTTTCGTCGCTGGCACTTCTTGATCTGCTTTCGGATATCCGATAAAAATCGTTCCTACCACTTTTTGATTTTCTGGTGATCCAATAAACTGGTGCATTCGTTCATCATGAACAAGACCGACGCCTCTTGTACGCCAAACAAACCCAAGACCAAGCTCCCCTGCAGCAAGCCACATCGATTGAATCGCACAACATACTGCAAATACATTATCTTCGGAAGCATCGGAATCACCTGGAACAAGATCTGCCGTTACAACAATGACTACCGGTGTCGAAGTAATCACTTTCAGCGAGCTTTCTACTAAATTTGGCTTTGTCGGGAAGCGCTGCTGCAAGTATTCCTCTGCTACTGTTTCATAGCGCTGCTTCGCTTCATCTTTCATCACATAAAAATTCCATGGCTCACGTAGACGATCATTCGGTGCAAATGTCGCTGCTTCTAATAATTGTTCGATTCTCTCGTCTTCGACTGGCGTGTTTTCATAATTCCGGATGGCACGACGTTCTTTCAATGCTTGAATAATAGACAAGTTTTATCTCTCCTTCTTCAGGTCGTAATGCTTTCTGCTTCTAGCACTTTTTCATACCATTTTATTTTTTCACGTAATTGAACAACCTCACCTACGAGTACCATTGCCGGGTTTTGGATATGCTCCTCTATTACTAATTCATGAATCGTGTGAAGATTTCCAGTAAGCGTTCTTTGTTTTTCCGTTGTTCCCCATTCAATGACCGCAACAGGTGTTGTCGACCGTCTTCCATTTGCAATCAGTTGTTTGCAAATATATTCTAAGTTGCCAACGCCCATGTAAAAAGCAACTGTATCAATACCCGTTGCAAGCGCTGGCCAATTGAGATGATCTTCCCCTTTGCTATCACGGCCGTGGCCCGTTACAATGGCAAAGCTTGAAGCATGCTCACGATGTGTCACAGGAATACCCGCATACGCTGGTGCCGCAATCCCTGCCGTCACGCCAGGAACAATTTCATAGTCGATTCCGTGTTCAGCCAGCACTTCTGCTTCCTCCCCAACACGTCCGAACACACACGGATCTCCCCCTTTTAAACGGGTCACCTTTTTCCCTTCCATCGCTTTATCGACTAAAAGTGTATGTATTTCATCTTGAATGAGATGATGTCTCCCTGGTGATTTCCCACAAAAAACGAGCTCAGCCCCTTCTTTTGCATATTCTAACAATGTCGGGTTGACGAGCCTGTCGTATGCAATGACATCCGATGTTTGAATGCATTCAAGTCCATAAATCGTCAATAGCTTTGGGTCACCTGGCCCGGCACCGACTAAATAGACTTTGCCTTTTTTCATTGCGTAATCCCCCCTTTTCAATGATTTAAGTAAATGATGTTTACTTCGATGCCTTCTGCTTATAGTCGACACATGCCGTAATCCAATTCTCCACAAGCTTTGGATTAGAAGCGAAATGGAAATGAGTATAACCTGCAACAAGATTTCCTTTCAAATATCCTTCTTGCTTCTTACCGAAACGCCCTTTTGTTTCATACGCGTACGGCAAATCCTCATCTCGTTCATATGTAGAGTAGTGAAATTCATGACCTTTCGCTTGTTGATCCGAATCCATTAAGAAGTTCCCTTCTGTTCCAAATATTTCGCGATAGCCAAGAGCAGCTAGTTTCTTCTGCATCGTAATTTTCCCTGGAATCAGTCCGATCATCGGATACTTAACACCTGCTGTATCAGCAATCGACTCCGTTAAATACATAAAACCACCACATTCAGCGAGTGTCGGCAAACCGTTCGTAATCGCAGTACGAATCGACCCTTTTGAACGTTCATGACGTGCTAACTCAGCCGCAAACTCTTCGGGAAAACCTCCCCCTATGTATAAACCATCCGCTTCAGAAGGAATTTCCTCACCTTCTAATGGAGAAAAATACGTCAGTTTCGCCCCATATGCTTCTAATAATTCAAGGTTTTCTTGATAGTAGAAATTGAACGCCGCATCTTTGGCTACCGCGATACAGACTCCTTGATCTTCACATTGTTGAAATAAACCGGTAGGCTCGTCCGCCAGTTCCTTCGTTTCGGCTAATTCATATAGCCGGTCCACATCAATCGTTTCCGAAATGAGATGCGCGAGTCTCTCAAAAAATGGATTCAGCTCGCCTCGTTCAATGGCTGGAATTAACCCTAAATGACGACTCGGAATATCAATATCTTGCTCCCGTTTCATATAACCAAGCACCGGCACGGCACATTCTTGCTCAATGGCTGCTTTCACAATATTGTAATGTCCGACGCTGCCGACTTGGTTCGCAATCACGCCAACAATATTTGGACCGGTCGCAAGCGTCTGAAAACCTTTCACGATCGCCGCTGCACTGCGCGCCATGCTCGCACAATTCACAATAAGCAGTACGGGGCTTTCCGTAATCATACTAATTTCAGCCGTTGAGCCTGTATTCTCTAATGGACTTTTTCCATCATAGAAGCCCATTACACCTTCAATGATAGAAATATCCGCCCCCTTACTCGCTCGTGCCACTATTTCACGTACCGTCCGATACTCAAACATCCAGCTGTCTAAATTTCTCGAAACTCTGCCCGTAACAGCCGTATGATAAGAAGGGTCAATATAGTCTGGGCCACATTTAAACCCTTGTACGGTATAGCCTTTTTGTTGCATCGCGGCCATAATACCGATTGTACACGTCGTTTTACCGACCCCACTGCCAGTTCCAGCAATGACTAATCTTCTTGTACTCATACCGTTTCCTCCGTTTACGAAAAGCGCAAGGTGCCCGTAATCGGCGACAAGCATAAGATGAGCGCTGACAGAAGGCGCTTTTTGCCTTCCGAAGCGATTAGCTTATGACCTCGAGCCGATGGCGCCTGGAGCTAGACACCAAAACGCCTCGAAAATTTTATAATCTTCCATTTGTTAAAAAGGAATGACACCGACAGAAATCGTGACATTTCCTGATTTTTTCTTAACGAGCTCAAGTTGCTCCGCTCCTGAATATAAGCGAACAGCCGGTTCACTGACTCCATAAGCGCCTGTGTATGTAAACACGGTATCAGATGGTGCCTCGATAGCTGCCCTGTTTAATTCAGCCGGCGGATAATAGACAAATTCCCAGCCGTACTTCTCAACGACTTCAAGCAAGCCTGCTTCGTCTTTTTTCAAATCAATCGTACAAAGCGCCTTCACGCTTTTAATCGAAATATTCAATTGCACGAGTGTATCGAGAATGACTTGCTCAATTTCTTCCGCCCGGGTTCCGCGATTGCAGCCCATGCCAATCACAACCGTTTTTGGCCTGAACACAATCCCATTTTCTAAAATTACTTCTTCTTCTTTCTCTAACAAACGATGCGACACAATTAAAGCGGCTTTCGGTTTTGCTTGGATCGCTTCAGCAATAGAAGGATAGCTGATAATGTGCTTTGGAAGTGGTCGATCATACATCCACCAATTGGGTTCTCCTGATTCTTGAACAATCGCGACATGCTCTTCATTCACGACCGACGCGCTTACAGGTGTCAGTTTTTCTGCTGAATCCCATACCCAGCCGAAGCGAGAGCCAAATAAATCAACTGGAATCGTTTTTTGAACATCGGAAGCCGTTGTGACAATCGCTCTTGCATCCAAAGCGGCTGCTACTTCGTGCGTAAGCTCATTTGCACCACCGAGATGGCCGGATAATACGCTAATCACATTTTCTCCCCGATCGTCAATAACGACCACACCAGGATCCGTTTTTTTATCTTTTAAAATCGGAGCAATCATTCTCACAACGGCACCGAGAGAAATAATCATAATAATGCCTTTATATTGTCTGAAAAGCGTGGGCAGCAACATTCGCACGCTTCCTGAAAAAACCTGAATATGTTTCTGTTCTTCATCGCCTTTTTCAAACTTGCTCATATAATACAAATCTGAATGGGCAAACACTGTATGTAGACGGCGGGATAGTTCAACACCGTGCTTCGTAATCGCGACAATTGCATAGGAGTTTTTTTGGACAACGGATGGCTGTATTCCTTCTTGCAATTCAATCATCACGGTTTTATCCCTTTACGAAATCCGTGTGTAAAGCTCGCATCATATAGTTTTGAGCGATATTCATCTTTCTCATGAATCGTTGGATCTAATGCCCATCCTGCCAAGATCATCGCATGTTTGCGTATGCCATTTTTCCGCATATCTTCATCTAAATTTACCAATGTTGTGCGGACAATTTTTTGATCTGGCCATGATGCCCGCTGAATAACGGCAACAGGTGTTTCGTCTTTCCAACCAGCAGCTTGCAGTTCTTTCACAATTTTCTTCGTTAACGTTGCACTTAAGAAAAGAGCGATTGTACAATGATGACTAGCCAAATCTCGTAATTTCTCAAATTCTGGAACTGGTGTCCGTCCTTCCGCTCTTGTTAAAATAAGTGTTTGTGTTAAATCTGGAATCGTCAGCTCGGCACCGATTACCGCAGCAGATGCAAATACGGAACTTACCCCCGGAATCACTTCATAACCAATTTCTTCCTTATTCAAAAGAGCGATTTGTTCCATAATCGCTCCATACATCGCAGGATCTCCTGTATGAATACGAGCGACCGTTTTCCCTGCATTTACACGTTCCACCATGATATCGACCATTTCTTCTAAATGCATGCCGGCTGTTTTTAACACTTCTGCTTCAGGCTTTGCCTTTGCAATTAATTCTTCGTTCACTAATGAATCTGTATATAAAACAACGTCTGCTGTTTGAAGAATATGTAAACCTTTAACCGTAATTAAATCCGGATCTCCCGGGCCCGCTCCTACTATATAAATCTTCTTCATTTTCTCACCACCATTAATGTTAAGTATTCAAGCTCAGCTCCTTCTAGCTCACTAACTTTCCAAATTACTTCTTCGTCAGACGTAACCTTCGTCACAACGGATGCTTTATCTAAAAGATCTAAGTCTTTTAAAACAGTAATCATTAAATCAATCACTTTAGCGACTTTAATAAACACGATAGCGTCATGATCTTCAATCGCTTTTTTCATTGCTTCGTAGTCATCACGAGCAGGAACAATCGCAACATGATCATCGCCATCCGCTAACGCAATACCGAGCCTTGAAGCGGAACCGTTAAAGGATGAAATGCCAGGTACGGTTTTAATCTCCACTTCCGGATGCAATTTTTGCATTAATTTCATCATATGAATAAACGTACTGTATAAAAGCGGGTCCCCTTCTGTAACGAAAGCAACGTCTTTCCCTTCATTTAACTTTTGCCAAACCTTCTCGACCGTCCCATTCCATTCACGATCTAAAATGGTTTGGTCTTTCGTCATTGGAAAAACAAGGCCAAGCATTTCCTTCTCTTCAGGACGAATATATACTTCAACAATTCGATGCGCATAGCTCTTGCTGCCTTTCCGTTTTCTTGGATAGGCAATAACAGGTGACTCTTGAATAACGCGAAATGCTTTCACTGTAATTAACTCTGGATCGCCTGGACCAACGCCAAGACCGTATAATGTGCCAAGATTACTCATTCGTGACTTCCTTTCGCTGTGCCGTAATAATATAAATGGGATTAAGTGGAACAAAACGATTCATCCCTAAAATAGGCTTGCTCCGTGAAATTTGTGCATGCATGATCGACGTTTGAAAGCCGGCTTGTGCAAAAGCTTCATTCGCCCGGTACAAGTTCTCAATCGTAGCTGCATTGAGAACAATTCGTCCGCCTTCTTTCAAGCGATGACAGCATGTTTGGATCAAATCGACCATTTCGCCACCGGTTCCTCCGATGAAAATCGCATCCGGATCAGGGAACGTTTCTAACCCGTGCGGTGCTTTTCCATGAATCGCCGTTACATCAGTACGAAACTTGCGTTGATTTTGAAAACAATTGTCTAAATCTGGTTCGTTCTTTTCAATCGCAAAAACGTGCCCTTCTGGAGCCAGTTTCGCTGCTTCAATCGCCATCGAACCTGTACACGTTCCAACATCCCAAACGATACTGTCTTTCTGCAGGTTTAATGCGTAAAGGCTTAACACACGAATTTCCTTTTTCGTAATTAATCCTTTGTCTGGCTTCCGTTGTGAAAACTCCTCATCATCAATACCCAGCGTCCAATTTGGTCCATCGGCTACTTTTTTCAAAATCACAACATTTAACGAAGAAAACTCATGATTAACCATTTCTTCGAGTTCATACCAGCCTGCCTTTTCGTTTTCCCCCTGCAAGTTTTCCGCCACAAATGCGCGGTACTCCATCATACCGAAAGAAAGAAGATATTCGGCAATACGATTAGGACTATTCTCTTCATCCGTGAGCAGCGCCACTTTTGCTTTCCCATCTATTCGCTGTGCCAATCCTTTTATACTTCGACCATGAACACTTGTTAAATACGCATCTTGCCAAGCCTCACCCATTTTTGAAAAAGCAAGTTGGACAGAACTTACATATGGATACACGTCTATATTCATTTTGTGTGACAGATAGCCGCCAATCCCGTAATAAAGCGGATCGCCTGAAGCTAACACAACAGTTGGACGCGTTTCTGCTTGCAATCGCTCAACAATCGCTTTTAAACCACCCTTCACGACGATCTTCTCTCCTTGGTAATTCGGGAAGTAAGATAACACCCTCTCACCGCCAATAAGCACTTCACTTTCTTCAATCCACTCAGCATATTGCGGCAATAAGCTTTCTTGTCCGTTATCCCCGATCCCAATTAATTTCATCGATTGAGTCAATACCAACAGTCCTTCCTAATAATTGTCCCTTCATTGAATAAATCGCCGTTCCCATTTCGATTCCACCCTTGATATGGTGGAGTGACGAGTAGCAGCAAGCTTCACAAAGATGATCAAAGAATGCATCATGACCTCTCTCCGCCATAAGATCGCCGACTTGAGAAGCGGTATTCGCATTCACCACTTCTTCTACAAGCTCTTCACTAGCACCAACATCGCGCGCCAGCTCCGCAAGAAAGTCAAAATTAATGGGTGCACTTTTCGAATGCACCATCATGACGCCTTGCGCAACTTTTGAAAATTTCCCCATCATCCCAACAAGTGTGACTTTTTTGATTCCTTGTTTTTTGCATTGCTTTAATGAGAAGCCGACAAAGTCACCCATTTCAATAAAAGCTTCCTCTTGTAAATCAGGAAGTAACCCCATTGCATATTTCTCACTGCGGCCGCCTGTCGTTAAGACGAGATGCTTACAGCCACTTGCCTTGGCAACGCTTATCGCTTGCACAATACTTGCCATATAGGCAGAACTAGAAAAAGGAACTACAGTGCCTCTTGTCCCTAAAATCGAGATGCCACCTATAATTCCTAGTCGGCCGTTTAATGTTTTCTTCGCCATTTCTTCACCAGCCGGAACAGAAATAACGACTTTCACACCTCTATTAATCTGAAACTCTTCTAACGTCTGCTCTACAGTGGTTAATATCATTTTTCGCGGCACTGGGTTAATCGCCGCTTCACCGACTGGAACAGGAAGACCCGGCTTGGTCACACGACCAACACCGACTCCTCCGTCCAACATAATGCCTGGCGTATCCAACCAGCTCACTGTAGAAATAATAAGTGCTTGATGAGTCGCATCCGGATCATCACCCGCATCTTTAATCGTTTCACAACTCACTGAGTCTTTCATGATTTCACATTTTTCTATTGTAAAAGTAGCGTCACGTCCAACAGGTAGATGAATGGTCGCATTTTCTTGCTCTTCACCGGTAATTAAAGCGGTTAAAGCTGCCTTCGTTACGGCTGTTGAACAAGCCCCTGTTGTATAGCCATGTCGCATTTCAGATGGGTCCTTCTTGGCTTTCTTTTGCATGATTTTATACCTGATCAGCTAAAAGAGAAATCGCATTTAACGCTGCTACTGTAACGGTACTTCCACCTTTCCGCCCAACATTCGTGATGAAAGGAACTTCCGTCATTTTAGCTAGCTCCTCTTTTGATTCTGCCGCAGAAACAAAGCCTACAGGCATGCCAATAATCAAATCCGGCTTCGCTATTCCTTCTTTAATCAAACGAATAAGTTCTAATAGAGCTGTTGGTGCATTCCCGATTGCATAAATGCCACCCTCGTTTTCACGTACAGCTTTTTGCATCGAAATAATCGCTCTTGTCGTGTTTTGGCGTTTCGCTTCAATCGTTACATCTTCGTCTGCGATATAACAATGCAGATCCCCACCATGCTTTTCGAATCGTTTTTTCCCGGTTCCACTTTCAATCATTTGCACGTCAGCAATCACATGTCTTCCTTTACGAATTGCGTTTACTCCGGCTTGAATCGCATCAGGATGGATAATCACACTTTTCCCTAATTCGAAGTCTGCGGACGCATGGATAATACGGCGGACAATTTTCCATTCGTCTTCTGTAAAATCATGTGGCCCCATTTCTTCCGCAATGATGGAAAAACTATAGTCATAAATTTTGTCCGGATCAACTGTTAATGGTTTAAAATCGGTTTTGAAATCCATCGTATTTTCCTCCTACTTGTTGTTTAATTGTTGCTGCACGTCGCTAATCACATCTTCAAAGTTAGCATGCACATTTTGATAGTTAATGTTTGGACGAGCAATCATAATCGTCTCAATGCCGCATTCCAAAGCGGCTTCCAGCTTCTCATCAACTGAACCGACTTTGCCGCTTTCCTTCGTAATCATCAAGGTGACATTATATTGTTTGTAAAGTGCTTTATTTAACTCCTTTGAAAACGGCCCTTGAATCGCGACGATATTTTTTTGTTCAACGCCAAGTTCCGCGCATTTTTCCATATTATCAATACGTGGCAGCATTCTCGCAATAAGTCTAGTATCCTCAAGACCCACTAATTCTTTTGCAAAAATCTCTAACGTTTTACTACCTGTTGTTAGCATGATAACGCCTCGCTTTGTTGCAGCAAGCTTGGCTGCTTCCGCATAATCATTAACAAGAATTAATTGATCATCTTGGAACCGTTGACTTTCTCGTTCATAGCGAATGTAAGGAACATTCGCTTCTTTCGCTCCTTGGAGTGCATTTTTCGACGCTTCTTCAGCAAACGGGTGACTTGCATCGACGACCGCTTGAAACCCTTTTTCAACGATGAGTGACGCCATGCCAACTGCCGTTAGCCGCCCAATTTGAGTGTCTATTCCCGCATCCTGCAAACTTTTCGCTGCTGGTTCCGTCACCACTGTTGCTAAAACTTGCAAACCCGCCAGCTTCATTTCAATCGCTAATTCCCTCGCATCACTTGTGCCTGCCAAGAACAAAATCATTTTGACTTCTCCACCTCATGGACATGATCATGATCATGGTCATGATGATCGTGGTCATGGTCGTGATGATGGTGATGATGCGCGTGACCGTGCTCCTCTGCAAATAAACGATAGTTTTCTAAATCGCGAGCTCCACTTGATTTTCCTTCGATCGCTTCCGTTACACGTTCTTTCAAGATCGTTTGTAGTTTCGTATGGTAGCCAAAGTATTCGGCTAAGACAAATTCCTGCTCGGGATATTGCTGTTGATAGCCTGACACCATCTTCTCCATTCGCTCCATTAAAATGCCAGTAAATAGGAAGTACGGCAACATCACTACTTTTTTTGCTCCAAGCTTTATACAACGTTCGATTCCTTCATCGACTAGCGGAGCCGTCACGCCCATAAAAGCACTTTCCACCCATTTAACATGTAACTTTTCCCAAAGCATACGGGAGATTTTATAAAAATCACTATTCGCACCGGCATCACTGCCGCCACGACCAATTAACAAAATAGCCGTATCCGTATGTTCAGCGGACGTATCCAAACCTACTTCCTCAAGACGATCCGTTAAAATCGATAATACTTCTTGATGAACACCAATCGTTTGTCCGTATGTAAATTGAACATCTGGATACTTCGTCTTACCATCCTCGACTTCAGCTGGAATATGCAGTTTTGAATGACCTGCATGCAGCAAAATAATTGGAATGACAATCACTTCTGTCGCTCCTCTTTTCACACAATTATCAATTCCTTGTGAAATAGTAGGCGACGCAAATTCAAGGAAACATGTTTCAATGAATAAGCTGTCGTCCATCGTCTCCCTCATCTTGTCTACAAAAATACGAACCTCTTCATTTCCAGCCTCTAATCGGCTTCCATGCCCTACAAATAATGCTGCTTTCATTCGCCATTCTCCCTCCTCTTCATTAATCCCCACATGGTGCTGGCTCTATGTTAATTTTTGGTGCCATTTCTTGATACGAATAGCCTTGAATCTTTTTCACTCGCTTGAAATATTTAAATAGTCGTTCATTTGGATGCGCGTTTTGTTTATATTCCTCCACAATATTCGTAATTAATTCGACGAGACGACCTGGTTCGATTCCTTCTGCAACAGGCTGACCCGGATGAGCGGTTCGACCAACCGGCTTTGCTCCTAAAAATAAATCAAATTTCCCTTTACGGAAGACGATTCCAATATCATCAATCACCGCCGTATAACAAGCCATGCCACATCCGTTAAATCCAATGTTTAACTCCTTTGGCATGTCGATTCCGCCAATCGCACGCTGTAGTTCATCTGCGTATGGAATCGATTCTGCTTTTTCACCATCACAGAAGTCGCATGCTTTCAGCGTAACAACATCGCCGATTGGAGACAGTAAGAAGCCAACTGATTGCAACTTTTCCGTAATTCTATCTGGTTCAGTTGTTGGAATTTTTAAAATGATTTTGTGATTCGGCGTGTATTCCATCGTTCCTTTTTCACCAACGACTTCCGCGAGCATCATCATTTGCCTTGGTGTAAATTGCTTATTCGCCACACCCGGACTAACAGCTAGTTCAAACAACGATTCCATTTTTTGTTGAACTAATGGTGGAGTGATAGACTGCGCAGTGCTTTGACCGGACACTCTCGACAAAGCTTCCATCGCTATTTCAAAAGATGTACTCTTTTTCTCAGGCGCAGGCGCTTTCGTTAACAAACCGACAGCCGCTTCCTCATAAGAGCCTTGTGTTAGGCCCGTTTCTTGATCCATCGCCCATGGTTCTGCTTCTTTTTTTAAACGTTGATGCGGTTTCAATGGTTGCTTTTCTGCATTCAGCGTATACTTTCTTTGATAGCCACGAGGCGTAATCATTTTATTGTCATATAAGAACGTCGATGAATTCCCAATCACAACGGTTGTGAGCATACCAATATCATGATTCAACATTTCCGCTAGATTCGTAATCACAATATCCTGACGCTCACGATATGCACTTTTCACTAGCCCTACTGGAGTTTCTGGTGAACGATATTTAAGTAGAATTCTCTGTGTTTCAACAATTTGTCTTGTTCGCCGACCACTGCGTGGATTATAAAGCGCAATGACAAAATCGGCCTGTGCCGCTGCTTCTACTCGTTTCGCAATAAGATCCCATGGCGTTAAATGGTCACTAAGGCTGATTGTACAAGAATCGTGCATAACAGGTGCACCAAGTAACGATGCACAAGAGTTAATCGCTGAAATACCGGGTATAATTTCGATTCCAACACCTGTTTCTTCTTTCCAGCCCTTTTCAACTAAAACTTCATACACAAGGCCAGCCATTCCATAAACCCCTGCATCCCCACTTGAAATGACCGCTACTTTCTTGCCATTTTCCGCTTGCCTCACCGCTTCTTGTGCCCGTGATACTTCTTCTGTCATTCCCGTACTGATTACCGTTTGATCTGTTAATATGTCTTGAATGAGTTCCACATACGTCTTGTATCCAATAATAAAATCACTTTCTTGAAGCGCTTCTACAGCCCTCGTCGTAATATGTTTAAAGTCTCCTGGACCAAATCCAACAACAAATAGTTTCCCTTTTTGTTCCATATAAATAGCTCCTTTCATAATGTGTCACAGGATTTTATTTTTTCTTTGAAATCCCGACAGCCGCAGAAGCATCTAAATTTAGTGACATTTCTCCATTCACAAATTGATACACTTTATTCGTTTTAAGAAGAGGTTCGTGCATATTGCGAACAATTTGGCGACCCATTTCAGGTGATTCGACTCGATACCAAGCACCTTCTGGATAAGCAATGACAATACAAGCATCTTTACACCTTCCGTTACAACGAGTTCTTGTCGTATGAATCTCTTCATCTAACTCCAGTAAGCTAATTTCATCACGAACGGCTTGCGTCACTTCTTCGCCGCCTTTTCTCATACAACTACTCCCGTTACAGATGAGCAGATGAGATTTTGTCCCTTCTAAATTCCAAGTTGTCATATGTTACCTCCTGTATAGTAGAAGGGAATAAAAAAAAACCTTAACTCTTTGAGTTAAGGTTTTAAGAAGCTAAATAAAATAATATGAAATAGCAAAAAAATGCCCTCCATATACTGTATCGCCTCTACCCTTCCCTCCGAAAAGTATCGTTCACATTTAAAAGCAGGTCTCCTGGCTTTCGCTTCATTTTACTCTTGTCCCTTCCCAGTTTGCACCAGTGGTATTGACAATTTCATCAGCGTTACAGTAGCGGGGGCTGCATCGGACTTTCACCGATTTCCCTATTATCCCGGGGCATGACACTCCGGGCACTTTTAAATAAATTATTCAGTTGTTCGTTCTCCCACATAAAAAAACAGTATTTCTCAGCTTAGTAAAACTGTACGCTACCTATCATATAATACCTTTCCAAAATTTTAAATAGGCAAATTATTTTTACTTGCAACAAATCGTTTTTATTCTGTTTTCAAAAGGCATGCCTGCTCATAAAAAATCAGACAAAACGTGAGAAAGTCCCTTTCAATCAAGGAGTAGATTCATTCCTTTTGGAAATAATACAATTCGAACAAAACAATTAAGGGATTTCTAGATCGGGGGTGAGACTGATGGGAAACAGTAAAAAAAGCAGTAATAAAGGCAAGAAGGCTCCGAGTGTAACTCCTCAAGGTTACGGAGATACCGAATTCGCTGAAGAGCCAAAAAGCAAACTCGAAAATGCCGCGAAAAAGAAAAACACAAAATAAAATAGAAGCAACCGGTGAGATCACCGGTTGCTTCTATTTTTAAACGTATCTTACCTTCTTACATAAACGAAGCGTCAGCTGGACGGTGTGCGGTGTAGATTGCTTCTCCATCACTTTCACCATCAAAAATAACCGGCACATTCGGTGTGAAAAGAACGACATCTCCTGCTTCTGCTTCATATCGGTTACCTTCTAGGTCACGCAAAACAAATTTTCCTTTTGTGACGACTTTATATTCTACAACTTCATATAAGAATTCAAATGATTCACCTGGCTGCATTGAAAAGAAACCGAGTGTAAGTGGATTTGGCGTTGTTGCTACGGGTACGTCAACGATTTGGCTGTTTACTCCCGGTTGGCTAATAATGCCTGCTACATCTAGCTTTGGAAATGTTTTGTCTAAATCTGCTGCTTTAAATACTTGAATTCCTGGTGTTTCGCTCAATACTTTAGTCATGTGTGACACTCCTGTTTATGTAGTTTGTGATAAATTTGATGCTATACTCATTATATATTCTAATGTTCAGAAAACAAAGTACGCACTTTATTATCAAATACTGTTAAATAGTATACTATAGAGATTTAATAAAGAGCTCTTTCCCTCACCACAAGCTAATTGAAAGTCCATATAAAGTGAAACTTCATTCAGTGGAGGGTTAGGTTCACAGGATGTGAATCAGGCAGACGTTGTCATAGGACCTGACGATATTAGTCTTCTTTCCGCTCCTGAATAAACAGGAACTCAGGTAAAGAACGTCGCGTCTTGAAGCGGGGTTCTTACTGCCCGTTAATGCGGGATAAAGTAATCCATGCAAAGAGACTGACTATCGTACTAGGTCCCCCCTAAACGAAAAAACCCGGTAAGAAATTTCCCGGGTTTTTTCGTTTGTTGCCTAGTTGACCTGAAACAGATTGCGATTGCTGTCTCTATTTATCAAATATAAGCTATTCATGTTTTATTATGAATTCCATCCCATATTCTTCAGAGTAATCCAACTTTTCTTTTCATCAATTGCCTCTGCCTTTTCGACCTTGATTAGAGTTACGATTTGCCCCTTTCATTGGATCTTCTCCATCAGAAAATTCTACAGAATAATCCGTTTCCTTCACATTTTTCTTTGGGGTCTTAGCATATTTTTCTACAGCATTTCTTTCAGCTTTACGCTTAATCATCTAATCATCTCCCTTTCGATTATGATGAACCACCGATAGCTTTCCCGGTTTTTACGTTCGTATTCACCTGAAAAATGAAAGATGCCGCTCTCATACCTTTTGGCAAAAACAGATCAAAATGGGACGAATCTTATTTCATTCGTACAGTTCCATTTCGATCCATAAGAAAAAGCCGTCTCAAGAGATTCCTTGTTGAGACGGCTTTCATTCATCTTACATGTAAAAGTAATCTGTTTAATTTAAGCTGTAACTGCACCTTTAATAAGTCGTTGCATTTCTGCCGCAACTGCTTGTTTGTCGTCTGCGCCTGTGATGCCGCCGCCTACGATAACAAGATCCGGTTGTGCTGCAATAACGCCTGGAAGTGTTTCCAATTTAATGCCGCCTGCAACAGCTGTTTTCGCGTTTTTCACGACGCTTTTGAT
>NZ_MRWQ01000034.1 GCF_001906925.1 Domibacillus mangrovi
CGCGTAAAGCCCTCTCTAAAGCGTCTGGTGACATATTCCACGTCTCAGGCTCTGAATCGATAAAAACAGGTACAGCGTTCTCATAAATAATGGGATTTGCACTCGCCACAAACGTCAAACTTGAACAAAACACAACATCACCAGCCTGTACATCCAAAAGAAGAAGCGCCAGATGAATCGCTGCTGTTCCCGAACTTACCGCTGCCGCATCCCGGACTCCCGTATACTTCGCAATCTCACGCTCAAACCCATCCACATTCGGGCCAAGCGGTGCAATCCAGTTCGTTTCAAATGCATCATTAATATATTTCTGTTCCTCACCGCTCATATGCGGGGATGACAAGTAAATTTTTGGCTGTTTATTCACTAAACGGTCCTCCTTTAATTATGTAAAATAAAGTTTTTTCCACCTTTTACATTATACCGTATCTGTATAAAAGTGTAAGTATTTAGAATTATAATAATAGTTATAATATTTAATATGGATTTATCATACTAGGAAAATATTCATATGCACCTATCTATAAAAACATTCATTATGCTAAGTGTCTAGCTAGAGGAGCATGTATTAAGTAGTTATTTTAGAATACAATATCAAGAAAATATAGGACAAATTACTAAAATAGATATAGACTCACTAATTATATCAGACTATAATCAACATTAATAATACATCTTTCATCACTGACAGGTCAACAAAGGAGGACCGGTATTGACCCTGTCAAAAATATTAAAAACATTCTGTTAGGAGGAGTGAAAGTGAAAAAGCAGCTTATGGTATTGGCCGCTGCGTCTGTTCTCACGTTTTCGCAATTTGTAGCCCCTGCTTTGACAATAGACAACGTACAGGCAACGACACAAGAAACGAACAATATGAAGAAAAAGAGCAAAGGCTACAAACCTACTGCGGCAAATGAGCCAATTAAAGTAGAAGGCAAAAAAACAGACAAGCAATACAAAAACACGCAGGAAGAAATCGTTAAAGCAAAAGAAGGTAAAGTCTCTGTTAGCGATAAAAAACCTGTCCATATCGCAGATGCTTCAAAAAAATATGCGAAAGGCGAACTAATCGTTAAATTCAAACGCGGCAATGGCCCATCCAGCATCGGAACAGCCGGACGCGCTCTTGAGTTAAAAAGCCAAAAAACGTTCAAAACATCCGGTGCTCATCTTTACACATTCAATGCGTCAAAAAAATCAGTAGATGAAGCGATTAAAACATTGAAAGCAACAGGCGCTTTTGAATATGTAGAGCCTAACTATATTGTCAAAGCAACAACCATTTCTGACCCTCTTTATTCCAATCAATGGGGAGCTAACAATACTGGACAAGCCATTCAAGGCTGGACCGGGTTAAACGGATTTGATATCGATGCAGAAACAGCCTGGGGCAAAACACTGGGTGACTCGTCACTTGTTGTCGGTGTGATCGATACGGGAACCGATATTAACCATCCAGATCTTGCCGACAACATTTGGACAAACTCAGGTGAAATTCCAAATGACGGACTCGATAATGATGGCAACGGCTATATCGATGATGTAAACGGATGGGACTTCTATTACGCGGACAACTCCGTTTATGACTACAGCTGGGAAGACGGTCACGGGACACACGTATCGGGCACTATTGCAGCCAATGACAACTCGATCGGCGTACGCGGCATCGCACCAAACGTCAAAATTATGCCACTTAAATTTCTAGGTGGTTATGATGGTTCAGGTTATACATCTGACGCCATTCTTGCAATTGAATACGCAAAAGCAAAAGGCGTGAAAATTTTGAACAACTCTTGGGGCGGCGGGGAGTACAGCACAGCCTTAAAAGAAACAATTGAAAATTCAGGAACGCTGTTCATTGCGGCAGCTGGTAACGACGGTACCAACACAGATGCCTATCCAGAATACCCAGCAAGCTACGACAGCGACAATATTTTGTCTGTCGGTTCAGCAGACAATGACGGCTTTAGATCCTGGTTTTCAAACTACGGTGTCAACACAGTGGATGTATTTGCGCCTGGTGGAGATATTATCAGTACTGTTCCAAAAGAAGACAGCGCGCTGGATTATTCGGCAGCTTATGGCTATAAGAGCGGTACATCCATGGCAACACCACACGTATCAGGCGTTGCAGCCCTTATTGCCAGTCATTCACCGTCACTCACACCTTTGGCAATAAAAAGTACGATCATGCAGACATCAACAGAATATAATTCTCTCTATTATTATTCACAAACAGGCGGGCTTATTAATGCTGGAAAAGCGGTCGGCTATTCACCGGACAACGATATTCCAGGCCTTCCGCTTTCCGGACAACATACGGCCGGTACATTGCATGCAACAGAGGATCTCGATGACGTCTTTGCCGTCACACTCGATGCAAAAGAAAAAATTAAATTGGACTTAACAGGCGCATCCGGAACAGACTTTGATCTTTACTTATTCAACCCGGCAGCACAAACAGTTCACACGAGTCAAAACATTATTGCCTATTCAGAACAAGCAGGCACTTCAACGGAATCCATTGAATTCATCGCGCCACACGATGGAACATATTACATTGACGTATACGCCTATGCAGGGAACGGCAGCTACGACTTACATGTCGTACAAGGGGCACAAGCAGGCGCATACGAAAATACGGCGTATGAACTGAATTACACAAACCGTCACTATCCAAACATCTGTTACGGCGGCTATTGTGACTGGACACTCGTAAACGACAGCCTTGCATCCGGCGGCAACTATGCCACAATGAACGATAGCGAAAAAACCGTCAAATTCGCCTTCTATGGCAAAGGCATCAAATACAATGCCATTAAAGGCAGTACAAACGGCATCGCCAAAGTTACTATAGATGGCCAATATGAATACTTTGTTGACCTGTATTTCTCAACCACAGCAGCTGCAACAGTATTCGAAAAAACAGACCTAGAGCCAGGCCGCCACACCTTCCAAATCGAATGGACAGGCAAAGCGGGCAATGGGGGACGGAAGACAGCGACAAATGTGACGCTCGATACACTTGAAGTCATTGGAGAACAAACGGAAACAGTTGTAGAGGATGACAATGCGAATGTGAAATATGGGGAAACATGGAGTAAAGCAACTAGTTCCACTTATAGCGGTGGCAGCTTAGCTTATATTAATAAGACAGGGGCATCCGCAACATTCAAATTTAATGGTACTGGAATTAAATATTATGCTTTAAAAAGCCGCAACTACGGATTTGTTGATGTATACATTGATGATGTCAAAGTAGAAACAGTAAATCTCTATAGTTCAGCTAGTAAGTATAAACAACTCGTTTTCGAAAAAAATGATTTAACAGCCGGCGAACATATAATTAAGATTATATCAACCGGAACAAAAGACCCGAGCTCAACGTCAACGAATATTAATATCGATAACTTTATTGTATTGAACGCGGGGACAAGTATCAAAATCGAAGATAATGATCCATTTATGAAATATGTCAACACATGGTTAAATGCCTCAAATACAGTTTACAACGGTGGTACTTTAAAGTATACAAACATTGCCAATTCAAGCGTGGAGTATACGTTTAATGGGACAGGGGTTGCCTATTATACGAGTCAAGCATCTAGCTATGGACAAGCAAACGTCTACATCGATAACAATCTAGTTGATACTGTAGATTTATACAATAAACCTACAAAACATAAAGCAAAAGTATTTGAATCAGCCAGTCTGGTGCCAGGTAATCACACGATCAAGATTGTTCACACTGGCCTAAAGAACGCTTCTTCTTCTGCTACAAACATTACCTTAGATTATCTTGAAATTAAAAATTAACAACAGATAAAAAAAAGCGTGTACTCTATATTTGTAACTGACATTCCGCATGTCATAATCTAACAATTCCATTAAATTGCCGTGGTTCCTTTATGGCCCCAAAATTCTAAAATAAATCACCGCACTAAAGTAAATGAATCTAAAAATGCCCCAGCCGGCCACAGCCCGCTGGGTTCATTTTAAACGTGCAATGATTTCGCCTTCAACATCTTACCAATAATATGAATGACACGCTCTTGCTGTTCTATTGTCATATTTGACCCTGACGGCAAACAAACCCCATTATCAAACAACTCATATGACACACTTCTGCCTTCTTCATGAGTATAATACTTCGCCCCTTCAAACAACGGTTGCAAGTGCAACGGCTTCCAGACAGGACGTGCTTCTATGTTCTCCGCAGATAATGCATCAATCAGCTCCATCGGTGTAAATCCAACCTTCTCTGGGTCAATCGTCAGCGTCGTCAGCCAGCGGTTATGTTTAAATCCTTCTAAATCCGGCATAAATTCAAACCCATCTATATCACCGAATGCTTCCACATACCGATCAAAGATCACACGGCGCGCATGCACACGCTCATCCAGCACTTCCAACTGTGCACGGCCAACTCCCGCTAAAATGTTGCTCATCCGGTAATTATAGCCTAATTCACTATGCTGATAATGGGGAGCTGGATCACGTGCCTGTGTCGCTAA
>NZ_MRWQ01000035.1 GCF_001906925.1 Domibacillus mangrovi
TCAAACAGACGGCAAACGATATCAAGAACGCGAACAGAATCAGGACCGCGATCTGTCAGGTCGCCGACAAAAGCGAGCGTCCGGCCAGCGGGATGAATAGGAATGCCCGAGTCCCACGAATAGCCAAGATTCATCGTTAATGCACGAAATTCATCTAAACAGCCGTGTATGTCACCAATAATATCTAAGTTCATCAAAACGCCTCCTTGAAAATATACATTTTTCGCAATATAAAAAAGACCGAAAACGGTCTTTTTTCATAAATAACCTTATTGATTTACGTGTCTCTATACTACCCCAATATATTGTAACCAGAGTCTACATAAATAATTTCACCAGTGACGCCTCTAGAAAGATGGCTCAGTATAACAAGAGTCATGTCGCCTACTTCTTCTTGAGTCACATTTCTCTTCAATGGTGACTTCTCTTCAATCTGATGAAGAATGGTATTAAAAGCTGGAATGCCCTTGGCTGCTAGTGTTCGAATGGCTCCTGCTGAAACAGCATTGACTCTAATATTGTCTTTACCCAAATCGAGTGCCAAATATTTCACACTGGCTTCAAGAGAAGCTTTTGCAACGCCCATTAGGTTATAACCATCTACAACACGTTCGGCTCCAAGATAAGTCATTGTAACAATGGATGCTCCTTCTGTCATATATTGACGAGCTTCTCTTGCTACGGCAATTAATGAATAGGCACTAGTATCTTGAGCAAATGCATATCCATCTCTAGATGTTTCTACAAAATGACCCTTTAAGTCTTCTGCATGAGCATAGGCAATAGAATGAACCAAACCGTGAATGACGCCAACTTTTTCACCTATATCTTTAAATGCTTTGTGAATACTATCATCATTATTTACATCACAATGGAAAATATATTCTGATGGATAGTTATTTTTCTCTAATAGCTTCGTTATTTTTCCTAGAGATCGTTCCAATCTGTATGTATAAATTACATTTGCTCCTGCTTTATAAAGGGCTTCTGCTACGCCCCAAGCTAAGCTCCGTTCATTAGCAACACCCATAACTACGATATTCTTGCCTTTTAATTTAAGTATATCTTCCATTTCAGCCTCCATTGAAATAGGTACAGTTTAATATGAATATTTAGTATACCTGCTTTTATTATCTAAACAATATATTATAACATTTTATTTAAATATCCTAGGTTTGAGACGAATAAATATTTATTAATTATAAAAAAGAGAAATTTAAGTCAACACTTGTTGAATAGGGGGGAACGTTGATAAGTTGTCATTTAGTTTAGGACAGTTAGATCAATAAGACTTGCCTAAAAATACGTTAGTTTCCATAGTATTAGAAATTATTTTTTAGAAAACTGTCCATATCGGATAGTTTTTTTGCATATACTGGATAAAAAGCGGAGGTGCTAAAGGCGTGAAAAAAGAACAGGGACCGCTCTTATACATCGGACAGCCAGCGCTTAAGCATGTACAGCCAGTTATGCAGGAAATTGCGAAAGCCGGTGAAGTGCCTGAAACACCTGAAATAAATGAAACGCCAGAAACAGGGGTTAAACCGGTGGCAAAAGAGACGCCGTCAGAATCAGGTAGATTACTCCCGTTCAAGGAAATGAATGTGGAGGAGAAAGTCATCTACCTGGCGCAGCGCAGAATTCCAGTGCCCTGTCAGCTTGAATGGAAAAGCGGTTCTGTACGTGGTGTTATTGAGCGTTTTGATGGAGATAATGTGTGGGTGCTTGAGGAAGAAGGGAAAGAAACGGTTCGTGTTCCAATTGCAGAAATTGTGTATGTTCGAATTGCCGGTACATGAAAAAAGCCCGCCGTAGAGGCGGGTTAACATTAACGGCACACATTTAAGTCGACGTCTTTAATACACTGAACGGCAAGAAATTCATTTAAATCAACGGTAACACAGCTGCGTGTCTTTGCAAAGTGTTGAACTTTGCATACTTTTTTGAGGTCGATGTCGCCATCGTCCGCAAGATTAACGGGCTCAAAGTGATGGTCAAGCGGCAATAATACACGAAGGCGGGCGCAGGAGCTGTCAAACACATCTTCAACACGGAAATAGATGGAAACACATCCTGTTTTGCAATGATCATCATCATCAGTTTCTGCAGGATTAAAGAAAGCGAAAAATGGTTTACCTTTCTTCGTTGTAAGTGTGAACACACGTGTATCTGCATTGCGCCGACGTGGACGTCGACCGTCTAAGTCACCAAGGGGCTCAGCGAAGCAATCTTTGCAGTCTCTGCAGTCTTCATCTTCTATTGAATCTTGAATGTCGCGAATCGCGCGTACAACCTCGCAAACGCAGCATTCGGAATGATGACGCCGGTCTTCATTGTCAAAATCGTCCCGATGCTTATTGCATCCCATTTTACATTCCTCCTTAAAATATCGGTACATTAATACTGTATGAATTCTGGTCTCTTCGGCGTGGACAATTGCCGCCATGAGCAGAATTTTTTTTTGTTTTCAGGACATACTGATCAAAAACGGAGGTACATATCATGAAGAAATGGGCACTTACCATCTTGCTGCTGGCGGGATGTGCACCAGAACATGATGGAACGGTGATTTTGGAAACGGCTGATCCGGATGCTGTGCAGCTTGACGGAAAACATGATGGATTTGCTGAAAAAATCAAAAAAGAAGCAGATTCGATTGAAACTATTTACGATACGGCTGTTATAAAAGGAAAAGATCAGCTGCTCGTAGCGTATAAAGTACGTCATCTTGACCGATTTAAAATGAAGGACATTGAAAAAGATCTTGATAAACGTATTCAGGAAATGGAGAGTACGGAAGAAGTAGTAGTTTCGAGTGATTACAAGATTTTCCTCGAAGCGGTCCGATTAAAAGAAGACATGGAAGCGGGCCATCTGACGGAAGAAGAAGCCAATAAACGGCTGTCTGAAATCATTAAATTGAAAAAGGAGATGGCCTAATGAAGCCGGAGAATTATAAAAAGCTTGCTTCAAAATACGAACCGAAAAAGCCGGTGTTTAAAAATTGCATTCGTGCGTTTTGGACAGGCGGTCTTATTTGTATAATCGGTCAAGCGGTATCGTATTTCTTTATTTTCTTTTTTAACTTTACGGAGCAGACAGTAGGGAATCCAACAGTGGCGTTCATGATCTTTTTATCCATGCTGTTAACAGGATTCGGTGTATATGATCGGCTCGGTCAGTTTGCGGGTGCTGGGAGTGCGGTGCCGGTAACGGGATTTGGCAACGCTGTTATTTCAGCGGCGATTGAACATCGTTCAGAAGGATTTGTACAAGGGGTCGGGGGCAATATGTTTAAACTCGCTGGTTCGGTCATATTATTCGGTGTTTTTTCTGCTTTTATTGTAGCGCTTATTAAATCTGTTTTTTAAAGGAAAGGAAGAGACGAATGATCGCAATGTTTTTTTGGGCATTTGTTATTGGTGGCCTCATATGTGTGATCGGTCAGCTGATGATGGATGTCGGTAAGTTAACACCAGGGCATACATTATCAATACTCGTCGTAGCAGGTGCTGTGCTTGCTGGATTTGATTTATATGAACCGTTTGTTGATTTTGCGGGAGCCGGAGCAACCATTCCAATTACGAGCTTCGGTAACTCACTCGTGGCCGGCGCGATGAGTGAAGCGGAAAAGCATGGAGTCGTTGGTGTGTTGACCGGAATGTTTGAAGTAACAAGTTCGGGTATTTCTGCAGCGATAGTGTTTGGTTTTATCGGCGCCATATTTTTTAAACCAAAAGGGTGAGTGGCCCAACCTCTTTTTTTGTTTCTCCATATGATAGTAAGAGAACAGAGAAAGGGGGAAATGACAATGGGTTACTTTGGTGGCGGATACTGCGGCGGAAACGGCGGTGGATACGGCGGCACAAGCACGTTTGTTTTAATCGTTGTATTGTTCATTTTGTTGATCATCGTAGGCGCAAGCTTTTATTGATTTGTAAAAGGGGGAGCCACAGTGGACAACAAGTTCTTTGGCAATATTGAGAAAAAAACAGGCGTACGTATGAACGACGTGTTCGCTCTTGTTGATTCGCTTCAGTATGCTGATTTCCGCGATGAACGAACAGTTCGCGCGGTCATCGCACAAACGGCAGCACTTGCCGGTAAAAGGGTGCCGAAGCAAGTAGAAGACGAACTCGTCAGAACGATTATAAAAGATGGCAAAAAGCTGAATATAGATGCCATTACGAAAATGCTTAAATAAACATGGTAAGAGTGGCTGAAAGGTCGCTCTTTTTTTCATATAAGCAGGAAGAAGGTTGTGATTTTAGCAGAAATGGTTTTGGTGAAACATAAAACGGTCAAACAATACATATATATGTATGTACATAATCTTAATTTGAAAGGAAGAGAAAAGATGGGCTACGTGCTGCCGGTACCACAATATCAGTATAGCCATTATAGAGAACGAGTTTTAAATGAATCAAGTAGAGATGATTCCTACATCGACCCCGCTGCCAAAGTATCATTTGATAAAATTTTGCGTGATCGTGCCAAGCCGCAAATGAGTATAGAAGAACAAAGGAAAAAGCGGCAACATGAACATGAAGCATTTCGCGTACACCTTGCTCAAATTAGTAGGAAAGGTTTTGAAATTGATCAACGTGTATAATGAGAGAAGGATTGCCCCATGATGAATATATAGAAAAAGCTTATTCACTTCAATCGGGAATAAGCTTTTTTGTATGCGAATTATAGCATTAAGTCCTGGCAATGCTCTCGAATTAATTTAGAGGCTTTTGTTTGGCTAATATCAAGGTCGGCCGCCACTTTTCTAGATGATTTCCACTTTTGATACGATTTTCTAATTAAAATACGTGTCGTTTGATCAAGTGCTTTATCAAGTGTAGTGGAAAGGGATAAATGCGTGACATCTCCGACATTTTCAGTGATCATATCGGGGAGATCTGCTATTTGAATGACCGAATCACTGACAACGACTAAACGCTCTAGTAAATTTTCCAGCTGGCGGACATTGCCCGGCCAGGAGTAATGAATTAAAATGTTTAAACATTCTTCTGAGATGACCTTATTTTCATTGTATTTTTTATTGAATTTATTTAAAAAGGTGTACGTGAGAGGGATGATATCTTCTTTTCGATCACGAAGCGGCGGCAGTAAAATATCAATCACATTCAGCCGGTAAAATAAATCCTCCCGAAAAAGCTTATTCTCAACCATTTGTAACAAATTTTGGTTCGTTGCCGCAATAATACGCACATCGACTTTCTTTACTTCACTGCTGCCGATCGGAATAAACTGTTTGTCCTGTATAACCTGCAGCAATTTTGCTTGTAAAGGCATGGGCATTTCCCCGATTTCATCTAAGAAAAGAGTGCCCTTATCGGCGGCTTCGATCAATCCTGCTTTCCCTGTTTTGTTCGCCCCTGTAAACGCTCCTTTTGAATAGCCAAACAACTCTGACTCCAATAAATCTTCTGGGATGGCTGCACAATTGATTGTTAAAAAAGATCCCTCTTTCCTTTTACTAATATTATGAATAAACGATGATAGAACACCCTTTCCGGTACCGGATTCCCCTTGAATTAAAATAGTGGATTCAGTCGGTGCGACTTTTTCACAAAATGTTAAGATACGTTTAATTTTCTCCGAATTAGTTACAAAGCGCTTTTTTTCAAGAGAATGAGTTGTATTTAACTCGAGTTTACCCTCTTCGGCTAGCTCCATTTTTTGGTTTTTTATTTCGGTTGATGTAATGACAACAAAATCAATTTCACCATCATCGTTTAAAATTGGAATAGCAGATGTTAAAAGTTCGGCCCCGATATAAGTTTGCTGTTTTAAAGAACATGGCTTTTTATTTTTGTAGACATACGGCACAATAGAAGGCTTCCAGTATCCTTTTTCAAATAATTCCACATTATATTTACCAATAACATCTTTCGGTTTTAAACCGTAATGTCTTTCGCAAACGCGATTTACATAAATAATTCGTTTCTCGCAGTCCAGAACAAAAATTTCATCGGAAGAGTAATCTAAAATTTTCAAAAGAGTTTCCAATGTCATCTCTATAATTCCTTTATTATCCATTTGCACACCTCTTTTTAAAAGTTGAGTCATTTTTGAAGATTCTTGAGTTGAATATAACTCGAATTTTGTAAAATATCAATCTATTTTTATAGTAAACGTTGTACGAATAGTGAATTTTAATGTTGGCACGACTCTTGCATATAGTAATATGACAGGTGAAAAGGCAACTGTCCACAATTATTGAAAATAGAACAGGAGGAATGATTGGTGGGAGAAGAGAGAGAGATACACGACATTACCATTATTGGTGGCGGGCCTGTTGGATTATTCACGGCTTTTTATGCTGGTATGAGACAAGCATCTGTGAAAATCATTGAAAGTCTGCCGCAGCTAGGCGGACAGTTATCTGCTTTATATCCTGAAAAATATATATACGATATTGCAGGGTTTCCAAAAGTAAGAGCACAAGAACTAATCGATAATTTAGTGGAACAAATGAATCAGTTTGAACCGACTATTAGTTTGGAACAATCCGTTGAAACAATAGAACGAATGGAGAACGGTGTATTTTCAATTACAACAAATAAAGAAATTCATTATACGAAAGCGATTATCATCACAGCTGGAAATGGTGCATTTCAGCCGCGTAAATTGAAAATTGAAGGCGAAGAGAAGTTTGAAAGCGCGAACATCCATTATTTCGTCCAAAACCTTCAGCAATTTGCCGGCAAGCGTGTTGTTGTATTTGGCGGCGGCGATTCCGCCGTTGACTGGGCATTAATGATTGAGCCTGTGGCAGAGGAGGTAACGCTTGTTCATCGGAGAGATAAATTCCGTGCACATGAGAATAGCGTCGA
>NZ_MRWQ01000036.1 GCF_001906925.1 Domibacillus mangrovi
TTAAATACGTCAATTCTTCTAACCATGCTGTTTCTGCACTCATGTTTATACCTCCGTCATTTTTAAATTTTTATTTTATAATAAATCCGGCAGTTAAACCGGTTTATTTATCCTATTATGCTTCCTGTGATAAAGAAGGCTGTTCCTCCAAAATCGTAAACATTCCAGGTGATAAACGTTTGATCCACCCAATGTGAATGTCTTCTTGATCAGCTAATAAACGATTGTTGTGAGCAGAAAAGATAATTTTAGGCGTTTCCTGTGTCACTAAAACGACTTGATTGTCTATTTCATCCCCTTTTGAAACAGTTACTTCATATACTCCTGGGGGAGGAAGAAGATAATAAGGACTCGCTACGACTTCAACACTATTTTTAGTGGAAAATATCTTTCCTTGTATATGGTAATGCTCACCTAAATAGCGGTGGACGATATCCATTTTTCCTGAAGAAATTAACTTTCTTATTAATGTAGAGCTGATTTTTTCTCCACCAAACTCCACTTTTTCTACTTTTATTCCTTCAATCAAGCCTTTCGAGTCCTCTTTTATTCGATTCATATTTCCTTTTCCAAATTGGCCATAATTAAAGTCAAAGCCTGCCACTGCGTACTTTACCTCAAAGTCAAGAAGATAGTTTTGGACAAATTGTTCAGGTGTTAAGGAAGCAAAGTCTTGATCGAATTGCACGATGTAAAATTTCTTTACGCCTAAACTTTTCAAAATTCGTTGCTTGACGATCATTGGCATTAAGTATTGTATTTTTTTCTTATCTCTTTTAAGCACTTCTTTAGGGTGTGGGAAAAAGCTCATGCAGGCGAGTTGCAATTGCTTTTCATCTGCTATTTTTTTAGCTTCTTTGATGACTTGTTGATGACCTAAATGAACTCCATCAAAAAATCCTAAGGCGATCACACTTGGTTCATTTGCCGCTAGAAACGTATGCCGGTTGCTTTTATTTACATAAATGACTTCCAATGTTCCGCCTCCTAATCGTTATTTTATAGAAACGACGGTTCAGGTAGACGATGTGCTGTATAAAAAGCGTCTCCGTCACTTTCGCCGTCAAA
>NZ_MRWQ01000037.1 GCF_001906925.1 Domibacillus mangrovi
TTTGACGGCGAAAGTGACGGAGACGCTTTTTATACAGCACATCGCTTGCCAGAGTCTTCATTTTTGTAATACATAAAAGTGAAGATTGTGTTCGATGCGAATTTTAAATACTGAATTTTATGAATAATAAAAAAGTAAACGTATAGGAGTGTTAAATATGAGCCAATCAACAACTGAATCAACAAACTACAATTATTTAAGTAAAGAACCAAGCATCCAAATTATTAAAGCAGGTACTTTCCAGAAGAAAGAACTGGATAGCATTCTAGGAATTCCGGCACTAAAAAGCCAAATCATTGATGTTCCAGTTACCTCAAAAGAAAATGCGATTACGATGGGCTACTTCGATATGCAGCCAGGTGAAGAGTTTGAGTTCGTGTATGAATTTTTAGAAGTGAAATTCGTGATCAAAGGTAAATTTGTCTTACGTGATGCGCAAGGAAACAAATATGTAGCGGAAGCAGGAGATGTTGTCATCTTCACGCCGAATGTACCGGTTATTTTTGATGCTGAAAGTGATGGAGAAGCTTTTTACACGGCTCACCGTATCCCTGAAAAACCATTTATGTAAACCGGACATAATCGTTTGTTCTACATGAATAGGCAGTAAGAAAAAAATAAAATTATTGGAGTGGTAAAAATGAGCAGAGCAGCAACGAAAGATAACTATACGTACTTAAGTCAAAAACCAGGTTTGCAATTAATTAAAGTTGGAAGCTATGACATGAAAGAATTGAATACAATATTAGGTATTCCAGAAGTGAAAAGCCAAATCATTGATATTCCGATTACGGCAAACGAAAATGCAGCAACAGTAGGATTATATGCAATGCAAGAAGCTGACAAAGGTTTCGATTTTAAATATGATTTCTTAGAAATGAAAACAGTTGTCACTGGTAAATTTGTTTTAAGCGATGACCAAGGAAATAGTTTTACAGCAGAAGCAGGCGATGTTGTGATCATCAACCCTGGTACAACGGTGACGTTCCATGGTGAGAGCGATGGTACAGCGGTTTATGTAGCACATAGATTGCCAGAACCTACATTTGCATAATTGATCGTTTAATTAGATTTAAAAGTGAAATTATAAATGTTCCCGTTTGCACAAATGAAAGCGCTGTGAAAACGGACCAATGGGGGGATGGGAACGCAGACGAAGATCGTCACTTTCTGTGGGCCTCCCCCGCTGAATGAAGATTCATATTATTAGATATAGCCCTTATATATATTCTAATTTTTCATAAAGCAAAAGGGGGTTATGGAACAATGCATACAGTCAATACCATGAGCTATCAAGATTTTGATT
>NZ_MRWQ01000004.1 GCF_001906925.1 Domibacillus mangrovi
CGTTGACGTTTTTATTGATTTTGTTCAGTTTTCAATGTTCAATTCATTCGTTTTTCCATCACCATTAGGCGACTTAAATAATATAACACGGTTAGATATATAGAGCAAGCTTTTTTGAAAATAAATTAATAAAACAGCCATTTTTATTTTCACAGCTGTTTTCCTATCACTTTTTCAATATGTAAATCTCTTCTTTTCACCATGTCAATGAGCTCTCCAGTAGATAATTGAATGAGGGGTCTCGTTTGATGCATTTGATGAACGAACAACACTTTTCCTTTATTGCCATCCGATAACTCAACTCTTGTCCCCGGTACTAAATTAGCTACAATTGAAAACAGCGCGTTCATAATAGGTAAATCGAATTTCCCGAATAAATCTTCTTGTATAAACTCAATCACTTTAAAAGCAGACTGTCTGTCTTGAAACACTCTGTCTGTTGTTAACGCATGATATGTATCAGCAAGCCCTACAATCTGTGCAATTGGATGTATTTCATTTCCCTTTACTCCCATTGGATATCCCGAGCCGTCTATGCGTTCATGATGTTGGTAAATAGCAAGTTTTACTTCAGGCTTTAACAGCCTTAACTCTTTCACCATACTGTAACTGAAAATTGGGTGGTTTTGAATATTTTTATATTCTTGCTCTGTCAGGGCAGTTTTCTTATTTAAAAGAGAATAATTAATTTTAGACATGCCGGAATCAGCGAGAACACCGGTTAAAGCTGCCTGTACAATCATTCCTTTTTTATAATTCATTTTTTGAGCGATCATTCCGCATAAAATCCCAAGCGCTGCTGTATGATGAAACAAATAATCTTCCTTTTTTGAAAAAGAAGAAATTCTATACAACTGCTCTGGATTTTCAAGTACATATGTTAGAAGTGGTAAAATGATCGTTCTTATCCTTGCAATTTCCACATTCATTCCTGATTGCCATTTGTGAAACTCTTCTTTTATTCCTTTAACCGTTTTATGGTACTGTTGCTCCAACATATCAACGGTTAAACTGAATTCATTTAGTGACGCAGCAGAATTAATAGACGAAAGAGGATTTTCTTCTGGAGGAACAACATCAACAAATTCAATGGAGAAGACTTTTAAAAATCGGATGTGCTGTTCAGTCAAAATAGTTCCTTTTAAAATGATCGGGTGAGCAGTGCTAGCGAGCACCGCTTCATTAACATGCCATCCCTGCTGCAGATCTTCTACTTTCACAAACATATACTTCACCCTTCTCCATTAAGTCTTTATACCTAATTATAATAAACATTGTACTTAATTGATAGACATAAAAAGCACAGGTATGTTGAAGTCCCTGTGCTTGATTCATTATTCTTCTATTTCTTCTATCTTTGTTTCGATCACTTCTTCGTC
Source organism: Domibacillus mangrovi (assembly GCF_001906925.1). Taxonomy (GTDB): domain Bacteria; phylum Bacillota; class Bacilli; order Bacillales; family Domibacillaceae; genus Domibacillus; species Domibacillus mangrovi. The sequence continues at coordinate 1,380 of NZ_MRWQ01000004.1, forward strand.
TTCTTTTTCCACTTTCGCTACAGTCGCAACCGTTTCATCATTTCCAAGACGAATGAGTTTGACCCCTTGCGTACTACGGCCAGTAATTGAAATACCGCCGATATCCATTCGGATCATGACTCCGCCCATTGTGATCAGCATGAGGTCCTCTTCACCTGTCACGGTTTTCACAGCAATCATCGAGCCGTTCTTTTCTGTAATATTGCACGTTTTTAACCCTTTACCACCACGTGTTTGAATACGATAATCAGATTCAGGTGTTAGTTTTCCGTATCCATTTTCAGTGACGATTAAAATATACTCATTTTCCTCAACAAGCTCCAGACCAACCGCATGATCGTCATCTGACAGTCTGATTCCCCTTACACCGGTGGACGTTCTCCCCATTGAGCGGACATTATCTTCTGGAAAGCGAATAAGCATTCCTTGCTTTGTTCCTATAACGATATGTTTTTGGCCGTCTGTTAGTCTAACTGATATGAGTTCATCATCTTCACGAATATTAAGCGCAATTAAACCGTTTGTACGAATATTGGCGTAATCCATAAGCGGCGTACGTTTCACAATTCCTTGCTTCGTCGCAAAAAACAAAAATGCATCTTCCGTAAGCTTCTCAACAAATAGCATCGAATTGACCCATTCATCCTGTTCGACACCGAGTAAGTTTACAAGTGGGATACCTTTTGCCGTTCGGCTATACTCTGGAATTTGATACCCTTTTAGACGATACACTTTCCCTTTGTTTGTGAAAAACAGAATCGTATCGTGTGTCGACGTTGTTAACAATTGCTCTACAAAATCATTTTCATTTGTACCCATCCCTTGAATACCACGCCCTCCCCGGCGCTGACTTCGGTACGTTGAAACAGGCAGGCGTTTAATATAGCCTTTATGCGTTAATGTGATGATAATTTTTTCAACTGGAATTAAATCTTCGTCCATTATATCGCCTGGTGCACCATCGGTAATTTCCGTGCGGCGCTTATCATTAAATCGCTCTTTCACTTCAGTCAATTCTTCGCGGATAATTTCCAGTATTTTTTCTTCATCTGCTAATATTGCTTTTAATTCGGTAATAATAGCTACTAAACTTTGATACTCTTCTTCAATTTTTTCGCGTTCGAGCCCTGTCAAGCGCTGAAGACGCATATCGAGAATAGCCTGTGCTTGCTTTTCTGACAAACCAAATTGTTCGATTAATCCTGCTCGTGCAAGATCAGCTGTCTGCGAACCGCGGATAAGTGAAATAATGCGATCAATATGGTCAAGTGCAATGCGGAGTCCCTCTAAAATGTGAGCACGCGCTTCTGCTTTATTTAATTCAAACTGTGTACGACGGCGAATAATCTCTTGCTGGTGGGCAAGATAATGCGTCAAACATTCTTTTAAGCTAAGTACTTTAGGATGACCATCTACGAGTGCCAGCATGTTAATACCAAAACTTGTTTGCATCGCCGTATATTTATACAAATTATTTAAAACGACACTTGCATTTGCATCTCGGCGTATTTCCATCACAATCCGCATGCCTTCACGGTCAGATTCATCACGAAGATCCGTAATGCCGTCAATTTTTTTATCGCGGACTAGTTCTGCAATCCGCTCGATTAATTTCGCTTTGTTCACTTGATATGGAATTTCATGAACAATGATTGTTTCTTTTCCATTTGCCTTTTCTTCAATATCAGTCCGCGCACGTAAAATAATAGAACCACGCCCTGTTTCATACGCGCGGCGAATACCGCTCCTACCCATTAAAATACCAGCCGTTGGGAAATCAGGACCTGGTATGTATTCCATTAATTCAAGTACGGTCAATTCCGGATTTTTACTGATTGCAAGAAGCGCATCGATTACTTCACCAAGCTGGTGTGGCGGAATATTAGTTGCCATCCCGACGGCTATACCAGATGCACCGTTCACAAGCAGATTTGGAAAACGCGCTGGCAAAACGATCGGTTCACGTTCAGAACCGTCATAGTTATCTTTGTAATCAATTGTATCTTTATTCAAATCACGTGTAATTTCCATCGCAATTTTTGACATACGTGCTTCTGTGTAACGCATAGCCGCCGCTGCATCCCCGTCGACAGACCCGAAGTTTCCGTGTCCGTCCACGAGCATATAGCGATAGTTAAAGTCTTGCGCCATGCGCACCATCGTTTCATAAACAGCCGAATCACCGTGTGGGTGATACTTACCAATAACATCTCCGACGATCCGTGCTGATTTTTTGTACGCTTTATCAGCGGTCATACCAAGGTCATTCATTGCATATAAAATGCGGCGATGCACAGGTTTCAAGCCGTCACGCACGTCTGGAAGCGCTCTGGAAACGATAACGCTCATCGCATAATCTAAAAATGAAGAACGCATTTCTTGACTTATATTAATCTCTTTTACATTCGAGCGTGGCGTATCAGCCATGTAAAAATCCTCCCTTTTAAAAAAGTGGGAGCGCCCGCATTAACGGGCGCCATTTTTAATTTATCCCGTATTAACAGACAGTAAGGCCCCACATACAAGAAAGATAAGCGGGGTTCAACTGGCCGTAAATGCCCTATCGTTTCGGACCTGGGTCACAAAGGTATTAAGACAGGATGTCGTGCTCTTAACCTTTGTTCTGTTTATATATCGAGGTTTTTAACATAACGTGCATTATCTTCAATAAATTGACGGCGCGGTTCCACTTTATCGCCCATTAAAATTTCAAACGTTTCATCCGCTTCCATTGCATCTTTTAATGTTACCTGAAGCAATGTACGCCACTCAGGATCCATTGTCGTTTCCCATAACTGGGTCGGATTCATTTCACCAAGACCTTTATATCGCTGCAATATCGGTTTGGTATTAGTAGGGAGTGACCCCATCACTTCGTTAAGCTCATGATCATTGTAAGCATAACGAATGTGCTTTCCTTGCTGCACTTTGTATAAAGGCGGTTGTGCAATATATACGTAACCTGCTTCAATTAATGGACGCATGTAACGGAAAAAGAAAGTTAAAAGCAGTGTTCGGATATGCGCACCGTCGACATCGGCATCCGTCATAATAACCAATTTATGATATCTCGCTTTTGATAGATCAAATTCTTCGCTAATTCCTGTACCGAGCGCTGTGATCATCGCGCGCACTTCATTATTTGACAGTATTTTATCAAGACGAGCTTTTTCAACGTTCAAGATCTTCCCACGCAGCGGTAATATCGCCTGAAAGTGACGATCACGGCCTTGTTTTGCGGATCCACCAGCGGAGTCACCTTCTACGATGTACAATTCACTGATTTTCGGGTCACGCGATGAACAGTCTGCAAGTTTCCCTGGAAGACTAGATATTTCAAGTGCGCTTTTACGCCTCGTTAATTCACGTGCTTTCTTCGCAGCTAAACGAGCGCGTGCCGCCATCGTGCCTTTTTCAACAATTTTACGCGCAGTATTCGGATTTTCAAGCATGAATGTTTCAAAACGACCTGCAAAAACAGAGTCCGTTACCGTACGTACTTCCGAGTTGCCTAGCTTCGTTTTTGTCTGCCCTTCAAATTGCGGATCTGGATGTTTGACCGAAACAATGGCTATTAGTCCTTCACGGACATCTTCACCAGATAAGTTTGTATCAATATCTTTCACTAAGCCATTTTTGCGGGCATAGTCATTCACAACACGTGTCAGTGCCGTTTTGAAGCCGACTTCATGTGTTCCGCCTTCATGCGTATTAATGTTGTTCGCAAATGAATAAATATTACCGACATAGCCGTCATTGTACTGAAAAGCTACTTCGACTTGAATGCCTTCCCGCTCACCTTCCATGAAGATTGCTTCTTCATGAAGCACTTCTTTCGAACGGTTTAAATGCTCCACATATGATTTAATTCCACCTTCGTAGTGGAACTCATTTTGTCTTCCTTCTTCACGTTTATCTTCCAATGTAATTTTAAGTCCACGATTTAAGTACGCTAGCTCACGCAAACGTTGTATAAGTATATCGTAGTCATATTCGAGTGTTTCGGTGAAAATTTCAGGATCTGGACTAAAATGAATATGCGTACCAGTAATGTCCGTCTCTCCAACCACTTTTAAGTCTTCTTGTGGAACGCCTTTCTTAAAAGCCATGTAATGAATTTTTTCATCGCGATGTACATATACCTCAAGGATCATTGATAGTGCGTTTACAACAGATGCTCCAACACCGTGAAGTCCACCTGATACTTTATAGCCACCGCCGCCGAATTTACCGCCTGCGTGCAGAACAGTTAAAATGACTTCAACAGCTGGACGGCCCATTTTTTCTTGATTATCAACTGGAATACCTCGTCCGTTATCTTTTACGGTTATGCTGTTATCTTTTTCAATGATGACGTTGATTTCTGTACAGAAGCCGGCAAGCGCTTCATCAATACTATTATCAACGATTTCCCAGACGAGGTGGTGAAGACCTCTTGCACTCGTCGAACCGATATACATACCCGGACGTTTTCTAACGGCTTCGAGTCCTTCAAGCACCTGTATTTGATTAGCGTCATAGGAAGGTGTCGTATTTTGTTGGTCCATTGTCAAATCCAGTCACCTTCTCCTTCAATAAATTAAAATTACTTTATTTGTGTAATCGCTCCGTCTGTCACATTGTAAGCGGAAGCGGCGTTTAATGTAGCATGCTCAATGCCATCCGTATTCGTCGTCGTCACAAATGTCTGTACTTTTCCATGAATCGTATTAAGCAAATGCGACTGACGGTAATCATCGAGTTCAGATAACACATCGTCAAGCAATAAAATGGGATATTCACCAATTTCCGATTGTATTAATTCAATTTCAGCAAGCTTGATAGCAAGCGCTGTCGTACGCTGCTGCCCTTGTGAGCCGAATGTTTGAATGTTTTTCTCGTTCACATAAAAAAGAAGATCGTCTCGATGCGGTCCAGTCAATGTTACCCCACGATCCACCTCTTTTATGCGTCCTTTTTGAAACAAATCTTCAAGAATGGACTGCATCTGTTCATCACTTTGCTCCTGTAAGACCCCTGCAGCCGGTTCATATAAAATAGTAAGTGACTCAATACCACGTGAAATGCCTGAGTGAAGCGGTCCCGCCCATTTTTGAAGCATGCAAATAAATTCAAATCGCTTCTTCATCACTTTTACAGCTAGTTCAATCAGCTGTTCTGTAAGTACATCAAGCATTGTATAATCAGACGCTCGTTTCGTCTGGAGCTGCTTTAAATAATAATTCCGCTGCTGTAGCACTTTATGATAAAGGCTTAAATCATGTAAATAAACAGGCGATACCTGTCCGATTTCCATATCAATAAAACGTCTTCTTACCTGTGGACTGCCTTTCACAAGCGTCAAGTCTTCTGGCGCAAACATAACGACGTTCATATTACCGATATACTGGCTCAAGCGCGTCTGTTCAAGATGATTCACTTTTGCTTTCTTTCCTTTTTTTGAAATGATTAGCTCAAGCGGGAGCGACTGGTGTTTTTTTTTCACTCGCCCTTTTATTTTAGCATACTCCGCTTCCCAGCGAATTAAATCTTTATCATTCGACGTCCGATGCGACTTAGCCATCGCTAGCACGTAAATAGATTCGATCACATTTGTTTTCCCTTGTGCATTTTCACCGATGATGACATTAACAGTATCATCAAATTCAATGAGCATCGATTCGTAATTACGATATTGTTCCAGAGCCAGTTGTTCAATGTGCATCTGTGCATAACACCCTTCGCTAACAGTTAATCGATCTCTTCCTCTGATCCAAATACCACTTCATACACGCCGTCCCCTGGAATTTCCACCCGGTCTCCCTCCCGCAGTTTCCGTCCTCTACGGTTATCTTCTTCGCCATTTATATACACATCATGTTCACTTAAAAACCATTTTGCCATGCCGCCCGTTTGAATCACGCCGGCGAGCTTCAAAAATTGACCGAGCGTAATAAACTCCGTATCAATCCCTACTCTTTTTATTGTCATCTTTTCTATTCCTCCGTTCAAAAAGCCAATACTTTAATTTTACTAAATAATCGCCGCAAATACAAAAAAAAGCAGAGCCTTCATGCTCCGCTTTTCAATTGGATTTATCAATACGTACGAACAGGCAAAATTAATTGTAATGTAGAGTCATCATGAAGTGGCCGAATGATGAATGGACGCATTGCACCTGTAAACTGAACATCAATTTCGGTTCCTTCAAGAGCTTTCAGTGCATCCATCATATATTTCGCACTGAATGAAATTTTCAATTCTTCGCCCTCTATTGAAATACTGTTCACTTGTTCAGTTACCTTTCCAATTTCAGGAGAATTAGACGAAATTTCAATTGCTCCCTCTCCACTGCTGCTCATTTTCACAACGTTATTCCGCCCTTCACGCGCTAATAGTGAGGCACGATCTATAGCTTGTAAATATTCTTTCGTATTCAGTTCTATTTTCGTTTTGTACTCATCTGGAATAAGGCGGCTCGTATCCGGGTAATTACCCTCAAGCAAACGCGAGAAAAATAGTACATGTTTTGAACGGAAAAGCACTTGATTATCTGTCATAACAATTTCAACAGGCTCATTCGTATCATCTAAAATTTTGCTTAGTTCCGTTAAACTTTTTCCAGGAATGACAACATTATACTCGCCCTCTGGCAGCCCTCCTGCCGACGTTTTGCGCAAAGCAAGACGATGACTGTCTGTTGCTGTACAAATAAGTGTTCCATTTTCAATCTTCCAGTTGACACCTGTCAAAATTGGGCGTGTTTCAGATGTTGATACCGCAAAAACGGTTTGACGAATTAATGTTTTGACAAGATCGGCTGGCAATTTAAATACATTTTCATCATCGATTTGTGGCAAATGAGGATATTCATCTGCATCCTGTCCATTCAAACTGAATTCCGCATGCCCTGAACGAATGATAGTTTGGAATGATACAGTTGTTTCAAATTCGATTGTCGATGCAGGCAGTTTACGGACAATCTCACTAAAAAATCGCGCATTTAATACAATGCTACCTGTTTCTTCAACGATAGCAATCGATGTATCTCCTTCATCTTTTGGGATGAACGATTCAATCGAAATATCAGAATCACTTCCTGTTAATGTAATACCGTCATCGGAAGCATGAATCTTAATACCTGTCAAAATGGGAATTGTCGTCCTAGAACTGACAGCTTTTAATACATCTTGTACACCTTGAGCAAGGCGGTCTTTTTGAATGGAAAATTTCATGTGTATCCCTCCACAGTTATATTTGAATAATTGTTCAGTATGAAGCTAATTCTTTATTTATATATTAATAAAATAATAGTCGTAGTAGTAGGCCTTGTTGATTTGTGGATAACTGCATAAAAATGAAATAAATACAGTCTATCCACATGTGGACAGACTGTTGATAATCGCCCCTTCTTATTCACAAGTTATTAAGCTTTTAAAATGGAAATAATTTCTTTCACTTTATCTTGAAGCATAGGGTCTGTATCGAGCAATTTTGATATTTTCTCGTGTGCATGAATGACTGTTGTATGATCTCGTCCACCAAATTCTTCACCAATTTTAGGCAGTGAAAAATCTGTCAGTTCACGTGATAAATACATCGCGATTTGTCGTGGAAAGGCCACCATTTTTGTTCGTTTTTTTGCTTTGAAATCTTCTAGACGGATCTCGTATTGTTCGCCAACCACTCTTTGAATATCCGGAATTGTTACTAATTTTGGTCTTGCTCCTGGAATAATACTTTTCAATGCTTCTGCCGCTACACTTGCATTTACTTCTTTGCTGATCATTGAAGAATAGGCGACAACGCGGATAAGTGCTCCTTCGAGTTCACGAATGTTTGTATCAATTTGATTGGCGATATAAAGCATTACTTCGTTGGGCACATCCAAGTTTTCAGCGCGCGCCTTTTTGCGTAAAATGGCAATTCTTGTTTCTAAATCTGGCGGTGTAATATCTGTGATGAGTCCCCACTCAAAACGTGAGCGAAGCCGGTCTTCAAGCGTTGGAATTTCCTTTGGAGGCCGGTCGCTTGAAATGATGATTTGCTTGCTTTCTTCATGCAGCGTATTGAATGTATGGAAAAATTCCTCTTGTGTTTGTTCTTTCCCAGCTAAAAATTGAATATCATCAATAAGCAGCACGTCTACACCCCGATACTTATTTCGAAATTCTACTGCTTTATTGTCGCGGATTGAGTTAATAAATTCGTTTGTGAACTTTTCAGATGACAAATAAACGACTTTGGCACCAGGATTATGTTCAATCACATAATGGCCGATTGCATGCATTAAGTGTGTTTTTCCAAGTCCAACACCACCATAAATAAAGAGTGGATTATAAGCTTTTGCAGGTGCTTCTGCAACGGCTAGAGAAGCGGCATGGGCAAAACGGTTACCTGATCCGATAACGAACGTTTCAAATGTATATTTGGGATTCAGCATGCTTTGAATGGTATCCTGTCCATTGATTTTTTGATTTTTAGGTTCTGTTCTATGTTTTGGAGGTACGTATGCGTCGAAATCATGGACATCCGGAGAAATAAAGTAAACATCTAGCTTTTCCCCGGTTAAATCGCCGATGATATCGGACATAAGATGTGTGTAATGCCCTTCAAGCCAGTCCCTATTAAAAAAGTTGGGGGCAGCAACAACGATAGCATCCCCGTGAAGAGAATGAGCTGTTGTTGATTTTACCCATGTATCGTAGCTTGGTTTGCTTATTCTTGTTTGAATGCTCTCAAGTACTTTGTTCCAGAGATCATCAATGTTTTCCATTTGGCACCTTCTTTCTCGTTTCTAGTATATCTTGTTTAATGATTGTACAACTAAAATAGGAGTGGATTTATAATTATACATGACAATGATTGTGGGTAAATATATAATAGGATGAAAGTAGTTTTTCGACAAAATCCACAATCTGTAGATAAAGTTAAAAACAGCTTGTATATAGTTTTTCCACAAATTATCCACAAATGTGGATAATTTGTGGCTGTAAATATGTTATCCAGAGTGAAAACAAAATAATGATAGCAGAAATAATGAGTACTTGCAATGATTGGAATGGATTATCCACAGGTAGGGAAGTGATGTTTAAAACATTGTCCACAGGGTGAGGACTTGTGAAGAATGGAAGGGAGAAGCTGTGGATAATCAAAAGTACTGTCGAATACTGTCCACAATGCAAGACGATTCAACAAAGTATACATACTGCATAATTGCATTCCACAGAGAACGGACAGTAAAATAAAGTGAAACTTCATTCAGTGGGGGTTTAGGTTCACATGATGTGAATCATGCAGACGTTGTCACAGGACGTGACGATCTTAGTCTGCGTTCTGCCTATCCCCCCTGAATAAACAGGAACTCAGGTAAAGAGCACCGCGTCCTGCGGCAATACCTGAGTGACCGGCTTCAGCCGGCCCGAACCAATCGGGCTTTTACGGGCAGTTGATCCCCCACTTATCCTTCTTTTCTTTTCAAAGTCTTGAAGCCGGGGTCTTACTGCCCGTTAATGCGGGATAAAGTAGATCAAACCTGTTTTTAAAATTCAGTTGACAGGATGGACCTGCGTACTTATAATTGAAAAAGACTGTTTTGAAAATATGAATTTGAAAACCTCAGGGAGGTGTTTTAATATGAAAAGAACGTTCCAGCCTAACAGACGTAAAAGAAGCAAAGTACATGGTTTCCGCACACGTATGAGTTCTAAAAATGGCCGCCGCATTATCGCGAGCCGCCGTGCAAAAGGCAGAAAAGTACTATCTGCATAAGACCACTGACCATTTCAGTGGTCTTTTTTTCTAAAGTCATTGTGCGAATGAAAGAAGCAGCAGGTGATATAGATGAAAAAATCATTTCGAATAAAAAAAAATGACGATTTTCAAATGGTCTTCGGTAAAGGGAAATCGTTTGCGAATCGCCAGTTTATTGTGTATATGTATAAGAAAAAACAAAACGTACCATTCCGGATCGGCCTGTCAGTCAGTAAAAAAGTCGGTAACGCCGTTGTGCGCAATCGAATTAAGCGATACATAAGACAAAGTTTCACCGATCTAAAGACAGATGTTTTGCCAGGCTATGAGTTCATTATCATAGCGAGAAAACCGGCCGCGGATATGACGTGCAACGAAGTGAAAAGCAGTCTTATGCATGTGCTGAAACTAGCGAAAGCGCTGTAAGGAAAACAATTGAACAAGCAAAATAAAGAGTAAGCTAATGACAGGGGGCGTAACAGTTTGAATAAAAGAACGCTTTCAATCCTGATTCTAGCTCTTTTTTCTGTATTGCTTGCTGGCTGTACAGAAGTCAATCAGGAAATTACAGCGGATAGTGAAGGATTTTGGAATGAGTATATTATTTACCCGCTTTCACTATTTATTACAAAAACGGCAGAAGTAGTCGGGGGATATGGGTTAGCCATCGTCTTTGTAACGATCATCATCCGGATCATTATTTTGCCGCTCATGATCAAACAGACAAAAAGTGCTAAAGCGATGCAGCTGCTTCAGCCTGAAATGGCAAAGCTTAAAGAAAAATATAAGTCAAAAGATGCACAAACTCAGCAAAAACTGCAGCAGGAAACGATGGCATTGTTTCAAACACACGGTGTCAATCCAGTTGCGGGCTGTTTACCGCTCATCGTTCAGATGCCGATTATTATCGGTCTTTATCAGGCTATTATGAGAACAGGAGAAATTAAAAATCATACATTTCTCTGGTTCGATCTTGGTTCACCCGACATTATCTTATCAATTCTTGCAGGTGTCTTTACATTCTTCCAGCAAAAAATGATGATGGCTGGAACAGCGAATCAAAACCCGCAGATGGCAATGATGCTCTGGCTTATGCCGGTTATGATTATCGTTTTCGGAATTACACTCCCAGCCGCGCTTTCATTGTATTGGGTTGTCGGTAGTATTTTTATGATTATTCAAACGTTCATTATTAATGGACCGAACAAACCAAAAGACCCATCCATTACATAACAAAAAGACATTGTCTCTTTAGAGGCAATGTCTTTTTGTTATGTAGGAAAAGGGGTATTATTCCTTTTTTTTATTGGTTCTTTTTGGAGTTATCAACATGTGGATGAATTCCATCTTTTTTTCATCGTCTGGCTGTGGTATTCTATTTATTTAGGAAATGAAATTGAAGCCAATGGGCTATTATAGATAAAAAGTAAGCGGAGAGGGATGGATTGAATGGATTTTGATACAATTGCAGCGATTTCGACGCCGTCTGGTGAGGGAGCGATTGCAATCGTCCGTTTAAGTGGCGATGCGGCCATTGAAATTGCCGATAAGGTATTTCGTGCACCTGGAAATAAAATATTGTCCACAGTGCCGACTCATACAATTCATTATGGCCATTTAATTGATCCATCCACAGGGCATAATGCGGAAGAAGTGATGGTTTCTATAATGAAAGGACCGAAAACTTTTACACGTGAAGATGTCGTCGAAATCAATTGTCATGGAGGAATGACGGCAGTCAACCGTGTGCTACAAATTGTGTTGAATGAAGGAGCACGTCTAGCTGAACCGGGAGAATTTACAAAACGTGCTTTTTTAAACGGGCGGATTGATTTATCACAAGCTGAAGCGGTTATGGACCTGATTCGTGCGAAAACGGATAAAGCGATGAATGTTGCACTTAATCAAGTAGAAGGGCGCTTATCTAAGCTTATTCAAACATTGCGACAGGAAATTTTAGAAACACTTGCGCATGTAGAAGTGAACATTGATTACCCAGAATATGATGATGTGGAAGAAATGGCCCATGATGTACTTCTTGAGAAATCGCGGTTTGTTCAAATTGAAATTGAAAAACTTTTGAAGACAGCGGAACAGGGAAAAGTTTTACGTGAAGGATTGTCTACTGTTATTATAGGACGGCCAAATGTAGGGAAATCTTCTTTATTAAATGCCCTCGTTCAGGAAAATAAAGCGATTGTAACTGATATACCGGGTACGACACGTGATATCATTGAAGAATACGTAAACGTACGCGGTGTACCGCTTAAACTTGTTGATACAGCCGGTATTCGGGAAACGGAAGACATTGTTGAACAAATTGGTGTCGAACGCTCGCGTCAGGTGCTGGCAAAAGCAGATTTAATTTTATTCATGCTTAATTATTCAGATGAATTAACGGCTGAAGATGAAGCGTTATTTGAAGTGATCAACACGATGAATGCAATTGTCATTGTCAATAAAACAGATTTGCCGCCGAAACTTAATATGAACCGTGTGAAGGAATTAGCAGAGCATAAGAAGATACTGACAACATCACTGCTTGCAGAGCAAGGAATTGATGCGCTTGAAGAAGCGATTGCTGCATTATTTTTCTCGGGTACTGTCGGTGCGCAGGATATGACGTACGTGTCAAATTCGCGTCATATCGCTTTGTTGAAACAGGCCCATTCATCGATTACAGATGCCATTAATGGGGCAGAATCAGATGTGCCAATTGATATTATTCAAATTGATTTGACGAGAACGTGGGAATTGCTTGGTGAAATTATCGGTGAAAGTGTGCAGGACGGGTTAATCAATCAACTGTTTTCGCAATTTTGTCTTGGGAAATAAACGAGAAACAGGAAGGAAGAAATAGTTATGAAACAATATGCAGCGGGAGAGTATGATGTTATTGTCATTGGGGCTGGCCATGCGGGTGTAGAAGCGGGGCTAGCTTCAGCTCGTCTTGGCGCAAAAACGCTCATGATCACGCTCAATCTTGATATGATTGCGTACATGCCATGTAACCCGTCTATTGGCGGACCAGCCAAAGGCGTCGTCGTGCGGGAAATTGACGCACTCGGCGGCGAAATGGGCAAAAATATTGATAAAACGCATATTCAAATGCGTCTTTTGAATACGGGCAAAGGACCTGCTGTGCGTGCGCTGCGTGCGCAGGCAGATAAAGTGCTGTATCAGCAAGAAATGAAAAAAACAATTGAGACCGAACCAAATGTAAAGATCATTCAAGGGAAAGTAGAGACGTTGATCGTAGAAGATGGTGTGTGCCGCGGTGTCATCACACAAACGGGCGCCCGTTATGAAGCAAAAGCAGTTATCGTGACGACCGGTACGTTTTTGCGTGGTGAAATTATCATTGGTGAGTTGAAATATTCCAGTGGTCCGAACAATCAACAGCCTTCCATTCGCTTGTCTGAACATTTGCAGGAACTTGGATTTGAAATGAAGCGATTTAAAACAGGGACACCTCCGCGTATAAATAGCTTAACCATTGACTATTCAAAAACAGAAATCCAGCCAGGTGACGATGTGCCACGTGCATTCAGTTACGAAACAACTAAATTTATTACCGATCAAATGCCATGCTGGCTCACGTATACAAGCCCTGAAACGCATCGTATAATTAATGCAAATTTGCACCGTTCGCCGATGCACTCAGGAATGATTGACGGAACAGGCACGAAATACTGCCCATCGATTGAAGATAAAATTGTTCGTTTTAATGATAAGCCACGTCATCAAATTTTCCTTGAACCAGAAGGAAGAAATACGGAAGAAGTGTATGTACAGGGGATGTCATCAAGTCTTCCGGAAGAAGTGCAAATGGAAATGGTCCGAAGTGTTCCAGGTTTGGAAAAAGCAGAGATGATGCGTGCGGGCTATGCCATTGAATATGATGCGATCGTTCCGAATCAGCTCTGGCCAACGCTTGAAACGAAGCGTGTGAAACAGCTTTATACAGCTGGTCAAATTAATGGAACGTCTGGGTACGAAGAAGCAGCTGCGCAAGGTTTAATGGCGGGCATTAATGCAGGATGCAGCGTACTTGGTAAGGAGGAAGTTATTTTGAACCGTTCTGATGCATACATCGGTGTACTAATCGATGACCTTGTGACGAAAGGAACGACAGAACCGTACCGTTTGCTCACATCACGCGCGGAACACCGGCTCTTACTTCGTCACGACAATGCGGATTTGCGTTTGACGGAAATTGGATATAACACTGGCCTTATTTCAGAAGAACGGTATCGTCGTTTTATAGGGAAAAAAGAAGCGATTATAGCGGAACTTGAACGGTTAAAAGTGACAATGATTAAACCGAATGAATATACACAGACTATCATTCGTGAAGCGGGTGGAAGTGAGTTGAAAGACGGTATTCGCGCCGCAGACCTGCTTCGCCGCACTGAAATGACGTATGAACATATTAAGCTGCTCACACCACCGGAAGTTCCACTTAGTGCGGATGAAGAAGAGCAGATTGAAATCCAAGTAAAATATGAAGGCTATATTGAAAAATCGCTCCAGCAAGTAGAGCGTATGAAAAAAATGGAGAATAAAAAGATTCCAGCTGATATTGATTATGATGAAATTACAAATATCGCCAACGAAGCACGGACGAATTTAAAATTAGTGCGCCCGTTGTCTATTGCACAGGCTTCACGTATTTCAGGCGTCAATCCAGCTGACATTTCCATTTTGCTCGTCTATCTTGAACAAGGCCGTGTTGCACGGACGGGAAGCGAATAAGGAAGGTATTATATGAAAATCGATCAATTTCAATTAAAGCTCGCAGAAAAAGGGATTTCTCTATCAAACGAGCAGATGAATCAATTTCATCATTATTATGAACTGCTCATCGAGTGGAATGAAAAAATGAATTTAACAGCCATTACAGAGCGGGAAGATGTATATGTGAAGCATTTTTATGACTCATTGACTGCTGCGATGTATATCGATTTAACGAAACCGCTCCGCATCTGTGATGTCGGTGCAGGAGCTGGTTTTCCGAGCATTCCGTTAAAAATCGCATTTCCTCAGCTCAACGTGACGATTATTGATTCGCTTAATAAACGAATTACCTTTTTAAACAAACTTGCTTCGGAATTGAAGCTAGAAAATGTTCATTTTGTACATGGCCGAGCAGAAGAAATGGGACAAAATCCGGCACATCGCGCACAGTATGACATCGTTACAGCACGCGCGGTCGCTCGTATGTCCGTTTTAGCGGAGCTATGTCTTCCATTTGTGAAAAAGGGTGGTGCCTTTGTTGCGATGAAAGCCGCAAGCGCTGCTGATGAAATGGAGAATGCTTCAAAGGCGATTACCGTTCTTGGCGGGAAAACAGAAGACATTTTTTCATTTCGTCTTCCTATAGAAGACAGCGAGCGAACCATTATTGTGATCCGTAAAGAAAAAGAAACACCGAAAAAGTATCCGCGCAAACCGGGTACACCAAATAAAGCACCAATTGAATAATGCTAGCAGGAACAGAACGCGGCATGGCGAATACTATTTTGAGATGGAGAAGGTGGTGTAGTCATGAAGCGTTCTTTTTCCCGTATATTCGGAGAGAAAAGTGAGTCGTTGTCTGCTGTAGAAATAGTGCCAGCAGATGAGGTGAGGGAACTTGCTGTGGAGTCGATCGAACCAAATCGGTTTCAGCCGCGTGTTGTCTTTCAAGAAGAGAAAATTCATGAGCTTGCGTCAACGATTGCCGTACATGGTATTATTCAGCCGATTGTCGTTCGTCAGCTAGAAGAAGACCGCTATGAAATTATTGCAGGTGAAAGAAGATATAGAGCGGCAATGAGTCTCGGACATTCTGCTGTTCCAGTCATCATACGTTCGTTTACAGATGAACAAACAGCGTCTGCAGCTTTAATTGAAAATGTGCAACGTGAAGATTTATCGCCAATTGAAGAAGCAATTGCTTATAAAAAACTGCTCGATTTAAGCGAGATGACGCAGCAATCACTTGCAGCTGTGGTCGGAAAAAGTCAGTCGTTTATTGCGAATAAGCTTCGTCTGTTAAAGCTGCCGGAAGATGTACAGCAGGCAGTTGCTGAGAGACAGATTACAGAACGGCATGCACGCGCTTTACTACCACTCAAACAACCACAGATACAAAGTGATTTGCTGCAAATCATACAAGCAAAACAGTTGAATGTGAAGCAAACAGAAGACCGTGTTTTGAAAATAATCGAAAAAGAACAGCCGAAGCCGCGTAAAAAATCGGTCAGCCGTGATATTCGTATTGCGGTCAATACGATCCGGCAGTCGCTCTCGCTCGTCCAGCAGAGCGGTATTAATGTAGAGCAGTCGGAAGAGGAAAGCGATGAATTTTATCGGATTACGATTCAAATACCGAAAAAACCGAGATAATGGCGAATAAAAAGCCTTTTTTTGCTAATCATCTAGTCAAAAAACGGCTTTTTTCTTATGGAAAAAAGGCAAAATGGTAGTCGTTTTGTTAGAATAAGAAATAGATAACACCGACAGATGAAAGAAGGTGAATTCCATTGGGAAAAGTAATTGCAATCGCTAATCAAAAAGGCGGTGTAGGTAAAACAACAACATCCGTTAATCTAGGGGCTTCTCTCGCCTCATTGAACAAGAAAGTATTGCTTCTTGATATCGATCCCCAAGGCAATGCGACGAGTGGTGTTGGTATTGAAAAAACCCTTGTTGAACAGTGTATTTATGATGTACTTATCGACGATGTAGAACTGGTAGATGTCATAAAGCCGACAACAGCAGAAGGGATGTACTCCGTTCCTGCCACGATTTCGTTAGCCGGGGCAGAAATTGAACTCGTTTCTGCCCGTACACGTGAAAAGCGACTTAAAAAAGCGATTGAACCCCTTCGCGACAGCTTTGATTACATATTAATCGACTGCCCCCCATCGCTAGGATTATTAACTATAAACGCATTAACGGCAGCCGATTCGGTCTTAATACCTGTTCAATGTGAATATTACGCACTTGAAGGATTAAACCAGTTGTTAAACACTGTGAGTCTTGTTCAAAAGCATTTAAACAAGGATTTATATATTGAAGGTGTACTGCTCACGATGTTTGATGCACGGACAAATTTGAGCATTCAAGTTGTCGAAGAAGTGAAAAAGTATTTTCAGGATAAAGTATATCAAACTGTCATTCCACGCAATGTGCGCTTAAGTGAAGCCCCAAGTCATGGAAAGCCAGTTATGCTTTACGATGTCCGTTCACGCGGTGCAGAAGTGTATCTTGATTTCGCGAAAGAGGTGGCAGTACATGGCTAAAGGACTTGGAAAAGGTTTGGATGCGCTTTTTAAAGATTTAGGAACGGACAATGATAATAACGTTCAAGATATTTCTGTTAAAGACATCCGCCCGAATCCGCATCAGCCAAGGAAGTTTTTCAATGAAGAAGCAATTGAAGAACTAAAGCAGTCCATTCAATCACATGGTATCATGCAACCGATCATACTTCGAAAAAGTATTAAAGGCTATGAAATTGTCGCCGGTGAGCGTCGGTACCGTGCTGCAAAAGCTGCTGGCTTAGCAGAAGTACCGGCTATTGTGAAGGAATTGACGGAAGAGCAAATGATGGAACTCGCACTTATTGAAAACTTGCAACGTGAAGATTTAACGGTCATGGAAGAAGCAGTGGCTTATCAAATGCTTATCGATAAATTAAATTTTACACAGGCGGAGCTTGCTGCAAGGATCGGGAAAAGCCGTCCTCACATTGCGAACTATGTCCGTTTGCTTGGATTGCCAGCTGAAATTCAAGTTTATATTGCTGAAGGAAAGCTTTCGATGGGACATGCCCGCGCACTTCTAGGTGTGAAACAAAAGGATCAGCAAAATGAAATAGCACAAAAAGCGCTATATGAAGGCTGGACGGTGCGCCAAATGGAGAACTGGATTCGCCAACTAAACGAAAATGTTTCACGTGAAACAAAAACGGTGAAGAAAGATCTATTTATCATTGACCGGGAAGAAGCCCTGCGCGCACGTTTTGGTACACGGGTGCAAATCCATCAGTCAAAAAGTGGTGAAAAGGGAAAAATTGAAATTGAATATATGTCTATCGATGATTTAAACCGTATATTAGAAATATTGAACCAAGAGGAATAGAGTGTCTTGTCTTTGCCCTCATGTACGAAAAACAGACACATTTAAGATCAGGCGCATAGCTGTAAATAAGCGCCTGATCCTGTTAAAATAGTGACAAATTAAGAAGCAGAACAGGAGGGCTTGTTTTGGAAGAATCATCATTATCGACATACCAGCGTGCCCTCGAAAAATTATGGGCTAAATTTACGAATGAAGAGACATGGCTTGCGTTTGGTGAAGGAACGATTAAAATTGCGTTAACGATTCTCGCTGCCATGGTTATTGTGAAAGTTGGCAAACTTGCGGTCCGTAACTTTTTCGTGATACGTTCGAAAGCGCCGCTTACCTTCTCAGAACGACGCGAAAATACACTTTTGAAATTGACTGAAAATGTATTAGCATACGTAGTCTATTTTATTGCGCTTGTTAATGTACTGGCTATTTTATCGTTTGATGTGAAAGGATTAATTGCTGGTGCTGGTGTGCTTGGTTTAGCGATTGGTTTTGGTGCACAGAACTTGGTCCGTGACATCATCACCGGATTTTTTATTATTTTTGAAGATCAGTTTTCCGTCGGTGATTTTGTTCGCATTGGCCAGTTTGAAGGAACGGTTGAAGAAATCGGACTCCGCACAACGAAAATTAAAAACTGGACGGGTGAATTACATATTTTACCGAATGGAAGTATCGTTGAAGTGACGAATTTTTCGCTTCACAACAGTGTAGCCGTTGTTGATGTGAGCATTGCTTATGAAGAAAACATCGCGGAAGCTGAACAGGTTATTGGTGAACTTCTTGAAACGCTTCAAGCGAAATATACAGAGATCGTTTCAACACCGAAACTGTTAGGCATTCAAATGCTTGCTGCATCAGACGTAACACTCCGGATTACAGCGGAAACAACGCCGATGAATCATTATTATGTTGCCCGTATGATTCGGAAAGATATAAAATTATGCTTAGATGATCACGGTATTGAAATTCCGTATCCGCGTATGGTCATGTATTCAAAAACAGACGAACCGGAAATGGATCAGAAGAAGTCGAAAAGCGGGGGGACAGCTTGATGGAAGAGAAGCAATTTGAATTAAACAATGTTGTTGAAATGAAAAAACCCCATCCGTGCGGTACGAACCGGTGGAAAATTATCCGTCTCGGCATGGATATCCGCATTAAATGTGAAGGCTGCGGCCATAGTGTCATGCTACCGCGTCGTGAATTTGCAAAAAAAATGAAAAAAGTACTCGAACAGAGCAGCGGCGAATGAGCCGCTCTTTTTTTGTGAAATTGCCTTTTTCCCCCTCAGTCCATATAATAGGGAAAGGTTGAAAATATAATTTCGTTCGTAGGCCCGTAGGAAGCGGGTTACGAAGGCGTTTAGCAAGTTGTTGTGAATATGGGTATTTAATCCATTTAAGAAAATAAGGAGTGAATAATATGGCATTAACAGCAGGAATTGTTGGTCTTCCAAATGTTGGTAAATCAACTTTATTTAACGCGATTACAAAAGCAGGAGCAGAATCGGCGAACTATCCGTTCTGTACAATTGACCCGAACGTCGGCATTGTAGAAGTACCGGATGAGCGCCTCGCGAAATTGACAGAAATGGTAACGCCGAAAAAGACGGTCCCGACTGCCTTTGAATTTACTGATATTGCGGGCATCGTAAAAGGAGCCAGTAAAGGAGAAGGCCTTGGCAATAAATTTTTGTCTCACATTCGGGAAGTCGATGCAATCTGTCAGGTTGTCCGTTGTTTTGATGATGAAAATATTACACACGTATCTGGAAAGGTTGATCCAATTGACGACATCGAAGTCATTAACCTTGAATTAATTCTTGCTGACCTTGAATCTGTGGACAAACGTCTAGCGCGTGTAGTAAAACTGGCAAAGCAAAAAGACAAAGATGCAGTAGCAGAACATGACGTGCTCGTGATCATAAAAGAGGCACTTGAAGCGGACAAGCCTGCCCGCTCTATTGAATTCACAGACGATCAGCAAAAAATTGTAAAACAACTACATTTACTTACGTCGAAGCCAATGCTGTATGTAGCAAATGTAAGTGAAGAAGAAATTGCAGACCCATCTGGCAACGAGTATGTACAAAGGGTACGGAACTATGCAGAAAATGAAGGATCTGAACTCATCGTTATCTGTGCAAAAGTGGAAGAAGAAATTGCAGAGCTAGATGAAGATGAAAAAGCAATGTTTTTAGAGGAACTTGGCATTGAGCAATCAGGTCTTGATCAATTAATTAAAGCGGCGTATTCCTTGCTAGGTCTTGCTACATATTTTACAGCAGGTGTGCAGGAAGTAAGAGCATGGACGTTTCGCCACGGTATGAAAGCGCCCCAATGTGCAGGTATTATCCATACCGACTTCGAACGTGGATTCATTCGTGCTGAAACCGTTTCTTATGAAGATCTTGTGTCAAATGGTTCAATGACAGCAGCTAAGGAAGCGGGAAAAGTGCGTCTTGAAGGAAAAGAGTATGTGATGAAAGACGGAGACGTTGTTCATTTCCGCTTTAATGTATAAAAGAAGGTGTCTGTCTCGAAATTTAATTTTGAGGCAGACTTTTTTTGTAAGGAAGGTATGAGGTGTGAAAGGTATAAGTTATATGGTCTTGCTTGTTGCTTTTCTATTTATGATGGTGCCCCGTATAAACTGATGCCATGAATAACTTCTCATAAAATCAATTGTTAGATAATATTGCGTTGTTGAGAATTTTGTGTTATAATTTCAACTTGTGAGTAATGAAAACTTACTCCTTGCTCTTTGGGAATCAAAGGGCCGCATAGTCCACGAGGAGGTGAACGAAGATGAGAAAGTACGAATTCATGTACATTATCCGCCCAAACATTGAAGATGAAGCGAAAAAAGCGCTAGTTGAGCGTTTTGATGGTATCCTTACTTCTAATGGTGCGGAGATCATCGATTCAAAAGATTGGGGTAAACGCCGTTTAGCATACGAAATCAATGATTTCCGTGAAGGCTTCTACCAACTTATTCATGCTAAAGCTGAAAATGCAGCAGCAGTTGAAGAGTTTGACCGTCTTGCGAAAATCAGTGATGACATTATCCGTCATATCGTTGTTAAAGAAGAAGAAAAATAATCATAACGTAATAAATACACATCTTTTTCAACATGTTTCACGTGAAACATTTCAAAAGAAAAGGAGTTGATTCTGATGATAAACCGGGTGGTTTTAGTCGGTCGTTTAACGAAAGATCCAGAACTTCGCTACACACCAGCAGGAGCAGCAGTTGCGACGTTTACGCTTGCGGTTAACCGTACGTATACGAATCAACAGGGGGACAGAGAAGCGGATTTCATTAACTGTGTTATCTGGCGCCGTCCAGCTGAAAACGTGGCAAACTTCTTGAAAAAAGGAAGCCTTGCCGGTGTGGAAGGACGTATCCAGACGCGCAATTATGAGGGTCAGGATGGAAAGCGCGTTTACGTGACAGAAGTTCAGGCTGATAGTGTCCAATTTCTTGAACCACGTTCATCAGGCGGCGGTGGAGGAGGAAGCTATTCAGATGCTCCTCAACAGCAGCAGGGTAGTGGCTCTTACGGTGGCGAACAGCGGAATAACAATCAGGATTTCCCGTTTGGCCAGCAACAGCAGAATCAACAACGCAGCAATAACAATTCCGGTTATTCCAAAATGAATGAAGATCCGTTTGCGAATGATGGTCAGCCAATCGACATTTCAGATGATGATCTTCCATTCTAATTAATAAAAGAGGAGGGGAAACACATGGCAGGAGGACGCAGAGGTGGACGTAAGCGTAAAAAGGTTTGTTATTTCACATCTAACGGTATTACACATATCGACTATAAAGATGTTGATTTGCTTAAAAAGTTCGTATCTGAACGTGGAAAGATTCTTCCACGTCGCGTTACAGGAACAAGTGCTAAATACCAACGCCGTTTAACAATTGCAATTAAACGCTCGCGGCAAGTAGCACTTCTTCCATTCGTTGGAGAAGAAAGATAAGAATTGAAACAGGCACAATGTTGAATTTTCAGCATTGTGCTTTTTTTATTGAGTGATTCCAGAACGGAAATCAAAAACATATTAAAGAGATGCATCGTAGTCAGTGGAGAATGCAGACTACGATGCATCTCTTTAAGTAGGTTTGGCAGGCTGGAATTGTAGAATAATCTAAGTTATAACGTATATAAAAAAGTAGATAACAACTTTTAATATATATTTTTTTAATATAAAATTTACAAAGGCTTAACAATATAATAGGTATATAACACTATAATGAAAGGCGGGGTTAGGAAGAAGGGTGTAGATCAATAAATGAAATCAATTCGAATGAAATTTATAGTGCCGATTGCCATTTTATTAATGTGTGCGTTTGCCTTTATTATTCTTTTTACAAGCTGGCAAGTAGAGAAAAAAATATTTGAAGATACGATAGGTCAGACACAAGGTTTTGTGAAGGAACTGAACAATTCAGCAGCCGTTTTTTTGGGGAAATATGACGAAAGTATTCAATTATTATCAGAATCAGATCAAGTTGTCCAATATGCTTATACATATCGTTCTTCCAACGAGCTGAACAATAATGCTGAAAGACAAATTCAAACGGTTTTCAACCGATACACAGAAATATATAAAGATGTGTTGAGTGTTTATTATGCTTCTGAGAATGGCGTATTTAAAATGACGCCGGCAACAGCTTTGTCAGCTGAATATAACCCAGTGAAAGAAGCATGGTACACACAAGCCATAACATCAAAACACCCAGTATGGAGCGAGCCATATGAAAGCAAAACAGGAGACTATGTGATCACTGTATCAAAAGCAATCATGAGTGGTGAGGATGTTCTTGGTGTTATTGGATCAGATATTAATTTAACGAGCATGACGAATCGGTTGAATGAGTTGAATATCGGCTATGATGGTTATCCTATTATTTTATCAAATGAAGGAAAAGCGATTATTCATCCGACGGAAAAAGGACAGGACGTTACGAAAGATCCCATAATGGCTTCTGTGATCAACGGAGACGCAAGGGGTGTCATTGATACAGAAAAAGGGCTTATCGTATATGATACAGTTGGCAAAACAGGATGGAAAATCGGTGCTGTATATGAAAAAGAGAACTTATTTGGTGTCTCAAATGAAATGAAAAAAATTCTCGCTATTACAGCGTTTTCTATTCTTTTTTTAGTTATTATTGTCGTATCGATTTTGTCTTCCAAAGTGACAAAGCCGATTCAAAAGCTTAACGAATCTGTTCAGCAAGTAGCGGATGGAGACTTACAGACGCACGTTCATATGTCAGGAAAAGATGAAGTGGCAGCACTTGGAAGGAATTTTAATAATATGGTGCAAAAAATGCGTGGCATTGTCGGCATAACAGATGATGCTGCCGCGAATGTACGTGAATCTATTCATCAATTGAATATAGCGGTGCAGGAAATTAATCAATCAGGTACGATGGTTTTCTCCACGCTTGAAGAATTAACGGACGGTACAGAACGGTCAGCAAGCGGATCTAAGAAAGCAGCGGATCGTTCAATGGAACTGGGCCACTTAATCAGTTCTATTTCAGAAGAGGCGTCAGCAATGTCGAAGCTTGCTGAGCAGGCTGCTGGAGCAACGGAAAAAGGATCGGCTCATATGGCGGCAGTTGCATCAGCAATGGATACATCAACGGGATGGATGGAGGCAGCGATGACTGCTATTCGAACGCTGGCAGAAGACATTATCCGCATTGAAAGCATCGTTCATGTGATTGAAGATATTTCAGCACAAACGAATTTGCTTGCGTTAAATGCATCGATTGAAGCGGCTCATGCAGGTAACCATGGCAGAGGATTTGCAGTGGTGGCGCAGGAAGTGAGAAAGCTGGCAGAACAGTCAAATAAAGCAGCCGGCGAAATTCATCAAAAAATTGCGGCTGTTCAAACTGGATCTGAACATGTGATTGATACGATGAGCCAGGCTGGCGATCATATTATGATACAAACAGAAGCTGTACGCGAAACAGAAATTGTATTTACAGATCAAGGAGATTTGATGAATAAAATGGATGCTGCAATTGTCGAAATTGCGAGTCACATTCATACAGCTAATAATGAAAAAGATGTTGTTGTGCAAACGGTTGGTCATTTGGCGGAGGAAGCGCACTCTTCCGCTGCTTCATGCGAAGAAGTACAGGATCAGACGAAAAACCAGCTTTCAGTTATAGAAAGTGTTGCGTTGGCATCTGAACAGCTTGCTTCATTAAATGAAGAATTGATTAAGGCAATTCGTCAATTCCGCATATAGGTGTTTATGGAAACAGTCCGATCATTTGTTTGGACTGTTTTGTATTTAAAGTTGAATGGGTGGAGAAAGGCATGTAGAATGAAGAAGGAGATTGTTGGATTTAACGGTGTATGAACGGAGTGTTAAAGTGGAAAGAACGAAAATGATAACAGAAGGAGCGCTTATGTTGGCACTTTTTACAGTGCTGCTCCTTGTTTCGGTGTACGTGCCAATTTTGTCAATAATCGGTGTCTTGTTTTTGATGCTGCCTTTTTTTATTTACAGTGCAAAATACAAGATCGCACCGGCTTTTATGCTGCTTGTTGGAGCAGTAGCCATTACATTTTTAATAGGCGGTCCATTTATGATGCCAGCAGCGTTGTTGTATGGAACAACCGGTATTGTAATGGGAACGATGGTGCGGAGAAAAACGGATAACTGGATCATCTATATGGCAGGGAGCCTAACATTTCTATTGAATGTTATCGCTCAATATGTCATCACGGTCTGGTTGTTTGACTTTACATTTTTGGATGAATTTCGTGCTATTTTTGAGACGACGATCAATGAAGCTGGCCCATTACTTGGTTCAGGAGACATGGATCAGATGAGAGAGCAAGTGGATATAGCAATGAGTTATATTGATGCGATCTTACCTGCCTTGTTGATCGCGACATCATTTGGCATGGTATTTATATTAATGATGATCAACTATCCAATTGCGAAAAGACTTGGCATTCAAACAAAGCCAGTCCATTCATTTCACACAGTGCGCTTGCCAAACTCGATTTTATGGTATTACCTGTTATTCATGATTAGCGCACTAATCGCCAATCCAGAAGAAGGAACAATGTGGTATGCCGTATACGTAAACATCATGTTTATTTTACAAGGTTGTCTATACATACAAGGTTTATCATTCGTGTTCTTTTTTGCGCACAGTAAAAAATGGTCGAAAGCAATTCCAATTATTATTGCAATTTTATCAATTCCTGTCATTCCGGTCCTTTATCTTATCCGATTATTAGGTATAATTGACTTAGGGTTTGATTTGAGACAGCGAATGCAGAAAAAGCTGTAACATGCTTTTTAAAATCGACTCCATTATGTTACATATAATGGAGTTCTACAATTAGGAGCTGAAGCTATGCTTTCGTATTATAACAGACGAATTGTTCAATGGCTGTTGATCGTTATCGCGCTGGTCTTAACCACGGCTTCTATATGGCTGCTAACCTATCATCACGTTGTGGGCATTGTGATGATCACGGTGACGATTACGCTTCTCCTGTTTTTGTATCTAGCGGAAAAAAGATTGCATGCGGAAGTGGAGCAATATGTGACGACGCTTACGTACCGACTGCAAAAGGTGGGTGACGAAACGCTTCAGAAGCTGCCAATCGGGATTCTTTTGTACAATAGAGAATATAAAGTCGAGTGGGCAAATCCTTTTTTGACTTCGTACTTTAAAGAAGAAACACTTGTTGGTGAATCACTCTATGAAGTAGCCGAGCCCATGCCTGCGGTTATTAAAGGAGAAAAGGAAACTGTTATATCGCTCCATGATAAATTATTTCGGGTCATCATTAAACCAGAAGAGCGTCTTCTTTACTTTTTTGATGTAACGAAACAGGAAAAAACAGCACAGCGATTTGAAGAAGAAAAAACAGTGCTTAGCATCATTTTTCTTGATAACTATGATGATTTAACGCAAGGAATGGACGATCAGACACGAAGCAGATTAAACAGTGTAGTGACATCTATGCTAAATAATTGGGCAAAAGATCATGGAATGTATTTAAAGCGTATTTCATCCGATCGTTTTTTTGCTGTATTGAATGAGCGTATTTTAAAAACGCTTGAGGAAACAAAGTTTTCGATATTAGATGAAATTCGGGAAGAAACAGCGAAGTACCATGCACCGCTTACTCTAAGCATTGGAGTAGGGCAAGGATTTGTTCCATTACCCGAACTTGGTGACATCGCTCAGTCCAGTCTGGATTTGGCACTTGGTCGCGGTGGTGATCAGGCTGCGATTAAGCAAGACGACGGGAAAGTCAAGTTTTATGGTGGGAAAACAAATCCGACAGAAAAGCGGACACGTGTCAGAGCACGAGTTATTTCCCACGCGCTTCGTGATATTGTTGTAGATAGCGATAAAGTTATTGTGATGGGGCACAAGTATCCCGATATGGATGCGATCGGGGCATCAATGGGCATTCGTCATGTAGCTGAACTAAATGATCGTGAAGGATATATTGTCATTGATTTTTCGCAAATTGATACAGCAGTGAAGAGACTAATGCAAGAATTAAAAGAACAAAATCCCGAGCTTTATTCACGCTTCATTACACCAGAAGAAGCGCTCGAAATTGCAACGAATAAAACACTGCTCGTTGTCGTTGATACGCATAAGCCGTCTTTAGTCATTGAAGACAGACTATTGACAAAAGCTGAGCGGGTGATCGTGATCGATCATCATCGGCGCGGAGAAGAATTTATTAAAAATCCAATTCTCGTTTACATGGAGCCTTATGCATCTTCGACGGCAGAACTTGTAACGGAATTACTTGAATACCAACCGAAAGCGAAAAAAATAATATCGCTTGAAGCGACAGCGCTTCTGGCAGGGATTATTGTCGATACGAAAAGCTTTTCACTACGGACAGGTGCCCGGACGTTCGATGCAGCTGCGTATTTGCGTACACATGGAGCGGATACGATACTCGTTCAGAAGTTTTTGAAAGAAGATATTGATACGTATATTCAGCGCGGCCAGCTTATCGAAACCGTTTATTTTTACAAAGATGGTCTAGCTATTGCAAAAGGAGAAGACGGTTATATATATGATTCAGTATTGATTGCTCAAGCAGCCGATACGCTCCTTACAATGAACGGTGTGCAGGCGTCGTTCGTCATTGCGAGAAGGGGAGAAGAGATGATCGGGATAAGTGCCCGTTCGCTTGGTGATGTAAATGTACAGGTTGTTATGGAACAAATGAATGGCGGGGGCCATTTGACGAATGCGGCAACACAGGTGAAAGATGCATCTATTGAAGAGGTTGAAATGAAATTATGGCGAGTTATTGATGAATTGACAGAAGGGGGAAATGAAGAATGAAAGTTATTTTTTTAAAAGATGTAAAAGGTAAAGGGAAAAAAGGTGAAGTGAGAAACGTAGCGGACGGCTATGCACATAACTTTTTAATTAAAAATGGATTTGCCGTAGAAGCAACATCCGGTAATCAGAATACACTTGATGCACAAAAGAAAAAAGAACAGGCAATTGCAGCAGCAGAATTGGAAGCAGCGAAAAAGCTAAAAGAAACGGTTGAAAAATTAACGATTGAATTACATGCAAAAATAGGCGAAGGAGGCCGTATTTTTGGTTCTGTTACAGCGAAGCAGGTAGCAGATGAGTTGAATAAGACGCATAATATTAAAGTAGATAAGCGTAAAATGGATTTACCAGATGGCATTCGCAGTCTTGGTTATACGAATGTTTCCGTTAAATTACATAATGAAGTAACAGCTGTCTTGAAAGTTCATGTATCAGAGGACAAGTAAACAAATAAAAAATGTGATCGGATTTATCTGGTCACATTTTTTGTGTAAGGAGATTGAAAATGAGCGATTTATTGACGGACCGCATTCCGCCGCAAAACATTGAAGCAGAACAGGCAGTACTAGGCGCGATCTTTCTTGAGCCATCTACGTTAACAGTCGCATCTGAAATTTTAATTCCGGAAGATTTTTACCGGAATGCCCATCAGCAAATTTATTTAACGATGTTAAAACTGGGTGATCACGGAAAAGCAGTAGATGTTGTGACGGTGACGGAAGATTTGGCAGCCGCAAAGCAGATAGAGGATGTCGGAGGCATTGCCTATCTAAGTGAACTGGCAGCTTCTGTACCGACAGCAACTAACATTGAATACTATGCCCGCATTGTCGAAGAAAAGTCTCTCTTGCGCCGCTTAATTCGCACAGCAACAACGATTGCACAGGACGGATACAACAGGGAAGACGAAGTAGAAGATTTGCTCAGCGAAGCGGAAAAAAGCATTATGGAAGTAGCACAGCGAAAAAACGCCGGTGCATTCCATAATATTAAAGATGTACTCGTCCGTACGTACGATAATATTGAGCTTCTTCATAACCGAAAAGGCGATGTGACGGGTATACCAACTGGGTTTGCCGAACTTGATCGCATGACAGCCGGCTTTCAGCGCAATGATTTAATTATCGTTGCTGCCCGTCCATCAGTAGGTAAAACGGCTTTTGCACTGAATATTGCCCAAAATGTTGCAACGAATACAGATGAAAAAGTCGCGATTTTTAGTCTGGAAATGGGTGCAGAACAGCTGGTGATGCGGATGCTATGTGCGGAGGGCAATATTAATGCTCAAAACTTAAGGACCGGTGCTTTAACAGATGAAGACTGGCGAAAATTAACGATGGCAATGGGCAGCTTGTCTAATTCAGGTATTTATATTGATGATACGCCAGGGATACGCATCGGTGAGATTCGGTCAAAATGCCGTCGTTTGAAACAGGAACAGGGTTTAGGTATGATTTTAATTGATTATTTGCAGCTCATTCAAGGGAATGGCCGCTCGGGCGATAATCGTCAGCAGGAAGTGTCGGAAATTTCTCGGTCATTAAAAGGGCTTGCCCGTGAACTTGAAGTGCCCGTTATTGCGCTCTCTCAATTATCGCGTGGTGTAGAGCAGCGGCAAGATAAGCGTCCAATGATGTCTGATATAAGAGAGTCTGGTTCTATTGAACAGGATGCGGATATTGTTGCCTTCTTGTACCGTGATGATTATTATGACAAAGAATCAGAAAATAAAAATATGATTGAGATTATTATTGCGAAACAGCGGAATGGCCCGACTGGTACAGTCGAGCTTGCATTTGTGAAAGAATACAATAAATTCGTGAATATTGAGCGGCGTTTTGATGATATGTCCACACCTCCAGGGGCATAAAGGCGAATGAATAATCAATAAATCATTAAATTGTTCGTATTTTCTGTTTGACGGATAGTGTATTTTACTGGTAAAATAACTGTGTTTGAGAAAACGTTTTTCATGAACCTTTGGAGGTGCAAAAAATGTCATCAGTAGTAGTAGTAGGAACACAGTGGGGCGATGAAGGAAAAGGGAAAGTTACAGATTTTCTTTCTGAAAATGCAGAAGTGGTTGCCCGTTATCAAGGGGGAAACAATGCAGGCCATACAATTAAATTCAACGGTGTTACATACAAGCTTCATTTAATCCCGTCCGGCATTTTTTATTCGGATAAAATTTGTGTAATCGGAAACGGTATGGTAGTTGATCCAAAAGCGCTTGTAAAAGAGCTTGCCTATTTGCATGGGCACGGTGTATCAACGGATAATCTTCGCATTTCAAACCGTGCACATGTGATTTTGCCTTATCATTTGAAAATCGATGAAGTAGAAGAAGAACGCAAAGGCGACAATAAAATTGGTACGACGAAAAAAGGAATCGGCCCTGCTTATATGGATAAAGCAGCACGCATGGGTATCCGTATGGCTGATCTTTTAGACCGGGAAACATTTGAAGAAAAATTAGCACATAACGTTGCAGAAAAAAATCGTCTTCTAGAACGTTTTTATGAAACAGAAGGATTTAAAGTAGAAGATATTCTTGATGAATATTACGAGTATGGTCAGCAAATTAAAGATCTTGTCTGTGACACATCTGTTGTGTTGAACGATGCGCTTGATGAAGGCCGACGTGTATTATTTGAAGGTGCACAAGGGGTCATGCTTGATATTGATCAAGGAACATATCCATTTGTTACGTCATCAAACCCAGTTGCTGGGGGTGTAACAATCGGTTCTGGTGTTGGACCTAGTAAAATCACACATGTGGTCGGTGTATCAAAAGCGTACACAACACGTGTTGGCGACGGACCATTCCCAACTGAATTGAACAATGAAATCGGTGATCGTATCCGTGAAGTTGGCCGTGAGTATGGGACGACAACAGGCCGTCCGCGCCGTGTTGGCTGGTTCGACAGCGTTGTTGTCCGTCATGCACGCCGCGTCAGTGGTTTAACAGATTTGTCTCTTAATTCCATCGACGTATTGACAGGCATCGAAAAATTGAAAATTTGTACAGCTTACCGCTACAAAGGCGAATTGATTACCGAATATCCGGCGAATCTGCGTACACTTGCAGAGTGTGAGCCCGTATATGAAGAACTCCCGGGCTGGACAGAAGACATTACAGGGGTGAAAAACTTGAATGAGCTTCCTGAAAACGCACGTCATTATATTGAGCGCGTTTCACAGCTGACAGGTATTCCGCTTTCTGTATTCTCTGTTGGACCGGACCGTAATCAAACGAACGTTGTAAGAAGTGTCTGGGGCTAATCATGATGAAAACCGTTTCCTTTGTGGAAGCGGTTTTTTAAAATGTGCTGTATTTAGTGCCTGTTGTTTATGATCTAAGTAGATTTAGTCGTATTTAAATGCGAATGTTCATGGGTGTGGGTATGACATGACGAAATTTGTATTGTAATGTTTGGAAATAGTCGCAAAATTGTCAATATATCTTCGGATTGTTCGCATTTTTCGACAATTTTTTTCGAAATGTATTGTCAGCCTTTTAGGCATGTGGTAATATTAGCAAAGTTGCTAGTAAACATATTGTTGGTCCGGTAGTTCAGTTGGTTAGAATGCCTGCCTGTCACGCAGGAGGTCGCGGGTTCGAGTCCCGTCCGGACCGCCATTTTTACTTTAACCTAATGTTATGTCTTAATAGCGGCCGTCCATATCTGTGAATTGTCCTTCATGATTAACGGTCGCTATGTTTTTAACAGATAACGTAAAGAACGTTAATTATTTAGGCTCAGTAGCTCAGTCGGTAGAGCAAGGAGAGTAATCTTCCCTGAACTTGCATCAGCGTACCGCTTCGGGCGCAGCGCGAACGGGACGAAGGACAAATGAATTTTAGTTTATGAAAGTATTTTATATAGGCTCAGTAGCTCAGTTGGTAGAGCAAAGGACTGAAAATCCTTGTGTCGGCGGTTCGATTCCGTCCTGAGCCATCAAAAAAAGCATCGCGGTGATTTCGCTCCCGTGGTGCTTTTTATTTTTTTATATTAAAGGGCAGTAAGTGAGAATGTATTGTAAGACTTCGAAAAAATAAGGAACAACTACCCGTAAAAGTGTGATTGATCTAGAGGTGAAGTGAAGTACCACTTTATGAAATGTTTACCGAACAGAAACGGGATGCCGCAATCACACTATTCATGGTAAAGTTAAAAAGGTAAAAGAGGCGAAAATATGGTAGAATGAATTATTTAAAGCCATCTTTAATGTATCGAAAAAGAAGCGAGGGACATAGATCATGCAAAAGAAAATATTGGTTGTAGATGATGAAAGACCAATCGCAGACATTTTGCAGTTTAATTTAAAAAAAGAAGGATACGACGTTCAGTGTGCATATGATGGAGACCAGGCTGTTGAGATGGTAGAAGAAATGCAGCCGGATATCATTTTGCTAGATATTATGCTTCCGGGCCGTGACGGGATGGAAGTTTGCCGTGAAGTACGCAAAAAATATGAAATGCCAATTATTATGCTGACAGCAAAAGATTCTGAGATTGATAAAGTGCTCGGTCTTGAACTTGGTGCGGATGATTACGTCACAAAACCGTTTTCCACGCGTGAACTCATTGCTCGTGTGAAAGCAAATTTGCGCCGACATCAAGCGGTGCCTGTACAAGAAGAAGAACAGACAGAAACGAATGAAATTGTGGTCGGGGCGCTAACCATTCATCCGGATGCATACATTGTTTCTAAACGAGACGAAACGATTGAATTAACGCATCGTGAATTTGAACTACTCCATTATTTAGCTAAACATATTGGACAAGTCATGACGCGTGAACATTTGCTTCAAACCGTTTGGGGATATGACTACTACGGGGATGTTCGGACAGTGGATGTTACTGTGCGCAGGTTACGAGAAAAGATTGAAGATAACCCGAGCCACCCTTCATGGATCGTGACGCGAAGAGGAGTAGGCTACTACTTACGCAACCCTGAGCAGGAGTAGTGTTGATGAAACGAGTAGGTTTTTTTCGTTCGATTCAAATGAAATTTTTGCTCACATATGTACTGCTTATTTTATTTGCGATGCAAGTGATTAGCGTGTATTTTGTAAACTCTCTCGAGGAAAAATTTGTAACAAATTTTAAAACCTCTTTGCAACAACGTATTGATCTATTGGAGTACAATTTGGGTGAAGAAATGTTGAAAGAGCGCAATGATGAATCGAATACGCTTGAGCAGGATATTCGGCGTATTTTAAAAGATTTTTCTGCTCCAGATATTACGGAAGTGCGTATCGTTGATGAACGGAGCCGGATTATCGGTACATCTGATGCCAATAATCAAGGTGTGGTCGGCCAGCGTATGACAGAAATATCCATAAAACGGGCGCTGTCTGCTAGTACGACAGAAGATAGCATGTTGATTGACGACCGGACTGGTCGCCGTGTTTGGGTATTAACGTCTCCTATTTTATTAAATAGTGAAGTGATCGGTGCCATTTACTTAATTGGAGATATCGAAACTGTATTTAGCCAGCTAGATGATATTAATGAAATCTTGTTTTCTGCGGCGATTTTGGCGTTAGCTATTACCGCGATACTAGGCATTACGCTGGCGAGAACGATTACAAGGCCAATTACAGATATGAGGCGTCAGGCGGTTGCGCTGGGGAAGGGGAACTTCTCAAGAAAAGTAAAAGTGTATGGTCAAGATGAAATTGGTGAACTTGCAGTAACATTTAATAATTTAACGAAGCGGCTTCAGGAATCGCAAGCGACAACAGAAGGTGAGCGTCGTAAGCTGTCATCCGTTTTATCACATATGACGGATGGTGTAATTGCGACAGACCGCCGTGGCCGTGTTATTTTAATTAATGAACCAGCATCGAAAATGCTGAATGTTTCACGTGAAACAATTATTTCACAACCAATAGTGTCTCTGCTAAATTTAGAGGAAGACTATTCGTTTGATGATTTATTAAATGAGCAGGATTCGGTTAATCTTGACTATAGTACGCATGAACGCCCGTACATCTTACGAGCAAATTTCTCGGTTATTCAAAAAGAAACGGGCTTCGTTAATGGGTTGATTACCGTTTTACATGACATTACTGAACAGGAAAAGATTGAAATAGAACGTCGTGAATTCGTGACGAATGTATCACATGAACTGCGGACGCCGCTTACGACGATGCGCAGCTACTTAGAAGCGCTTGCTGATGGGGCATGGCAAGATCCGGACATTGCACCGAATTTTCTTGATGTGACACAGACAGAGACGGAGCGGATGATTCGGCTTGTGAATGATTTGTTGCAATTATCAAAGTACGACAGTCATGAATACAATTTAACGAAGAAAGATACCGATTTTATCGAATTTTTCAATAAAATTATTGATCGTTTTGAAATGACGAAATCGCAGGAAGTTACATTCCGGCGTAAACTGCCGCGCTATCCGATTTATGTCACAATCGACCAAGATAAGCTGACACAGGTTATTGATAATATTATTTCGAATGCACTGAAATATTCACCAGAAGGCGGACTTGTTTCATTTAAAGTGGAAGAGCATGGTGACACGATTCAAATAAGCGTCAGTGATCAAGGGATGGGTATTCCAAAAAAGAGCCTTGAGCGCATTTTTGAACGTTTTTACCGTGTAGATCGGGCTCGTTCGCGGAAAATGGGCGGAACTGGTCTTGGTCTTGCGATTGCAAAAGAACTGATTGGTGCACATGACGGTCATATTTGGGCAAAGAGCGTGGAAGGAACAGGAACAACGATATTCTTCACATTGCCGGCAGATCTTTCCGAAGAGGATGATTGGGTATGAATTATGAAAAAATCAAATCCGCTGCCCTCGCGCTGCTTGTGCTCATAAGCCTGGCATTTACATGGGGCATCTGGAACTACAAGCCTTCTTATGAAACGATTACGGAAAGCTCAGATACAATTGTAACAGAAGTGGAAATTGGCCAGCAGCGCAAAATTTCATCGCTGCTGAAGCCAACTAAAATTGTCACCCATTTACAGGGTCAATATTATGGAACGGAGGCAAAAGAAGAGTTAACATGGTTCATGGAGGAAATGGCTTCATGGATGTTTTATGAACCAGAAAATATTTCTAATTTGTTAAATGAGCAAGAATTTAATGAACTGTTGACTGGTGATTCTCATGTTGAATTATTTTTTGCTGGGCCCATTCCGTTTAATACAATGAAAAATATATTAGCTTTTAATCATTCAGATGTCCCGAGTGCTGTATTTGACCGAATGGTGGTTCAATTGGAAGAGAAAAGTAACAGTATGTCTGTTTACTTCGTTTCCGTACAGGAACGGCTAGTATTTAAAAGCCGAATTGAATCCACATCACTTGCAGAATTTAAAAGGCGCTATTTGGCACCATCAAATCATCTTGAACCATACATCGCGCATCAAATTCGAAATGGGTCACTTTTATATGTAAGAAAAGAAGCACCGGTATTGTATACGAAACAATATTTGCCCGAACAAATAGAGGGTGAAACCTTTAAAAAGGCCCTGTTTAATGATCCAAGTTACGTAAGACGCGGATCAAGCTCGAGAAGTGATGAGTACACAGATGGTTCCAGTTTAATGAGTGTCAATCACAGTACTGGTGTCATTACGTATTTGAATTTGGCAGTGGAAAATGAAATCGGTCAGAAAATAGCGCTTTATAAGCTTATTGATAAAAGTATCAGCTTTGTCAATGACCATAATGGCTGGGTGGATGAGTACCGGCTGTTTAACACAACCCCAGGTTCCTCGTCTATTAGTTACCGGTTGTTCTTAAATGATTACCCAGTATTTAACGAGCAGGGGATGGCTGAATTATCTCAAACATGGGGGCGTGAACGCATTTATCAATATAGCCGTCCTTCTTTTATTATTCAGCTTGATAGTCCGCTTCTGGAAACAGAGCCGCCGATTGAGCTTGAAGGTGGAGAAGAAGCCATTAGCAAAGTGCTCAGCCAAGAAATTGATGTGTCTCTTTTGACAGATATGCGAATTGGTTATGAAATGACCATTGAGCGTGAATTACCGAAAATTTTAGCGTTTGAGCCTTCCTGGTACTATAAATATAATGGAAAGTGGCGGCGTCTTGTGACTGGTGGAGGGGGGACAGCCGATGGATTGGAATAAAACAAAAACAATTTTTATCGCTGTGTTCCTTGTACTCGATCTGTTTTTAGCAGTCATGTTTTTTAACAAATATGATGCGAGCCGTTTTGAAGTCATTAAGGAAACTTCCATTGAAGAAAAGCTTCAGTCCGATCGAATTGAATACGAAAGAATGCCCGTTGATGCTGAAGAGCTATCCATTATTACGGCCAAACCGAAAATATTTTCTGAAAAAGAGTTTTTCTTTTTAACGAAGCAGAAAATGACAATTAACAATGGAACAGAAGTTATAAGTGAGCTGGACAAGCCATATGACACGGATGGGGCAACACGCGAAAAAATTATCTCTTTCGTAAAAAACAACGTATTGCAAGGCGACCGCTATTCCTATTGGAAGCGGAATCGTGATGAAAAAACAGTGATTTTCTATCAGCAGTTTGGTGATAAAAAACTGTTTAAAAATATAAGTGGTTATTTAAAGGTGCAGTTGGATGATGCTGACAACATTATTAGCTATACACAGACAATGCTGTCAGACATTGATGAAAATCGTGAAGAGGAAGCCGTTTTAACAGCCTTCCAAGCGATTGATGCCTTGTATAAAAATGGTCGTATTCAGCCGGATAGTGAAATTGCCAATGCAGAACTGGGCTACTATACCTTCGTACGGCTAACAGAAGCACAGGTGCTGTCACCGACATGGTACTTTCAGCTGAAAAAAGATGAAAAAACGGAAGAAATTTATGTGAATGCGTTTGACGGGTCTATTTATCAAACGGAAAAAGAGTCGTAATTTAACTGGAGTGGTCATACATGACGATGCAATTTAGTGTGCTTGCAAGTGGAAGCACTGGCAACGCAATTTTTGTGGAATCAGACGGTCAATCGTTCCTTGTGGACGCAGGACTGAGCGGTAAGAAGATGGATGAACTATTTTCATCGATTGGCAAGAAGATTGAGGAACTTTCCGGTATTCTTGTTACACATGAACATAGTGACCATATTAAAGGACTTGGTGTGCTGGCTAGAAAATATAAATTGCCGGTATACGCCAATGAAAAGACGTGGAGAGCAATGGACCGATTAACGGGTACCATTGATGACAGTCAAAAGTTTATATTCGAAATGGAAACAGTAAAAACATTTGGCTCACTCGACATTCAGTCGTTTGGTGTATCACATGATGCAGCTGAGCCAATGTTTTATATTTTTCATCACAGTGGCAAAAAACTTGTGTTGATTACGGATACAGGCTATGTCAGTGACCGAATGAAAGGTTTAATCGAAAATGCGGATGCCTATGTGTTCGAAAGTAATCACGATGTCGGAATGCTGCGTATGGGCCGCTATCCATGGAATATTAAACAGCGTATTTTAAGTGATGTCGGCCACGTATCAAATGAAGATGCTGCACTCGCGATGAATGAGGTTATTGGACCGAATACGAAACGAATTTATTTGGCGCATTTGAGCACAGATAATAATATGAAAGAACTAGCAAAAATGAGTGTCACGCAAACGTTGCAAATGAAAGACGCCGGTGTTGGAGAGCAATTTCATTTATTTGATACCGATCCCAAAACGTCAACGCCGCTAGCTACGATTTAAACGAAACATCCCTAGCTTGTATGCTGGGGATATTTTTTGATTGAACGGTCAGAAATATGGCTAAACGATCAACAACTCGTGTAAGTGGTCAAAATAGGATTGAACCTGATTTTTCGCCTTATCAGTTGCTCTTATTTTAGTCAAAAGCGTATAATTTTTTCAGAATAGATAAAGTGAATGGTGAGACAATAAGAGGGTGGAAAGGATGAGGAATACATGGGTTATTATGATGAAGGACGCATGGGGCGTAATAAGCGTGGTGGCAAAGGTGGCTATTTTTTATCCGGATTGGCAGGTGTTGTTGTAGGTGTGGGACTTGTCATTGCAATCCTTCCATCCATAACGGATTACCAGAACGATGAACGAACTGTCGTTGAAAATCAATCTTCTGGCCACACAGAGCAAGTTTCAGTTGATGTGACAACAGATGTGACAAAAGCAGTCGATAAAGCGAAAGATACGGTCGTCGGCATTACGAATATTCAAGAAACGATGAACTTTTTCGGAGCAGCAGCGACGACACAGGAAGCAGGTACAGGAAGCGGTGTTATTTATAAAAAAGATGGAAATAAAGCATTTATAGTTACGAACTACCATGTTGTTGAAGGCTCGCAGCAGCTGGAAGTAACACTTGCAGATGGTACGAAAGAACCAGCAAAACTTATTGGTAGCGATGTATGGACAGATCTTGCTGTCCTATCAATCAGTGATAAAAATGTTGATAAGGTAGCTGAATTTGGCAACTCGGAAGCATTGAAAATTGGTGAACCGGTTATCGCAATCGGTAATCCACTTGGTCTTGAATTTTCCGGTTCTGTTACGCAAGGTGTCGTTTCGGGACTTGAACGTGCTGTACCTGTTGATTTAAACGGTGACATGGTGAGCGACTGGCAGGCAGAAGTATTGCAAACAGATGCGGCAATCAACCCGGGTAACAGCGGTGGTGCTCTTGTGAACATTGCTGGGCAGGTGATCGGTATCAACTCAATGAAAATTGCTGAAAATGCCGTTGAAGGGATTGGACTATCCATCCCAATTGATGCAGTACTTCCAATCATTGAAGACCTTGAATCATTTGGAGAAGTGAAGCGCCCTGCTATGGGGATCACGCTTCAAAACGTTAGTGAATTGCCAGCATATCATCAGCGGCAAACACTTAAACTTCCTGAAATGGTAACAGAAGGTGTCATCATTGAGCAAGTGCTCACTAAATCCCCTGCAGCAGAAGCAGGACTGCGTGAATACGATGTGATTACCAAATTAGACGGTAAACCAATTCAAGATGTTATTGCCTTGCGTAAATATATGTATAACCATAAAAAAGCAGGCGACAGTATCATGATCACATACTATCGTGATGGAAAACAACAGCAGACTGAGTTAAAATTAGTAGCAGAAAGTGATTTTTAATGGGGGAAAAAAGATGTATTGCTGTTTAGAACATGCCGAGCTAGCCTTGGATATTGCTGTTGATGAGTATGAAACAGCGCCTAAAATAGAAAAAGTAGAAGAAGTGCTTTCATGTGAGTTTTGCGAAAATCAAGCCGTATATGTGGTAGGAAACTAATATACGGGTACAAAATGTGGATGGATTCTGTGGGTATGTGGATAAAGTCAGAAAATTCCCGTTATCAACATGTTGATAACGGGAATTTTTTATTATGCGACAATGACTTTTAATAGTATTGAAACAAAAGAAAAGCCTTAAATAAACATAAAATTATCTAAAAAATTTGAAAATTCATTCTTTTTACTCTTTATCAGAAAAAGAAGAGAGTGAAAGTATGATATTCACATGTGTAAGATATGGTAAAATATAAACAGATTCAGTGTTGATATGTGGATAACTTTTGTGGATAACATGTTTGTAAATTGTTTGTAAGGTGGGATTGTATTGTGAATATCTCTATTATAACAGTCGGTAAATTAAAGGAAAAGTACTTAAAACAAGGAATTGAGGAGTATGTCAAACGACTTTCGGCTTATGCGAAAATGGACGTCATTGAAGTAGCGGATGAAAAAGCGCCAGAAGTCCTGAGCGATGCCGAAATGATTCAGGTAAAAGAAAAAGAAGGAGAAAGAATCCTTTCAAAAATTGGACAGGATACGTACGTCATCGCTCTCGCTATTAACGGAAAAATGAAAACATCTGAGCAAATGGCAGCTGATCTCGATAAACTTGCCACATACGGCAAAAGCAAAATTGCCTTCATTATAGGGGGATCACTTGGCCTTAGTGATACTGTGCTAAATCGTGCAGATGAAAAGTTGTCATTTTCGAATATGACATTCCCACACCAGTTAATGCGGTTGATATTAGTGGAGCAAGTGTATCGAAGTTTTCGGATTATTCGGGGGGAACCGTACCACAAGTGAATGGCAAACAGAGTATTGTTTTATTATTAGATAATATTTTTCTCAATAAGTATCAGCTTGTATGAAGTATATTAGCAAAGGTAATTGATAAAAGGAGACATT
Organism: Domibacillus mangrovi; assembly: GCF_001906925.1. GTDB lineage: Bacteria > Bacillota > Bacilli > Bacillales > Domibacillaceae > Domibacillus > Domibacillus mangrovi. The sequence continues at coordinate 40,814 of NZ_MRWQ01000004.1, forward strand.
CACGTATGTTCGACTTCTTAAAAAGAACAAAATTAATAAAAGATGACTTAAAAGGCATGGCAACCTTAATGTATCGAGATGTTTCAGAAGATGCATGGGATAAGGAGAATCTAACTAAAAGAAATTTAGATTTCACTATTGAAAGTACTCGATTCATTGATATGTATGTAAAAAGATTAATGAATACCGAAAAAGGCATTGAACTGTTAAATAAACACTTTGACAATTTTGTGGTTCGAATAGGCGCATATATAGGAGAGGTGATTAAAAAGAATATTAACCAGGATTTTATCTGGTATGAGTTTGATTCTGTTTACGCTTACTCTTCTGCACTTGACGAATTCCATAGAAGTGAAAAAACCTATAGTCTCCTATATTCTAAAAAGAGGGATATTGTTATATTGCCTTTGTTAGAAACAACACACTTCTTGGAAGGGGCTTCTACGTATCCTAATTTTCTAGCTTATGTAGAAGATATGATTAAGAAAAATTCTTAATAAACGTCAATTCAATGTTTGCCAGTAACGATAAGTTGAACCGTATCATAAGTAAATGAGATTTTTAAAAGTCACCTTTTGTATGAGCAAATAGTGTTGGAGACAATTCATAAAGAATCCCTTACTTTGATAACATATCATCAATGCCATGTCTCAAAATCGGTTATTTCAGTGAAAAGCCACGGGGACGAGTTCTTTGGCTTATTAAGCCGAGAAACCCGCCCCCGTGGTCATTGCCAGAGTGATGGCTAGCCTCTGGAGCTAAAGTTTACTTCTTTTAAAAATATTTCTCTTAATAATTAAGTAGTTCTTAATCTCGAAATTTAAATAAAATAGATTAGCTCTGATTTCAAATTCTTCCCTTGTCTTCGGTAAATCTGTTTCACGTATGGACTCTTCGTATTCCTCTTTAAATTTTATTATTCCTGAAGCAAAAACCGGATAATTTATCGTATGGAGACATTGCTGCCAGTAAATAAAAACGACAAAAAGAAAGAACCATCTTTCTCGAATAGATGGTTCCTTCTTTTATTAAGGGGTTTGCGGACACGGCCCCCCTCCCGATAAGGAAAAAGTTGATATTGATGAGGATGCACCGATCATAGCTGATAAATCAGTAGGCTATGAAGTTTGCGAATACTATGGTTTAGAGCGGAAATGCTTTATTATTAATATTATGAGTACCTCATCAAAATAAATGGAAAGTGAGAATCACCTATGTATAAGGTTGGTATTGTAGGACCGGCTCGTTCAGTTGGGATAATTTCACATTACGCAAAGGAATTTGAATCAAACCTATCATTTGTCGGATATTCCTATAACACTGTAAGTGAAACAACGGATATACTAGAAAAACATCATAGTAATGTCGATTTTTGGCTATTTTCAGGCTATATTCCTTATAAGATCGCACAAAAATCAAAGCATTTTTCAAAGGATAGAATGGAGTATATTTTTATTACAGGGGATATGTTTTATCGTGGCGCGCTAGAAATAAGCCATGAAATTGGAAAATTAGTGAAAAATGTTAGTATCGACGTACTAGATGTTCCTGAGGAAAGTTTTTTTGATGAAATAGTAGATTTAGATAAAATATTAAATCATGTATATATTAAACGATTTACGGCTAACACATCCATCGCTGAAATTATTGAACATCATGTAGTATACTGGAATGAACAAAAAATAGATAGTGTCATTACGGTTTATCCGACAGTCGAAGAAAAATTAAAGGAGATGGGAATTCCTGTTTGTTTGGTTAGCCCACATACTCAGGCTATTTATCACACGCTTCAACTATTTAGCGAAAAAATCCAAACATTTTATTATAAGGAAACCCAAACCACTGCTTTAGTTGTACAAATTAAAAATTTTGATTTTATAAAAATGGCGAATCAAAATGGCTATGGAATCCATTTTTTACAGCTGAATATGAAAAAGATTATTCTGCAAATTTGTGAAAAAATAGATGGATACCTAATTGAGGAAAGTAATGGCCGCTTTGTCATTTTTAGTTCGCGGGGTATTGTTGAACGAAATATTAATGCAATATTTGAAATGATTGATCGTTTGTCTGTTGAAACAGAACAGCCGGTTGTTGTTGGTATTGGACATGCCTCTACGGTTTACTATGCGGAAAATTATGCGCATCATGCCATACAACATTTAATGGAGAAGGGGACGCAAGGTATGGTTGTAATGCGGGAAGATGGGGTAATAACAGAAATTGCCCAAGGGTCATCGCAAATTTCGTATACAAGTCGTGTTCAAGATAAGGCGTTAATTGAACGACTGAATGAGACGTCCATCAGTGGGAAAATGTTTGGAAAAATCGAGGCCATTATGAACGAGTTAAAAGTTGAGGCATTTAGTGCAAAAATGTTGGCAAAAGAGTTGAACATGACTGAACGGAATGCGCAGCGAATTATTTCAGAATTAGCGAAGGTTGAACTGATTGAATATTGTGGGGAGGAAAGTCGTAATTCAAGGGGGCGCCCTGCTAAGTTGTATAAATTACGTGAATAATACTAATTGAAATATTCTAATGGGAAAAAGCATTTTCTATTTTAAGATAGAAAGTGTTTTTTTTCTTTTAATCCAAGACCATATTCCAAAACTCTTTTCAACTTTTCTGCCCCCCAAAAAAAAATTCATTGAAAGCATTTACAATTTAATATATAATTTACGTATATTAAACGAAAATTTCGCTAAATAACGATAAGGAGGGCATTTATGTCAGAAAAAATTCTTGAGAAAAAGGTTCGCAAAACGCTAATAGTATTACTTTTCTTTGGTTGGGCATTAGGGAACCTAGACCGTTATTTAATGAATTATGCGGTTGTGTATATTGGTAAGGATCTTTCCTTGTCAGCTACGGAAACAGGTTTAATTTTAAGTTCATTTTTCTTAGGATATGCCTTAATGCAATTGCCTGGGGGTTTATTGGCTGATAAATTCGGGGCAAAACGGATTTTATTAATAGCGGTGATTTTATGGTCCATTTTTACAGGCTTAACAGCAGTTGCATGGACATTAAGTGTGATGGTGGTCATTCGTTTCTTATTCGGAATTGGTGAGGGCGGTTTCCAACCTTCAGCTTCAAAGATTATTTCAACGTCTTTCCCTGTGAATGAGCGAAGTAAAGCAATGTCTATCATGCTTACATCTAGTGGAATTATGGCGATGCTAGTACCCATTATTTCAGCTGTGTTATTGGTAACGATTGGTTGGCGCGCATTCTTTGTTATTGCTGGTTCCTTGGGGGTAATGATTGCATTCCTATATTGGAAGTATGTACCGAAGGATGAAATAGCAAAAGAGTCTGTTAAAGGGCCTCAGGTAAAAGCGATTTTAGGCATTTTATTTAAGAAGCCATTAATGTGGAGTTTAGTAGTTTCTTACTTTACCATTTATGCGGTGAACTGGGGTTTAAATTCTTGGATGCCCAAATATTTGTCAGATGTACGTGGGCTTGATTTAGTCTCCATTGGATGGCTACAAATGATTCCCGGTGCCATTCAGATTATTGCCATGTTGGTATTCGGTTATCTAATCGACAAATTAGATTTGAAAGTAAATAAGTTTATTGGTGCTATATGTGCACTGGTTTTAGCTGGATTCCTATTTTTAATGTTTAATGCAGAATCGATTGCATTATTTATCACATACCAAAGTATCGTAACATTGTTATTGACTTTTGTTATGTTATTGCTACCATCATTTGTGTTAAAGAGAATTCCTTCAGATTATGCAGGAACAGCTATGGGTATGGCAAACACTGGGGGACAGTTGGCAGGATTTGTTACACCTACCTTAATAGGGTTCATGGTTGATTCATTTAATGGTTCATATAATGCTGCAATGTGGCTGTTAGTGGTGTTTTCGGTTATTTGTGTAGGTGCGATTTTAACAATCTCTCCAAAAGGTCAAGGTAATAAGGAGGCTGAGCATGAGTAAATTGCATAATTTATTTTTTAATGTAACTGATTTTCTTCAAGAGAAAAGGAAAACGTTTACAACAATCAGTGATAAAATCTGGGCAAAGCCGGAATTGCATTTTAAAGAAAAATATGCGGCTTCAGTAATGGAGGAAGCATTAAAAGTTGAAGGATTTGCAGTTGAAAAAAATGTAGCAAATCTTGAAACGGCGATTATGGGCAGCTTTGGCAGTGGTTCAACTGTTATTGCATTTTTAGGTGAATATGATGCCTTGCCATTTTTAAGTCAAGAAGGCGGGAAGGCGGAATATTCGCCAATTGAAGAGAATGGGAATGGGCATGGCTGTGGACACAATTTACTAGGCACAGGTGCATTTGCAGCAGCAGTAGCAGCGAAAGAATATGTTGAAAAAACAAATGCACCGTTCACCATTCGATTTTATGGTTGTCCAGCCGAAGAAAACGGATCTGGTAAAGCCTACATGGCAAAGTATGGTGTGTTTGATGATGTGGATATGGCTATTACTTGGCATCCAATGACAAACAATACAGCTTGGAATATTACGTCACTAGCGAACTATGCAGCGACTTTTAAATTTACAGGAAAGAGTGCTCATGCAGCTGCTACCCCTCATTTAGGGCGCAGTGCTTTAGATGCAGTGGAGTTAATGAATGTTGGTGTAAATTACCTGCGTGAACATGTTATCCAAGAGGCGCGCATCCATTATGCTGTAGTTAATAGTGGTGGTACATCCCCTAATGTAGTTCAGCCGTATGCAGAGGTTTCTTATTTAATTCGGGCGCCAAAGAAACAGCAAGTAGTAGATATCCATAAGCGTGTTCAAAAAATTGCTCAAGGTGCGGCCTTAATGACAGAAACAACATTTGTGGAACATTTTGAGGGGGCAGCATCGGATTTAATTCCAAATACAACGCTTGCCAAAGTGATGCAGCAGCAGTTTGATGCAGCTCCAGCTCTTCAATTTAGTGAAGAGGACTTTGCTTTTGCTGAGGAAATTTATCAGGCATTGGATGATGAAAGTAAGACTACAGCTTATTTGAATATGTCTCCTGAGCAAAAGGAATTAATAGGCAACAAGCGCCTATGCGAGCTTGTATTACCATTATCGCCAGAGATGGCTTTGTATGGTTCAACAGACGTTGCAGATGTAAGCTGGAAAACACCAACAGTACAATGTACAACAGCTTGTTTGGTACTTGGTACACCACTCCATACTTGGCAAGTAGTAGCTGTAGGTAATACGCCGATTGCACATAAGGGAATGCTTTATGCGGCGGATATTATGGCTCGTACTGCAATTACTTGTATGGAAAACCCAACCATTATTGAAGAAGCAAAACAGGAGTTAAAGACTCGTTTAAAAGATGAAAAGTACGTTTCTCTAATTCCAGAAGAATAAAGAAATTTGAAAGGGATGTTACCTTTATTGGTTCATCTCTTTCGTGCCGTAAAGAGAGGTATGCATGATGTTAATTGGAAATTACAAATGAAGCGAAAACATATACGAAGGGAGGAAAGCCTGCATCTTACATTCCGGAATTAGCCCTTCAATCTGTAGAGCAATTTGCTGCATGTATAGTTGATCAAAATGGAAATTACTTTGAGGTTGGGAATATAGAGGCACAATTTACTCTACAAAGTATTTCAAAGGTCATTAATTTTATAGTTGCCTGCGAATACCATGGATTACAATTTGTACTGGATAAAGTAGATGTAGAACCCACTGCGCCGGGAAAACCATTTAATCCGATGATTAATGCAGGCGCTATTACTATTGCTTTAATGTTACCTGGGGAATCAGTGAAGGATCGGGTAGATTATGTTGTGGATTTTTTAAATCGTATTACAGATAGTCCTCATCAAATAAATGAGGCCGTTTATCGTTTCGAAATTGAAACAACCCATCGGAACCGGGCAATCGCTTATTATTTAAAGGCAAATGATTATTTGCTTTGTGATGTAGAGGAAGCGGTAGAGACTTATATCCGTTTATGCTCACTCGAGGTTTCGACAAAGGATTTTGCAAAAATAGGGCTTATGCTTGCAGGGAATGGCGTGCATCCATTAACAAACGAAAAGTTAATAACACCTAAAACAGCAAAAATAACTAAAGCTTTAATGACGACTTGTGGACTGTATAATGCTTCAGGAAAGTATGCTGCTTCCATTGGTATTCCAATGAAAAGTGGTGTATCAGGCAGTGTTTTATGTACTGTATCGAACGGTAAAGTAGAGCACCTTAAAGGAAAATTAGGTATTGGTGTTTATAGTCCGGGAATCGATGATATAGGTAATAGCGTTGCTGGCATGAAATTTATTGAAAAACTTTCGCAGGCTTATGATTTAAGTATTTTTTAAAAGGGGGACACCATTGGAGCTTGAAACATTAGTATTTAAATACTAATGGTAAAAATGGGGGCAAAAATAGGGACATTATGAAAACAATAATAAGACGAGGTAGACCATATTCATATGTAGTGGTTTTACCCGTCTGTTTATTTATGAAATAAAGTTATTTACCCTATTCAAGGTCAAGGATGTTGCTACTGTCATTGGGCGTCACAAAATGTAGTTTCAAAATTAACCGCAGGTATAATTGGTACGGTGAACCGTATCATAAGTAAATGAGGTTTTAGAAACGTGAGAATTCTATCATTTTATTAATAATAACTATCTAAGTAAATTAGAAAAGGCTGAATCATATACAATTTATGTATATGGTTCAGCCTTTAATTGAATTTTTATTTAATTGCTTTTTATCTATAGGAACAGTTTATCCAATTGCTTTTGTCAAATGAATTTAAACCTAAACAGACCTATCTTCTACTGGTTATTGAATATCGGGTGAATTTATCATTGATAACGTGGAAGAAATGAAACAAAATGGCTAACTTATTTTCCAATGATCGGACAAGTGCATACTTGAGTACTTATGGGATTAATTAAGTATGGAAAGTTAAAAAAGAAACTGTTGACATCTAGTTACAAAAAATTACAATAAATCAACATTAAATTAATATATATGTAGTTTAATAGAATAAGCATATAGTAAATATAATAGGGGGAGTTTTTAAATGATTAATAAGAAACTCGTGAAAAAAGGAGCTACTTTAGCGCTTGCTCTAGCTATTGCAGTTCCAGCTTTAACACCTGCAGCAGCGGCTGCTAAGGCAGACATTACAATTGAAGCTGTGAAGTTCAATGAGATGGAAGCTCCAAAAACGATTGATGAAATGGTTAAAACATATACAAAGGCAACGGTTGATGTTAAATATAGCAATGGAGAAGTAAAAACATTCCCACTATCTTACAATTACTTATTTAAATCAGAAGATAAGGTAGCAATAGTTAAAGGGGAAAAAGTCCCTGCAGGTACACCGATTGATGTGAACGGAAATCCAATTAAGGATCCTAGCAGTACAGACGGAAAATACTTTGTCTCCGATTCTCCGGATTCAAACAGCTTATTGATGCCTATTGACGGTAAACTTTATATGGTTACACATTATGAATATCAAACAATTGATGCTGATGGTCAATCAGCATACGGGTTAGTTCCAGCATCTATGTCTTTAACTGAGATGGAACAGGACAAAAAAACAGGTGAACTTAAACCAGTAAAAGTAGAAAAGATTGATTTTTCAGCAGTAGATGGACTTTGGATTCCGTGTAACGGATCTTTATCTCCATGGAATACACATTTAGGTTCTGAAGAGTACGAACCAGATGCTCGTCAATTTTTAGATGTTACTTCAAAAACAAGAAATCAAGTGGAAACATTCGCTCAATACTATTTTGGAGATAAAGCAAAGGCTAATCCTTATTTCTATGGTTTCACTCCTGAAATTACAGTAGATAAGAATGGTAAAACATCAGTTGTAAAACATTACAGCACAGGTCGTATCTCTCATGAGTTAGCTAAAGTAATGCCTGATAACAAAACGGTATTCTTCGGTGACGATGGTGGAAATACTGGATTATTTATGTATGTAGCTGACAAGGAAAGAGATTTATCATCTGGTATATTATATGCAGCTAAATTTAACCAAACAGGTACTGAAAACGGTGGTTCAGGAGATTTACAATGGATTAACTTAGGACATACAACAGATGCAGAAGTGAAAGATATTATTGATAGTGATATTACATTCAATGATATTTTTGAAACTTCTGATGCTCCTAAAGAAGGTTTTACAGCTATTAAACAATACTCATATGGTGGTAAAGTTGAGTATTTAAAACTTAAACCTGGAAAAGAAAAAGCAGCAGCCTTCCTTGAAACACGCCGCTATGCAGCAATGCTTGGTGCAACGACTGAGTTTAATAAGATGGAAGGTGTAACGCTAAACGCTAAAGATAGCAAAGCATACATCGCTATGTCATATCAAGAAAAAAGTATGGAAAAAGATACAACAGGAAAAGAACCTGCAGACCATATTCAATTGCCAAAAATTAAAGCTGGGGTAACTTTCGAATTAGATTTAAAAAATGGACAAAAAGATAACACTGGAGTAGCTATTAACAGTTCATATGTTGCTTCATCAATGTCTGGATTGGTTGTTGGTGAAGACTTAAAAGAGACCGATTCATTTGGAAATACAGCAAATCCAGACAAAGTAGCTAACCCTGATAATTTAAGCTATTCTGAAGCAATGAGAACATTATTTATTGGTGAAGATAGCGGCATGCATACGAATAACTATGTATGGGCATATAATGTTGATACTAAGAAATTAGATCGTATCCTATCTACTCCTGCAGGAGCGGAAGCAACGGGATTATTTGCAGCTGATGACCGCAATGGATTCTCATACATTTTCAGTAATTTCCAACATCCTGGAGATGAATTAGATGGTAAGTCCATTACAGCTGTTAATAAAGAAGATTTACTTAAAGCTATTGACAAAGAGATAGGTATTAATAAAACAGGCGGTATTGGTTATATCTCTGGTTTACCTTCTTTAACAAAAATTCCAGATAGTTCTAAAACCTTCGGTGATGTGAACAACGGGGCAAGCTGGGCAGAAGAATTTATTGAGAAATTGGCATCCAAAGGAATCATTTATGGAAAGTCAGAAACGAAGTATGAGCCAAATACGTCCATGACGAGAGGCGAATTTGCCGCACTGATTTCAAGAAGTTTAGCACTTACACCAAAAGGAGAATGGACAGGACCATTTAAAGATGTTCCGAGTCAGATGGCCGTCAATAAAAATGGTGAAATCGGTGCAGCTTGGGAAGCGGGTATCATTCAAGGAAAAACGAAAGATACGTTTGCTCCAAATGCCGAGATCACTCGTGCTGAAGCAGCGGCTATGGTCGGCAGAGCTATGAACTATGTTACATTTGATGCTGGTAAATTAAAAACATCGAAAAAAATCACAACCTATCAAGATAAGGCAAGCATTCCAGCATGGGCTTCAAAAGACATTGAAAAAATGCTGCAAGCCGACATCATGATCGGGGACGCAAATGGAAAGTTCAATCCATACGATCCTACAACAAGAGCAGAAATGGCCAAAATCATTGTCAAATTTATGGAGTTTGTTGAAATGATGGATTAAGGATTATTCCTTTGTTTCGATTTAAGTTAAATTCAATACGACTAAGGATTCAGAGTGTTCAAAAGCTCTGAATCCTTTTTTAAAAGGTGGATTATTATTACAATGAACTTAATAAAAGAAAAGATTGTTACGGTAGTTATTTAACACCTTTAACTATTATTAAGGGTTGTCGAAAAGGACAAAATAGGTAATGAATCCTACCAATTATTTTATGTAAACACACACGAATTAATGTTTCTAAACAGCAAAGTGTTATTAAATATATAAATGATGCTTAATTTTCCGACACGTTTAAAAGCTATCCTTTCTTGTCTACAAAATAATTTATATTCCCCAGGACAATCTATATAACGCATATAAAATGCAACAATTTATCAAATAATATTGGCTTTTCCTAAGGAACTTTTGATCATTCGGCAATTTACAGGGAGTGACAGCATACTAGATCTTCGACTACCAGCTACATATGGATTAATACATCATACGCAGAAAGAGGTGTATTTGATCTTGCGGCGCTTCCACTAGATAGTGTGAATACTACTTGCGTCAACTTATAGACATCCCCCATAACCTCTGAGGATACTCCTTTAGCTTTCAATTCTCCAAAGGTTCGAGTTGCTGCTGTTCATCCTCTGTCTACGGTTAGAGTTCCTCCTTTCAAATATGCATCAAGAAAAGGTCCAAACATACCCGCATACTCCGTCATAGTCTTTTCTTTATACCCCTTCATGGCATCGTTGACGATTTCCATGACCTTGTCATACTCTTTCTAGTTATTGACACCGTAAGTATGCTTGCCGTACTGTACCTTGCTGCCGTTGACAACTAGGACGCTGACCACCGAGCTGTTACCCTTCGCGGCGAGTAGCTAGCCTAGATCCGATTATTACTGCGCTGACGACCAACGAGATAGTCTTGCCACTCAACGAATCTAGCATCATGATTTTGTTCACTATATCAACTTCCGACACATTGTATTGTGTACTGCAGAGAAGAACCGACTGAATCCGCCGAGCTCATGCTTTATCTCGAGCGCGAACTTAAAGTTTTCTTTAAGTTTCATTAATGGGCAAATCTACCATGATAAAATACAAGGAGGCAAATCGCTATAATTATTCATAATTTAGGAGGAAAAACTCTATTGAACGAATTATGATAATTCTTGTAAAAGATGTTCAAATCATATAAAGATCCTTCACGGTAAAGGAGTGAGTCTGATGCTGGTCCTTGGAAGAAAACCCGGACAATACGTAGTGATCAACGAAAAAATTATCATAAAGGTAATTAAAAGTGAAGAGGGGCACTTACGCTTGGCTATTGAAGCGCCAAAAGATATCTCTATCGTTCGCGGAGAATTGCTTAATCAAGAATAAGCACAAGTATCTCGGTTTTTAATGCAAGCTTTCGTTTCGGCAGCTTTGAACTAGCCCAATAGCTGCATTTCCCTTGCTTTGGAAATTGCTTGTACCCTTCTATTTACTTTCAGCATTCCATAAAAAATTATTAATAACTTTCAAAAAAAATTTTCGCAAAAAGACTAAACGTTTCAAATAAATTGCCGATATGTAAAGTAATCTCATATTCGATTACTCATGGACGAGTAAATACGCATATAGTTTCAAGGAGGAACATTTGAAACAGATGCCTATTTATTCGTTTTTTTGTCGTTTTAATATCATTTTTTGACAATTTAATATAATTTATAAAATAATTACGAGACTTAGGATGAGCAAATAAGTCGCCGTCATTCTTCAGGAGGAAGAAGGGCAGCGGCCTGTTTGCTCATTTTTTTTATATCAATTTAATAAGCGGGATAAGGGGATGAGCCAATGCTAGTGTTAGGGAGAAAACCAGGAGAATATGTGCTGATCGACAACAACATTAAGGTAAAGGTCATTAAGAGCGATGAAGGCCATTTACGCTTGGCGATTGAAGCACCGAAGCATATTTCTATTGTTCGCGGAGAGTTATGGGAAGAAAACAATATAGCTTTAGAAATGGCAAAAAAGGTCGAAGCCTCTGCCACTTAAGGACGAGTGGTGAAGTCAAGGAAGATAACAGTTTGGCTTACAAATCCTTGTTTTGGATTAGCGTGTAATCCATCAATTAAATATAATTTATAAAATAATTACGAGACTTAGGATGAGCAAATAAGTCGCCGTCATTCTTCAGGAGGAAGAAGGGCAGCGGCCTGTTTGCTCATTTTTTTTATGTCAATTTAATAAGCGGGATAAGTGGAGAGTTATGGGAAGAAAACAATATAGCTTTAGAAATGGCAAAAAAGGTCGAAGCCTCTACCACTTAAGGACGAGTGGTGAAGTCAAGGAAGATAACAGTTTGGCTTACAAATCCTTGTTTTGGATTAGCATGCAATCCATCAATGACTTGTGAGTACAGGGTATGCGCTTCAAAGGATGCAAACGGATAGGCATCCTAAAATACACCACATGGAGGTAAGGATTTATTATGATTATCAATCACAATATGTTGGCATCCAACTCATACCGTCAATTAGGTATCAACAATGCTAACCAAGCAAAATCAACGGAAAAATTAGCGTCAGGTCTTCGCATTAACAGAGCAGGAGACGATGCAGCAGGTCTTGCTATCTCTGAAAAAATGCGTGCACAAGTTCGAGGCTTAGACCAAGCATCTCGTAACTCACAAGATGGTATTTCCATGATTCAAACGGCTGAAGGTGCATTAGCAGAAACACACAGCATTCTACAAAGAATGAGAGAATTAGCGACTCAGTCAGCCAATGATACAAACGTGGGTGTTGACCGTGAAGAAATCCAAAAAGAAATGAATCAGTTAACATCTGAAATCAACCGTATTGGAAATACAACAGAGTTCAATACGCAAAAACTTCTAAATGGTGGAAAAGGAACAGCCAAAACTGGAGACTTAACTGTTAACACAACTGCATATGCAGCAACAGGTAAAGTGGGAACTGACACTTTAGATATGACTGGTGGAGCAGCAACAGGTAAAGTGAGTAATTTAGCGACTACTACGCAAAGTGTAAAAGCTGGTACAGTAGAACTAGGAGCTGTACAGACACAAACAGCAAGTAAATTAGCGGCTACTGCCGGAACCATTGGATCACCTTTAACAGAAGTAACAGCGAGTACTAAAGCAGGAACAGCAGATATCAATAAAGCTGTATCCCAAGCAGGAACAAACGCAGCTACTCCTTTCACAGGAGCTGTTACAGTTGCTCAAACTACATCTGGTGCTGATGGAAATACAGTAGCTTTTACTGTAGACTTTACTTCAGCTTTTGCAGGTAAAACATCTGGAGACACAACATCTGTGTCTATTGGTGGTAACGAATATAGTTTTGCGATTGGAGCCACTGATGCTGATTCAAGAAATAATTTGATGACAGCTCTTAAAGCAGATGCTGCAGATGCAGCTGGCGGTACTATGACAGGTATCGATATAGCTGGTATTACAGCAGGTGCGGGTGCATCAATTGTCTTTACTGCTAATGCAGCAAATACTCAAATTGATATAGGTGCTTTTACTACTACAGTTGCAACAGATGCAACAGCTGTTCAAGGTGCTATATTAACTGGTGGGGAAGCAGCAGTTTATACGTACGAGTTAAAAACAAACTTCACAGCTGGAGATACAATAGATATTGGTGGGCAAACCTTTACTGCAACAACAGGAGCTCCTGGTGGTGCTAATGAATTCCAAGTTGGGGCTGATACTAAAACAACTAGAGATAATTTAGTAGCTGCGCTTCAAGCTCATGCTAGCATTGGTAATACAGGAGCTGGTAGTTATACAGTAACAGCAGGAAGTCCTGATTGGGGTGCAGGGGATGATAATAGTATAACAATTACTGCCAAGTCTGCAGGATTAGATGCGAATTCAGCAGATTATGATGGTAATGTTGTTGCAAATCAAACTGCAGCTGTAAAAGGTGAATATAAATTTGAAATTGCATCAAACTTTGAAGTTGGACAAAAAGTAACTGTGGCTGGACAAGAGTTTGAAGTGAGAGATTCTTCAGGTGCTAACGATGCTACTGGATTTAAACTTGGAGCAGATATCAATGCAACAGCTACTAATCTATTGGCTGCTATCAATGCAAATGGTACTTTAACTGGTAAATTTACTGCAACAAATTTACAGGCTTCTACTGGTTTAGATACAGATAAGGATACTATTGTACTTCAAGAAAAAGTAGCTAGTGGAGATACTATGGCAAATGTCGTAGGTGCTAATATCACTGTAACAAATCAAGCTGCAGTTCAAGGAGTATATAACTTTGATGTAACGAAAAACTTCTCTGTAGGCGACAGTGTCGATATTGGTGGTAAAAAATATACAGCAACTGCAGCAGGTTCAGGTGCTAATGAATTCCAAGTTGGAGCTGATACAGCAGCTTCAGTCGTTAACTTAGCTGCTAAAATTACTGCTGATCCTACTAGTAAGTTTAATGCAGCTCAAGGAGATTCAACTTTCTTTACTGGTAATAGAGTAGTTCTTACAGAAAAAGTAGCTAGTGGAACAGATCTTGCATCAGTTACTGGAGGTAGTGTTGCTGATGTGAAAGGAGTTTCCGAGTTCAGAATTACAGATAACCTTGCTACAGGCGACGTACTTCAATTTGCAGGAAAAATGCTGTTGGCAGGTGGTGCAAATGCATCAGCTGGACTAACTGGTGATTTTGGAGCTGGAGCAAATACAACTGAGACGGCAACTAATATCAAAAATGCTATCAACAATGCTACTGCTACTAGTTCACAAGCATTACAGGATTTAAAAGCAAAATATGATGTTACAACAACTGGTGATAAGTTAACATTTACAGAAAAAACAGCAAGTGGAACAGACCTTGCAAATAATGCTACTAATCTTTCAATCGCTAAAAATGCGGATGGCAGAGCTGATGGTGCTCCAATAAAACAATCTTATGATATTACAACACAAGCACTAGACGCTGGTTCAAAGGTGAAAATTGGTGCAGCAGAAATTACTCTTGCTAATAAGGGTACAGCAGCCATGGTTGCCCAAGAATTAAAAGATCAAATCACGAATGCTGATGCTTCTAGTACACAAGAATTACAAGATTTAAAAGCAAACTACGATGTGACGGTTGCTGGTGATAAGCTAACATTGACTAAAAAAACAGCTGGAGCTGAGACTGCTATCGGTGCAAATTTTGAAACTACTGAATACAAAGGCTTTACTGCTAGTTTGCAAATTGGAGCTAATACAGGACAAACTATGGCATTGAGTGTAAACGATATGCGTGCAACAGCATTAAAGGTATCAGGAGATGTCGTTGAAGGTGGAACAGAAGTGACTGCAAAAGATGGAGCAAAAGCCACTTATGTAAGCACTGCAAATGTAACAAACGGTAGCAATGATAATGAAACAGAATTCGCTCTAGATGTATCATCTAATGAAAAAGCAACAGCTGCAATCAGTGTTATCAATGATGCAATTGAATCAGTTTCTGCTGAAAGATCAAAACTTGGTGCATATCAAAACCGTTTAGAACACACAATTAACAACTTAAGTACATCTTCTGAAAACTTAACAGCTGCTGAATCTCGTGTTCGTGATACAGATATGGCGAAAACTGTTATGGACAATACGAAGAATGGTATTTTGGCCCAAGCTGCTCAAGCGATGCTTGCTCAAGCAAACCAAGCACCACAACAAGTACTTCAATTACTACGTTAATTTTAGTAGTAAGGATAAGAGAGACTCTGACTCTGCTAGAGTCTCTTTTTTTCTAGTTATCATATGAAAGAGAGGATGATTTAGCATGAAAAAATATAGAGATTGGAATGTTAACATTAAACTGGACAAAAATTATAAGGGCTGTTGTTTAAATTCAGCAGGCGTTAAATAGTCCAATGTTCCGTGAATTCGAATGTTATTGAACCAATGCACATAGTCATGCAGTTCAAGAGCTAGTTGTTCCAGGGAAGAGAAATGTGCCCCATTAGCGAACTCTGTCTTAAATACCTTAAATGTCGCTTCAGCTATAGCGTTGTCATAAGGGCATCCTTTCATACTTAAAGATCGTTTGATACCAAACGTTTCAAGAGCCTCTGAAATGAGCTTGTTATCAAACTCTTTCCCGCGGTCTGTATGAAACATTTTGACATCATTCAAATTCGCTTGGATGCTTGAAATGGCTTGATACACAAGCTCTGCCATCTTATTTGCACCAACACTATGACCAATGATTTCGCGAATAAAGAGGTCGACAAATAGGCATACATAATGCCACTTTTTTCCGACACGGACGTATGTTAAATCGCTGACTATGACAACTAACGGTGCTTCTTGTGTAAATTGACGTTGTAATTCGTTCTTAACAGGCGCTTCATTACAGGTTGATTGACGTGGTTTAAATTGCGCCACGGTGTAGTTTGAAACAAGTCCCATTTCGTTCATTAATCGACCAATTCGGCGACGTGAAACTTGCTTGGGTTCAGATATTTTTGTTAATTCTTTCTTGATTTTTCGTGTGCCATAATTATTATGGCTTTCTTTGGAAATACGCATGATTTCTTTAGAAAGCTCTTGATCTTCAGCTTTCTTCGCGCATGTGTTACTTTCAATGGCATGATAATAATAGGTACTTTTCGGAAGATTGAGGACGTCACACATGGCTGATACTGAATATTTGTGAACATTGTTACGAATCACATTTATTTTCGTCCCATGATCAGCGCTGCTTGTTTTAAAATATCGTTCTCCATCAGTAAACGCTGGTTTTCCTTACGTAATCGAGCAAGTTCGTTTTCTTCTTCTGTTCGATTGTCTTTCGCGGCGAATGAACCAGATTCACGATAGTTTTTAATCCAACGATCTAAAGCAGGTGGTGTAATATCATATTCTCTGGCAATATCTGCGCGAGGTTTGCCATTTTCAAAAAGCTTCACTAATTGCAGTTTCAATTCGGGTGTAAAAGTTCGACGTTGACGTGTCATAGTAGCACGCTCCTTAAGTTAATAGTCTAAGTTTACATCCCCTTATTTTATCTGCCCAACTTAGTGTAGCCTATCCACCTTAACGCTATGTTCGGGCTCGCAACGAACTTCTGGCAACCAGCATATATCCGGCCCCCCGAATCGTAATGATTCTCTCAGGATTGGCAGGGTCAGCCTCGATTTTTTTGCGTAAATTACTGATGTGTACAGCGACCGTTCTCGTATCCTCCAGACTCTCCGTTCCCCAGATGAGCTGAAACAACGCATCGACACTGATGGCACGATTAACATTTTGTGCCATATAGGACAGTAGACCGAACTCTTTTTTAGATAAAAAGATGGGTTCACTACCCATGTTGACGGACTGTGCGTAGAAATCCAGCGTTAAACCCGGTAACTCCAGCAGTTGTTCCCCTCTGCCCGTTGACACTCTGCGAAGATGTGCCTTGATCTTGGCCATGAGTACTCCCGGACTGAACGGCTTGGTCACATAATCGTCGCCACCATAGGATAACGCGCTAATTTTCACCTCGTCTTCCTCACGGCTACTCAGAAACACAATCGTTGCATTCGTGTAGGCCCGTGCGTTCCTGCACCAATCAATGCCGCTCTCATTAGCCAGCAGTACATCCAGTACAATCAAATCCGGCTTGAACGAGGCAAGCAGTTTCAAGGCCTCTGTCCCATTATAACTGTAGGAGGATATGAAGCCCTCCTTCTCGCAATACGCCTGAACAATCTCGCATATGTTGGGGTCATCATCGACGATCATAATTTTATATTTGTTCATCTAGCCCTCACCTACCTTCTCCATGAATGCATGGAAGTGATATGTAAATTATTAACCCTGTCTTGCCGTCGCTCTCCGCTCGAACCGTCCCTCCATGCGCTTGTACGATTTCTCTGCAAATCGCCAGCCCGAGCCCGCTGCCCTCTACACCATTCCCTACACCCGGTCCATCATATCTATAATTGCGATCGAAAATTTTCTCAAGCTGATCTGGAGGAACGCCTATGCCAGAGTCTTGTACGCTAATAATCGCATAGCGGGTATGATTCATCTCCTCCACAGCTAGCGCAATACGCACCAGCCCACCACTAGAGGTGAACTTCATCGCGTTCGACACTAGATTAAACAACGCCTGGTCTAATCTTTGCGCATCCATCTCGACAACAGGCAAGTTAGGTCGTTGATCTTCCGCATCCCCGATATCCAGCATGAAATCCAAACCTGCGTCAGACACAACCAGCTCATATTGTTCAAAAAAATCACGCAAGAAGTGAGTCACATGAACCGGCTCCATTTGGAACGAGACTTGTCCCGTCTCCAAATGCGACAAGAAGGACAACTCCTCGATCATGCGGTTAATCCTTATCGTGTTATCCCGGATATACTTCAGGTACTGTTCATTACGTTCCGGCTTGACCATGTCTTGTACAGCTTCTACATAACCAAGCATGCTGGACAGCGGCATACGCAGATCATGCGTAATATAGGCAAGGAGCTTCTTTCGCCCTTGCTCGGAGTGAAGCAACCGGTCATACGAGGTGCGGAGATCATCATGAGCTGCGGATAAGGCCTGTGTGCGTTCCTGCACGGTCCGTTCCAAATTCATATTCATTTCGGTCAGCTTGTTGTTAGCGTCCTGCAGCTCACGTGCAATCCTCTCCTCGTTCGATGCCGCCCTCGTAAATCTCGAAGAAAGCAGAATCATCTGTGCAATCGTAAACACCAACAGACCAAGCGGAGATGTATTTCCGATTAGTGACCATTCGTTGTAATATAAAAAATCGTTGATGACAGTAACTAAAGCAACCACCGACACCAATAGGAAGATCAGTGCTCCCTCCATACGCCGCACAGCCGCTATGACCAACCCAACCATCAGATAAATCATATTGAGAACAGTCAACACACCGATCAACAGTAATAATTTTGTATATACAAGTGCAGGGGCCACCACAATAATGATACAGAATACGGCAGTTATGTTCCGCGTGCCACGAAGAATCCGACGCGACACATAATTCGGAAAAATGCACTCAGAGTACATCGTGATGATATAACCACTGCTGCAAAGAATCAGGTACTCGATCTTGAACTGCAATTCCCACGGAATAGCTGGCCAAAATTGTGTGATCAAGAGCTCGCCGACCAGCAATGATCGGATACCTAACAACATGGTGAACAGACCAAAATACAATGTAGCCCTATCTTTGCGTCGCAGGACGAACAACAGCAGGTGATACACACCAATCACCAGCAGGCTTGCAGTTACGAACATCTCGGCAGCGATTCCCAGATTGGTCCTGACCGTTAACACATCACTGCCGCCCAGTTCTATATACTGAGTGATGCCGCCTCGCTTATGATGGAAGTTGGCGACTTGCATAACAAGCTCTACCCTGTCATTCTCGGGCTGGAAGAACACCAGCTTCGTTGCCAGATGCGGTGTCACGCTGCTCTTGTCCTGACCAACTGCACCAACTTCCGCTAGCATATCACCATTAACCCATAATTTATACGCATGAAAGATGGAAGGCAGCCGCAGAGCAAGCCGCTCATTCCTATCCTGCTCGCTAAGCTCTATGACCACCCGAAAGGTTGCAAAGCCTGTACCGTTCAGCTGCTGACCATCTAACCGATAGCCTAGCCAGGAGCCCGGGATGCTGATCCAGTGGTCATTATTTCCGTCCCTTGTAGAACGAATCTGTATGTCCTCAGGCGACAACAGCTCTTGCCAGTAGAACGCCCACTCCCCTTTTAACTTTAGCGGATTCTCACTGACATGAACCTGCGTTAAATCCAGAATGCCTTCTTCACTTTGGATCTTAGGGGAGTCCGGTGCAGAAATGATGGCATAGCTTGCAACTAAACCAACAACAACGGCAGTAACTATATGAAGCAAGATAGCACGAGAACCGAATCGGAGAATACCCCTCATTATGAACCCAACCCCAATCTACAAGAGCGCAATAAGTAAAGTAAGTTGATTATCTAAATAATATCATTATTAAAGGAAAATGTACCTATCAAATATTTACTAGGCGTTGAACACAAACATCACGATGAGGTCCTTTTTTGAACGTAAGAAAACCGTCCACCCCCGGACGGTTCATTAACGTACAAACCCAAGTTTTAAGCAAGAAGAAGGGAACGGGTAACGAAGCAGACTCACTGATGCAGATCACAGAGGTAGATTCAGACGCCGTTTTCTTACCCCGCAATGTGTCCTCTTGCTTCGAAGATATTTCCCATGATTTTGCGGGGGGCCCATAGCCTCCACTTCTTTCGTTCGACCCGTTTGTCCACCACAAACACAGAAGCCCAAGCCCGAATACTAAAAATATTCGGTCTTCTATATACAGGTAAATGCGGCTCATAACTACTACTTCCTTACGGGCGACACACAGCACTCCACATGTCTCGAATGTGTGCTACATCCATAATGACACTTGAAGTATTAAATACATAGTTTATGCTTAATCCTTGTTACTGTCCCATAATCCATAAGTAAATGAGGTTTTTATTGATAGCTTTTTAAATATAATAGGAGAGCTGATCACTGTAAGCTCTCCTATTATTCATATTAATACCTTCCATAGAACGTCTTGTGAAACGTGATTTTTCGAGGCGCCCCATTGCCAATAACTATTATGCCAGCGTAACTGGAAACGGTCAGTGTGGCTTGTGGGTTAGAATGGTTTGTTTTTCCGCAGTTTCATCTATTCTAATGTGCTTCTATTCAAAGTAAATCTATTTATCAGTGCCAGATTAGGTTCATAGCCAATACCAAGTCCTTTGGGGACATAAATATAACCGTCTTGGACTTCTACCTCAGGGGAGATAATATCCTGTGACCAATAATGCGACGAACCAGCTGTGTCGCCAGGTAATGTGAAATTCGGCAAAGTGGTAATAGCCACATTATGTGCGCGGCCAATACCGGCTTCGAGCATGCCTCCACACCAGACTGGAACATCATGTTGCTGGCAGAGATCGTGGATTTTTTTTGCTTCCGATAACCCGCCGACACGGCCAATTTTAATATTGATAATCTTGCAGCTTCCTAAGTGAATGGCCTTTCTAGCGTCTTCAGCAGAATGGATGCTTTCATCTAAGCAAATGGGTGTATTTAATTTCGCTTGCAGTAAAGAGTGGTCGATGATGTCATCGTTTCCTAATGGCTGCTCAATCATTGTTAAGTTAAATTCGTCAAGTGCTTTTAATTGGTCTATGTCTTGAAGGGTATAAGCACTATTTGCATCAGCCATCATGGGAACATCAGGGAATTCTTTGCGGATGGCACGTAAAATATTGTAATCCCAACCCGGCTTAATCTTTATTTTTATTCGTTTGAAACCTTTTTCCACAGACTCTTCTACTTTTTGCAATAAAGCCTTTTCTGATTCTTGGATTCCTATACTGATACCGACTTCAATTTTCTCTTTCGTTCCGCCAAGTGCTTTTGATAAAGACATCCCATTTTCTCTCGCATAAAGATCCCAGATCGCACCTTCTAAAGCGGCCTTTGCCATAACATTGCCGCGTACGCTTCTAAAGCGCTCGGCAAGATCATCTGGGTGATGAATCGGTTCACGAAGCAACAATGGAATTAAGAAATCAGTCATCATATGCCAGTTTGTTTGAACCGTTTCATCATGATAAAGCGGAGTAAGGGAGGCAACAGATTCAGCCCATCCTGATACCCCACTTTTTGATTCAATTTCAACTAAAATAAAGTCTTTATCTACTTCGGTACCGACACTTGTTGTGAATGGGTTTAATAAATCCATTTTCAAATGCCGTAACACAACACGTTTTATTTCCATAGTTGTCACATCTCCTTACTTTTTTTAAATAGATAGTGGCAAGCGTTGCCGTCTGATGGATCCCGTATTAAATCAAAAGCGTGATAACCGTTCGAAAAATAATGTTGGAATGCAACACGAGTAGCCTCACGCCAGTTAAGTGCTAATGTTAAGTCATGCTTTTTTAACTCTTGGAAATTGAGAGGGACAGGTACGGATATCCATTCATCTGTTTGGTCCAAAGTAACTTCCCCGGGAGTTAAATAACCATTCATGGTGTTTGTCGTAATCACAGATGTGTAGGAAGCACTGTTAGCTTCTAGTTGTTCTTTTGTTAGGTTCCATTCTACTAAAAATCGGTCAGAAGGAAGTCCGACATTTAACTGATCTGGCAAGTCTCCGTAGGCATTCTCTATGTAGGTCGAGCATGTTGCGCCTAGTTTGTGTAGGTTGAGCGTGCCGTTTACAGTTTCAAGTGGGTCGTACGTCCATTTGATTAAGTCATAACCTTTTTGAATTGCGCTTTCTTTTTGAGCGAGCTTCAACTGCATGCCGATCCCTAATTTCCGAAAGTCAGGATGGATACCTAAGTTATGAGAATGAAGGTATGCCACCTTTCCGTCGAATCCAGCGAAGCTATATTGAAAGCCGATTAGTCTTTCGTTTAAAAAGGCGCCTAAGACTAAACCACCACTTTTTATGACCGCTGCCATATGGTGAACTGGAACAGGATCGTCCATGCTCCAAATGATGGATTCTAAAGCTTTCACTTCAATTAATTCTCTAACATGTTCTATATTACGAATTACTATGTTCAAAACTTAAATCTCCTTTGTGGCAGATTGTCGGGCAGGCAAATCCCGCTTGATAAGTCTTTTCGTCCTTACCATACTTTCGTATCTGCTTTGATTAGCATTTCCGTTAAGATTTTTGTCCCATCAATTACAGATTCCGTATTAAAATTCATCTTCGGGTGGTGTAACCCCGGTTTTAAGTCGCAGCCTAAGCCAATCATCGTGGCGGCGAGACCGGGGGAATGGTAAGAGTAAAAGTGGAAATCCTCTCCTCCTGGTGAGATACATATAGGCTCTACATGTTCTTCTCCTAGAACCGAAGCGATTGCCTCTTTTGCTAAGTCGATTGCAGCTGGATGTTTAACAGCTGCGGGAAGAAGATCCTCGACCCTACGTTCTATCGTTGTCGAGGTGAGCTTAGCTACATCTTCAATCGTTGTCTGCGCTTTTTCAATTAAATCCTCCATTACCTCGTTTGTTTTAGCTCTAAGATCAAATGTAAAATGAGCTGTTTCAGGAATGGCATTTGTCGAAATACCAGCGTGTAACTCAGTCATTTTAATGGAATACGAGCTGTTTCCTTTTAAACGCAGTTCTTTCATTTTTTGAATAAGAATGGCGGCAGCCTCAATTGGATTGTTGCCATCTTCTGGTCTTGCAGCATGGGCTTGAACACCTTTGATACAACCTGTAATTGTGGCATTAGAGCTGTGCTGAATAACAGGTGCAGCCATTCCCATTTCTACTTCTATCGCAGGACGAACGTGGATTCCACCTAGGAATTTAACGTGATCTAATGCTCCATCTTTTATCATTTGCAAAGCTCCACTAGCTTTTTCTTCGGCTGGTTGAAAAATAAAGCGGATCGTATGGTGAAATGAGTGTTTGCTTTCCGCTAAAGCTAATGCACTGTATAACACCATTGTCGAATGGGCATCGTGACCGCAGGAGTGATTAGGCTGGATTTGACCGTCTACTTCCTGCATTAGTGCATCCATATCAGCACGTATCGCAATCACATCTTTCGATTGTCCTTTCAGTTCAGCAATAAATCCATAATGGGAATCAAATGAAGTGATCTCTAAAACTGATTCTTTTAGTTTTTCTTTAAGATAGGCAGATGTGTCTTTCTCTTCCCAGCTAGGCTCGGCTAAAGCATGAAGATCTTTATATGTTTGCAAAATATTATCTCGATGTGATGTGATAAAGTCGATTGGATGATTCATAAATAACTTTCCCTCCAGCAACTGCATCTAGTTCCACCTCTAACCTCCTACTTAAAAGAGAATATGTGCAATAAGGACAACAATTGGCAGTGTAATGAATGTTCTAAGTAAAAAGATTAAGAATAAATCCTTGAGCGTTACGGGGATTTTTGTTCCTAATAGGAGACCCCCCATTTCAGATAGATAAACAAGTTGAGTTACTGATACACAGGCGATGACAAAACGTGTTAATTCACTTTCAATTCCACTTCCAATGATTGCAGGAAGAAACATATCAGCAAAGCCTATAATCATCGTTTGGGCAGCCTCACCTGCTTCAGGGATTTGCAGTAAAGTTAGAATTGGAACAAATGGCATACCTAAGTATTTGAATATAGGGGTATATTCTGCAATGATTACGGCAGCTGTTCCAATCGCCATGACAACAGGAATAACCCCAAGCCACATATCAATCACGTTTTTACAGCCATCTTTTATAATAGACGAAATATTTTTAGTTTTATTAGCTTGTAGCAATGCTTGATGGATTCCCCATTTAACTGGAGAGATGTTTGCTGGAATATCATTTTCTGCTTTAAATTCCGTATGTTCATAGCCAGTATTCGCTTTTTTAGACAAAGGTGGAATACGTGGCATAATGATTGCTGCAACAAGTCCTGCTAAGACAATTGTAAAATAATAAGGAATAAAGTAATGCTCAAGCTTTAAATAGGAAAGGACCACAATTGAAAAGGTAATGGATACAACAGAGAACGTTGTTGCAACGATTGCGGCTTCACGCTTTGTATAATATCCATCCTCATATTGCTTTGCTGTTAACAAAACGCCAATTGTTCCATCTCCAACCCAAGAAGCCAAGCAGTCTATAGAAGAGCGCCCAGGGATCGTAAAAACAGGTTTCATTACTTTTATTAATATTGCACCAAAAAATTCAAGTAAACCAAAGTTTAAAAGCAGTGGTAAGAAGAAACCCGCGAGTAAAAATGTTGTAAATAAAATAGGGACTAAACTATATGAAAGTAAGCCACCTGTGTTTTCTGAGGTAATCCATTCAGGTCCTATTTTGTGAACAGTCATGATGGCAAATATAGTTCCTAATAAACGGATAATTAGCCACGGTTTTGAAACATTAAAAAGGGTATTAAGAAATGGATTCTTCAGAATAACTTTAGGTTTCATGCTAACAGTTATGATTGAACCAATGATGGAAATAACCATTAAATACGATGCGATATATGGTATATAATCTCCAATTTGTCCGTTTATTTGATTTGCAAAAAAAGCAATTGGAATTGTAATACCATCCGCTGTATTCAAAGGAATCATAAAGAGTAAAACTCCGAATAGGGAGGGGATGATAAATTTTAAATAATGTAAAATAGAGAACGATTTTAATGATATGTTCTTATCATTAGGCATTTCTTTGGCTATTTTATTCATGTGAATCTCCTTCTTAATTAGTAATTACTTTGAAGTAATTTACTCTAGATACATTTCTTGATTGGAATAAAGCATTTCAATCATTTCCTGACGTTTGCTTATTCTTACATGATCACGACTATGCATTCCAGCAATGATCATTTCTAGTATGCAAATGACAGATACGAAAGAGAAATAACCAGATTCCATCTGTTCCTCCGTTGTGATCGTAATATCAGAAATCTGTCCAATTGGTGAGAGTTGCCGGTCTGTAATCGAAATGAGCTTTGCATGCTGCTTCTTTACCCATTCCGCTAGTTTAAGAGAGTCTTTTGTATAACGTGGGAAAGAAAAGACGATGACTACAGAACCTTCTTTTAATTCACAAAGTTGTTCTGGTAGAACGTGTTGAGATAAAAAAACGTTTTCTCTAAGCTGACTAAGTGAATAGTAGAGCCAGTGTGCTGCAGCAAAGGAAGCTCCGAATCCCCCGATATAAACCCGATCCGCTTGGATTAATTCTTCAATTGCTTGATCAATGTTTTTTCTGTTTAATTGATTCAACAGTTGCTGTAATATCTGACTTTCCTTTTCAATAACTTTGGCATACATATCTCCTACTGTATGTTCATTTTGAATTTGAAAATGCTGAGTAGAATGCTGCTTTGTTGTTATCCATTCTTGTTGAATCATGTCTTGCATATCAGAAAAACCGCTAAACCCTAAAGCATAAGAAAAACGAATCACAGTAGTTTCACTGACTCCGACTTTCTTTCCTAGTTGAAAAGCTGTCTTTAAAACAGCCTCATCCCGATGGTCTACTAGGAACTCAGCTATCTTTTTTTGACCGGGAGAAAGTGTCGAAAATTTATTTTTAATCAATTGGTAAAAGTCTATTTTTTCCATATAGTCTCCTTTTAGATGAAGTTCATCCTTCGATATTAAATTATAAAGCATTAAATCCTTCACAACAAGTAGAAGATGTATATTTATGCAAAGTTATTATATATTTATTTGGAAAAAAGGCGTGAAATGAAACTTAATTAGAAGGAAGTATCCTTTATCCCGCATTAACGGGCAGTAAGACCCTCGCTTCAAGACATCGAAAAGAAGAGAAGGATAAGCGGGGGATCAACTGCCCGTAAAAGCCCGATTGGTTCGGGCCGGCTGAAGCCGGTCACTCAGGTATTGCCGCAGGACGCGGCGCTCTTTACTTGAGTTCCTGTTTATTCAGTGGGGTATGAGCAGAACGCAGACTAAGATCGTCACGTCCTGTGACAACGTCTGCATGATTCACATCCTGTGAACCTAACCCCCACTGAATGAAGTTTCACTTTATAACCTCACTAAGTAGCTGAACTATCAGAAGTCAGTAGGGGCTATTGTACGAATCGGTCTAGAACGATTCGAAAGGACTGAACAATTTCGTCGTCATATCGTTTTTAGGTGTCAATTTTACTTCATCAAAAAAACCACCTGTTTAATAAAGGCGGTGAACGGTAATATATCTAAATAAGATCATTTTCCAATAAAAGAGTATCCTAATATAGTGATTTTATAGGATGATCTTTTACATCATCTTTAAAGCAAGTAATAATATCCAAAGATCGTGAAACATGGATGTGAAACAAAATTTTTCGGGGAGTGACAGGCACGGTGTTATTTTATCAAATATTCAACACAGTTTCTTCCTCTATCTTTAGCGTGGTATAAAGCTTTATCACATCTTGATATCAAAGTATTTAATGTGTCACCTTGAACATAACAAGTGACTCCAAAGCTACACGTTTTTCGTTCTACTATTGGGAAACGATGATTTTCTAATTGTTTACGAAGTTTCTTTGAAAGCTGTAAAGCATCTTCTAGTGTGGTTTGTGGACAAATAACTAAAAATTCCTCGCCTCCCCACCTTCCAACCGTATCCATATCCTTCATATTATCTTTTAATAGTTTCGCTGCTTCTATTAACACAATATCTCCTACTTGATGGCCAAATTGATCGTTTACTTCCTTAAAATGATCGACATCCAACAATATGACGGAAAATGGTATAAACTCATTTTGAGCACGTTTCAATTCATTTTCCAATACATAATCTAATCGGACACGATTAGGTATTTGAGTTAGTCTATCCGTATTTGCTAAATGTTCAAGCTCCCTTGTTGCTTTTTCTAATTGCTGCGTTCGTTCTTTTACTTTGTGCTCAAGGATTTCGTTTAATTTTTGTTGCATATCTTGATGCTCTTTTTTAATAATATTGATTTTATCCCCTAACGCTAATGACAAGAATACGGCTTCAAAAATGGCGGCGATTGCAGGAACATCTTCATATATTCGTGGATGAAGTGGAATAATACTTATAAATCCTAACCCTTGAATAATTATAGAGCCAAGTAAAACTGTCCATCCGACCATATAAAACCGAGCGATTTTATGCCCTCTTAGCAATAAGCGTAATCCTGAAATCCAAAGAAACAAAAGGACAAGCATCGTAAATACCGTTGTGAAATCATTGACAATGGATACGTCAGGAATGATAAACACCGCTATAAAGGACAAGATGGTTATCCATAATGATACCGTTAACACTTGATTATGTATGGGTAAATATTTTTTTAGCTCAAGAAATTCTCTTCCAAATAAAATCATACATAAAAGTAACAAATTGCAGCTTAACACTAAAGACCTTGTGAAAAACCATTCAGGTAATAAGTGACCCGTTAGTTCAATATCAAAGGTATTCATCGTTGCTTGAAAGACCATAAAGCTCCACATATAAAAAACATAGTATAAATAAGATCTTTCTTTTAATGAAAAAAACAAAAATAGATTATAAATGGATAATGCAGTCAAAAATCCGTAAAAAGCACCTGTGAAAAATTTATACGAGATAATTTTTTCTATAAATCCATTTGTTGTATAGAGAGAAGAAATCACTGTTAGTGGAAGTGATCCCTCTAATTTAATATAAATTTCTTGTATAGATGGATCATTTATTGTAAATAGAATAGAGCGAAATTTAATTTCCCGACTATCCAAATTTGAGAATCCACCTTTTTGTATATCATATGTACCGTCCTCTTTCAGCAAAAATACCTCAATACTTTCTAGTTTATCTATTAGTTCTAGCCAGTAGGATTCTTCCTTATTCTTTATTATTTCATCAGCATCTAACCGAAGCCAAACCGTATCATCCGTATGCCAAAAGTTCAAATATTCTTGAGTACTTGCAACAAAGGACTTGTCATATTTACCGGATAAGATATCATCAATTTTGATATCATTGGAAGGATCACGAAAAACATCATAATGTGGTCCTAATATAATAGGTTTTGAAAGCTCGGCTGCATGACTTACTAAAGGTACAAGTAGATGTATCACTAATGTAAAAACGATTGCAATAAAAAAATAAAATAACGTCACGTTTTTTACTATTCTATTTTTCATCTTAATTGTTTTCGTCCACCCTCCATGTTTTTAGTCCAATATTTTAAACTCAATATAAAGAAAAGTAATATAAAATTGACAGAGTGCTAAAAAACAATTATGAAAAGTCGGTTAGTTACTTTTTGAACACACCATTTTTATATGAACTTAACAAAGTAAACGTTACAATTGGTCTCTAGCAGGGCAGTGTTTTATCCCGCATTAACGGGCAGTAAGAAGTAAGACCCCGCTTCAAGACGTCGAAAAGAAAAGAAGGATAAGCGGGGAGCAACCGCCCGTAAAAGCCCGATTGGTTCGGGCCGGCTGAAGCGGTCACTCAAGTATTGCCGCAGGAAGCGGCGCTCTTTACCTGAGTTCTTTTTTATTCAGTGGGGGATGGGAACGTAGACTAAGATCGTCACGTCCTGTGACAACGTGTGCATGATTCACATCCTGTGAACCTAACCCCCACTGAAAGAAGTTTCACTTTATCCTTCTGTTAAATTAATTTTACCACATTTTATTTATTTTTTAGATTTTTTCCAATAAACAAAAATATCTGTTTATACTGTGCTGTTTGCTTTTAAGACCTACAAAATAAAAAACTCATTTAGATTTATATAACCTGTCTAACTTAGTGTAGCCGGTTCAATTATCATATTATTGAAGGAAAGTGACTTTTCCATTACACTAGTTTTATCCCGCATTAACGGGCAGTAAGACCCCCGCTTGAAGACGTCGAAAAGAAAAGAAGGATAAGCGGGGGTTCAACTGCCCGTAAAAGCCCGATCGGTTCGGGCCGGCTGAAGCCGGTCACTCACGTATTGCCGCAGGACGCGGTGCTCTTTACCTGAGTTCCTGTTTATTCAGTCGGGGATGAGCGGAATGTAGACTAAGATCGTCACGCCCTGTGACAACGTCTGCATAATTCACATCCTGTGAACCTAACCCCCACTGAAAGAAGTTTCATTTTATTACATCAAGTGAACTATTCATGGCTTAACGTTTGAAGTGGGAGACTGCTTAGCTTACCTGGTTAAAATCGGACAGCCCCATTAAAAATAAGTTTATCAGCTACTTCAATTGCAGATTTCATCAGATTAAGAGGGGCAAATGATTTTAACGATCTCGCAAGAATACTATTAGAGAAAACATACAAGATTTGTTATGTATACCGATAAAGTTCATTTTCAGAAATGATGGCAAAGGGGATTAAAGAATATTTTTCTAAGCAACAAGTAGATATTATAAGGGGGAAAATGGATATGGTTCAAGGGGTATTTACGGGATTAACGGGCTTAGATATTACATACTATCAAAATGAATTCCCGCAAGAAAACTTTAAAAGTAAAACGAACGATTATCAAACATTTGTTGGCGGACCTGCTGCGAACGCAGCGATTACATACGCCATTTTAGGTGGTAATGCTACGCTCATCACTTGTCTTGGTGACACAACAATTGCTCAAGCAATTAAGTCTGAATTATTAGATATTTATAATATCACTGTAATTGATATGGCAATCGGTTCTGAACTTTTACCTAGTTTATCTAGTGTGTTAGTCAATAAAGAAAAGGCGACTCGTACAATTTGGAGCGGGCAACAACAGTTTTCTATTCATAAAGCAACTAGCTATGAAAAGTTAATTAATGAAGCAAGCTTCTGTTTTTCAGACTGTAATCTTCCTGAAGTATCTATTGATTTTTTGAAAAAATCTAGAGCGTTAAACAAAAAAATTGTTTTAGATCCTGGTTCATGGAAACCGCATTTCCCAGAATGTCTAGGGCTGGCAGATGAAGTGATTGCATCGGTAAATTGTCATCCGCCGGAAAGTGACTTACTCACATATTTGGAAAATACATCTGTCCATCATAAAGCGATTACAGACGGTGAAAAGGATACTTTATGGTTTGAAAAATCAAATAGCGGAGTAATTAAAGTACCGAAAATTCAAGCGGTGGATTCATTAGCGGCTGGAGATGTACTACACGGTGCCTATTGCTACTATCGTTATCATGAGGGATTATCGTTTGTATGTGCACTCGAAAAAGCGACAATAGTAGCTTCAGAAAGTGTAAAATATTACGGTGCTCGTGAAGGTGTCTATCATATTGCAGAGCAAACAAAATAAGTTACAAGATCATATTGAGGAGCATAACGCGAGCCATCCATTTTCATTAAAAAACCTATGGAGTCACAGGATGGCTCCATAGGTTTTTCTAATTTGATATCGTCTTTAATTATTGTTGAACATCGATCAAAATTTTAGCTTGGCTCTTATCTTTACCAAGAAGTTCTAGTCCATCTTCAACGATGTTGTCTAAAGTGATTTTCTTTGTAACAATCTTTTTCACATCAAGTTTACCTGAAGCGATTAAGCTGATGACTTCAGGGAAGATGTTGCGGTAAGCTAATACAGATGTAAGGTTAGCTTCTTTAATAGTAAGTTGAAGAATATCTACTTTCACAGGTGCAGGGATGATAGAGATCACCATAATTTCTCCATTTTTCTTAATGGAAGAAATGGCATTAGCTAATGTCACTTCAGCACCAGCGACTTCATAGGCAACGTTAACACCGCCTCCAGATAGGGAAAGAATCGCTTCTGAGGAGTCTTCCTCTATTGCATTAATTGTGTGTGTAGCGCCCACTTCTTTTGCTTTTAAAAGACGTTCTGGAGAAACATCGACTGCATAAATTTCAGATGCACCAGCTACTTGTGCGGCCATAATCGTTAATAAACCGATTGGTCCAACGCCAAAAACAGCGACTTTATCGCCTAGTTTTAGTTTGCTTTGTCGTACGGAGTGCATTGCAACAGCCGTTGGTTCAACAAGGGCACCTTCTTCAAGTGAAACAGAATCATGAAGTTTGTGTACCATAGAAGGTTCAACAATAACATATTCTGCAAATCCGCCATTGGCGTTTAATCCGATAAAGCCAAAATTTACACACTGATTATAATGATTTTGCTTGCAATATTCACATTTACCACAATAAATAAGAGGTTCAATCGTTACTCGATCGCCGATGGAGATACCACTCACACCTTCTCCTACCTCAGCAACTGTTCCAGCAAATTCATGGCCCAATGTAAGTGGCGCCATTTCTCCAGAAACGGGATGTGGAACGTTTTCTTGAACGCCAACACCGTGATAAGCATGCAAGTCGCTTCCACAAATACCTGCGAAGCCAACCTTTACTTTTACTTTTCCTGGTTGGATGATAGGTTCTTCTTTATTCTCCACACGGACATCATGTTTTCCATACCATACAGCTGCTTTCATGTTTTTCATCCCCTTAAACAGTTAATATATACTCTAATATCTACATTATAATGTTGTATTATGTTTTAATAAAATTAATATTATTAATGGATACTTAAGTTTTACTTAAGGAAGGGTGACGTCTATGAATCTTGAACAGCTAAAGCACATTGTTGAGGTGGCGAAATGTCAGTCCATATCGAAAGCTTCTGAATCACTTCATATCACGCAATCAGGCATTAGTTTGTCTATTACAGCACTGGAAAAGGAATTAGGATTAAAAATATTCAAACGTTCCCGGCTAGGAGCTATTCCAACGAAGGAAGGAAAAGAGATAATAAAAAAATCGTTAGAGGCTTTAAATAAGATTCAAGAAATCAAGGAAGAAGCCTATTTTCAAACACATTCAATAGCTGGAGAATTACGGTTTGAAGGAATTCCTGGCGTCATGCCATCCTTAATTAAAACAGTTGCTTTTTTGAAAAGAAAGTACCCAAATCTTAGTATAGAAATATCTGAAAAAGGATCGTTTGAGATCATGGAAAATTTTCGCCAAAACAAGATTGATGCGGGGTTTGTTGCTATGAGTCAAGAGATGTTGCAAGAAAAAATAGGGTTAGATTTTGAACCTTTAGTCAAAGGAAAGATGGTTGTTTGTGTCGGGAAAAATTCTCCTTTATCTGGGAGGAAAACGATCCATCCTCAAGAGCTAAAAAAGGAAACTTTTATTTTATATAAAGATGATTATGTCAATTGGTTTATACGAGATTTTACCGAAAGCTTCGGTCAGGTTCATATATTATTTACAACGAATAATAGCTATGCGATTGAGAAAGCTTTGATAGAAGGAGTGGCCATGACTATTGGACATGATTATTCATTTGCTAATCATCCACTTGTGATCAGTGGTGAATTAGTTACGTTAGAGGTGACGCCATATTTACAGCAGACGATCTATTTCGGATGGTTGAAAAAAAGAGACGAGCCACTTTCAATTATATCTAAGCAAGTCATTCAATTATTTAAACGGGAGTTAACTGGAGAGGATTTGCTGTAAAATAGGAATAAGAATATAGGTTTTTTTCGCTCTCTCATAAAACCCTTAATGATCATTAAGGAGGAGGCCAGTGAAACAGCAATCATATGACAATTACACACGCTATTACTCATTGCAGCATTTTGTCTAATTACCGCTTAGTGTGATCACGATTATTAGGTCGATAATGTGTGCTTTTAAAGCAAGTAGCGCTGATCAAGGCAAGGGATTTTATCTACATACTAAACGATCTTTATTTTTTCAATAATAAGTACATGAAATAAGGTGCACCGATTAATGCGGCCATAATACCTGCTGGAACACCATCCGGGTCCACTACATTACGTCCAATTGTGTCTGCAAATAATAAAAGCCATCCGCCAATTAGAATGGCGAGGGGAAGAAACAATTGATTTCGCGGACCTACTAACGCTTTTGCGATATGGGGAGCCATGAGCCCAATAAAGGCAATTCCACCTGTAACGGAAACAGCAGAAGCGGCTAGTGCAACTGCAGTTAAGAGCAAGGCAATCCGCTCCTTTTCAATCGAAACCCCGACGCCTATCGCCACAGGTTCACTAAGTCCAAGAAGATTTAAACGATTGGCTTTGTATAGCGTAAAGGGAATAAGGACTAACAGCCAAGGAAGGATGGCCCATATAAAAGGCCAATCCGCACCCCAAATGTTCCCGGCTAACCATTTTGCGATAAAGTCCACTTTTGAACGTTCAGCTGATGAAATGAGTACAATCATGATGCCGGAAAGGGCCATTGAAAATCCGATCCCAACGAGCACTAATCGAACGGGCTTAAGACCTCCATTTCGGTTATACGAAAATGCATAGATCAAGCATGCGGTCATTAAAGCACCTGCAAAAGCAACAATCGGAAGCAAGTAAACGAATGCGCCCGCTTGGACAGGGACAAACAAAAAGAAAACAGCAATAGCCACACCGGCTCCAGAATTTATACCAATAATGCCGGGATCCGCTAAATCATTGCGTGTAATTCCTTGTAAAATAGCACCAGATAGGGCAAGTGCCATGCCTGCTAATAACGTAATGATGATCCGTGGTAACCGGACAGAAAATAAAATAAAATCTTCTTTAAATGTACCTTGACCGAGAAAAGTTGGGATTAGTCTGTCATACGTTAATGGGGAATAACCGATCCCCATTCCAATAACGGCTGTCAATATAATAAGTGTTGTTAACAGACAAAAGACGATTCGCTGTTTTTTGAGTAACGCTGGCTGAATCATGAGAACGTTTTACCTCCTTTATGAACGATGAAAAGAAAGAAGGGCAAGCCTAGCATGGCAACAATAGCCGCCACAGGTGTTTCATAAGGAGAATTGATTGTACGGCCAAGCGTATCGGCAAACAGCATAAAAATGGCTCCTGAAACAGCCGCCATCGGTATAATATAACGGTAATCTGTTCCAACAATTGCTCGAACGATATGAGGAACCATTAACCCGATAAATGCCATATTCCCAGCAAGTGCTACAGAAGCACCCGCGAGTAATGTAATGACAATAAATAGGATCGTTTTTATTTGTGTTGTTTTTTGACCTAGTCCAACGGCTGTTTCTTCGTTTAAACTAAGAATGGTCAGTTGTCTTGAGAGGATAAGAGAAATAAGTATACTGATCGAAATAAAGGGCACGATCACTTGAAGCTGTCCCCAAGAAGTACCGATTAATCCTCCGGCTGTCCACATGGATACATCTTTTGAAACTTTAAAATAAATACCAATTCCTTCTGCGATAGCAGATAGGAAGGCGGAAACAGCCGCCCCAGCGAGTACAATACGCAGAGGGGAAAAGCCGCCCTTCTTCATAGCACCAAGACCGAAAACCATCAAGGCTCCGATAGCTGCTCCCACAAAACAAGCAATCATAATTCCGAAATAATTGGCTGCAGGGATAAAGACTACGGTTATGGCCAGTGCAGCATTTGCCCCAGCTGTTAGTCCAAGTAAATGCATCATGGCACCCGAAACGGCTAATGCCGCTCCAACAAAAATAGCAGCAATTTCACGCGGCAGGCGAATTTCACGGATAATGGAAATAGCATCTCCCTTCGCTCCCGAAGAAAGTGCCAGCCAAACATCTTTAAGGGCGATGTCCGCTGCTCCGAATACCATTGCTGTCAAAAACATCCCAATAAATACAAGGATTCCGGCAATCAGTTTAAAAATAAATGGGATCGTATAACCGTTTTCTTTCATCATTAAATAATCATCTTTTCTTTTATAGAATAAAGGAGGAATTCTTAACTTAAGAATTCCTCCTTATTTGAATTAGTGACCGAGAAAGTTTTTAATAAAGTAGTCCAGCTGAAAATCTAACGTTAATGGATCATTGAAGTAAAATTCTTTCATGTTCACTTCAAAAACTCGGTTATTTTTAACAGCAGGGATGTTTTTATACGTATCGGTTTCTTGGAATGAATTATCCTGCTCCGAGTCTTTACTAAGAATGACATAGTCTCCTGAAAATTCAGGTAAAACTTCTAAAGATAATGCGTAGTATCCATCTTTTAAAGCCGTTTCTCTTACTTTTTCAGGCATCTTTAATTTCATTTCTTGATAAAGAATTTCTGTACCGCGGCCCCAGTTATCACCGTATACATAAAGTTGTTTGTCAAAGTTTTCAATGACAGAAACAGTTGTCTCTTCGCCGATTTTGTCTTTAATGTCTTCACCAGCTGTTTGTGCACGTTTTTTGAAGTCATCAACCCATGCTTTTTCTTCTTTTTCTTTATTTAATAATTTGCCTATTTCTAAGTGTTGGGTTAAATAATCTACTTTTCCGTATGTATACGTGACAGTAGGAGCAATTTCACTCAATTTATCGACGTTGTTAATTGTTGATAAACCAATGATTAAATCAGGTTCTAGTTCAATAATTTTTTCTAAACTTTCATCGGATACTTCTTCAACATTCTTTAATTTTTCGTCAAAGCGCGGGTTCATCTTGGACCATGAATCCACACCGACAAGGTTAACATCTAAAGCCATGATGTTACCGGCAAAAGAAGAAAGGACCAAAACCCGTTGTGGGTCAGCAGGAACTTCGATAGGTCCATTTTCGGATTGATAGGTGATGGTGCCTGCTTTTTCTTTGTCCGTAGAAGCTTTTTTCTCGTTATTGTCAGATTCATTACTGCAAGCACTAATAATGAGCACGAGCAATAGCATGAATGGGAGGAATCGTTTTTTCATTTTTATCGTCTCCTTTTAATAGATCGTATGCAACACAAATTGGTTTATTTGTCCGGGGGTCCCGTCCAATTTCAGCGTCAATATGAAATACTTTTTTTAGCACGTCATGATTCATCACTTCCTCACAATTTCCCGCTTTCACAATTTCTCCGTCTTTTAAAGCAATGATAAAGTCAGCGAAACGAGCAGCTTGGTTTAAATCATGAAGGACCATGACAATTGTACGTTCTTGTTCTGCATTTAATTTTTGCAACAGTTCTAAAACCTCTAGTTGATGTGCCATATCTAAATAAGTCGTAGGTTCATCAAGGAAAATCATTTCCGTTTCTTGTGCAAGAGCCATGGCGATCCAGACACGTTGGCGTTGACCTCCTGACAGGGCATCGACAGGTCGGAACTTAAAATCGTGTGTTCCTGTGACTTCAAGTGCCCAATCAATGATTTCATAATCTTTTTTTGTTAAGCGTCCGAAGCCTTTTTGATAGGGAAAACGTCCATAAGACACTAGCTCACCGACCGTCAATCCACTAGCACTTTCCGGTGTTTGTGGAAGAATCGCCATTTTTTTGCGAGTCGCTTTGTGCTTTCTTTAGAGATGTGTTCTCCATCTAAAACAACTGTTCCAGATTGATATGGAATAATACGGGTCAGTGCTTTTAATAACGTAGATTTTCCACAGCCATTTGAACCGATAATGGTTGTGATTTTTTTATCTGGAATTTGTATACTGAGATCTTTTACAATTAATCGTTCACTGTAGCCAATCTTTAAATCATCTGTGTATAGGCGAACCATTACGTAACCTCCAAATTCATTAAGATTATATAATTGATAATGATAATCAATTACAATTAATTCACAGGAGTGAACACATATGAAACAGCAAGAGTTATTTGATGTAACGGTCATTGGAGGAGGTCCAGCAGGGCTTTATTCCGCTTTTTATAGTGGACTTAGAGAAATGAAAACAAAGCTTATTGAATATCAGCCACAATTAGGCGGGAAAATTCATGTGTATCCAGAGAAAATGATTTGGGACGTTGGAGGACTGATGCCAATAACAGGAGCAAAATTAATTGAACAACTTGTAGAGCAAGGATTAACGTTTAATCCAGAAGTAGTGCTGAATGAAAAAGTAGAGTCGATCACACGTGATGATAAAGGCATTTTTATATTACAATCTGCCTCAGGCCAAAAGCATTTTTCGAAAACAGTCATTGTGGCTGTTGGTGGTGGAATATTGAACCCGCAAAAGTTAGAAATAGAAGGTGCAGAGAGGTTCGAAGTGTCTAATTTAAATTACACAGTAAAGTCTTTAAAACATTTTAAAGATAAAACGGTAATTATTTCAGGTGGCGGGAATTCCGCAATCGATTGGGCAAATGAATTAGAGCCTATCGCAAAAAATGTTTATGTAACATATAGAAAAGATGCTTTAGCAGGTCATGAAGCACAAGTAACAGAGCTGATGCACAGTTCCGCTGTTTGTTTCTTCAATACGTCGATTACAAAACTAGTAGCAAGCACTGATCATGAAGTCATTGAACGTGTTGAACTAACAAATCATGAAACAGGAGAGATGTCGTATTTGTCCATTGATGAAGTGATTATTAATCATGGTTATGAACGTGATAAGACATTACTTGAAAACAGCGAAGTGAATATAGCAATAGCAGATCATTACTATATCGCAGGTAATGCGGCGAGCGAATCTTCAGTAGATGGACTATACGCAGCTGGAGACATTTTAAAGCACGAAGGGAAATTACATTTAATAGCGGGTGCTTTCCAAGATGCTGCAAACGCTATAAATAAAGCAAAGCAATTTATTCAGCCTGATGCTAATAAAACCGGAATGGTCTCTTCTCATAATGAGGTTTTTAAAAAGCGCAATCGGGAATTGATTCAAAAAATAATGAAATAATCTAAACATACAGGCAAAATTCTATATAAAAAAGCTGTTTCTTCAATCGTGTTTATACTAACGAAGGAACAGCTTTACATTTTATATTTAATTAATAAGGGAGGATGGGATCAGTACATACTCTTCTATTTTAGGTCAAGTGTACGCAGTGACTCCCTTCTGTTGAATTATTCATAATATGGGAAAATGTTTTTTGAAGCGCTTACAAATTAATATTGACGCAACAAAAAGAGGATGGTATTCTATTTATACGCAATTTTGTTAGTTCAATAAACTAATTAATTATCTATATCAAGATCCGATAGTATTTTTGAAAGGGTTTTTAAAAAAGAATAATTTTTAAAGGAAAAGGCAAATCTGCTTAGGACCTATTTCTATTAATTATCAGGAAAATGTTAACGGTTACATCATAAAGGATTTAAAAGTTCAAATTAAAGTAATGGAGGGATAAACGATGAGTCAAAAAACAATAGAAGCAGGATCTACAAATACAGAAATCAGAAAATTTGGCATGAGAGATAAATTTGGTTATTTGTTTGGTGATTTCGGTAATGATTTTTTCTTTATGCTAGTCATGACATTCTTAATGGTTTTTTACACAGATGTTTTTCATATTAATGCAGCTACGGTAGGGGTCCTCTTTTTAGTTGCTCGACTGTGGGATGCTTTTGCGGATGTTGCATGGGGCCGGTTTATTGATACGAGAAAGCCTGGAAAGAACGGTAAATTTAAACCATGGATTTTCAGAATGTCCTTTCCGCTCGTGATTTCAGGTGTATTAATGTTCGTGACAATTCCAGGGATGTCGGATGGATTTTATATGGCATGGGCTTTCGTTACCTATATTGTCTGGGGAACTTTATACAGCACGGTGAACATTCCATACGGCTCCATGGCGTCTGTCATTACGAGCGATCCTCTTGAACGTACAGCATTATCCACTTGGAGAACGATGGGGGCAATGCTGGCAAGTTTAATCATTAATGTACTTGGCCCGCTTATTGTGTTTGTAGACAATAAGATAGATGCGAACCGTATGCTGATGGCAGCCGCTATTTTTGGTGTTCTGGCGATTGTTTGTTACATGGCATGCTATAAATTATCAACGGAACGTATTGTTGCACCTGAAAAAGAAAAAGTGAATATGGGTAAAACAATGAAAGGTCTTTTGAAAAATAAGCCATTAATTTTTATTTTGATTGCATCTTTACTTTTTATGGTGAATACGATGCTGATTGGTACGGTTAATGTATATTTATTTAAGGATTATTTCAGTAACGCAGCCGCTTTAAGTATCGTAGGCTTTATCCAAGCGGCATCTGTCTTTTTGGCCATTCCGTTAGTGTCACCACTTGTAGCTAGATTTGGCAAAAAAGAAACAGCGGCCGCAGGTATGTTCCTTGCAGGCGCTGTCTATACTCTTTTATACTTCATGCCAAACTTGACATTAACGCCATTTATCACTCTTTCAGCTGTAGGGATGTTTGGATTTGCCTTCTTCAATTTAGTCGTTTGGGCATTCGTAACAGATGTGATCGATTACCATGAATATTTAACTGGTTTGCGGGAAGATGCCACGGTCTATTCGATCTATTCAATGGCTCGAAAAATAGGCCAAGCGATTGCGGGCGGTCTCGGTGGTATTGCCATTGCAGCGGTTGGCTATGATGCCACTCGTGAGGCGCAAACGCAAAGCACGCTTGATGGGATTCATGCACTCGCTACTTTAGTGCCTGCCGTCATCTATATAGTGGTTTTCCTTATCTTGGTATTATTATACCCGTTGAGTAAGAAACGGACAAACCAACTAGCTGCTGATTTAGTTGAAAAACGAAAAATATAACGAGCATAATTTAATATCAAAGAAAAAAATCGTACCGATGAAGGTGCGATTTTTTTCGTATTATGCGTCCATTCATTACATATGTAGACTCAACCTTTTTGGAGACGGGTGCTTTTTCGCTAATTTGAAGAGCATTTTGCAGATCATTGATCTCTTTTTGGATTTCAGGAGCGCTTTTTGTAGACAGCGTCAGTCTGTCTATCCTTGCTTTTTTGAGAAATTGGAACGATAATAAACGGGTTGCTTGTTTAGCCAGCATTAGCGTAGAATAGGGGTAAATTTTAGAGCTTTGAAGAGAGGGTTACAAATGAAGAAAGAATCCATTTACGGGTTGACTTTTGATCAACTGGAAGAATGGCTTATGGGATATGGGCATAAAAAGTTTCGTGCATCTCAAGTTTGGGATTGGCTATATAGGAAGCGGATAACAAGCTTCACTGACATGATCGATGTCAATCAAGAGTGTGTTCAATTATTGGCTGATCACTTTGTCATACAAACATTAACTAAGCATATTAAGCAGGAATCTGCGGATGGGACGGTTAAGTTTTTGTTCAAGTTACATGATGGCAATTTGATCGAAACGGTATTGATGAGACATAAATTCGGTTTATCCGTTTGTGTCACAACGCAAGTCGGCTGTAACATCGGCTGTAGTTTTTGTGCGAGTGGATTATTAGCAAAAACACGTGATTTATCCAGCGGGGAAATCGTAGAACAAATTATGAATGTGCAGCATCATTTGGATAAAGCGGATCAAGGTGAAAAAGTAAGTCATGTTGTGGTTATGGGAATTGGCGAGCCATTTGATAATTTTGATAATCTTATTAACTTCATAAGAGTTGTTATTGATCAAAAAGGACTTGAAATTGCAGCGAGACATATTACCGTGTCTACGAGCGGTCTTGCAGATAAAATTTATAAATTTACCGATACGAAATTACCGGTGAATTTAGCCATATCATTGCATGCACCAAATGATGAACTTCGAACGCGGATTATGAAAATAAACCGTGCGATTCCGATAGAAGAATTAATGAAGGCTGTTGACTACTATTTGGAAAAAACGAACCGGAGAATTACATTTGAATATATCTTGCTGAAAGATGTGAATGATCGTAAGGAAGACGCGCTTCAACTTGCTGAATTGATTGGAGAAAAGCGACAATACGTTAACTTAATTCCATATAATCCGGTTGATGAACATAGTCAGTACCAAAGAAGCGATCCGGAATCGGTGATGGCCTTTTATGATACGCTGAAAAAGAAAGGGATTAACTGTGTTGTTCGTCAAGAACATGGGACTGATATTGACGCTGCTTGTGGACAATTAAGAAGTAAACAAATTAAAAAAGCCCAAGCTCAATAACTGTCTTGTATTAGGATGAAAACGACTATAGAAAAAGAAGCTAAGGGGTATCCTTTAGCTTCTTTTTCTATAGCTACAAGTTTGTTGTGGTATTTTCCGATTTTGTGAATATAAGTATATCAGTGAATTAAATCTGTCAGATCATAAACGCATATGGGGAAAGGTATCCATTTCCCATATGCGTTATTCAATTGGTTATACACTAAAACTATTTTAATGACTATGTTAAAATAGTTTTTTTGGTAGGGATGTAAAAAATAAATAAAGTCATATTTGTAGAACACTCACGTTCAGATTTATATATTAAAATAGTATCTTTCCCCTAGTGTAATTTATCCAATTTAGATGTTTTGACAAAGAAAAAATCTATAAGCTATAGAGAGGAGAGAAGGTCTAAGCAAAAGATGATAAAATAAAACAACGAAGAAACAAATAGAGGATAAGAGGGAGATTGAACTTGAATAAAAATATAAATCATCCACCTGATTATTCATCCGCTCCGCAGGATAACTTAATCTTAGAACATTACGGAATAAATGAACTTAATTTCGAATCTATTAAAAATTACCGATATAAATTTTCCGCCATTAAACCAAATCATCCATGGAATGGACTTGAAACAAAAGAGTTTTTATATAAAATCGGTGCATGGGGAAAGGTAAGAAATACGAGTAAGGAAGGCTTAACTCTCGCTGGATTATTGATGTTCAGTGAGGAAAGGATCATTACAGAGGTTTTGCCGCAGTATTTTCTTGAATATAGAGAAAGCCTAGAGGGCACGGATAAAGGGAATTGGTCTAAACGCTTTACTTCACAAGATGGGACTTGGTCAGGGAATGTATTTGATTTTTACTTTAAGGCCAGTGCTGAATTAGCTGCTGAGTATACTATTTTAGATGAAAATAATCGTTTTGATCAGTCTGATCGGTTTTGTTTACATGAAGCACTGATTAATGCATTAGTTCACTCTGATTATGATGGAAGCGGCGGCATTGTCATTGAAAAAGAAAAAGATTTATTTCGATTTTCAAACCCTGGTCTTTTTCGTATATCAGTAGAACAAGCGTTAGAAGGTCATATTAGCAATCTTCGCAACCCTAACCTCTTTAAAATATTTATTTTAATTGGACTTTGTAAAAGGACCGGTTCGGGATTGAAAAGTATCGAAACAACATGGGAAAAGAATAGGGAGGGAGCTTTGGATATAGTCCAGGCACCAGATTCAAAGCGAACTATCCTCACGTTACATCTAAAATTAAATTTGTTAGAGGAAGAAGAACAATTAGACGAAAATGCTCTTTTTATATTCCATGAAGACGAAGAACCTTTAACGAAGAACGTTGATGATAGTATAGACTCCATAAATAAGAATGAAATCTCCGTTAATAGCGAAAAGGACTCCTGTATTAGTGGAAAGAACTCCATTATTATTACTGATAGCTCTATTAGTAGTGATGATAACTCCGTTAATAGCGAAAAGGACTCCTATATTAACAATGATATCTCCGTTAATAGCGAGGATGACTCCTATAATAAAGAGGAGTATCCATTTGTTCGCGCCTTCAACTCCGACAATAGTGAATTGCGTGTAACGGGCCATGAAAACACACATATAACGGCAAGTGATTCGGCATATGAACAAAAAGAAAAAGCAGCAGACCCTTCTTCTTCAAAGGGAGTAGAGGAAGAACTATGGAAGATTTCAGAACTTGCCAGAAGAAAAAGACGCTTGCAGCCAAGTACGATGGAAGAGATGATCGTTAAACTATGCACCCAAAAGCCACTAATGTTAAAAGATTTGGCGTACTTATTAGAGCGAACACCTGATGGATTAAGAAATAATTATTTAGCTAAGCTACTAAGTAAAGGGAAGGTAAGGCTAAAATATCCGGATCAATTAAATCATCCGAAGCAAGCTTACATGGTCATCGAAAAGAAAGACTAATGATTGTAGATAGGTCTTTAATAGAGAATGAAAAATATTTCTAAAAATTAATGTTGATAAGGAGCAATAGATAAATGGGACAATGCAGTATCGAT
The DNA here is from genome assembly GCF_001906925.1 of Domibacillus mangrovi. Taxonomy (GTDB): domain Bacteria; phylum Bacillota; class Bacilli; order Bacillales; family Domibacillaceae; genus Domibacillus; species Domibacillus mangrovi. Next base: position 83,686 of record NZ_MRWQ01000004.1, read on the forward strand.
CACTCACAAGAGGATGTTATACAAAAACTTGAAAGCCAGCGGGACTTTTTATCAGCAGCTTTGTACGAAGAGGTGCAGTTATATTTAAAGAATGAGCATGTACAGGAAGCATTAAATGAATTATTTCATATATTAAAAAAATATGACTTAGCTTCTAAAGAGGAGCAGGAAGAGCGAAATCAAAAATTAGTGTACTTGATAAACAGTAACAAGTGAGCAAAAGAATAATAGCCCATTCCATTGAATAAAAGTAAATGAAAAGGCATGTAGATGAATAGACAAAGGAGGAGAAAAATGGATTTCTTCTTAGGTGGTCTTGGTTTATGGATATTGATTGGATCTGCCTTTCTTTTATTTATATGGGGGCTATGGAAAAAATCGTGGAGAGCGTTAGTCTGGAGTGGGATAGCTCTCTTACCGTCAATACTATCTATATACATTGGAGGTACAGAAGGATGGCTTAAGGTGTCTGTCATTTTGCCATTGGTACTTTTTGTTCGAGCTTACTACATGAAAAAAAGAATGGCGCGACTGCTATGAAGCCTTATTAATATTGAAAACTGCTTTGCTTTTGAAGCAGTTTTTCGGTTATATTTAATAAGATATACTATGATAAAATAAAATATGGTAAAGTGGAAGCCTTTGAACTACCCACCACTTAGAGCTAACGCTTGAAGTGGGGGATTCCTGCGAACACTAGTGTATCCACTAGTTATTGAGCAGGCTCTACCCGCAGTCCCTGCGGTGAAAGCACAAAATATCTTGTACGTTGGACTCGCCACAGGCCCTACCTTAGCTTGGTTTTCGCCACTTCGGTATGTGTGGGGGATTAGAACGTTGAAGATTTTACCTAGCAGACGTTTTTTCCTGCTAGAACCTCATATCTTCAGTTTTCAAAGAACAACTTGTACAGGAGGATTATACCATACAAACACATGTTTCGCTATGCGAAAAGGCGATTCATCTCCCACTTGTTTTTGGGCTACGCCCTGAACAAAATGGAAGAGGGAGTCTTCTCGCCTAAAAAAGATAAAAATATTAAAAAGGTGGTTTTAACATGACGATTCAAAATGAAAACACAGCTTTACCTCCTAAGACGTGTACGATAGAGCGTTTAGTAACGGTGAAAGAGGACGTTAAGAAAGTATTGAATGGCGAAAAAACAGCTACGCGCCGCAATGGTCGCTATGCGGATATTGGCGAAGTGATGACGCTTGATGGTCGAGACTTTGTAGTGGAACGCGTGTATTCGCAATCGCTCGGTGAATTAACAGATGAGCATGCTAAGCAAGAAGGGTATGCGACGGTTGAAGAATATAAAAATTCAATTTTATCGTATCATCCAAATATGCCTTGGCTTCCGCAAATGCGTGTATGGGTACATGAATTCCGGGCTGTTCAGAATTGATTTAAGTAAAGGGTGAATACGATTTATCAAGTCATATTGTTTTTGCACATTTTTAGTGCAATCTTGTCCATCGGCCCGTTCTTTGTACTTGTGCCGATGATTCCAACAATGCGGGCAGCGGATCATAGAGGGCTGCTTGCGTATTTGTCATTGTTCAAATTAACCGTCCGTCTCGTGAAACATGCCGGTCATGTACTCGTGACGACGGGTGTTTTGCTTATCTGGAAAAGTGCGTGGTCTTGGTCGACATCGTGGGTTGTTATGACGATTGCAGTTATGATCAGCTCTGTGTTTTTCCTGGCACGTGCGTTTTCACCGGTTATTTGTAAGTTTCACGCGCAGAAAATAAGTCAAGATCAGTTAATAAGCAAGCTGCATCGTTCTGTCTGGATTTATATTGGCTTACTCATGATCATGTTATGGTTCATGGTTGCAAAACCGGTTCTTTGGTGAAATAAAAAAGATCTGACATAAGAAGTATTTATAAATGAATACGTCTAGTTTGATTTTATTTATTATTTCCCATCAAAAAACGAGTGGCATTTCTTAAATTGCCTTGTGTTCTAATTGTTCGAGCTGAAGCTACTATTTACTCTTTTGGGCGGATGTGAATTATTCCTAGCCCATATTTTTTCCATTGGTTCGATCTTTTTTTGCAACGAGGCATTTTCCTGTTTAAATGACCGAATGCCTTTGTGTTAAATTGGTAAATGCTGTTTATGAATCGTCCTGATAATAAGAAGATTTTTTCCTCCGCTGTCCTGTGACGGCACGGATTTCCCCTAAATTCCTACCCTACGGCTTTAAAACTAGATGAAGCAACACTTATAAGTTATATGGAGAAACTATAATTGAGATATTTTTGAAGAAGACTTATTGTAGATTCAAATAGTCATTAATGAAAAAAGTACCTAGATAAACTATTTAAATGTGATAATTTATGCGTTGCATCATTGTTTCCATGCTCTTTAGAGAAAGGTGTTCATCTGAACAGTTCGTATATCATTCAGCAAGTGATGGAAAAAGCGGAGAGGAAGATGATTAACTAAAGCTTATATTTCAAATTGAAATATAAGCTTTAGTTAAAAAATACTTAGGTAATCTGTCATTGATCTCTTGCGTTCAACGGCAACGATTGCAGCAGTTACCACCGCGCATTGGGTTTGTATAACTCTGATTTGGGGAGCTATTGTCCATACCATGCATTGGGTTTGTATAACTCTGATTTGGATGGCTATTGTCCATACCACGCATCGGATTTGTATAACCCGGACTAGTATAGCCGTTGTCCATAACGACGTTTCTTGTTACAGGTTGATAAATGTGACGGGGAACGTTAACGATATGTTGGCGGTTGACATTTATGATCGGATGAATAACAGGGACCTCACGAGTTGTATAATAATCACGTACCACACATTGTGGCGGACAAATAACAGGTCGAACATGACGATTCATTCTACATTCACCTCCAAGTTTATATACTTGCATTAGATGCATGCCGCGTCGTTCCTGCAACGGACAAATATCATGGTCGTTAAAAAATACTTAAAAAATAGCTGACTCAAAACCTAAATTTTTCAGGTAAGTCAGCTATTTTAAATCTTGTATTAAGTCGAACTTTCTTTTAGTGCCCATGATCTGGGCTATGAAATTGGTGCAATGGCAATAGAATGAGTGCATAGTAGGGAATGGTATCATCTATGAAAATTATTTTTTCTTTAAATTTCACGTATAAACCACCCGCTCAATGAACAGGTGGTTTGTGCGTTTCTTATTTTTCCAACTCTTTGCCCATCCCTTTTAAGAAATGGATGCCGAATCGGACTGCGCGGTTAATATCAGGGTCATTGATCAATTTAAGAAGGCTCAGTATGTTTATTTTTTCATCTTTTTCCATTTGCTGCTCTGCTGCTTTCAACCCGCTTTGCACACTTCCAGCAAGCTTTGCTGTGACGTCTGGATCTATACTTGCCAGTGCACCAGAAGCGTTCATTGCATGATTAATCAAATTGGTAACCGGTTCACGTGCTACTTGATCGAGAGCTATTTTGGTGATATCTTCTTTTGCTTGAAGCATCGAGCTGGCGGCATCAAGCACACCGATCGCATGAAGATCTCCAATGATGGTAATGATTTTGTTAAGCGCATCATCGTGTTCAGTCAGCAATGTTTGAAGTTCTTCTAGTGAATTCTGCCTCTTTTGTTCCGGTGTTACTTCCGTTTTCACAATCGACGTAATCGGTTTTGCCATCAATCTCACACCTTTCTTTTACTTTGTCGTTAAGTGAACGTAACCGGGACGATCCCATTTCCGCTGTACGTCAACCCCATTTTGAGGATAACGCTTTTTATTGCGTGGATTTGTTTTCGGAAGCGGGTTATCTCCGTCTGTCCGCAGTACTTCCATGCGTACTTTTGTTTGTTTGTAAGCAGGTGTATTTGTACGCTGATCAACGGCAGGGCCCGTTAAAAAGTTGATTGCTTCATCTTTCTTAACGGAATTCATTGGCAAAAACAGTTCATTTTTCTTTACACGATCTGTTACAAGAACCGGCAATTTTAAAGCGCCGAATGGAGAGACGAGACGCACGAGCGATCCATCCTGCACACCTCGTTCTTTTGCGAGTTCTGGTGATACTTCAACAAACACTTCAGGCACTTTCGATTGAATTCCTTTTGATTTGTTTGTCATATTGCCTTCGTGAAAATGTTCGAGCATCCGGCCGTTATTAATATGAAGGTCGTATTCTTTCGGAAATTTAGCAGGAATTATCCAGTCTGACAGAGCAAAGCGGGCTTTTTTATCCGGGAAGTTAAAGCCATCCATATATAGAAGCGGTGTGCTTTCTCCTTCAAAGCTGCCCCATAAGAAGCTGTTCCATCCTTCAAGAACCTCATAATTGGCACCTCCGAAAAGAGGGGACAAGCTGGCCATTTCAGCAAAAATTTCACTTGGATGGCTGTAATTCCAGTTTTGACCGAGACGGTTTGCGACCTCTTGGATGATCCACCAGTCTGGTCTTGAATCACCAAGTTCAGGAAGAGCTTGATACAATCGTTGAACGCGTCTTTCTGTATTTGTAAATGTTCCATCTTTTTCAAGTGATGGAACAGCGGGTAAGACGACGTCCGCATATTGAGCGGTTTTCGATAGGAAAATATCCTGAACAACAAAGAAGTCCAGTTTCGATAAAATATCATGAACATGGTTTGCGTTTGAGTCTACGAGTGCCATATCTTCACCGACAAGGTACATGGCTTTCATCTTGCCTTCTTCAATCGAATGAAGCATCTGGATGTTATCTAGACCTGGTGTTGCATCAATTTCCACACCGTAAGCCTTTTCAAATTTTGCGCGAGCCATGTCATCTGTGATGTGCTGATAGCCAGGCAGCCAGCCAGGCAGTGTTCCCATATCACAGGCACCTTGCACATTGTTATGACCACGAAGCGGATATGCGCCGGCACCAGGACGACGGTAGTTCCCAGTTGCAAGAAGCAAGTTTGAAATCGCGGCAGATGTATCTGAACCACCAGTGTTTTGCGTGACACCCATTCCCCAGAGAATACATGTGCCATCTGCGTCTCGAACCATTTCAGCTACTTGAATCAGTGTTTCTTTTGAAATACCTGTCACTTTTTCTGCATATTCAAGTGTATACTTCTCCAGAACTTGTTTGAAATCATCAAAGAAGTTTACGTTTTCATCGATGAATGTTTGATCTTGCCAGCCTTGGTCGATGATGTATTTCGTCACAGCCATCAGCCAGACTTGATCGGTTCCTTGTGTAGGGCTGATAAAAATGTCAGATCGTTCGGCCATCTCGTTTTTACGAAGGTCCGCTACAATTAACTTTTGGCCATGAAGCTTATGAGCCCGCTTTACGCGAGTCGCTAACACCGGGTGACCTTCTGCCGGATTTGCGCCGACGATGATGACGAGACCTGCTGCAGCAATATCTTTGATCGTGCCGGCATCTCCACCCATCCCGACTGTGCGGAACAAGCCATCCGTTGCTGGAGACTGGCAGTAACGGGAACAGTTGTCAACATCGTTTGTTTCAAAGACTTGCCGCGCTAATTTTTGGATGACATAGTTTTCTTCATTCGTAATTTTAGAAGAAGAAATAAAGCCAACAGATCCTTTGCCGTACTCTTGTTTAATAGCACCTAATTTACTTGCGACTAAATCAAGCGCTTCTTCCCATGAGGATTCAACAAATGTATCATTTTTGCGTATTAATGGTTTCGTGATCCGTTCTTCGCTATTGACGAAATCCCAGCCGAATTTTCCTTTTATACAAGTGGAAATAGCATTGACTGGCGCGTCGGAAACAGGCTGTATTTTTAAAATTTTACGGTCCTTCGTCCATACTTCAAATGAACAGCCAACCCCACAAAACGTACACACCGTTTTTGTTTTTTTTGTTCTCGTATCCCGCATCGCTGCTTCCATTTCGGAAATTGCAAAAATGCTGCTGTAGCCCGGTTCCACATCTTTAATCAGGCTGATCATTGGGTCAAGCATCTCTTTCTTCATTCCGGTCATAAATCCAGCTTCACCGAGCATTGACTTTTCCATCAGCGCATTACATGGGCACACTGTGACACATTGACCGCAGCCAACGCAAGATGAATCATTGATGGCCGTATTGTTATCCCAAATGACGCGAGGTTTTTGTGCTTCCCAATCGATGGAAATAGTTTCATTTACCTGGAGGTTTTGACAAACTTCCACACATTGGCCGCATGCGATACACTGGTTCGGATCATACCTGTAAAAAGGATGGGACATGTCCACGGCACTCACATCACATTTTGGTTCATACGGGTATTTTTGATGTTCGACTTCCATCATTTCCACCGTGTTATGCAATTTGCAATTGCCGTTATTGTTGTCGCAAACTGTACAATACAGCAAGTGGTTTTCAAGAATGCGATCCATCGCTTCCGTCTGTGCTTCTTTAGCGCGGGGTGACGTGAGTTCGACGTTCATTCCATTTGTCACCATTGTCGAACAGGCCCGGACAAGTTCTCCATTCACTTCAACAATGCACGTGTCGCACGTTTGGATGGGATCGACTTCCGGGACGTAACAAATTTGCGGATGGGTGATGTCATGTTGATTAATCACTTCTAGAATTGTAGCGCTTTCAGATGCTGGATACTGCTGCTTATTTATTGTAATGTACATAACCAGTCCCCCTTTTTTGCGTATAATAAAAAAACCACCATAAAGACACACCGCCCTATAAAGGCATTGTGGTTTTATGGTGGAATAGTTGTTTAGCAGATCATACTAAATCGCCAATCCAATTCATTTTTTATAAGATAGTGAGAAGCGGCAACAATGCAATATTGCGCACTCATCTCTGCTATTATAATGTTTATGAGAAGAATACACAATAATATCACTGAAACAGGTGGTGTTATTTCAGAAAGGAATGAAACAACATGTCGAAAAAAATTCATGCCTTCAATGATATTATACGGAAATTAAGAAAAGATTTGCTCGGCAAAGGACCAGAAAGAATTCATAGTGTGTTTGTGGATAATATGGCTATTTCCACGTTATATGGAAACTTAACACCGACTGAAAAGTTTATTGCAAAAACGCCGGAAGGAAAAGAAATGATTCACTCTGCCAGAACGAAACTGATTCAAGATGTGTACTCCACCGATCCTCCTGAAGGACTTGAAGAACTTGTAGGTGCTAAATTAGTCTATTTATTTTCAGATATAAAAGTAGAGGAGGATATTGCTGTGTCTGTTTTTGTTTTCGATAAAGAGATCAGTATGGAGGAGGAGTAATGTTGAACCGTGCAGATATAAAACGGGACGTACTGCATTTCTCAAATGGAAAAATGATCATAAGAGAAGATACAATTGTAACTGAATTTCCAGTCACGATTAAAATAAACGGACAAGAATTCGTGACGATGGTTTGTACACCGGAATACGTTGAAGACATGGTAATTGGATATTTGGCGTCTGAAGGGATTATCCGAAAATATGAAGATATTAAAGAGATATGGATACAGGAGGACAAAGGGTTTGTTCATGTGAAAACAGATAAGCCGAATCCATACTATGAACAATTTCAAAATAAACGGTATATTACGTCATGCTGCGGGGGAAGCCGTCAAGGATTTGTGTTTGTTAATGACGCGTTGACAGCGAAAAAAGTGAACGATATTCATGTAAAAGTTTCACCTGAAGATTGCTTTCGCCTTATGAAGAATATGCAGGAATCAGCAGTTACGTTTCAGCAGACAGGAGGCGTTCATAATGCAGCATTATGCGATAGGAATGAATTGCTTTTATCTAGAATGGATATTGGACGGCATAACGCTCTCGATAAAATTTACGGATACTGTTTAAAAAATGACATCTCCATTACGGATAAAATTCTTGTGTTCAGCGGCAGAATTTCTTCAGAGATTTTGTTGAAAGTGGCGAAGATTGGCTGTGAAATAGTCTTATCAAAATCAGCTCCGACTGAACTTGCGCTTACATTGGCGGAAGAACTTGGCATTACGACTGTTGGCTTTATTCGGAATCAATCGTTCAATGTGTACACAGGTGCTGAAAGAATGATGATGGAAAGCGAGTCATAACGACCCGCCGCTACATATAGTAGATTTAAAAAATAACAGGATCATCCTTTTCTGAGTTCCTCAAAATCAGATGGGCTATTAATGTTAAGAAAAGAAGGTTCTTCTTTATTAAAAGCGATTTTTTTATATAGTACACTATTCAACAGCGCTGCCATACTTCGCTTATTTTGCTTGAGAAGATGATCAGCGGGTTCTAGGCAGTCACGATGATACAGGGCTAGAAGCGGATGGGATTTTTCATTTTGAACAGGTACAATTGCTTTATAATCACCGTTTTTTGTAAAAGTAATCATTTGCTTTACAAAATTACTTGTCACAAATGGTACATCTGACGACAAAACAAAAAACCAATCCGGCTCAGGAACACTTTTCATCACATGATGAAGCGCAAAAAGAGGGCCTTGGTGGTGCTCTTTTTCTATCGACAATGTGACACTGACAGCATCAAAATGCCGGGCTAGCATGTCATTCGTGGAAATAATAATGGGTGCTAAATTGTTTTCTTTTAACGCATCTATGCTGTATTGGTAAAATGATTTTCCATTATATAGTTCAAACATTTTTGGCTTGCCATAGCGGGAAGATCGTCCGCCGGCGAGTACCACGCCTGCTATATTCAATTAGCTCACGCTCCAATATTCTCATTAGTGTGCAGGAGGGAAGATGATCTGTGAAACATATCTTTCAAGTTGTCGGCTATCAAAACAGCGGTAAAACAACATTGTTAGAAAAACTTATTGCCTGTGCGGCTGCAGAAGGTCTGCGCATCGCATCCATTAAACATCATGGTCACGGAGGCATGCCTGATACGAAAGACAGTACCCGCCATCAGCAAGCAGGCGCCATTATCTCCGGTGTAGAAGGAGGGGGAGCGCTTCATCTTCACATACAGCGTGAGAAGTGGAAGCTTGATGACATTCTGCAATTATATCAATTATTTTCGGTGGATCTTATTCTAATAGAAGGGTATAAGTTGGAAGAGTATCCTAAAGTCGTCTTAATCAGGAATGAAGACGATCTATCACTTCTTGAGCTCGAAAATATTCAATGTGTGATCAGCTGGATAAATATAGAAAAATGGCCCGCCCGTACTTATCCAATTTTTCATATTATTGAAGAAACAGATTACCTAGATTATTTAAAGGCATATTTATATGGTCAACGTTAAAAAGAGTGACACAGCCGTTTTGATTGTTCAATTTGCATGCATTTTTTTACAATTCCTTCAAATAAGGGCGATCTGAGAGACAGAAGCATAGACATTCGGATCGCTCTTTTTAATTTGCTATTTATCCCGCATTAACGGGCGGTAAGACCCCCGCTTCAAGACGTTAAAAAGAAAAGAAGGAGAAGCGGGGGATCAACTGTCCGTAAAAGCCTGATTGGTTCGGGCCGGCTGAAGCCGGTCACTCAGGTATTGCCGCAGGATGCGGTGCTCTTTACCTGAGTTCTTTTTTTATTCAGTGGGGGATAGCGGAAGGCAGACTAAGAACGTCACGTCCTGTGACAACGTCTGCGTGATTCACATCTTGTGAACCTAACCCCCACTGAATGAAGTTTCACTTTATATGTTTTTTCTTTTAATTTGAATGGTTCTTCCCATTTCTTTAGGCTTTGGAAGGGTTTTATGTTTTGCCGCTAAAGCCGCCAATTTTTTGAAAATGTCGTCTGGAAAAGGGGATGGCCGGCCTGACTGCTGATCAATGCCCATAAGCATTTGTTCACTTACAGCGGCCCGCTTTTCGTTTTTGCCATAGAGCTCGAGAAACAAATGAATCCGTTTTTCATCGCAATCAAGTATTTGCGCGGTGACATGCAAAGGTTCGTTTAGCGTCATTTCGGCTAGATAACAGACATGATTTTCTAATGTGAAGATCGTATAAAGTGTTTCGTTTCGGAATAGTTCTGTGATGCCAATTTCAATCATAAAACGATCGACTGCCCAACTAAATGCGCGGACATAATCAGCATCATTCATATGACCGTTATAGTCAATCCAGTCTTCACGGACTTGGTCGTTTAATACAGTTAATGGTTTTGGCATATGTCTCACTCTCTCTTTTAAAATCTGCTAGACCGATGTATGGTTTATAGCGACTCTCCGTGTGGATTTCGAAGATTTAATTTTATCCGGGCTTCTTGTGGAGTCATGATTTCACTGCCTAAGCTTTGAATAATGTTTACGGCCTTGTCGACAAGCTGCTCATTCGTGGCAAGAGTGCCTTTTTTCAAATAAAGATTATCTTCCAAACCTACGCGGACGTTTCCGCCTTGTAACACAGACTGTGCAACAATGGGCATTTGCATTTGTCCGATGCCAAAAGCTGCCCACTGTGCATTTTCTGGAATGCGGCTTTTCATATAAGCGATTGTTTCTGCGTCAGCTGCGGCGCCCCACGGGATACCGAGACAAAATTGAAAGAGGGGGTCGCCTGTGATCAGGCCTTCTTTAATTAACTGATTAGCAAAGCGTAAATGTCCAGTATCAAAGCATTCTAATTCGGCTTTTACTCCGCTTTGCTGAATTAAACGGGCTTGTCTTCTTAACCAATCGGTCGGACTTATGTAAATTTGTTCTCCAAAGTTCATGCTGCCACAATCGAGCGTGCAGATTTCTGGCAAAAGCTCGCCGACAGGTTCATGACGTTCTTCCGGCGTTTGCATATCAGTTCCTTCGCCGCCATGAGATGGATTTTCTTCACTAGGAATCCAATCGCCTCCACCGCCAGCCGTAATATTAATAATTACATCAGTGTCCGATTCACGAATTCTTTCCACTGTTTCTTTAAACAGACTCACATCATGACTCAGTTGGCCGGTATGCGGATCCCGAACGTGAAGATGAACGATAGTCGCGCCTGCTTTTGCCGCTTTGATGGAAGACTCCGCAATTTCTTTTGGTGTGATCGGCACATGAGAACTTTTCGAAGCTGTGTCGCCAGCTCCAGTTACTGCGCATGATAAAATAACATGTTTATTCATAATATTAGTCCTCCAGATTGTCTATTTTTTTATGTTTCATGTTTAAAAAGTTCGTTGCTCTCAAAAATTCAATTCAATTTACTTACTGGTGTCGTATTTGTCCTGTAATCCCCCAAGCTAATGTATTTTGTTCATTAAAAATGTAACACATTTCTCTCTATTTTAGATATGAAAGAAACAAATGAAATCATGAAAAAATGAATCATCTGAAACAGTGCATAACCCCCCTTCATTTTGGATATCATAATTTAAAAAAGGGGGGATGATTTTTATGCGAAAAAAATGGGTATATGTCTTTTTATTTATATTGCTTGGAGGGTGTCAGCCGGCTGAAACACCTAAAAATATGTCAGCGCCGATGAATGAACCGGGGGAAGCGGCTCAAAATCCGGCTACTCCATTGAAGGTCATGAAAAAAGAAGAGACTGGTCAGTATTTGGCCGATTCAGCAGGGATGACATTGTATTATTATATGAACGATAAGAAAGGTGCGTCAGCGTGCACAAATCATTGTCTGGACGAATGGCCACCGTTTTATATAGGATCAAGTAAAGTCCCGGAAGGTTTTAGTGAATCGGATTTCGGTGTGATTACCCGTTCTGACACAGGCAAAAAACAAACGACTTATAAAGGCTACCCGCTTTATTATTTTTCACGTGATCAAATGGCTGGACAGACGAACGGCTATAGTGCAGATGATAAATGGTACACAGTCAATAATACGATTGATAAGACGGCACTAAATGAAAAATGACAGACCGGTATAATCGGTCTGTCATTTTTCTTACGTACGATCATATTCAAATTATGTTTTAAAAAAGCTAAATTCATGTCGTTGAATTTAGTTTTTTTGTGTTAAAGAGGGTATAGGTAACATAAGTATGAAAAAAGCGGAGGGATGGATATGGGATGGAAATATTGGAAGGTAGTCTTACGGTACGGTCATGTAGGGAAGAGAAATGAAATTAGCGTGGCTCGCTACCTTGTCACACAATCATTTTATACACCGGTTCTCGTTATGGACCAAGCAGCGAATATGCCAGGTGTGAAACATAATGGAGTGACATCTATAAAAGAAATAACACGTAATGAATTTACTGCGGGCAAGCGACTAGAACAAGAAAATTTCTATTTACAGAAAATGAAAGCACTTCATAATGAAAAACCGGCTTAATAAGGATGGAAGTGTAAAGGCTATTGTATGAGAAGTAATGATGCTGGAAATAAAGTAAAACGTCCATCAGGTAGAGTTTACCATTTTTTAATCTGTGATAAACACGAAAAAGACGATTTCAAAAGAATCTCTTTTGAAATCGTCTTTTTCGTGTTTATATTGAAAGCCATTCTTTGAGTACATTTATCCACTTTTTTGATGCAGGAGACATGTTTTTAAAAGAAGGGGCAGCAATGCCGATTGTGCGATAAAAATCTCCTTCTAATTTGATTGCTTTCACATTTTGAGGCAGCCGATATAAAATCATTTCTGGAAGAATGCTGATTCCAATTTGATTTTGAACCATTGAGATAATCGCCTGATCTTCAGACGTTTCATAAAGAACATTAGGTTTTACTTTATGGGCGGTAAGAATCCTCCTCACATCATTATCAATACTTGATTTTGGCATGATAAATGGTTCGTTTTTCAGTTGGTGGAGTGAAAGCGATGTTGAATTGTACAGAGGATGATTATCCGGCATAATACAGAGCAGCTTGTCTTTTTTGAGCGGTATCACGTCTAATGATTTGGCGGCGGGCAGCGACAAAAAGCCAAAATCAATCGTTCCATCCGTCATCCATTTATTGATTTCATCGTAGTCTCCTTCAAATAGTTTAATCTTGATGAGCGGAAATTGTTCACTAAAGCGCTTAATCACTTGAGGAATCCATTGAATCGAAACGCTCGGAAACGTTCCAATGCGGACAACCCCTTTTTCAATGCCATGAATGGTGGCCGCCTCCTGAACCATTTGTTCATTCCATTTCAATATTTCCCGAACATAAAGGAGCATTCGCCCGCCATTTTCAGTCAAGGCTACACCTGTCCGGCTTCTAGTCAGCAACGTAAAGCCAAATTCAGACTCTAATCCGGCAATGGCATGACTGACAGCGGATTGAGTTAAACCAAGCGATTCTGCTGCTTTTGAAAGACTTCCGAGATCGACGACAGCTCGAAATACTTCAAACTTTGTAATTGTCATAAAGTTTCACTCCACGTATTAATTTTATTCAACTATCATATTATAAACATTCATTTGATTTATATAAAGAATAAATTTTATAATGAAGCTAATAAGGAAATGGGAGGATGGTTCATAGTGGATAAGCATTGGGAAATGGATACAGAGCTGATTCACCGGCATAGCGAACAAAAACAAACGGGTGCTGTTGCACAGGCAATCGTTCCTGCAGTCGCCTATTCGTTTGCAGACTGTCAGACCGCGATGGAAGTTGTTTCGGGTAAACAGGAAGGTACTTATTATGGAAGATACGGAAACGAAACGTTATATGCCCTTGAAGAAAAAATGGCTGTTTTAGAGAATGGAGAAGCGGCACTCGGTGTCAGTTCAGGTATGGCGGCCATTTCAATTGCATTGCTTGCTTTTTTAAAATACGGTGATCATGTGATTGTGACGAAAGATGTGTATGGCGGCACACATAAATTTTTAACAAGTTTGGCGCCGCGTTTTGGGATTACGTTTAATTATGTAGATTGCACCAATCCGGCTAATATTATACGTGCGATGAGAGATAATACGAAAGCGGTGTATATCGAAACACCATCTAATCCATTATTAACGGTGCTGGATATTGAAGCGATTGCGAAAATAACAAAGCGGTACGGGCTGCCGTTGATCGTTGATAATACATTTATGTCTCCATATCTGCAAAAACCGCTCAATATGGGTGCAGATGTTGTTGTTCACAGCGCAACGAAATATTTAAACGGTCACGGCGATGTGCTAGCTGGCTTTATTGTCGGTCGAACTGAACATATCCAGTTTATGCGGCAAAATATTATGGGCGATCTTGGCCAAGTGTTAAGCGCGTGGGATGCCTTTTTAATTTTGCGTGGTTTGAAAACGTTAGGTCTTCGCGTTGAACGTCACTGTAGCAACGCGCATCAAATCGCTGCCTTTTTGTCGGCGCATCCTCTTGTAGAGACCGTACATTACCCTGGTCTTGAGTGCCATCCACAGCATGAAATTGCGCGGAAGCAAATGCAAGGAATGGGCGGCATTGTTTCATTTGAATTAAAGGATGGACTGGAAGCAGCAAAGGAATTTATGGATGCGTTGAAGCTGGCAATGATTTCATTTAGTCTCGGTGATCCGGAAACACTCGTGCAGCATCCAGCAACGATGACTCACTTTTCGATGTCAGATAAGGATCGGACCGCTGCTGGCATTACAGATGGACTCATACGTCTGTCCGCCGGCCTCGAGAGTGCGAGTGATATTATTTATGATTTAGAGGAAGCGCTACAAACAATCAATCAAAAAGAGAAAGAGGGATTACTATGGAAAACAGTATAAAAAAAGGAATCGACAATCTCGATCCAGTTTCAATGTACACGATTACCGCAAAATTATTTACACACGTTTTGGCGTCAGTGACAGAGCGTTTCGGTGACGAAGGAAAGAGTGCGATGGAAGCGGGCGTAAAGCGCGTAACGGATGAGCAAATTCTTACTTTAAAGAAACAGATGAGTAACCCGGAAGAAGAAATCAATGAAGGCGTGCTTTTTCATTTTGATCGATTGCTGGATGACGAAAAAGTAGAAGAAACATTCCGTGCGTACGAGAAAGCACAAAACGAAGTGGGACAGAAAGCACATACGATGTACGCAATGATGGCGAAAGTGTTTGCGAATGTGGCCAAGTGTGTTGTAGATCAGTTTGGTGAAGCTGGACAGGAAGTGATGATGAACGGTGTCGGTACGTTTGGTGAAGAGCGCGGACGCGACATTGCCCGGCGTGCAGCAGCTGTAGGCAAGCCAAATACAATGGAAAATTATTTATCTAACTACGACATGGGACGCAGTGAGCTGTTTGAATACGAAACACTTTTTCATCCGACCGAGATTGAACAATCATTTACGAAATGTGCATTTGCGGAGCAGTGGAAAAAAGATGGAATGGAAGACTACGGAATCCTATACTGCCATATGATTGACCCGTCCATTGCAAAAGGATATAACCCTAATTTTGAAGTTGTTCATGATCAATACGTGCTGAAAGAAGGAACATGCCACTTCCGTTTTCAAATGAAAGAAGAAGTGTGACATGGCGATTAATCAAGCACGTTTATGGAGACGTCTGCATGAGCTAAGCCAGTTTGGCAAACAGACAAGCGGTGGTGTTACCCGCTTTTCTTTTACGAAAGAAGAGCGTCAGGCGAAAGACCTTGTGATGACGTACATGAAAGAAGCGGGAATGACGGTTCGTGAAGATGCGGCTGGAAATGTTATTGGCCGAAAAGAAGGAACAAAAGAAGTTGTACCGGCTGTATTGATTGGTTCACATATTGATTCTGTTCCAGAAGGAGGGGTATTTGATGGCCCTCTCGGTGTGCTGGCTGGGATTGAAGTTGTACAAGCGATGAGTGAAGCGAATGTTGAAACCGTTCATCCAGTTGAAGTGATCGCATTTACGGATGAAGAAGGAAGCCGTTTCGGTTTAGGCATGATCGGAAGCAGAGCACTCGCCGGAACGCTTCTTCCCGAACAGCTGCAACAAATCGATCAGAATGGTATCACAATTGCAGTAGCCATGCAAGAAGCAGGTTTACATCCGAATGAGATCAACAAGGCTGCCCGACAGCCAGAAACGGTTAAAGCTTACGTAGAGCTGCATATTGAGCAAGGGAAAGTGCTTGAACGAGCAGGTCAGCCAGCTGGGATCGTAACAGGGATTGCCGGCCCTCTGTGGACGAGATGGACGATTGAAGGTGAGGCAGGCCATGCTGGTGCAACACCGATGAATCAGAGGAAAGATTCTCTTATGACGTCCCTCCAAATCATTCAATATATTGAAGAAGAAACGAAAAAGTATACGAATGCTGTGGCGACAGTCGGTCAAATTTCTGTCAAACCGGGAGGTGTTAATGTTATTCCGGGAGAGACCACGTTTACACTCGATTTGCGAGACATTGAAGAACGGGACCGCGATCACATAGAAGAAGCGATCACATCTTATGCATACTCGCTTTGTGCAGACAGAGAAATGAGCATAACAATAGAAGAGCTCCAACGAGTAGCACCAGCTCCATGTTCAAATGAGATTCGTGCTGTCATGGAAGAAGCGTGCCGTGAACTAGAAATTGAGCCAATGTCTTTACCGAGCGGGGCCGGTCATGACGGGATGCAGTTTAACGATTTTTGTCCGATTGGGATGGTGTTTGTACGTTCTAAAGATGGGATTAGTCATAATCCCGATGAATGGAGTTCAGAGGAAGACTGCGGTACGGGCGCTGCTATTTTGTATGAAACCGTTTTGCATCTGGCCACATAGAAAAAGCGTGCGGGTCAATTCCCGCACGCTTTATTTTTATTATGCACCCATAAATGCTTTAATCGCATCAACAAGGCTGTAAATACCAAGGAAAGTACAAATTAAAGCAACAATGCCGCCGATAATATTTGCTTTTAATGAGTTTGTGAAATCCCCAAGACGTCTTTTGTTGTTCATAATGATTAAGAGCATAATAGAGATAAAGGGTAGTAAAATACCGTTCAATGCTTGTGCAAAAAGAAGAACATCAAGTGGCTCAAATCCAATAGCGGATGAAATAATCCCGATGATCATAACGCCAACAAACACTGCTTTAAATCGTTTATCTTTCATACCATTAGGCCATTTCAACACACCGCTGATTGTAACTGCTGCACCAAGTGGCGATGCGATTGCGGAAGACAAACCGGCCGCAAACAGCCCGACGCTCATAAAGACTTTTGCCCAACTTCCTAAAAGAGGCTCCAATTGTATGGACATTTCTGCAACGCTTTTTACATCTACGCCTTTAAGCATTGTACCAGCTGTAATTAATATAGCCGCTGTTATGAAACCACCTACTCCAATGGAAACGATAATGTCTAAACGTGACTCTTTTAAATCAGCAGGCTTCTTCCATCTATCTTGAACAGTAGCTGAATGGATAAATAAATTATAGGGTACGACTGTTGTTCCAATGAGTGCGATGATCATAATGATGGAATCAGCTGGAATGCTTGGAACGAAGGCTCCCTTAAATACTTCTCCAAGATCAGGCTGTGCCACAATCATTGTTGTAATGAATGTAAGACTCATAATAGCAATGAGTACAATCATTACTCTCTCGATTAGTTTATAGCTGCCGCTTAAACCAAGAATTAAAATAACAATACCAATTATTGGACCAAGAACATTTTGAGATATTCCAGTAAGTGTGTAAATACCGAGTGATGTGCCGAGTAAGTCACCAGCAATATAAGCGGAACAGCCAACTGTGATAGCAATGATAACAAGCCACATTGAGCCGTATTTTAAGAGTGGATTAGCAAACTGCTCACGAATGGCATCCCCGAGACTCGATTGTGTAATAATTCCAAGACGTGCCGACATTTCCTGTAGAATGATTGTGGCGATAATTGAAAAGACGACAGCCCACAAAACAGCATAGCCAAATGATGCCCCTGCTCTTGTCGCGGTAGTAACGGTTCCGGGACCAATAAATGAAGCGGTAATAATGGCGCCAGGACCAATAACTTTCATCCTGTCTTTCAACGACTTTGTGTTGGAAGCGTTTTCTATTTTTGAATTAGATTGATTATCCATGTTTTCTAACCCCTTTTATCTAGTATGGGAAAAATTTTGACAATTGAATGAGCTATGAAGAACAGAGGCGTAATGGTCACGTCTCTGTTCTAGATTCCTCTAAATAGTTGTATATCGTTTGTTTGGAAACTCCGAGTACTTCTGTAATTCGATCAACCGATCCTTGAATAAGAAATGCTCCTTTTTCATCAAGTTGATTGACAAAGTAGATTTTATCTTCTCTGGACATCTTATTGATAGGCACATGAATATCGATAAGAGTATTTTCAATTAAATTTTCAAATACTTCTTCGATGTTCTTCGCATATGATTCATTCATGGTTCGATCAATCTGATCAAGATCATGTGTAACAGAAAATTCACCGATAATTTGATTGACCATAGCGAAAGCGGTCACATCAAAGTTAATTCCTAAAAAGCCAATTACTTTCCCTTCATGACTGCGAATAAAGGAAGTGGATGTTTTCAAAAACTTCCCATCGCGTGTCCGTGCTGTAAATCCAAGCATGTCTTTAACATCGTCACCGTAACGCCGAAGTTCTTTTAGGATGACTTCAGTTGTTGGTGCACCAATTTCTCTACCTGTAACAGTTCCCTTAATGTAGATGAGTGAGGATTGGACGTTTCTTACATCATGGATGACGACTTCACAATTGCTGCCAAATGTTGCCACAATCATATCAGCAATAGGAATGTAACTATGCAATATCTTTGTGTTTTCTTCGTTTAATAAGCTCATAATATCACCAAATTAATTTAAAATATTTTTACGTCGTACAGTTGGAGAAAATCTTCAAGCAACCGTACTCCCTTTACACTATTTCCGTGTGTGTCGATAGCAGGGCCATAGATGCCAATGCCACAGCCATCTGAAAGAAGTGGATGACTACGCAATGATGGTGGCACTACTCCAAGTATACCACCGGAAACCCCGCTTTTGGCAGGAATGCCGACAAAGGCGGCAAATTTACCGGAAGAGTTATACATTCCACACGTAAACATTAATACTTTCGTTAATCTGGCAATAGGAGGAGGAATTAATTGAATTCTACGGATAGGATCGAATCCATCCAAAGACAAGATGAGACCAATTTTAGCCAAATCCTCTACCGTTATTTCAATGGAACAAAGATTGATATATGTGAACAGTGTGTCGTCTACACTAGAAGCAAGCAGATTGTTTTCCATAAGAAAATTAGCTAGCGCCCGATTTCGGTATGCTGTTTCCCACTCCGATTCAAAGACTTTTTGATTAATTGTGACATCTTTATCTAATAAAGATGAAAGAAGGCGTGTAACACTTTGAATTTTGTCCATAGGAGTAAGCCCGGACAGCAAAGAGGCTACTGTGATTGCGCCAGCATTAATCATTGGATTGAATGGTTTCTTATTCTCATTTAGCTCAAAGCGCAGTAGAGAATTAAAGGGATCACCGGTTGGTTCTACATCTACCCATTCGAGAACATTTGATGTTCCATTATATAAACAGGCTGCCATAAATGTAATGACTTTGGAGATGCTCTGCAATGTAAAGGGGACGTGATAGTCCCCTTGTAAATGAACTTTTCCATTGGGAAGCATAAGCGAAAAAGCTAAATAATCTGGATTTACTACCTTCAATTCAGGTATATAATTTGCACATTCACCAGATAACTTTTCTTTGTAATAAGCAATCTGTTGGTCCAAAAAAAGAGTTAATTCATTTTCGACGTCTAAATGGTGAATTTCCATCGCCATGCACCTATGCTTTTCTATAATTAATTATTTTTTTGATTTTTATTCAAAATTTCACCAGCTAGGGCATATAAAACAATCATCGAAGCGAAGTGAGCGGATAATTGAGTTGGATCTTGCTGTGGATAAATTTCCACAAAGTCCATGCCCGTAACACCAAGTTTGCAAATTTCATGAACGAGCGTTAATAGCTCATACGATGTGAGGCCGTTTCCATCAACTGGTCCGCCTGGATTAAAAGCGAAATCAAGCACGTCACTACAAATACTTAAGTACACGCAATCTACTTCTTTGCTCGCCATTTGGTGAATTTCTTTTGCGTAAGCTTTCAAGTCTTTTTGAGCACGGATATCATTGATCGTAATCGTCACGGCACCAGCTTCTTTCGCATTGCGTCCGCTTTCAGGAATGTTTCTTGGACCGTGAATACCAGTGTGAATGATGTTGCTATTTGGTACCGCATCCAATTCATAAAGTCTTGCAAATGGGCTGCAACGAGCATATTGATCGCCTTTATGAGAAGGAAGGTTATCATAATGTGCATCCAAATGAATGATGCCGACTTTTTTCCCTTGGTTCGTCAATGCTTTTGCAATTGGGAATGTGACACCGTGATCTCCGCCTAGACCGATGATAAATTTACCGCTTTCAAACAATTTACCAGCGAATTCTTCAATGCGGCGCATCGTTTCATCCACATCTGCCGGTACAACGTCAACATCACCAGCGTCACCAAGCTTCATATGTTCAAGTACATCGATATGATCAAGTTCAGGTAAATAACCGCTGTAACGGGCAGAACAGAGACGCATTACTTTAGGTCCTAACTCGCAGCCAGTATAATCGCCCCACGTAACAGCACCTTCCCACGGCACACCGTAAATGACTGCATCCACACCGTCCGTATTTTTATCTTTAGATATATTTTTTGCACCAAGAAAACAAGGTGTATTACCATAGATGTTATTTGACATTAGTAGCATTCCTTTCCAAATTAGAGAAGTAAGTAATCATTCTGATTGACTATTCAAATCGTAATTTTTTTTTTATAAAAAGTCAATTTAAATTTTAAAAATAATAAATATATATAATTTATGTACAATAAATGGATATTTAATTAGGATTTTTATCCATAAAAGGGTAAAAGGTAGTTGATTTCCATGGCGAATTAACGTCATAGGAAAACCTTCATAGATGAAAGTTCCCCTTTATATTTGCATTGTATACTCATACTTTTTTCCTTTTCCTTTTTATCAGCGGAAGAAAATCAGGAATTTAAAAGACAGAGGTGCTAAAATAATTAAGAAGATTGATAAAAATGAGGTGGGTTTATGACAAAAAGATGGGTGCTTCTTTTTGAAATTTTTCTGACTTTTTTTAAAATTGCACCGATCACATTTGGCGGTGGATATGCAATGATTCCGGTTATTGAGCGGGAAGCAGTCGAGAAAAAAGAGTGGCTTAAGCAGGAAGAAGTGACAGATTTATTTGCACTTGCTGGCTCCATCCCCGGTGCCATTGCGATCAATTCGGCCACGTTTATCGGTTACCGGATTGCCGGTGTCGCAGGTGCCCTTGCGGCAACGATCGGCGTTATGATTCCAACATTTGTGATCGTTGTTTGTTTAAGTATTTTTTATCTATATTTTCAAGATCATCCGAAAGTTGAAGCGGCGTTTGAAGGCATTCGCCCAGCTGTTGTTGCGTTGATCGTTTTTGCTGCCTATAAAATGAGAAAGGGTGCTGTTGTCGATAAAACGACATTTGTTGTAGCTGCATCATCTGTTTTATTGCTTTTATTTTTACACGTTCATCCGGCTATAATGATCGCTCTAGGCGCAGCCACAGGTATTTTATTAATCGGTTTAAAAGATAAATTTGGTGTTGAAACGAAAATCGACGACCAGGAACAAAACGTAGACTATTTTATGGGAGCGGATATTTAATGTTATGGCTACTATTTAAGACTTTTTTTATCACCGGACTCGTCTCATTTGGCGGTGGTTATGCCATTATTCCCGTTATCGAAGCAGAAGTCGTGAAATATGGATGGATGAGCACACAAAAGTTTACCGATATTATTGCGATTGCCGGTATGTCACCCGGTCCTATTGCGACAAACACAGCGATTTTTGTCGGCTACCAAATGGCGGGCATTGCCGGTGCGGCTGTTTCAGCACTTGCGATGGTGATGCCATCGCTTCTGCTCGTCTTACTCGTCGCTCTCTTTTTTTATAAATTAAATCATAACCGCATTGTTCAATCTGCGTTTTATGGATTGCGTTCGGTCGTGCTCGGATTAATTGTGTTTGCGGCCATTAAATTCGCTCTTCCCACCGGATTAATGAATACCATTTCGCTGCACACATTTAGCTTGCTCGCTATTTTTGCCTTCTCATTGTTTTCATTGATTAAAAGAAACGCGCATCCAGCGTATGTTATAGTCATGGCTGGGCTGGTTGGTATGGCCTTTTATTCTTGAAACTGTCTCGAATTGAGAGCAGCTTTTTTATTTTTTAAAAATATACTTTATTTACTGGAATAAATGAAATGGATAATGTTTAAGATAAACTTTACTAATTAGAATAATTGGTTAATGATGAGTTTACCAATACAAAAGCCGGTTGGATAACTAGAGGCTCTCCACACAAACTGTAATTCTCTTTGTGTAGAGAGCCTCTTTTTATTTTAAAATCGGGAAGACGACTTGAACGACTATAACAGCAATAAGCAAAGTTAATTGGTATCATTAATTGTAGCATACAGAGTTATACATTTATTCGGAAGATTCAAAATAAAATCCCGACTTGACTGATATGAATTAAAGGGATAGAGTAGTTTTAAGCTAAAGATTTAAGAGGAGGCTATTTTTTTATGAATACATGGTTTGTCATTTTAAATGTGATCGGCCTTCTGATTCTTGTTTCGCTTTTACTTTATATGCAGCGTCGTCACGTTTCGTTTTCGAAGCGGGTGTTTACCGGTCTTGGATTCGGGATTGTATATGGATTGATTATGCATTTTGCGTACGGAACAGGGTCGGAAACACTGGCTGAGTCAACTGCATGGTTTGATTTAATCGGAACTGGTTACGTTCGTCTTTTGCAAATGATCGTTATGCCGCTCGTGTTTATTTCGATTTTAGGAGCGTTTACGAAAATAACGATTGGAAAAAATTTCGCGAAGATGGCGACACTTATTCTTGGCATTTTGCTTGGAACAACAGCGATTGCCGCATCAGTGGGCATTGCCGTAGCGATTGGGTTCGGGCTCGATGCATCACAAATTGTACAAGGCACAGCTGAAACGGAACGCGGTATTTCAATTACCGAGAAGTCGACAGAAGTGGTAGATAAACCGCTCCCGTCACAGATCGTGGATTTGCTGCCGCAAAATCCGTTTCTTGATTTCACAGGGGCACGTCCATCGTCAACAATTGCGGTCGTCATTTTTGCCGCATTCCTTGGCTTCGGTTATTTAACGGTTGCGCGGAGAGAGCGGGAACATGCGGCCATTTTGAAAAAAGGCATTGATGCCGTGTATTCACTCATTATGTCTGTTGTGAAAATTGTGCTTCGTTTAACGCCATACGGGATTTTGGCGATTATGGCGAAAACCGTTGCGCTTTCTGACTTCGGTGCGATTTACAGCTTGGGGAAATTCGTCATTGCGTCTTATGTCGCGATTGTCGTTATGTTTATCATTCATTTACTCATTTTGTTACTTTCCGGTTTAAGTCCGGTCATGTACGTGAAAAAAGTGGGTGAGGCATTAACGTTTGCGTTTACATCACGTTCAAGCGCCGGCACTTTGCCGTTGACGCTTAATGCACAGACGACGCGTCTCGGTGTACCTGAAGGGATTGCGAATTTTGCCGGTTCGTTTGGTTTAACGATCGGACAAAACGGTTGTGCCGGTATTTATCCAGCGATGCTTGCCGTTATGATTGCACCGTCTGCCGGTATTAACCCGCTCGACCCCGGTTTTATTGCCACATTGATCGTTGTTGTTGTAATCAGCTCATTCGGCGTAGCCGGAGTGGGCGGCGGTGCAACATTCGCAGCAATTTTAGTCTTGTCTGCACTCAATTTGCCGGTTGCGCTTGCCGGATTGTTGATTTCAGTTGAACCGCTCATCGACATGGGCCGCACTGCGCTAAACGTCAATGGAGCCATTACGGCAGGTGTCACAACAGCACGTGTGACAGGTGAACTTGATCAAAAGAGATATAATGAAGCATTGGAAAACCAAACAGCTGGAGTTTAACATGAAAAAGCCGTCACGACTATGTGGCGGCTTTTTCTCTGTACGTGTCTTATTGAAAATGGGAAATATTCAGATAAATAGAAAGGCATGCTTTTTCTTTTTTGCTATATCTCTTACCTATTGTCGTATATAATAATAAAGATGAATATAGATAATATGGGAGGCACTAGGATGACGATATATAACGGGTTTGTAGGCACATATACGAAACAAGATGGCAAAGGCGTTTACTCTATTCAACTTGATACAGATAAAGGCGAGCTGCTTTCTGCGGACGTTGCAGCAGAAGTAAATAACTCCACGTACGTGACGATTAGCGATAATGAACAGTTTTTATATGCAGTCGAAAAAGGTGGAAAAGGCGGTGGCCTTGCCTCATTTAAAATTACAGATGGACAGCTTGAAAAGTTGAATGATGTGCTTGAAAGCGAAGGAGTACCTTGCCATGTAACCGTCAACAAAAGCGGTACACGTGCATTTACAGCACAATACCATACAGGAACTGCGGAAATGTACAGCATTGATGCGGAATCAGGAAAACTGATTGATTTACTTGATGTGGCAACGCATATTGGGACAGGCCCGAACGTAGATCGTCAAGAAAAAGCGCACACGCATTTTTTCGGATCGACACTAGATGAGCGATTTGTGGTGGCGATCGACCTTGGGACAGATGAAGTGATTACGTATGAAATTGCTGGTGAAGATTTGCTGAAAAAAGCAGTGTTCAATACAGAACCGGGAGCGGGTCCACGTCATCTTGTTTTTCATCCATCAGGAAAAGTGGCCTATGTGATGACGGAACTTAGCAATGAAGTACTTGTTTTGGCGTTTAATAGAAATGATGGCATGTTTGAATGCCTTGCTTCTCACAAAACGATTCCGGCCAGTTTCACTGAAAACAGTCAAGGCAGTGCGATACGCATGTCAAAAGATGGGAGATTCCTTTATGCGGGCAACCGAGGTCATAACAGCATTGCGGTATTTGAAGTCATCAATGACGGCCGTGATGTGACATTGGTAGAAATTGTTTCGACGAAAGGTGACTGGCCGCGTGACTTTGACCTTGATCCAACGGAACAGTTCCTCGCGGTGGCACATGAAAAAACGCATAATGTTGTATTGTTTAAACGAAATGCAGAAACAGGCCGATTAACCCCTGCAAATTCAGAAGTAAACGTTCCTGAAGGAGTTTGTGTGACATTTTTAAGTGGAAAATAAATGAAAGTAGGCTTTAATGATGGATATAATCAATAGCATCATTAATACGTATGCTTCGTTTTTTGACTGGAATATGTGGATACAGGTGTTGACAGATCCGATGAGCTGGGGATTGATCGGGACGCTGATTGTTCTTGAAGGGTTGCTTTCGGCGGACAATGCGCTTGTGCTGGCGGTAATGGTGCGGCATCTGCCGGAAGACAAGCGGAAAAAAGCGTTGTTTTATGGGTTGCTTGGTGCTTACGTGTTCCGGTTTATTGCCATTGGACTCGGCGTATTTCTCATTCAGCTCTGGTGGGTGAAAATATTTGGTGCGTTTTATTTAGCGTGGCTATCGTTCAATCACTTTGGATCATCAGAGGCGGACAATGCACCGAAAGAAATGAATAAAGCAGGGTTTTTAATTCGGTTTTTCGGTCCGTTCTGGGGGACAGTTGTAGCAGTTGAATTGGTGGATATCGCTTTTTCCGTGGACAGTGTGCTTGCTGCATTCGGTGTCAGCCAGGAAATTTGGGTTTTGCTGCTCGGCGGAATGATCGGTGTTCTCATGATGCGGACAGTGGCTGGTGTATTTATTAGATTAATCGATAAAATACCCGAGCTTGAAACGACAGCGTACGTATTGATCGGTATTATCGCAGTGAAAATGATGCTCGGTGTGTTCCATATTGAAATGAGTCATAAACTATTTTTTTCCATTTTAACAATCGCATTCATCAGCACGTTTATTGTTCATGTTGCTAAAAAAAGAATAAGCATTTGTTAAAGAAGTCCTGCTATTTAATAGCGGGACTTCTTAGTGGTTCGGCGGGAATATTGATAACTAAAGAGATATTTATCTTTTCAACGATACATGATAAAGTTGGATTAACCAATCATCCTACAATTTCAAAAGGGGAATCCACAATGGACGTAATAAAAGCAAAACGGTCATCGCTTGTTGAACAGGTAGCGCTTCAAATTGAGGCATTGATCGAATCAAAAACGTGGCCTGTCGGTACGCGAATCCCGCCAGAAATGGAGTTAATGGAGCAGTTCGGTGTAAGCCGTAACACGCTTCGCGAGGCGATACGGGCGCACGTTCACACGGGGCTTTTGCAGACAAAGCAAGGCAGCGGGACATATGTGAGAGCAAAGATAGGCCTCGGCGTCTCCTTTCAGAAACGTCTGGAAACGTCAACGCTTCTTGAAACGCTGGAAGTCCGTCATGCAATTGAGCGTGAAGCAGCATGGCTTGCGGCGGAACGGCATACAGAAGAAGAAGCAGTGCATATTCAAGCATGTCTTATGGCGTGCAAAGAAGCAGCAAATTTACACTCGTTTGCGGAAGCAGATATTGCGCTTCATCATGCGATCATTGCGGCATCACATAACCGCATTTTAATCGATTTATATGCGAGTCTGGCAGATTCTCTTCATGCATCTGTATACGATTTAACCGGTATGAATTTACATACGGAAGCCGATCCGGGCGCCCATGAAGCGCTTGTCCAGGCAATTATGGAGCGGCATCCAGAAAAAGCGGCATCCATTGTTAGCGAGGATATTGATTGCTTGAAGAGAATGGCCAATTCGGAGGAAAATAGATGAGTATGCAGGCATTGATAAAAGAGGAAAGAGAACGGACAAAAGCGGGGAATCTGTTCTTACTATTCAGCATTATTTTACTCGCATTGAATATGCGTTCGCCTATTACGTCGGTCGGACCGCTTACAGCGATGATCCGCGACAATCTTGGTATTTCGAGCACAACAGCAGGCGCATTAACAACAGTCCCATTGCTTGCATTTGCGGTCTTATCACCGTTCGCATCAAAAATGGCCCGCAAATTCGGCATGGAAGTTGTGTTATTTGGCGCACTGCTTATTTTAACGGCAGGACTGGCACTTCGACCGATTGGCGGTGTGACAACACTATTTACCGGCACTTTGCTTATTGGCATTGCGATTGCACTTTGCAATGTGCTGATGCCGGCATTCGTAAAAAGGAACTTTGCACATCGAATTGGTTTAGTGACAGGGTTTTATGCGATGTCGATGAACTTGACAGGCGCGCTCGCTTCTGGCTTTAGCATTCCGATTGCCACATCGAGTGATTTTGGCTGGCGGGCAGCGGTCGGATTCTGGCTTATTCCAGCGGGCATTGCGATTATCATCTGGCTATCGCAAATAACATACATTCGTCACCCGATTAAAACAGAAAGAAGTACATATGAAAAAACATCGCTTTTAACTTCATCACTTGCATGGAAAGTGACTGCGTTCATGGGCATTCAGTCGCTTTTATTTTATTCGCTCGTGGCCTGGCTTCCGGAAATTTTGCAAGAACAGGGGATGAGCGCTAGTGCTTCAGGGTGGATGCTGTCAATGATTCAATTTGCACAGCTGCCCGTCACATTTATCGTGCCCATTATTGCGGCCAAGATGAGCAATCAGCGACCGCTTGTCGTGATAACGGCTTTGTTAATGATTGTCGGCTTAAGCGGGATTTTACTGGGCTTGACAGAGTTCGTTCTTTTATGGGTCATTATGATTGGCACTGGAGGCGGGTTTGCTTTTAGCTTGGCGATGATGTTTTTTAGTCTGCGTACGAGGAATTCATTTGAAGCAGCAGATCTGTCAGGAATGGCGCAGTCTGCCGGCTATTTACTCGCGGCTATGGGGCCTGCATTATTCGGCGCCATGCACGATTTCATGAATAGTTGGACGGTGCCAATTTTACTGCTCATCGGAGCATCTATCTGTTTATTTATGGTAGGTATGGGGGCAGCAAAAGAAGAATATGTAACAGAGAAGGCTGTATAACTGAAAGAAGAAAATCCCGCCAATTGCAGAGCGGGATTTTCTTCTTTTAACAGACATATTTAGAAACACATAGGGAGGTATCTCACCCTTCCGCATGAAGAAATCAATTTTAATCAATCCTAGGCTCATACATATCCCACACGTGCTTCAATGAATCGACGATGAAGTCAGCTACTTCTTCTGCAGAACGCTGATTAACCGTCAACTTTGAATGGTTGATAGAATAGGCATCCTGCCGTTTATAAAATAATTCTTCAATTTCCTCGATGTTCCGGCTTTGTAAAATAGGACGGCTATCGATTAAAAGGTCAAGACGTTCTTTCCATTCGTCCCATGTTACGTCCAAATAAAACACGATGCAGTTTGTTAAGCAGGTTTCGCGAATTTCAGGCTGCAGGAAGGCACCGCCGCCGATCGAAATGACTTTTAATTTTTGTTCAGCGAGAGCACATGTTTTTTTCTTTTCGTAATCACGAAAGAACGCTTCACCATGCTGCTCAAAAATTTCTGGAATCGTCATGTTGAGGTCTTTTTCAATTTCTTGATCGACATCGATAAAGCTCCGATATAACTTTTTCGCAATCAGCTCACCGATCGTCGTTTTTCCAACCCCCATAAAGCCGATCAGCACGATGCTTTTTTGTCTGACAGACATGCGTACATTGTTCAAGGTAAACACTCTTTCCTCTAAATGAATTACATTTAAGTATAGTACAGCAAGCACACTCCGTAAATATTATTTCGATTTTCATAAAAATAATCCAATGCCGTATGCGATCAAAATGCTGCTGATGATGTACATAAGCGCAAAAGGCAAATTCCATCGCATAATTTTAATTGGATTGATGCGCAGTAAGTCTGACAAAATCGAGACCGATAAGTTAAATGGACTATACATAACGGTAGCTAAACTGCATGTGATTAATACAATTGTTAATGGAATCGATGAGACAGCAGGCAAAATAGGCTGCAGTAATTCTCCTAGTAAAGTAATCGATACGAGTGGATGGAAACCGATTAATGAGGCGGCGAAAAAATATAATCCAATCATAAAATAAAAAATCAATATATGGTCTGATGCGTTGCTGAAAGCGGTCTGTAAAAACGACAATGCTCCAGAAGAAGACAGCATATTTACGAACAACCCAGCGCTTATAAACATGAAGAAATAATTTGACAATCCATTCGTCCGCTCTTTCCAGTGCGGAATCGTCACGCTGAAATAGCGCTTTTGCTTTTTAATTAAGAGTGCCCACATAATCGAAACAGGAATGACGACAACAACGACAGACAGTAAGTATCCTTTTTGAGAAAAATATTGAAACAATGACGTTAATAAAATAAAAATAACAAGCATAAAAGCCATTTCGATTATTTTTCTGCGCACTTTGGAGGATGATGGCTGAAGTGAATCCATAATATGTAATCCGAATGGTCGGTATTTATAAAAAGAAAGAGTATAATCAATCATCGCAAAAAGGAATACGATCATAACTAAAGGCAAAAGAATTTCGTAGTACGCTTTGTCAGTCATATCAAGTGATGCGCTGACTAAAACTTCCATCGGACTCCAGGATAGGCATAGTGCATAGCTGCGCAATAAACTTTGGGATAAAAAGGCATGTGCTTTCTCTTTAGGCAGCTGCTTTAACGTATGATGAAGCGAGTTCTTTAATAGTGGTATCATGGCGATATTTAGAAAAAGTCCGAGTACATGCGAGACGAGAAAGCTGCGTTTATAAAGCTGATCAAGCTGATTTGTGTTACGGCGGAGCAGCAAATTTAAATTCGTATCGTAATGTCCAACACGAATAATCGAATTTAAAAAAGGTAGGACGAGAAACAGAGACATAACGCCCAGCATGGAATCAAAATACAAGAAAAAGGAATGCCACGGTATATCTTGAAACAGAAATAATCCAGTACCGATTAATAAAAATAGTAATCCGGAATAAAAATAAAGTCCTTTTGAACGTGTGGAAGCGAGTATAACCGCAATGACCGCGCTCACACCAACTGCATAATCAAGAATAGTTGCATCGATAAAAACAGACAACATGTATAAAATGATAAGTGCTGTATACGTATATACAATCATCCAATCCCCACTTTCTAGATGGTCTAACTATACATAAGCGTAGCAAACTTCTATTTTTTCGTCTATACAGGTCATGGATAGATCTAAGCAGCAGAAAAGAGCGGCTTTAAATACAGATCAGCATCCCTATTCTGAAAATGGGACAGGGACTAAGAGTGAACACACGTGATACAATGAGGAAAATGAGAAAAAGGGTGAAAAGCGTGAAACCGAAAGTAGTTGTCTACAAACGAATGAGTGAACAGGTGCTTGATTTTATCCGTGAGTCGTGTGATGTACAGTATTTCCCGGATTATAAAAAGGAGTTCCCCGCATTTCTTGAGGCGCTGAAAGAAGCGGAAGGCGTTCTTGGATCTAGTTTGAAATTTGATGCTGATTTGCTCGATCAGGCGCCAAAATTAAAAATTATTTGTAATACGTCGGTCGGGTATGACAATCTTGACATTCCTTTATTGAAAGAACGCGGTATTATGGCGACGAATACACCGGACGTGTTAAATGACACAGTGGCCGATACGATTGTGGCACTTATGTTGTCAGCCGCGCGGCGTATTACAGAACTCGATCAATTTGTAAAAACAGGCGGATGGTCTGAATATGGCTTATCACAGCAGCAATTTGGCGTCGATGTCCATCATAAAACGCTTGGCATTATCGGTATGGGTGGTATCGGTTCAACACTTGCAAAACGAGCCTATTTCGGTTTTGACATGACTATTTTATACTATAACCGCTCACGCAATGAAGAGGCGGAAACTACATATAATGCTACATATTGTACAATGGACGAACTGCTTGAACAGTCCGATTTTGTTTGTATTATGACACCGCTTACGCAGCAAACCGAGAAAATGATTGGGAAACGGGAATTTGAAAAAATGAAAAAAACGGCTGTTTTCATAAACGCAGCTCGTGGAAAAGTGGTTGATGAAGCAGCCTTAATTGAAGCGCTCCAATCAAATGAAATTTTAGCCGCAGGTCTCGATGTATTTGAAAATGAGCCTACAGACCCGGGCAATCCATTGCTGCAAATGCCAAACGTTGTCACACTGCCACACATTGGATCAGCAACAGCAGAGACGAGAATGAGAATGGCACAGCTTGGGGCAGAGAATGTAGTAGCGGGTGTGACGGACGGAAAACTAGTCACATCTATTTACTAACATGTAATGTATGGAAATCAGATAATTTTGTCCATGGAGGAGATACTATTCGCGTGCAGAAGCACAAATACTATTTCTGATGGAGGGATTCAAGTGGGCATATTAAGTGGAAATCCAAAAGATGAACCTTTGCATTATGGAGAGGTGTCAGCTGTATGGGTAGCATCCCTTTCGGCAAAAAGCTTGGCAGCTGGCTACAGCACACTGCTAAATCATGCAGGTGATGAAGATTTAAAGAAGCTGATTGAAGAAGCGATCACAATTGGGCAGGCGGAAGCATCCGCTCTTGATCAAGTGCTGAAAGAAAACGGTGTAGGACTGCCGCCCGCACCACCTGAACGTCCAAAGGCTAATATTGAGGACATTCCAGCAGGTGCCCGGTTCCAGGACCCAGAAATTGCTGCAAGTATTTCCCGGGACATAGGGATCGGTTTAACGGCTGCCAGCATGGCGATGAGTCAGTGTATTCGTGAAGATATCGCCATGCTGTTTGGACAGTTTCATGCAGCGAAAGTGAAACTGGGCGGCGAATTTTTAAAACTGCATAAAGAAAAAGGCTGGCTTATTGTACCGCCATTGCATCGCGAACTAGTTGGAGCAAGATAAGGATATAAAAAGGAACTGTCTTAAAATTTAGGGGAAGCTCGACTTTTTACTCTAAGTTTTATTATATAGTCATCAGGCAATGGAGCATCTGTAATGATTAAATCAATGTGATTTGCCATTGCAAATGAAGCAATAGAGTTTTTTTGTATCTCTGTTATTAGAGGTATTAATCATACTTTTCTTAATGCCACCTCGTAATACGTTGAAGCCGGTTAAATTGGAATCCACTGAAAAATTGTTAGAAGGTGCGAACAGAACGTCTATATGAATTTGGCACAAAATCTTCCCTAGCCCTGGTCATCAGTTTAACCGCTGACGGCCGGGGCTTTTTTAGTTAATACTTATGAGGTACAATTTGCAGGATTAATAGTCAGAAAATAAAAATAAATGTGTAATTAAAAACATGATCCGTGATAGAATTAGCATTAACGAACGATGGCATCATGTTCCTTGGATAAAAACAGGCAGAGGCGATATAGATTGGCATGTGAATAAACTTTTAATCCTTTAAACGTATGGAAAAGTATTAATTATTCTGAATGGGGAGGGGTACACATAATGAAAGCAGTCATGAAAACCGCACCAGGTTATGATCATATGAATCTCGAAACGATTGAAGAGCCGAAAGCAACCGGTGATCTTGTGAAAATTAAAGTTTCCTATACAGGAATTTGCGGAACGGATATGCACACATTTACAGGAGAATACCGTAATTCGAAAACGCCTGTGGTGCTTGGACATGAATTTTCTGGCACGGTCGTCGAAATTGGGAGAAATGTAACGAAAGTAAAAGTGGGCGACCGGGTGACGAGTGAAACGACATTTGAAACGTGTGGAGAATGCGAATATTGCCGTGAGAAAGACTACAATTTATGCTCAAACCGAAAAGGAATCGGCACACAGATTAACGGAAGCTTTGCCGAATACGTCGTGTCACGTGAAGAAAGTGTCCACATTTTGCCTGAGAAGTTAAGCTTAAAAGCAGCGGTACTCGCTGAACCACTAGCTTGCTGCGTCCATGCAGCACTTGAAAAAACGACAATTAAAAAAGGTGAAAAAGTCCTTGTGTTCGGTCCAGGACCGATCGGCTTATTGCAGTGTCAGGTCGTTAAAGCACAGGGAGCGTTTGTTATATTAGCCGGTATTACGAAAGACAAAAAACGATTGGAACTGGCGAAATCACTTGGTGTAGATGTTGTCGTTGACGTAGAGAAAGAAGATTTAACAGAAATTGTTATGAAACATACAGATGGCTACGGTGTCGATAAACTATTTGAATGCTCGGGTGCGGTGCAGGCGCTCAATCAAGGCTTGCCGCTTGTCAAGAAAAAAGGAACGTTTGTCCAGGTTGGTATTTTTGCGAACAAAACAAACCCGCTTGATCAGGAATCCATTATTCAACGGGAAATTACATACGTGGGGACACGCTCACAAAAGCCGAGTTCATGGCCGATCGCACTCAACCTATTAGCAGAAGGTAAGGTGGATGCGGATAAAATGATCACGAAAATTGTGCCCCTTGATCAATGGCGTGAAGGGTTTGACGCCGTTCGTTCTGGCGATCAAATTAAAGTCATCCTCGAATCGTAAAGGTTGAAATGACCGAGAAAACCGTTCCGTTTTTCAGTTTAATATGAAACAGCAGGACGGTTTTTGGAGAAGAGCATGGTTTAAAATAGTATTTGTTTATACTTTACATTATAATAGGTGCAGTTGAAATAATTTAAAGATAAAGGAGTTTTCTATAATGTCTGCAAAAACATTTACAATTATTGATGAAACAGGTATCCACGCGCGTCCGGCAACGGTCCTTGTTCAAGCGGCTTCTAAGTTTAGTTCTGATATTACATTAGATTACAATGGCAAAAGCGTAAACTTGAAATCCATCATGGGCGTTATGTCCCTTGGAATTCCAAAAGGCGCTTCCATAAAAATTGCCGCTAACGGTTCAGATGCTGATGCAGCAATTGCAGCACTTGAAGAAACAATGAAATCACAAGGCCTTGGCGAATAATCATTCGCTTAAAAATCACCGAATCCGTTTCGGTGATTTTTTTGTATCGTTTACGGAATAGAGAGAAGGAGGAAGACAGATGAAAAAGGGTGCTGAAGAATGACGTATGAAGACGTGATGGACAAGTTGGAACGGTTCGGTACGGATCAGACGAAAAAAACATACTTAAGGCATGGGGCGAAGGAGCCGTTTTTCGGTGTGAAAGTTGGCGATCTGAAAAAGCATTTTGTGAAAGAGGTGAAAAAAGATCAACAGCTCGTCTATGACTTATATGCTTCGGGTAATAGTGATGCGATGTATTTGGCAGGGCTCACGGTCAAGCCGAAAGAGATGACGAAAGAGCGGCTGAACGAATGGGTACAGGGCGCTTACTGGTATATGATCAGCGAATATACAGTCGCACAGGTTGCGGCTGACTCACTCTTTGCGGTCGAACTTGCGCGTGAATGGATGCGGGCGGATGAAGAAATGATCGCCGTTGCTGGATGGAGTACGTATAGCAATTATTTATCGATCACACTGGATGAAGAAGTGGATTTCGATGAAATAGGAAAACTGCTTGAGCAAGTGGAAGAAACAATCCACTCAGAGAGGAACCGTGTACGCTATGTTATGAACAATTTTGTTATATGTGTCGGTACGTATTGTAAACCAATGCATGAACGGGCGAAAGAAGTGGCTGAAGCTATTGGAAAAGTACATGTCGATGTTGGCAATACGGCTTGCAAAGTTCCGCTTGCAACGGACTATATAAAAAAAGTTGAAAATAGGAATACTATCGGGGAAAAGCGGAAAACATGTATTTGTTAAAAAAGAGGTCGAAGAAAAAGCATGTTACGCGTATTATTTCGGGGACAATCATGTAAAATAGGCATGATGTAATTATTGTTAAACAGAAAGGCTGGAAGGTAGATGACTTTCACAAACCATGGAACGATTCCTGTTGCTGTTTCAGCACGCCACGTACATTTGTCACAGGAACATCTTGAAATTTTATTTGGATCAGGACACGAATTAACGAAACGTGTAGATTTGTCTCAGCCTGGTCAATTCGCAGCTGAAGAAACTGTAACAATTGCTGGCAAGAAAAGCGAAATTGCACGCGTTCGTGTCCTCGGGCCATGCCGCCCTGCGACACAGGTGGAAGTCAGCTTGACAGATGCTGTAAAACTTGGCGCAAAACTGCCGCTTCGAGAATCAGGCGATATTCAAGGATCAGGAGCAGTGACAATTACGGGTCCTGCCGGTTCTATTGAATTGTCAGAAGGCTTGATCATTGCAAAAGCACACGTACATATGACGACAGAAGACGCAAAGAAATACAACGTTGAAAATAGTCAAATTGTGACTGTAGCAGTAAGCGGAGAGCGCCCAGTGTCATTTCACAACGTCGTCATTCGCGTATCAGATAGCTATGCACTTGAAATGCACATTGATACAGATGAAGCAAACGCCGGTTTCATCTCACAAGGTGCTACAGGTGAGATTTGGGCATAATAGGTAGAGAAGCTGCTGCATTTTGCGGCGGTTTTTTTGTTGGATGGAAAATACTGAAAAGTGCACAGACATTAACGTTGTGATCGCTTTTGATTTATGACAACGAGCGGAATAAATAACAATTAAATCTTGCGGATATATATACTAGAATCCAGCTAAAATCAGTATATGCTTTCTTGAATATAGGTAAAAATCAATAAAAAGAGGTGATGCAGATGGATGTAACAAAACGAATGATTGTCCGTTTTTGGGGAGAGCGCTTTTATGATCAAGCGGCACAAACTGCTTATTATCTGCTCCTATCAGCTATTCCATTTATGATTTTTATGCTGTCGCTAATCAGTTTTTTTTCGATCGATCAAGAAGCAATTCTTGAATTTATAAGACCATATGCACCGGGGGAATCATTTACGCTTATTGAAGAAAACGTCAATGCAGTTTTGTCCACTGGAAAAGGACAAGTACTTTCACTCAGCTTACTTTCAACGTTCTGGCTGTCTTCAATGGCAGTACAGTCGATTGGACGGTCGTTTAATGATGTGAGCGGAATTGAACGGACTATGCCTTTTTGGAAAGGACTTCTGCGTGATTTTGGCGTAACCGTCATCTTCATGATCATAGTGCCGCTATCACTGTTTATTCCACTCGCAGAACGTCTTTTGCAATGGATCGCTGCTCAGTCGATCACAATTGAAGCTTGGTCAGGCTGGCTGGCCATTTGGCCATTCATTAAATGGAGCATCGGAACTTTATTTTTAATCTTATTTTTTATCGCCTTTTACAAAATAATTCCAAACGAGCGGCAAACACTCCGTTTCGTCCTGCCAGGCGCCATTTTTGCAGCGCTTGGCTGGCAGATTGGTTCACTCTTGTTTGGAAGTTACGCAGCTGCCGTTAGCTATACAAGATTGTACGGCCAGCTGTCTGGAATCATTGTCCTCGTTCTCTGGTTTTATTTAACGGCTGTCATTATTTTACTTGGTGGACTGCTCAATGCAGAATGGGCACGGGGTTAATCACTAAGATGTGCCAGGCACGTTAAATACATGCGATTCAAATAAAGTTGCCTGGATGTATGCGGGCTATTGTCAAAATGTTCTTCAAGGAAATCAAAAAATTCTTCATTTGTCTCAAAATAGTGATGAATAATAGCCTGGTTTTTTTCTGGAAGCGGCAGTGCGATGCCGATGAAGTGATCGCCTGTTATATCTGAAAGTGACCACTCGCTGCCATTGGACCAATTGCGATACGTGTTATTTTCTTTACGGATGCCTGCAAAAACAAAGGGCAATTTCCATGCTTCAAGCGTATCGCTGACGATTGGACGCGTAGTGATCGCCTGTATTTCTTCTATATAGTCAAACCATATATAAGGGTGTTCGATAAGTGCATACCAGTCATCGATCACTGCTTCGATTGAGTCATGAGTCACATATGTGCTGAGAAGAGGAATCCACGTATGGTACAGGCGATCAACTTCGGCTTCATCTGCATGCTCCTCAAAGTAATTGGAAAATTGGTTTCGGATCGAGTCGAGTTCGCGTATGTGGATCGGTGTGATGTTGTTCATTTAAATCTCCTTTTGGATTGATTATATCAGAGGAAGGATGGTCGGGACGGGAAAAACTATACTTTGTGAAAAAGTAGTATATGGGCAGATCGTTTGCGCAACAGTTAATTGTGACCTACTCTTAAGAAAAGGAGGGTGCTGAAGATGAAAGTAGAAATTTGGTCGGACTTTGCATGTCCGTTTTGTTATATTGGAAAACGCCGCTTTGAGCAAGCGATCGAGCAGTTTGATGGAAGCGTAAAGGTGAAGTTTCATAGTTTTGAGCTCGATTCGAATGCACCGAAAAAAGCGGATCAAGATATTCATGATATGTTGGCGGGGAAATATGGAATAACACGTGAAAAAGCAAAAGCGATGAATGATCAAATGACAATACAGGCGAAAGAAGTGGGGCTTGATTATCAAATGGATACGATCATTCCAGCAAATACGCACGATGCACACCGTCTGTCGCATTATGCAAAAGAAAAAGGCAAAATGGCAGAGTTGACGGAACGCATAATGAAAGCGTACTTCACGGAATCGAAGCATATTGCGGATTATGAATCTCTCGCACAATTAGCAGTAGAAGCAGGAATTTCTAAAGATAAAGCTATGAAGGTATTGGAGAGTGACAGGTACAGCCAGCAAGTGCGTGCTGATCAAGAGGAAGCATCACAGATTGGTGTACAAGGCGTGCCGTTTTTTGTATTTAATGAGAAGTATGCAGTGTCGGGTGCGCAGTCTGTGGAGTCATTTTTGCAGGTGCTCCATAAAGTAGGGGCAGAAGAACAGGTGACGGCTAAAAAAACAGAATGGTGTGCAGATGATGATTGCGGTAGTCTTGACGGTAACAAATGAATATATTGAACTACCCGCCACTTAGCACTCTTACGAGTTGCTTGAAGTGGGGGATTCCTAAGATCACCAGCGTAACCGCCAGTTATTGATTAGGCTAACCCCGCAGTTCCTGCGGTTAGAAGTCTTATGGCTTCATTTTTAAGATTCTGTCCTGCGTTAATATCCCGATCATGATGTGTTTGGCACTCTGGGCAATCCCATTCTCGTAGTGCGAGATTTTTAACGGCTTTGTTTTTGTATCCGCAACATGAACATAGTTGACTGGAAGGGAAGTTTTTCGCTACTGTCACGACTTGTTTGCCGTACCATTTCGATTTATATTCAAGCATGGTTTTGAATTGTGACCAACTTACTTCGCTGATGGCTTTGGCTAACTTGTGGTTCTTGAGCATATTAGACACCTGCAAATCTTCCATGCCGATCACATCGTGGTTTTTGATGATATCGGTGCTGATCTTATGCAAGTAGTCCGTACGTGCATGGACAATCTTTTCATGAATACGAGCGACTTTTCGTTTTTGCTTTTGGTAATTTTTCGCTTCATGAAGCGGACACTTCCGATTCATAGCCCGCTCTTTTCGGCGGGAGAGAATCTTTTGTTCTTTTACCAGCTTCTTTTCAAGCGAACGGAAAAACTTCGGATTTTTATACACCGTTCCATCCGACAAAATAGCAACGTCTTTGAGTCCTACATCGACACCAACAGAAGCACCTGTATTTTCTAGTGGCTTCACTTCTGTTTCAACAAGAATAGAAACAAAATACTTGCCGCTTGGATGACGACGAATTGTAGCGTTAAGAATACGCCCTTCTACTTCACGACTTTTTGCAAACTTTACTAATCCGAGTTTAGGTAACTTGATTTTGTTATCGACAATCGCAATATTACCGTTCGTGTGCTTTGTCGTATAGGATTGCACGTTATTCTTTTTGGACTTAAAACGTGGGGCTTTGTTTTGCTTTTTAAAGAAGCGTGTATACGAATCAGCAAGATTTTTGAGTGATGATTGAATCGCAATACTATCGACTTCTTTTAACCAAACCAATTCCTTTTTCAACTGTGTTAATTGAGCAGAACAGGCGTTGTACGTTAGACCTTTTCCTGTCTCTTTGTAGGCATCATTCCATTTAGTAAGAAAGTGGTTGAATACAAAACGACTGCTGCCGATTGTTTTAGCGATGAGGATTTCTTGTTCTTTGTTTGGGTAGATACGAAATTTATACGCTTTATTGGCTAACATGACTATCACCTCCTTATATGTTATGATATATATAGTATATCGTTATGGTTATAATTTGTATATCATTTAGAGGTGGAAACATGGAAAAACAAACAGTTGTTTTGCGATTCCCAAAAGTATTATTAGAAAGAGTAGATACTTACAAAGAGAAAAATGGTTTTGGTACTCGTACTCAAACTATTTTTCATTTATTGCAAGTTGCTCTCGAACAGTCGGACAATCGAAACCGCTAAAGCGATCCCTTGTCCGAAGGCGATTCATCTCCCACTTTCACTGGGCTACGCCCTATAGGTTTAGAAGTGGGAGTCTTCTCGCCTGAAAAAGATAAAAAAGTATATTTAACAATTCGTATTCATCATGTCATATCATGAATTAAACCGCCAAAATTGGGCGGTTTTTTGACGCATAGGGCATGTTAACAAAGGTGTGCGAATTAGCAAATAGAAAAAATACTTTGATGGAAGGAGATAAGAGAATGGAGTATGCGCTGCTTGGTGATTTGCATTCTAGCATTGACGATACGAAAGCGGTGCTTGCCCACATTGCGCTTACGGCTCCGACTGCGAAAGTGATTGGATTAGGCGATTTGTTTGAATGCAAAATTGGAAAACGAAAAGCAAATACGCTCCGACTGTCAAGAATAGAAGAAACGGCAGTCTGGTCGGAAACGTTTGAATCGCTGCTAACATTTTCATCGGTCCGGGGAAATCAGGAAGAGCGCATTATGATGGTGACCAGTGGAAATCAATTTAAACATTTGCCAGAACACATAATCATTGATGGGGCCATGTTGATGCATGGCCACCAGTGGGAGTGGACAAAAGAATGGACACCGGTACTGCCCAAAACGGAACCGCCGCTTCTTTTTTTCGGGCACAGTCATGAAGCGGGACTATATAGGAAAGGAAAACGATTGCCATTCTCGTATGGAGTCCCGGTGTACTTGAAGGTAAAAAGATACGGTATTAATGCTGGCGCCGTTTTCGGCACGCGAGAATGGGTATTATATGACGCCGTCACGCGCGCCGTGACGTTTATGAAGACTGACTAGCCGTCTTCTATTTCTATACACCAATTAAAAACAACACGAGCGGAATGGTCAAAATACTTAATAACGTTGTCACTAGTGTAGTAAACGAGACGAGATCCGGCTCCGTGCTGAATTGAATGGCAAACATCGTCGTGTTTGCCGCGGCGGGCATTGCCGCCAGTAAAATCATGACGTCTTTCAGCAAGTCATTGACCGGCATAAACGACACAATCAACATGGCAAGAAGCGGTGATACGATCATTCGGATGAAGGTGACCGCATTCATATATTTATAGGCGACTCGCTTCGTCGCAATGACGGCAAGCTGCATGCCAAGGACGAGCATAACTGTTGGAATTGAGGCATCGGCGACGAGGCTGATGGCATCCATAAACGTTGGGGGAATATGTACATGTAACAACTGTAGGAAGACGCCGAGTACCGCCCCGTGGATAACCGGCATGCGTACAACACGCTGAAGCGACTGCTTCAACGTCGTTTCTTCTTTGCCCCCAAATGAAGCCGCAAACAGTCCAATCGTGTTCATTAAAAAGGACTGGAACACCATAATAATAACCGCATAATCAAACCCAACGGCTCCGAAGGCAAACAACACAACCGGTGCGCCATAATTACCACTGTTCATAAAGACGCCGCCAAGAATCATCGCTGCCATTTTGGGCCGAGATGCTTTCATGAAAAAGCCCGTTACGAGTACAACGACAATTAATGATAAGGATAAAGTCAAGCAAAACGCTGTGATGTAAACGTACTCCATCGTTAATTCATTGGCGTAAAATGTCCGGAACGCAAGAAAAGGCGACATTAAATAAAGAGCGGCCATCGAAATCGATTTAATATCGAATCCAATCCACTTTTGTCCCGCATATCCAGTCAGAAAAATTAAAAAGGCTGGTAAAACAATCATGAATAAATCCAAAATCTGTTCATCTCCATCGCGTGTATCTTACCCTTATCATAACAGAATATCCTCTATGAAAAAGATGGTATACTACTGGAAAAACAATGTTTCTTCAGTGTTGTCTTTTCGATCTGTCCCGTATTTAAATAGACTAGTTGAAAATAGTGAATGATTCAGTTTTAAGATTTTTTAATTCTTAGAGGAGAGAATGACCGTGCGCAGACAAAAATTGATGACACTCCCGTTTATCATTAGCATGTTAATTTTACTGTCAGTTATAACGACCGCTACGGCGAGCGGTTATGCTGCATTTAAAGCAAATAAAGAATCTTTAATTTCAAGTTATCTGGAAAGTAATTTGGATTATGCCAAAAAGCTTTCTTCTGATACGGATGGAATTGTCTCGTTAATGAAGCAAAATGTCGATTCGATCGCTAAAGCACAAGAACAGGGGATTATGACACAAGAGTCTCTTAATCTTTGGATGCAATCAAATAAAGGTATATTCAACTCAATATTCATTGCAGATAAGAGCCGCACCATTCAACTTTTTAGCTCAGCAACGTCTACTTTAAGTGTTGGTACTGTATTAACTTCTAACCCTTCACTAGACGCCGTAGCATTAAAAAAACCGCTTATCTCTGAACCATACATTGGAAACAGTGGAAGGGTGCTCGTTTTAGTGTCTGCTCCTGTTTTTAATGAAGAAGGAGTGTATGAAGGTTTTGTTGGAGGAAGCATCTATCTTCAAGAAGAAAATGTACTAAGCAGGTTGCTACGTGATCATTTTCATAAAAACGGCTCCTACGTTTATGTAGTTGATTCCAAGGGAACAATCCTTTTTCATCCAGATCCAAAAAGGGTCAATGTAAATGTATTAAAAAACTTGGTTGTTCAAAAGGTAATAGCGGGTAAAGAGGGATCTGAGCCAGTAATCAATACACGAGGGCAAAGCTTCCTTGCTGGTTATTCTTACATGGAAAGCACTGGATGGGGAATTGTATCTCAAACGCCGAGTGCGATTGTAAACGAACCACTAAAAAGTTTAATTTATCAAATGTTTCTACAATCACTTCCAGCATGTCTTCTCATTGTCCTGTGCGCAATCGGAGTAGCTGTTTTCATTTCAATTCCGCTTAATAAGCTGGCGAAATTTTCTGAAGAGGCAACATCCCGTGGTTATATTAAGAATGAACAGATGAAAATGCCAAACATGAAATTAGTCATCTATGAAGTGCGGCAACTTTATCAGCATATTAGCAATCACTTGAATTTTTTATCTGCTGAAATTGGGCGAGATGGATTAACAGGGTTAGCTAATCGAAGAGCATTTGATATAACTATTCAAGAATGGATGCAAAATAGGCATACTTTCTCTCTGATACTCATCGATATTGATAATTTTAAGTGTGTAAATGATACGTATGGGCATGTAGCTGGAGATGAAGTTTTAAAGTCTTTAGCCGATGTGATGTGTAAGATGTCTAGAGAACAAGATATTTGTTTTCGATATGGCGGAGAAGAGTTTTGTCTATTAGTAGATAGTGAGAAAAGGGAAGTAGCCTATACATCAGCAGAGCAGCTTAGGAGAGCAGTAGAGAAGATGGAGAATATAACAGGGGAGCCTATTACCATTTCACTAGGGATCTCAACATATGAAAAGGATTACCAGACGCCAGATCAATTAATTAAAGAGGCTGATTCAGTGTTATATGAA
This sequence comes from Domibacillus mangrovi, assembly GCF_001906925.1. Taxonomy (GTDB): domain Bacteria; phylum Bacillota; class Bacilli; order Bacillales; family Domibacillaceae; genus Domibacillus; species Domibacillus mangrovi. The sequence goes on from NZ_MRWQ01000004.1 coordinate 126,231, forward strand.
GCTAAGTCAAAAGGGAAAAACAAAACAATCGTTTACAACCGGTATTGAACGTCTTTTGCCGGTTGTTTTTCTATTCAGATGAAAAAGGATGACATGATACGCTATAATGGGGGCATTGACAAAGACTGGAGTGATGTTGGTGGATGTCGAACTTGAAGATCATTATGACATAATGGACGTCAGTTTGATTGCGGGGAAAATTATGTTAGAAAATGGCGCGGAAACGTACCGAGTAGAAGATACGATGATCCGGATTGCACTAGCATACGGCATTCGCGAATCACATAGCTTTGTGACACCGACAGGCATTATGTTTTCGGTTGAAACAGACGAGCCGACGAAAACGAAACTGATACGTATTTCGAACCGGACGACGGATTTATACAAAGTGAGTGCGGTTAACGCGATTTCGCGGCGAATCAGCGCGGGGGAACTGACGACAGTACAGGCCTACCATGAATTAAAGGCGATTCAGAAAGCACCGATGTTTTTTTCCTTTTGGATCCAAATATTAGCGGCAGCGTCGACGAGTGGAAGCTTTGTTATCCTGTTAAAAGGGAGCTTTGATAACGTGCTTCCTGCTATGATAGCCGGTGGACTCGCTTATTTTATTGTATTAAAAGTCGCGGACATTGTGCCGACGATGTTTTTCTCGGAATTTATTGCGGCGCTTGTCAGCGGTGCTGCATCGTATTTTTTTTATCGAATTGGCTTTGGCGGCGATCTTGATCGAATCATCATCGGTGCCCTTATTCCGCTCGTACCGGGCTTGCTCATTACAAATGCCGTACGCGATTTAATGGCCGGTCATTTTATTTCTGGTTTGGCTAAAGGGGCAGAAGCACTGCTTACGGCGCTCGCGATTGGAACAGGCATCGCCGTTATTATGACATTGATTTAAGGAGATGTGCAGGTGACAATTTTAACGAATATGTTGTTCAGCTTTCTCGCGGCGGCAAGCTTTGGCATCATGTTTAACGTACCAAAAAAATTGCTGGTAAAGTGCGGTACTGTCGGGATGGCCGGTTGGATGGTGTACTATTTTTTATCTGAAAACAGCGTTGATCCGTTGGCGTCCACGGTTGCGGCCTCATTCACAATCGCTGTCATCGGACATGTATACGCAAGACTATACAAAACACCTGTTATTATCTTCACGATTGCGGGTATCATTCCGCTCGTCCCCGGTGGCATTGCTTACCGGGCGATGCGGGCTTTCGTGCAAAATGATTACGACAACGCGATGAGTCTTGCGGCCAAAGCCTTCATGATTTCAGGTTCTATCGCCCTCGGCTTAATCTTATCCGATGTATTTTATCAACTGTTGTTACGGAAAAAAGTACCGATTGGGAAGTGAAACGAATTAGAACTACAATTCTTTTGTTCTCGTCGATTCACCGTGGCAAGCTGAGTAAAGTGGTCGGAAGCTAAATAACTCTTAAACGGAATAACGACACTTAAAAGGAGATGATCCAGATGAAAAAATCCGTTCGTGTTGTCGGAGCCGTTATCGAAAATGAACAACACCAAATCCTTTGCGCTCTCCGTTCACCAATAATGACACTCCCAAACCTATGGGAATTTCCTGGCGGCAAAATTGAAAAAGATGAAACACCAGAACAAAGTTTGCAAAGAGAAATTATGGAAGAACTCGCCTGTACAGTCGAAGTAGGGGAGAAAATTGAAGAAGTCACACATGAATACGAAGCTGTTATCGTGAACTTGCTTACGTATAAGTGCCGCATTATAGATGGCATGCCAACCGCTGAAGAACACGCCGAACTCCGCTGGGTGCCAAGAAACGAACTCGACACACTCGCATGGGCCCCTGCGGATATTCCGACGATTGATAAATTGTTAGCGGATCAAATCCATAAATAAGTACAGTGAGCATGACAATGAAGAAAAAATGAATAGTTACGGGTGATCATGTGGAGAACTTTATTCAAAATTTAGAAGCATCCTTATATAAGGGGTTTGTCGATCAAAATGCTGATAAATCTGGAAGTTATAAGCCTGAGTTATTAGTCAATAACACGAAAAAAAATGAGAACGTTTTAATGTCATTGCTAGCAGAGCTTGAAAATAGTGAATCTTTTATTTTTTCGGTTGCTTTTATTACTGAAAGTGGACTTGCAACACTTAAGTCTCATTTGCTTGATCTTAAACAGAAAGGAATTAATGGGCGTATATTGACCTCCACATTTTTAAATTTCAATCAACCTAAAGTATTTAAAGAACTGATGAAAATTACAAATGTAGAAGTGAGATTGACAAATTTAGAAGGTTTTCATTCGAAAGGGTACATATTTAATCATAAAACCCACTATTCACTCATTGTTGGGAGTTCTAATCTAACGGCACATGCGCTAAAAGTAAACTATGAATGGAATGTAAAACTAACATCACATGGAAATGGAGAGATTGTTCATCACTTTAAAAATCAATTTGAACAAGTGTGGGAAGATGCTCAACCATTGACTGAACAATGGATTGAACATTATGAAAAGACATACACACAGCTTATAGGCAGCAAAATAATGGATCAAGTGATCGAATTGCCTACTCCATATCAAACCAATTCTATTGAGCAATCTTTGAAGGTTGTGCCAAACAAAATGCAAGAAGTAGCCTTGAATGAGATTCAAGCTGTTCGAGAAGCGGGGAATAAAAAAGGGTTGGTCATTTCGGCTACTGGGACGGGTAAAACATACCTATCTGCGTTTGATGTTAGACGATTTGCTCCGAAACGAATGTTATTTATTGTTCATCGAGAGCAAATATTGAATAAAGCAAAATCAGATTTTAAAAGAGTTCTTGGTGGGATTGATGAAGAGTTTGGAATTTTATCAGGGACAAATAAACAAACAGATGCTAAGTATTTATTTGCAACAATTCAAACGATTTCAAAAAAAGAAACATTGAATCAATTCGATCGTGAAGCATTTGACTATATTTTAATTGATGAAGTTCACAAAGCCGGTGCTGCGTCTTATCTCAAAGTGATTGACTATTTCAACCCACAGTTTTTCATGGGGATGACGGCGACACCAGAACGTACAGATGATTTTAATATATATGAACTGTTTGACTACAATATTGCGTATGAAATTCGTTTACAAGAAGCGCTCGAAGAAGACATGCTTTGTCCATTCCATTATTTTGGTGTGACGGACATTGAATATAATGGAGAGTCCATTGATGACACGACTATATTATCAAAGCTTGTTACGGAAGAGCGTGTAAATCATATTATTGAAAAGGTTCAATACTATGGATTTTCCGGAGAAAAGGTAAAAGGACTAATCTTCTGTAGTCGAAAAGAAGAAGCAGAAAAACTCTCTCTCGTATTAAATGAAAAAGGTCTTTCCACGGTTGCTTTAACGGGTGACCATTCTCAAGAAGAAAGGGCGCAACGTGTAAATGAATTAGAAAATGGAATACTTGACTATATTTTAACTGTCGATATTTTCAACGAGGGAATCGATATCCCGAGCATTAATCAAGTAGTCATGTTAAGACAAACTGAGTCAAGCATTATTTTTATTCAACAACTTGGAAGAGGATTACGCAAGCATGATTCGAAGGATTTCGTAACCGTTATCGATTTTATCGGCAACTATAAAAACAACTATTTAATTCCGATTGCTCTGTCAGGAGATAAATCGCAGAACAAAGATAATATACGCCGACGTATAAAGGACACGACTTATATTAAAGGCGTCTCAACAGTGAACTTTGAAGAGATCGCAAAGAAAAAAATCTTTAAAGCCATTAATGATAGTCAATTAACAACATTGAAAATCTTAAAGGAAGCGTATATTGAATTAAAAAATAAAATGGGTAAAGTCCCTTATTTATATGAATTTGTAACAAATTATTCGATTGATCCTGTTGTTATTGTAGAAAGATTTTCAAATTACCATCAATTTTTATTGAAAATGAACGAAGCAATTCCTTTGCTAACAGACTACGAAAATAAAGTGTTAACAATGCTTTCATTAGAAGTATTAAATGGAAAACGAAAACACGAACTTATTTTGCTAGAGCTGTTACTGAATCAAGAACAAGTCCCATATGATGCTTACTTAGATCTATTAATCGAATCAAAATGTCGAGTAGACCCCGCCGTGATTACTTCTGTTCAACGCATTTTTGATTTGTCGTTTTTTACGCAAAACAGCAAGAAAAAATACGGAGATCATCCAATTGTCACTTTGGATGAAAAAAAGAGTTTTGCGTTTAACGAATTCATTCAAGAACGACTAAAGTTAAGTACACTTTTCAAAAAATTAGTTGAAGATGTTGTTAAAAGTGGAAAAGAGAAAAGTATGTTTTACCAATGTGATCAACCGCTTACGTTGTACGAAAAGTATTCAAGAAAAGATGTTTGTAAGCTTTTGGATTGGAATAGTGATGAAAGTTCAACCATATATGGCTATAAAATAAAATTCGATACATGCCCAATCTTTATTACATATCATAAAAGTGATGAAATAGAAGCAAGTGTAAATTATGGCGATGAGTTTATCAATCAAGAAGTGCTTAAATGGTATACAAGAAGTAATAGAACATTGAATTCAGCAGAAGTTCAACGAATTATTGAGGCGGAAGAAAAGAATATTGATCTTCACATTTTTGTAAAGAAGGATGACGATGAGGGAAGTGACTTTTACTATTTAGGTAAGGCAGTACCTGATAAAAACACTGTTCAACAAGCTAAAATGAAAGATAAGAACGGCAAAGAACTTCCAGTTGTTCATATGAACATGGTGATGGAACAACCCATTGATTATAAATTATATAAATATATTAAAAGTGAAACAGATAAATAAGTTATAAAAAGATCCGATATCATTTCGGATCTTTTTGTATTGTTATAACTTGCTGAGTCTCGAAGAAAACAATCAAGTTTCACTTTATTATTAGTAACCTCAAAAAAATTTTTCAAGAAACAAAGCAAGTCTTATTGACATTAAGCATACATAACGTGGAAAAAAAGAAAACAAAACTTAAAAAAGTATCCATAAAACAACGCTTTACTTTTAGATGAAAATCTTATACTATTTCTAAAGTATATTAATTCAATAAGAAATGGAGGTTTTAGGTGTGGAACAACATGCGATTCCATCATCAGGTAACGCACCTTATGCACGGACGACCGTTGTTACGGAACTGAGTCCGATGCAAAAACCGTTTGTCACAGTAGGAATTTTAATAGCAATTATTTTATTTATTACAATCATTGGTACAACGAACTGGACACAAGGTGTTTTGTATATTATTGGTTTAGCACTTGGCATGACGCTTTTATATGCCAGATTCGGCTTTACTTCTGCTTTTCGCCGGCTCATGTCGGTGGGAAATGTGCAAGGACTGAGGGCGCATATGCTGATGCTCGCTATAGCGACTACCTTATTTGCTATTATTTTGAGCACAGGCTTTAGCTTTACAGGTGTAACACCGGCTGGTTATGTATCCCCCGTTGGCGTGAGTTTGATCGTCGGTTCCTTTATCTTTGGAATTGGCATGCAGCTTGGAAATGGGTGTGCGTCTGGTACATTATATTCGGTTGGCGGCGGTTCATCTTCAATGATTTTGACGTTGCTCGCTTTTATTGGAGGGTCTCTTCTCGGCGCGTATCACTTCACATTTTGGATGGAGAACATGCCGGCCTTTCCGCCGATTTCACTTGCGGAATCAACAGGACTTGGCTATTTCGGTGCTTGGATCGTGCAGATGGTACTGTTCGCGCTGATTTACTTGCTTACAATCCAGATTGCGAAAAAGAAAAACCCGCCGATGATGAAGCCGCTCCCCACAACAATGGGATGGAAAAAAGTCATCCGTGGTTCATGGCCGCTTCTTGCCGCAGCGATCGTGCTGGCATTGTTAAATGCTCTCACATTAACCGTTCGCGGGAATCCGTGGGGGATCACATCTGCATTCGCACTTTGGGGTGGAAAAGCCTTGATGGCAGCAGGTGTTGACGTTTCAACATGGGGTTATTTTGCCGGTGACACTGGTGCCGCCCTCACGCAGACCGTTTTGGCAGATTCCACAAGTGTCATGAACTTTGGTATTATACTTGGCGCATTTATTTCAGCCTCGCTCCAGGGCACATTTAAACCGGGGAAAATTAAACCTGGCGTAGCCGGCGCCGCGATTGTTGGCGGACTTATGATGGGTTACGGTGCTCGTCTTGCATTTGGATGCAACATTGGTGCGTATTTTGGCGGTATCGCTTCATTCAGTCTGCATGGTTGGGTATGGATGATTATGGCGATGCTTGGTACATCGCTTGCCTTGTTTATCCGTCCACTATTCGGTTTGAAAAATCCGAAGTCGACAGATTCAATTTGTTAAAAGAAAAGTGCTGTCTTATGAGCCCTTGTAAATGAAGAAAAACCGACAAGAAATGTTACTTCTTGTCGGTTTTTCTTTTTTGAGAAATGTCAATGTCTCCATGTCATCATCGCCAATACACCCGCTCATGTGAGAACTGTTTATCCCGCATTAACGGGCAGTAGGACCCTTGCTTCAAGACTTCGAAAAGACAAGAAGAGTAAGCGGGGATGAAGTTTCACTTTATCGTATATAGGGTAAATTCCCCGCCATTTGGTTCAGACGAGGAATTTTATACTGATTTTGACCAGCTGTGTTCTTTCCACTGTTGCCCGGTCATTCCATATTCAATGCCCGCAATTTCATTGGACATTTCTTCAAAATGAACAGTTAGCCATTTTTGGTTGTGGGCGAGCCTGTAGTATCCTTTATTTGAAAAGGTGACAGAGCTTGGGGCATAAAGAATATAATCCAAGTTCGTGAATTCTTCTTCGATTACATGAATGCCATCGGCTTTCATGGCCATTTGAGGATTTTCCTGAAAGCACTGTTTCATCTCAATGAAATTAGAAAATTTTACCACGAAAATAAACACCTCTCTTTCTCCAATCTGTATATCATCTATTCTTGTCCATTATTCTGACCATCTTTTTATTAATTATGCATATATTTGCCTTTATGATAAAAATTAATACTTAGTTAACAAAATTCAACTAGATTTTTGTCCTGTTTTTTTGAGATAATTGTGACAATAGAACTATATTTTAATGTTGTGCTACCAATCTTGTTACGCTAACATAATCGGAGCCTTTCATTATAAATAAAATTAAATAGTGCGGGGGGATTTTTTATTTTGTGAGGTTTCGAATTTTGAGAAATAACTGCATGAAACGGGTGGAGAAAGTTGAAAAGGAGTGGGCACAATGGGATTACGCAATGCTAAAATAGGTAAGAAATTATTTATATTAATTTTTATATCGAACATTATTTTTGTTGTGATCGGCGGTACGGGATACTTTTTTATGCACAAAATGGATAAAGATTCGAATAAAATGTATGAGGATGCATTACTTCCTATAAAATGGCAATCGCAAATTCGTACAAACAATCGGGCAATTGATGGTTTTGTATTAGAGTCATTACTCAGTTCAGGTGCAAAAGAGAGACAGGAATCAATGGACCAAATTGATGTGCTAAAGACTGAGAATGAAACATTGCTTAATCAACTGGAGGAGAGTCGCTTATCCGAGATTGAGTTAAAGAAACTATCTCAATATAGGGCAGAAGATCAAAAATATTTCAGTATAGTACAGACTGTGTTTAATTTGGGTTCTTCAGGACAAATAGAAGAAGCTTATTCGAAGTATCAAAACGATGCCAAGCCTTCTAGAAAAAGTGCCAATACATTAATGCGGGAAGTAGGCGATTATTTAGAAGGGTATGCAGACCGGTTAAATAAAGGTATAACAAAAGATAGTCAAGTTAGTACGGTCATTATGGTGGCAGTGATTTTCATAGCTATTGCTATAAAAGTCGTGATTGGATTGAGCATTTCCCGCATGATTATTAATCCATTAAAAGAGATTCAGGTACTGATGGGTAATGCGGAGAGGGGCGATTTAACCGTTGAAGGGTCATACAGATCAAAAGATGAAGTCGGTTTATTAACGGTATCTTTTAATCGTATGATGTTGAGATTTAGAGAATTGATGGGACAAGTGAATAGCAACGCAGAACAAGTGGCTGCTTCGTCTGAAGAATTGACAGCAAGTGCAGAGGAATCAACGAAAGCGAGCGAACAAATTTCTATTACGATTCAGGAAGTGGCAAGTGGAGCAGATCGTCAAGTAAAAAGTACCGAGGAAAGCTCTGACGTAATAGGGAATATGGTGTTGAGTGTTCAGCAAATTGCTTCGAATGCACAAGGATTGTTTGTCAATGCTGAGGCCGCTTCACAAAAGGCAGTAGAAGGAAACGAAGCTATTCAATCAACGATTGAACAAATGAATTCTATTAATCGGACTGTTACTCAATTATCGCAAGTAGTAAAAGGTTTGGGAGAACGCTCACAAGATATCGGAAAGATTATTGAAATGATCACAAACATTGCCTCACAGACCAATCTTTTAGCATTAAATGCGGCGATCGAATCGGCAAGAGCGGGAGAACATGGGCGGGGATTTGCTGTCGTAGCAGATGAAGTGCGTAATCTAGCGGAACAATCGGCGGAATCGGCTCGAAATATTTCAGAACTTATCGCTTTAATACAAGATGAGACACAATTTGCTGTTCAAACGATGGAACAAACGACTCTTGAGGTAACGGAAGGGATCGGTGTTGTGAATAAAGCGGGAGAATCGTTTGCGCAAATACGAAATTCTGTCGATGAGGTATCGTTGCAGATCAAGGAAGTGTCAGAGGTAGCTGAACAATTATCGGCAGGGTCTGAACAAGTGATGCAGTCAGAAAAACTATTAGCTGAAATAGCTGAGGGAACTGCTTTGGGAACACAAAATGCGGCGTCGGCAGTTGAAGAACAATTAGCATCGATGGAAGAAATATTAGCGGCCGCTAGTTCATTAGCTTACATGGCTGAAGAGCTGCAAGATCAAGTTGGAAGATTTAAAGTGTAGAAAACGTTTTTTATAATTGAAGCGTTGTTTGTTCAAAAAAGCAAGTTGCTGCGAGACGCATAAAAAGAACGGCGCGCTAATATAGCGGCCGTTCTTTTCTTATTAGTCTAACAATCCAACCATTTTTAATCCGTTTACGATGCCGTCTTCGTCTACGTTTGTCGTGACGTATTTGGCTGCTTTTATTGCATCTTCATGCCCATCGCCCATCGCCACGCTGTTCACAACTGTTTTGAGCATCTCCACGTCGTTTAAGCCATCGCCAAATGCATAAACATTTTCCGGCGCAATATCAAGTCTGTCAATGATTTTTTGAATGCCTTTTGCTTTGGAGCCGCCTGCTGGAACGAGATCAACAGATAAAACATGCCAGCGAACGAAGTCGAATTCAGGGAATTCTTCTTCATATAATTTATCTTCGGGGTCTTTACAGAATAAGAGTGATTGATACAAGTCCCGTCCTTCATGGTAATTCGGGTCGTGTGAGGGGAAGAAGTCAACTTTTAACGAATTGATCCCGACTGTCATATCTTCATTATGCAGGGTGTTCCTTCCCATATTTTCGTGATCCATATACACAATTGGATGATCACGTTTAATCGCAACGTCTGTCAGTCTCAAAAGTGCTTCTTTATTAAGCTCATTTTTGTAAATCGGTTCACCTTTAAATACAACGTACTGTCCGTTGTAGCTGACGAATGTATCGATATCGAGTTCTTCGCGCAGGTTTTCGAACATAAACGGTGCGCGCCCTGTTGCAATCGCCACTTCGTACCCTTTTTCTTGTAGGTCGCGGACCGCTTGCTTTGTCGAAGCCGGCAGCTTTTTATCGTGGTCATACAAAGTGCCGTCTATATCGAAAAAAATAATTTTCTGATTCATGTCGGTCTCCTTCATTGTTTATTCTTCTTATACCATACTAACAAAGGTCGTTTGTTTGAACAATAGCGGGAATCATCAGAAAAGTATGTATACGGTAGATTCAACGATTCATTTTCGACGAACGTAAGGAATATTGCGCATGATGAGAGTGAATATGACATTTCCAAGTAGTATGGTTGTTTAAAGGTGAGCTCTTTTGAACGTCCGTACTTTTATTTTCAAAATGGATGAAAACAACTCGAAATCGTCCTTCTATTCATTACATTTTTTGAATGAAGTGAACCATACTAGGAGAAAGGCTGAATGATAAAGGGTGTGAAATAATGACATCATTAGGTTGGAAAGAAAGTGGTTCGCCTATGAAAGTGTTGCTCTTTGGTGTATTGTTGTCTCATTTAGGCACCTACATGGTCGTTCCACTGCTCCCCATATTTTTAAAGCTGGAGAAGGGGATGACGATTGCGGAAATTGGATTAATCTTGGCGATGTCGCCTTTTACATTTCAGGCAGGCAGTCTGCTTGGCGGATGGTTAGCTGATCTGATCGGAAGAAGAAGCATCATAGCCATTGGAGCATGGATCAATGCAGCAGCGATCGTCGGTTTTGGCGTTTTTGATCAATTGTGGATGTTTATTAGTATGGGTTTGCTTAGCGGATTGGGTGTCGGATTCAATGCTCCGTCTACAAAAGCAGCCATCGCTGCCCTTGCCTCTGAGGAAGGCAACAAAACCACAGCATTTTCTTTAAGGGGAATTGCGGCTAATATCGGTATCGCCATTGCGGGACTTTTCACTTATTTTATTTTAGGTGGAGCATCCACCCTTATTTTTTATGTATCGGCAGGGCTATACATATTGTTAGGGATCATAAGCTGGCTTATGTTGCCTAAAGGATGCGGCGATGAGCCATGCAAAAGCGTTCCATTTCATTCATATGTGGAGATACTTAAAAATAAAGCATTTGTTGTTTTTTCACTGGTCAGCATCCTTATTTGGATGCTCTATACTCAGCTGTCCTTAAGTTTGCCTTTACGAGCGGAAGCTATATTGCCAAATCCCGGTGCTATCAGCTTGATTTGGACCGTTAACGCTGTGATAGTCGTTGTTTTGCAAACATCGATTTCTAAATGGTTTATTCAAAAAATTCATCCTATGTATTCTTTATGTGTAGGTATGTTATTTATTGGAGGAGGACTAGGCTCTATTTATTTCGCTACTAATTTTTATGGTTTACTGTTAAGTGGAGCCGTCTTTATTATCGGTGAAATGTTCATTTTACCGACAATGGATGCGACTGTATCTAGACTCGGAACTGCACGAATGATCGGTGTATTCTTCGGTATAACGAATTTTATTTCTGGAATAGGAGAAGGTGCGGGTAAATTTGCAGGCGGTCAATTGCTTAGTTTAGGTACATCATCAGTTGTCCCTTGGCTGACTTTTGCTTTAGGTGCATTAGTCATTAGCGGAATACTAGCTGCGTTAAGATTTTGGAAGCCATTGCAATCCTCACTGGCTGAAATAAGAGAAGAAGCGGGACAAGCAGGTAAGTAACAATGATGGTTCCGATCATCGTTCTTACTTACCTGATTAGACAAACGCCTTAGTAACATGAAAATTGAGCAAATAGACAAGACTAGATTCTTAAAAAGGATCTGGTCTTTTGAGTGGAAGTTCAATGAGAGAAAAACGAGGCTTATTGTAGATGACACAATAGATCAAGATGAATCGTCATTTACGTATACCCCGAGAGTGTAGAATATAGAGCAATACTAACATAACGATGTCTAATCGCGCGTTAAAAGAAAATTGGACAAATCCTGACTGCAAGGATGAAACTTTTGTTAATAACAGGGCAGCAATCATGATGATGATTAAAGGAATCGTTGCCAGTTTAACGCCTTTATTCACGAGTATAAAAATCCCGCAAATTATTTCAATAATCGCAATGACATAAACCGTATTTTGCGAAAATGGCGGTCCTAAACTAATCAAATAATGGCCTAATTCAGGACTTAATAGTTTCATCAATCCAGATGTAATAAAAACATAAGCGACTAAATACCGGATAAGCTTAATTGTCGATAAGGAAGTATGAATGTGAATTTCCCCCCTTTGTAAAACGATATGAATAAAGAGAGTAAACAATCACCAAAAGTTAAAAATAGAGTGCGGCCGTTAGGGGATGGGTAAAGAGAAAGGATAGGATGACAGTTAGCGAATCTTTACATAATAAGCAAAGCTTTCTGATAGATCAAAATGATCACGCTCAAAAGATATGGAAGGCAGTTGATAAAAGGAGGCGGTATGTTTTTAATGAGCAGCCGTTTTTTTGCAGGCAAAAACGGCTCACTGTTCAGCAGCCGTTCGGTTCAATGTGAATATGGGTGGCACGTATGTCATGTTCTTGCACTAGCACTTCTTCGATATATTCAGTAATGTCGTGGCTTTCGATGACGTTTAAATCTGGATCGACTAAAATGACGACGTCCACGAATGTGACATTTCCGTGTGAGCGCGCTTTAATGCTTGGTACATCACGAACGCCAGGTACTTTTGCAACAGATTTTTGTATATCTTCAATTTTATGAAGATCAAATGCATCTGTTAATGTGAGGGAGGCTTCAGTGAAAATATCCCAAGCTGTTTTTAAAATAATTAACCCAACGACGAAGGCAGTCAATGTATCGAGCCAGTCCACACCTAACCGTGCGCCGATAATTCCGATAAATGCGCCAATACTCACTAGTGCATCGGAGCGGTTGTCGTGTGCAGCAGCCAAGATGGACGAGCTATTAATTTTTTTGGCTAGCCGCGCGTTGTATGTGTAGATGCCATACATGACAGCAGCAGCGAAAAGAGCAGTCCAGGCAGTGATCATGTCTGGTGTTTCATGGTGGGCGTGAAAGAATGACTTGCCGGCATCGATGAGCACTTGGATAGCGACGGATGCCATAATGAATGCCGCGATAAGCGAAGCAACGGTTTCAGCACGGAAATGACCGTAGTGGTGATTTTCATCGGGTGGCTTCCGAGCAATTTTTAAGCCAATCAAAATGGCGATGGAAGCAATAATATCGGTGGAATTGTTAAGGCCGTCTGCTTTTAATGCTTCTGAAGCACCGATCCAGCCGATTGTTAGTTTTAATGTTGAAAGAAACAAGTAGGCGATAATACTAATCCAAGCGCCCCGTTCTCCTTTTTTAAGGTTGTCATAAGCAGTATCCACGAGATGGTTCCTCCAATAAAAAATAGTGTATCCATCATAGCAGATGCTATTCGGGTGGGTCTACGGCAACAAGATTGTGTGTGGCACAACAAGTTGTACATACGCTACAAAATAGTTGAAGACCATTAAATTTCCCTGCGAAAAAAGGCTGTCCAAGTCAGATGATCTGATTTGGGCAACCATTTCTTTAGCCTATTGGTAGTAACTCCATGAATGTTCGTAGTCGAGTGAGAGGTTTTGCAGAGCTGGTCGTTGTTTCACCTCGGTACGGGCAAAGTAAGCTGCTACTGTTTTTTGTTGGTTAGCATCGATGACAATGTTTTCGAATGAGCGAGGTGACGTCATATCTGCAACGACCGTATTACCGGCGTGCAATGTGTATTGGCCTTTAATGTTAAACACTTTATTGCGAGAATTGTTGTACAAGATGAGAGTCATTTTAATGCGGCCGTCTGATTCGTGGACAGCGCTCTTAATGCCGACTTGAACCCCTGTCCGGAATTTCGCTTCAAGTGCACGTGCGATAAAGACAGAAAACTCGGTCCGGTTAATTTCACTGTAAGGCATAAAGTAACCATTGCTGCCACTCGCAATGCCAGCGCTGCCAAGGGATAATGCATATTGATAGAACCAATCTGTACTTTTTACATCTTTAAAAGAGACGACGTATGCCGGCTTCATATTGAAGCCTTCTGCGATAATTTTCGCCATTTGAGAGCGTTTCAATTTACCAGACGGATTAAAGTAGTTTGCCTTGCTGAAAACATCATATTTCGTTAAGACTGCGATTGATTGGTAGGCAGGATGAGACGTTGAAATATCTTGGAATCCAGGATTCGGTGCCGACTCATTTTGAATGCCAAGCGCTTTCGCTAACATAATTGCGGCATGTTCCCGTTTGACGGAATCATTTGTGCCGAACTTTCCATTTTTATATCCTTGAATAATGCCTTTTTGTACAAGGTAATCGATTTCATCTCCTGCCCAGAAGCCAGAAGGTACGTCACTAAATCTTACAGCAGCAGAGCTTGTCCCATTGGATTGTGCCGTCGTGCCAGATGAGTTGTTTTCCACTACATCGGCTGAAGAGCTTGCAGCTGGAATGAGTAAAGCAATCGTTAAAACTGCCGCACATAAACTGTGTAATTTCCTTTTCATCTTCACACCCCGTTATAAAATTAAATTCTACTTATATACATTTTAACAATTAAGGAAAGTATTTCATATAAGGAATGTAAAAATGAGAAGTAAGGCACACATTTTCCTGTGTAAAAGGTATTTGGTTTGAGTAGAGCCATCCCTTCGCCTTCGGAAACTTGATTATTAAGAAGGTTTACGCTGTTTTAAACGGCTTTTTCAATTGCTTCGCTTCTTTTATCAGCAAGCCGCCAGTATAAATGGTGGTGACCATCATCAATCGTGACATCAATACGGAATTCGTTGGAATCGAGTCTGACTTTATGTTCACGTGCCCATTGCAAGATGGTGCGAAAAGCAAATTGGATCTCGTCATCCCTTCCATGAAATTCGAGTAGTGCATACGATCCAGATGGAATAATCAAACTTGTCATACCGGACGGAATAATATCAATTTGATTCACGTCCATTGCGATACAGTGCGTGTACAACTGACCTGCACGCTTTAAACAAATGTCCATTAAGTTTCCATCTGTCTGTCTCGGAATCTGGCTGGCTGCTTCTAAAAACCGTTTTGTCCACTCGGGTCTAAGTGCAGCGATTTCATCTTGTGTGCCCCTTATTTCAAACCCGACAACAGCGACAGTGCGTACATCTACAATTTTTGGCGTCATATGATCAGCTCCTTTCTCCTTTTCATTACCCCTTTATCTACGTTTTCACACCGTTCTATTTGAGAATACACCTCAATACATCCTGTAGGATTTTTTCAGAAAAGTAAGTATAATGAATGGGAAAAAACATATAAAAGGGGCGTTCAAATATGGCGATGGGTTATTTTAACGGGAAATTTATTCATTCAAGCGACCTAGTTTTACCGATAGAAGAACGTGGTCACCAATTTGGTGATGGTGTATATGAATTCATTCGAGTGTATAAAGGACGTCCGTTTATGATGAATCAGCATATGGAGCGCTTTTTTAAAAGTGCGGATGCCATTAGGCTGAACATTGGGAAAACAGCTGAAGATATTATAGCGATTGTAGAGGATCTAATTGAGCGGAGTGGCGAGACGAACTGCGACGTGTACATGCAGGCGACACGAGGTATTGCGCCTCGCAATCACTTATTTCCGAATGTAGAAGCATCTATTTCAATGACAGTGAAGCCGTTTAAGCTTATATCAGATGACATTCGTGCAGTAGGTGCGACAGTAAAGCTGCTGCCGGATGAACGGTGGCAACATTGCTGGATTAAGTCGTTGAATTTACTTCCAAATATCTTGGCCAAACAAGAAGCATTTGAAGCAGGAGCTCTTGAAGCGGTACTCGTTCGTGATGGATTTATTACAGAAGGGTCAAGTTCGAATTTTTTTATTGTGAAAAACGGCGAGATTTTGACAGCACCGGCAACGACTCATATTTTACACGGAATTACACGTATGGCCGTGAAAGAAATCGCGTTGGACCTTGGTATCAATCTGAAGGAGCAAAAATTTACGCCGCACGAATTGCTGGCTGCCGATGAAGCCTTTTTATCGAGCACAGGCTTAGAAATATTGCCGGTAACAAAAGTGGATGGGCAGAAGATAGGCAATGGACGTCCAGGGATGGTTACGGTAACACTGTATGAGGAATTTTTGAAGAGAGTTTAATGAAAAATTAGTTGTTTCACGCGTAAAGTGCCTTCCTTTTGGTAAAGTGAATCTTCTATCAGTGGGGATTCTTTCATCTCCCGCTGATAGTTAGATGAACGAATCGGGCCTTTACGGGCAGTTGTCCCCCACTTAGCCTTTTTCGATTTCTCCAAGTCTTGAAGTGGGGTCTTACTGCCCGTTAATCTGCGATAAAATAGAAAGAACGCTATTAGGGAGTGGGGCATCATAATAAAGCGAAGCATCGTTGGCTGTTTGTTATGTTTAAGTCTCTTCGGAACACAGGCAGTGTATGCATCAGGGCTACACTATACGGCCATTGGAGATTCACTTGCTGCGGGGCAGACACCGAACCGCGAAATTGGTACAGGATATGCAGATATGATTGCAATGGCCATACAGCCAGAAGTCTATTCGAAAGAGTTGGCTGTGCCCGGATACACAGTCGATCAAGTGATTAAGCAGGTAGAAAGTGATGCAGGAAAGCGTGTAATTCGAAGTGCGGACCTTATTACGATTTCAGCAGGCGCGAACGATTTATTGCCGCTCATTCAAAATGATCCTTCGCGTGGCATACTAACATTTAATGCGATCACCACGGCCTTTGCGTTGAATGGGATACGTGAAGATTATGCGGTACTCCTGGATAAAGTGGAGGAATTGAATCCGGATGCCAATGTATATGTGATGGGATATTATTTTCCGTATCCGCACGTATTTGACCAGCATAAACCAGCTGTTCTGGAGCAGCTTAATATGTTAAATAGCATTATTAAGCAGGAAGCAGGAAGCGCAGGTGCCGTATTTGTGCCGGTTGCCGATCGTTTTGGGACAGATGCCGTCGACTATTTGCCAAATCCAGGGGACGTTCATCCAGGACCTGCTGGCTACTTAGAAATGGCGAATGCATTTTTAGACGTTTACGCGACAGGCAGTCCGGAAATACCAAAGTCGGTGCTCGATCAGCTGCCAGAACCGGTAACACTCGCAGAGCTCAGGGAAGCAGCGGCAACGAAACAAGAAGTCCAACTTGAACCGGCTGAAGAAGAGGTTGTTGTAATAGAAGGATGTACAAAAGAAGAAATCACGGAGGGGCGCCTTAAATCATAAGGCGTCTTTATCCCGCATTAACGGGCAGTAAGGCTCCAGCTTTAAGACTTCGAAAAGAAAAGGAGGATAAGCGGGGGATCAACTGCCCGTAAAAGCCCGATTGGTTCGGGCTGGCTGAAGCCGGTCACTCAGGTATTGCCGCAAGATGCGGTGCTCTTTACCTGAGTTCTTTTTTTATTCAGTGGGGCTAAGAGGAAGGCAGACTAAGATCGTCACGTCCTGTGACAACGTCTGCCTGATTCACATCCTGTGAACCTAACCCCCACTGAATGAAGTTTCACTTTATTTAACAAAAAAAGCACCCCAGACAAGTCTGAGGTACAGGAATTCATTTATTAAATGACACCTTGAGAAATCATTGCATCCGCTACTTTAACAAATCCGGCAATGTTGGCACCTACGACGAGATTGCCTTCATGACCAAACTCGGCAGCAGCTTCTTTGCTATTTTTGAAAATGTTTTTCATGATATTGTGCAGTTTTGCATCTACTTCTTCAAATGTCCACGGCACACGTGAGCTGTTTTGTGCCATTTCAAGGGCAGAAACCGCCACACCACCTGCATTTGCGGCTTTTGCAGGGCCGAATAGAACGTCATTTTTTAAGAATATTTCGATCGCTTCAAGCGTTGAAGGCATGTTTGCACCTTCACCAATTGCTTTTACGCCGTTATTCACAAGCATTTGTGCTGCTTCTGCATTAATTTCATTTTGTGTTGCACATGGGAGCGCGATATCGCAAGGAATGCTCCAAATACTTGAGCAGCCTTCCACATATTGTGCAGTTGGATGAACATTCACATATTCGCTGATACGTTTGCGTTCCACTTCTTTCAATTGCTTTACAGTTGCAACGTCAATGCCGTTTTCGTCGTAAATATAGCCGTTTGAGTCAGAACATGCAACAACTTTTGCACCGAGCTGTGTAGCTTTCTCAATGGCATAGATCGAAACATTGCCGGAACCAGATACAACAACCGTACGGCCATCAAATGTTTGGCCTTTATCTTGAAGCATCTCGTCTACAAAGTATACTGTTCCAAAACCAGTTGCTTCTGTGCGTGCTAAGCTCCCGCCGTATTGAATACCTTTACCTGTTAAGACGCCTGCTTCATAACCGCCACGAAGACGTTTGTATTGTCCAAACATGTAACCAATTTCGCGTGCGCCAACACCGATGTCACCTGCTGGCACGTCAATGTCCGGACCGATGTGGCGATACAATTCTGTCATAAAGCTTTGTGTAAAGCGCATCACTTCGTTGTCTGATTTGCCTTTCGGATCGAAGTCAGAACCACCTTTACCACCGCCGATCGGCTGGCCTGTCAGTGAGTTTTTGAAAATTTGTTCGAAACCGAGGAACTTAATGATACTTGCGCTAACAGACGGATGAAAACGAAGACCGCCTTTGTATGGCCCAATTGCGCTGCTGAATTGAACGCGGTAACCACGATTTACTCGTACATTGCCGTTATCATCAACCCATGGGACACGGAAAGAAATAATGCGTTCCGGTTCTACCATACGCTCAAGTATATTGTGTTGAATATATTTAGGGTTTTTTGCAAAAACTGGTGTCAATGATTCGAAAATTTCTTGCACCGCTTGATGGAATTCGCTTTCTCCGGGATTGCGTTTCTTTACGATCTCATATACATCGTCCACATATTTTTTAGCCGCTTGAAATTCACCTTGTGTCACTTCATTCGTGATTGTCGTCATGTGCAGTCCCACTTTCATAATTTAGTAATTTAAGTTAAGAACATCATATGCTGATCTATTCATCTCTTCAATGCTTTATTGGGATGGAATTAATGATCACTTGAGATGGTTTTAAAATGGAAGTTATGGAAGGGCTTTCTTTAGCTAAAAAAAGGGCTTTTTATATTAATTTGAGATTATTTATAATAAAGATGAATGTTTTTGATCTCGAAAAAAGAACAAAAGAAAAAAGCGTTCGCGAAATATTCATAATTTCGCGAACGCTTTTTTACTGATTAAACTGGCTGATCGTGTATACAAATACGATCACAATGGTAATTGGAACAGCCCATCTCATTAATAGAAGCCAGATTGAATACGTACTGCTCATTTTGTTCGCGCTTAAATAGTATTGTTCTTTTACGAGCGATTTATCCATACGCCATGCAATAAATAAAGCAATGAGTAAGCTGCCAAGCGGCAGAAGGATGTTACTGACGAGAAAGTCTGTTGCACCAAAAACGGTCCGTTTAAATAGCAGCACGTCAGACAGCGTGCTGAATGACAGCGCTGCTGGGATACCAGCAAGAAAAACAATTGCACCAGAAATCCATGAAATTTTCTTCCGAGAAGACTGTTTACCTTTCGTGAACGCTGCTGTAATAATTTCCAGCAAACTGAACGATGATGTGAGTGTTGCAAACAAGAATAATAAAAGGAACATAAATAAAAACAGTTCGCCAAACGGCAGCTGTGAAAAGACAGATGGCAGAACAACGAATAGCAGACCCGGTCCTTCCGCCGGCTCAAAGCCGAATGCAAAGACAACCGGAAAAATAGCCAAACCTGCAAGCACTGAGACAAAAATATTCATCAGGGCAACTGAGCCCGCGGATGCTGGGATGCTGACTTCTTTATTTAAGTATGAGCTGTACGTCACCATGCACGAAAACCCGACTGCTAGTGAAAAGAAAGACTGTCCGAGTGCATATAAAACAGCTTCTCCGGTAATCTTCGAGAAGTCCGGCTGCAAAAAGAACCGAACACCTTCCACTGCACCGTCAAGTGTTAGCGACCTTACAACGAGAATGATAAAGAAAATGAATAATGTTGGCATCATGTATTTGCTGGCACGCTCGATTCCGTTTCGCACACCAGCAGCGATGACAAGAATATTTAAAAGCATAAATATCGCATGCCCGCTAATGGTCAGCCAAGGATTCTCCGTCACAGTGCCAAATAGGGCGCTAGCATCACCGCCCTCAATGACATTGCCGAAGAGAGCCATACATGTATACATGAGCACCCAGCCGCCGACAACGCTGTAAAAGGATAAAAGCAGGAAGCAGCCAACGACACCGATTTTACCGGTAACCGTCCAAAATGAATCAGGAGCCAGCTTTTTATAGGCACTGACGGCTTCACGACCGGAACCTCGTCCGATAATGAATTCAGAAATGAGCATTGGCAAGCCGATTAAGAGCGTAAAAAGAATAAATAAAAGCAAAAATGCTCCGCCGCCGCTCTGCCCGGCCACATACGGAAATTTCCAGATTGCGCCAAGACCGATCGCTGCACCGGCTGATGATAAAATAAAGCCGATTTTCGACGACCATTGTTCCGTTTTTTCCATAGGAATCGCCTCCATATAAGGGATTTTCATTACACCACTATAGCATGAAAAAGCATAGTAGACCGAATATATTTTCAATGCTTGTAAAATCATATATAATGAAGTAATGAATATGACAACTGGAGTGTACAAAATGACTGTAAATATAAATGGATCAGAAAAAAGAGATGAACATGGAAATCGTCTGGAAAATCGTGGCCGCTTGCTCGTGAAATGTCCGGATGGACCAGGCATTGTAGCAGCGCTGTCGAAGTTTCTGTTCGAACAAGGAGCCAATATTATTGAATCAAGCCAGTATACGAGTGACCCTGCAGGCGGAACATTTTTTATCCGTATCGAGTTTGACTGCGAGTCGCTCGCTGACAAACGTCAAAAGATGGAGACGGACTTTGAAACGCTCGCGGAAAAATTTAAGATGGATTATCGTTTTGCTTACGGCGGTGACCGGAAAAGAACCGCAATTTTTGTTTCAAAAGAGCCTCATTGTCTTCGGGAGTTATTGTGGGAGTGGCAGAGCGGTGATTTGCAGACGGATATTGCGTTTGTCGCAGGAAACCATGAAGATACGCGCGGAATAGTTGAATCACTGGGTATTCCGTTCCATTATATTCCGGCAAATAAAGATATTCGCAAGCAAGTGGAAGAGGAACAGACCCGACTTGTAGAAGAGTACGATATCGATGTGATTGTGCTAGCTCGTTACATGCAAATTTTGACGCCGGAGTTCGTTGAGCGTTATCCAAATAAAATTATTAATATTCACCATTCATTTTTGCCAGCCTTTATTGGCGCGCGTCCATACGAGCGTGCTTATAACCGGGGTGTGAAGCTGATCGGTGCGACGTCGCATTACGTGACGAATGATCTTGATGAAGGCCCAATTATTGAGCAGGACATTGAACGTGTGGATCACCGCGATCATGCAGCGGATTTGAAGAAAATTGGTCGTTCGATTGAACGTCGTGTGCTGGCTCGTGCAGTAAAATGGCACCTTGAAGACCGCATCATTGTGCATGACAATAAAACGATCGTTTTTCATTAAGCAGAAAAGTCCAGGGAGTTGTTTCCTGGCTTTTTTATATAGAAAAAGCCTGTCGCTTATTCCATTGCGGCAGGTTCTTTGTAAAAAGAATATTGATTTTTCCCTCGTTCTTTAGCAATAAACATCGCTTCGTCCGCATATGAAATAAGTGTGTTTAGATCGGTTCCATGATCTGGATAAAAGCTGATACCGATGCTCGATGAAACGTAAGCAATCTGTCCATCGAGATCGATCGGTACGTTGATCGCTTCACGAATACGCTTGGCAACTTGAGAAACTTCTTCGTGCGTGTGAACATTTGGAAGGAATAAAATAAATTCATCACCGCCGAGACGAGAAACGATATCGGTTGTGCGCAAAATTTCGAGCAGTACGTTAGCGACATGTTTCAAAAGCTTGTCTCCTGCTTCATGGCCATACTGATCGTTTACCTGCTTAAATCCATCGAGATCCATAAACATAATAGCCGCACTGGCACCAAGTTCTTCGTTTGCGTTTAATTTGATACTCGCTTCTTTAAAAAAATAGGCCCGATTGGGCAGCCTCGTCAAGCTGTCTTCATACGCAAGTTTGACAATTTGCGAACGAGATTGTTCAACTGAGGACAAAAGTCGGTTAAATTCTCGTTCTAGTTTTGAAATTTCATCGTGTCCTTTTACGGGAAGCCGTAATGATAAATCATTTTTTGCTCGAATGTCTGCTACCGTTTTGACAAAAAAGTTGAGCCGTTTGAAAATGATCGTATTTAACAAGTATAGCCCGGTGATGGCTAAAATAGCTGTAATGGCGATTGTGAAAATGCCCCAGAGAAACATCGTTTGTCGGCCCTGTAAGTATATGTCGCGCGGTGCTTCAAAGCCAACAATTGCGCCCGGTTTGTTTTTATAATCATAGAGGGCTGCGTAGATCGTGTGAATCGATTCGCTATTGCGTTTAATCCATGTGGGAGAATTCATTATCCATGCATCCGGATCTGATGCTTTTTTCGGAATCGCTATATCCATTGGACTTTCAAAAAAAATAGGGAGCCGCGTTTCGCTGCGTAAATTTCGGATAGTAGGGGGATCAAAATGACGGCCGATCATCATAGTGCCAATCAAGTCACCTTCATTTGACTTAACCGGTGTCAACGCGATGATCAATACGTCACCGTTAACAACATACATACCAGAAAAAGGACCGGCAACAGTTAAAGACGGTTCGGTCTGTATGAAGGATAGAAGGCCGGGTGCGCTA
Organism: Domibacillus mangrovi; assembly: GCF_001906925.1. Lineage (GTDB taxonomy): Bacteria > Bacillota > Bacilli > Bacillales > Domibacillaceae > Domibacillus > Domibacillus mangrovi. Next base: position 148,831 of record NZ_MRWQ01000004.1, read on the forward strand.
TTTTTGCTTATGCCTGTTTTAAAATTCACTCTTTTCTGAAAAATAACGTCGCTATTCTTGTTCATTAAAAGAACCGATGTAAATTGTTTCGTTAAAAAAGTATTGTTGTTAAAAAAAGAAGATGCATCTGTATTTTTTTCGATGACTGCATTCCTAATAAAATTCGAATCAGCATATTCATTGAGACGATTGACAAGTTGTGTTTCCATTTTATCAATAGCCACTAAGACACGCTTCATCTCTTCGGAATCGCGATTATTTTCAAGTGTTGTGAAACTGTTCAAAACAAAAATATGAGATACGATATATAAAGCGATCACAATAACTGCCATTGCTAGTAAAAAAAAGACACTAATTTTTTTCTGAAGGCTCATTGTTTTTTCTCCATATTTGGTAATGTGTATATTTTACTATATAATTTTCGGGAAGATTTGTAAACATAAAGAGTATATAAGTGGGCACAGCTCGTCCTATCCAGATGAATGGCATCTCTGTACAAATTTGGGATTTTGGTACCGATACTTAAAAAGAAAGAATAGCAGGTTCTTATGAAGCGGGGACGGCTTTTTTCGTGAAATACGAGAATAAACGCGGTAATATGTAGAAAGACTTACTAAAAGAGAGGACGATGTAATGTTTGATTCACTTTTATTTAATTTAATGACCATTCTCTTCATCGGGATTGCCTCCCAGTGGGTAGCATGGCGATTCCGACTTCCGGCGATCGTAGTTATGTCGGTAGCAGGGCTGCTTATTGGGCCGCTCTTCGGGTGGATAAATCCGAAAGATGTGTTCGATAACTTATTTCAACCAATTATATCAGCGGCTGTCGCGATTATATTATTTGAAGGAAGCTTAAACCTCGATTTTCGTGAAATCAAAACGGTTCGTCAGCCGATCCGGCGCATTGTGACGTTTGGCGCGTTTATCGCATGGATTTTCGGTTCACTCGCCGCACATTACATTGCTGGATTGTCATTGACGGTTGCATTCGTCATTGGCGGCTTGTTCATCGTTACGGGCCCAACAGTTATTTTGCCGCTGCTGCGTCAGGCAAAATTAAAACCGCGCACGGCAGCCATCTTGAAATGGGAAGGTATTGTTGTTGATCCGTTTGGTGCACTTCTTGCTCTGTTCGCATTTGAATTTATTAAATTTTTAACAGGCAAGGAATCGGTTGGGACACTGCTCGTCTTTTTAGCTGCTTCTTTATTTGCTGTTGTACTCGGAACATTATTTGGCGTGGGGCTTGGCAAAGCGCTTGAAAAAGGACGTATTCCGGAATATTTAAAATCACCGGTCATGTTTGTGGCGGTCATTACCTGTTTTACAATTGCCGATGAAATGATGCATGAAACAGGATTGCTTGCAGTTACGGCTATGGGGATTGTGATGGCCAATATGCATATTTCCTCCATAAAGGACATGCGCCATTTTAAAGAAAATATTTCAATTTTGCTTATTTCCACGATTTTTGTCATGTTAACAGCGTCATTGACAATCGATACGTTGATGGAAATATTTAATGTTCGTATTATAGCATTCGTTATTCTGATGCTGTTTATTGTACGGCCGCTGTCGATATGGCTGTCGACGATCGGCACGGATATGACGAATCAGGAAAAAACGCTTGTCGCCTGGATTGCGCCGCGGGGAATTGTAGCATTAACCGTATCGGGCTATTTTGCTGAATCGTTACTTAAAGCAGGATACGAAGATGCGGCAATATTAACACCGCTCACGTTTGCACTTGTGTTTTCAACTGTTGTTGCACATGGATTTTCGATTGGTTGGCTGGCTAAAAAGCTGGACTTATCATCAACAGATAAACCAGGTGTGCTGCTTGTTGGCGGCAATGCATTCACTGCAAAGCTTGGTCAAACGATGTATGAATTGAATATTCCAGTGCTCGTTGCTGATGAATCGTGGCAAAGGCTGAATATTGCCAGGCAGATGAATTTGCCGGTATACCACGGTGAAATCTTATCAGAAAGCACGGAATACCATCTCGAACTAACGCCATATGAATACATGATTGCAGCAACGGATGATGAAGCATATAATGCACTCGTCTGCTCAACATTTGTACCAGAAATGGGTCGTGTGAATTTGTATCAAATCGCAGCGGGTCCAGAGCGTACGCAAAAGACAAAGGAATTTAACAAAACAGTTGGTGGAAAAGTGCTATTTGACAGCGACGCCCATTTCCAAGCTTTAAATAGGCGCGCTGCTGGAAACTATGTTATCCGAAAAACGGATTTGACCGAACAGTACAGTTATGAAAAGTATTTGAGTGACCGGGATAAAGGCTCATTACTGTTGTTCATTGTGAAGCAATCTGGAAGACTGGAGTTTTACACGCGTGATGATTCACCAAAAGGGGAAGCGGGCGATAAAGTAATCAGCCTTGCGCCACCGCTGAAAGAATTCACAAAAATGAAGGAAAAGATCGTTGAAAAGCGGCGCGATCAATCATGAAAAAGCGGCCCCTAGGAGGCCGCTTTTTCTGACAGTAAATTAGAGAAAGTATGGAATGTATTATCGTTATATTTGACTCGTTAAATCCGGTTAATCGCTTAATTATAGTACTTGGTTTTGAAAATGCTTTCATTATAAAATGCATAAAAAGCCATAAAAAAGACATAAAGCAGAATTATTCGACTTAAATCACAAGTTATGAAAGAAAAAACAGCCTTTTTCAGCTGTTTTTTGTCATAGCAGACTATTTATCGTAAACGTCGGGCCGCTTGTATATCGTTTGATTTGAGAATGGATGTTGGAATCGTTTTCGTCAAAAGCGGCCGACTGACGTTACAAAGAGGGAGAAAGTTGTTTTTCAAGCATTGTTCCTTGGTCAGCGAGGCGTGTATGCCATGAAAAAGCCTTTTCAAGCATATGCGGTGTTTGACCTCCACGTAAAGATGCTTCTTCAAAATATTGAAGCAACTGATCTTTATACATCGGGTGTGCACAATTGTGAATAATGACAAGTGCTCGTTCGCGCGGTGCTAGCCCGCGCAAGTCCGCATATCCTTGCTCGGTGACGAGAATATCAACGTCATGTTCTGTATGATCAACGTGTGAAGCGAAAGGAACGATACTCGATATGATCCCGTTTTTAGCGGTTGATTTTGTTACGAAAATAGCTGTCCGAGCGTTTCGGGCAAAGTCGCCTGAGCCACCGATCCCATTCATCATTTTAGTACCAGATACGTGTGTAGAATTAATATTTCCATAAATATCCGCTTCAAGTGCGGTATTTATAGATAACAAACCGAACCGTCGAATGAGTTCAGGATGGTTTGAAATCTCTTGTGGACGGAGGATAAGTTTGTCCCGATACATTTCTAAGTTGGCATATACTTCATTCATTTTTTTTTCTGATAACGTAATGGAGCAGGCGGAAGCAAAGCGGATTTTACCGTGGTCAAACAAATCAAACACAGCATCCTGTAATACTTCGGAATACACTTCAAGATTTTCAAACTCTGAATGAATGAGCCCGTGTAGCACGGCATTGGCAACAGAGCCAATCCCAGATTGAAGTGGAGCCAATTCATTCGTAAGACGGCCTGCTTTTACTTCTTCTCTCAAGAAGTTAATGAGATGGGCGGCCATTTGTGCCGTCTCCTCATCTGGTGGAACAATCGTAGATGGAGAATCTAGCGATTGTGTAATGACAATGCCTTTGATTTTAGCCAGATCAACACGTATTCCTATTTCACCGATTCGTTCCTCAATAGATGTCAGCATAATCGGTCCGCGCTCCCCTTGCTCATTAGGGCTGTAAATATCGTGAAGTCCTTCCAGTTCAGCTGGCTGGGTAAGATTTAATTCAATAATGACATTCTTTGCTTTTTCAATAAAAATAGAAGAGTTTCCGACAGACGTTGTAGGGATGATAAGACCTTCTTCTGTAATAGCAACGGCTTCAATAATGGCATAATCAATCGGGTCTAGCACTTTACTCCGAATAAGTTCAGCTGTGTGGGACAGATGCTGATCAACAAAATAGAGACTGCCATCATTAATTTTTTTCCGCATCGATGAGTCGGCTTGAAAGGGGAGCCGTTTATGAATAATGCCTGCTTCCGCCATTAATTTATCAAGATCAAAGCCAAGTGAAGCGCCAGTAAAGACATTGATTTTAAAGGTTTCTGTTTTGGCACGTTCAATGAGTGACGTAGGTACAGCTTTCGCATCACCGGCTCGCGTAAACCCACTTAACCCAATTGTCATGCCGTCCTGAATCCAAGAAGCAGCTTCATCAGCTGAGACAATATGTGTATGTAAATCATTCATTCGTAATCGTTCTGTTATGTGTTGATCCACGATTCGATCCCTCCGATTCGTTTTTATCCCGCATTAACGGGTAGTAAGACCCCTACTTCAAGACTTCGAAAAGAAAAGAAGGATACGTGGGGGATCAACTGCCCGTAAAAGCCCGATTGGTTCAACTAACATTCAGTGGAGGATGAAGAAAACCCCCACTGAATGAAGTTTCACTTTATTAGTGTAACAAATAGTGAAAGGGCTTTCATTTGTGTGCGCATGAAAAGCCGCAAAAAAGACGCGAAAGAGAAATTTCGCGTCATGAAGCAGTATATTAATAATTGAGTGATTTCCGAAAAATACTCGTATACGTCTGTGTGACAGGGATTTTCGTTCTATCTTTCATAATGAGCAAAAAGGTAGAATGCGAATCTGGCTGAATTTCCTGAATGAAATGAACGTTCACAATATAGGAACGGTGGACGCGGATAAAAGAATCATCCGGCAGTGTAAACTCAAGCTCAGTTAAATTTAACTTATGATAACCGCTCCCGGTCTGTGCTTGTACTCTTGTTTTCCGGCCTTCTGATTCCAGATACATGACATCGCTGTAAGGAATCGGGTACCACTTATCTTCGGATTTAATTGTCAGTACATTGCGCGCAATCGGCGATGGTTTTGCCGGATAGATGGTGGTAATGGCACCGCTCACTTCATTATCATCAAAAATGGGTACGGACATAGCATAATATGGGATTCCATACACGTCACTCTCAATATACGTCGATACTTGATGCTTTTCTACTAATGCTTGATGTGTCACACTGCCTTTTTTAATCGGATCGCCAGCGTGAATGTGTAGGTCAACAAGACGGCTTGGCTGATAATAAATAAATTTTTTGCAGTTGGAAATAGCGACTGATGTGTTTGAGGGGAAAAATTCTTTCATCACTTCCATAATACTAGATACAGTAAGTTGATCCATTTTATCCACTCCTTTTGAATGGTTGTAGTACAATAATTTTAACATAAAGTGAAACTTCTATCAGTGGGAGGGTCATCCCCACTGAATAAAAAGGAACTCAAGTATTACCGCATCCTGCGGTAATACTTGAGTGACCGGCTTCAGCCGGCCCGAACCAATCGGGCCTTTACGGGTAGTTATCCCCCACAGATCCTTTATTGGTTTTTCTAAGTCTCAAAGTGAGGGATTGTACTGCCCGTTAATCTGCGATATAGATGGAGTGATTCAGTATGGCAAAAGGGAAAACAAATGCAATGCGGCTGCTTGATGCAGGGGGTATTGCATACAATATGTATGAATATGACAATAAAGATGGGAAAACGGATGGTGTATCTGTGGCAGGAAAAATTGATAAGGCCGTAGGGAATGTATTCAAAACACTTGTCACGCAGGGAGCAGCAGGGCTTTATGTATTTGTCGTTCCAGTTGAAGAAGAACTGGATTTGAAAAAAGCTGCTCGTGCCGCCAGTGAGAAAAAAATTGAAATGATTCCAGTGAAAGATCTTCAAAAACAGACGGGTTACATTCGCGGAGGTTGCTCGCCTATTGGGATGAAGAAGCTCTATCCGACTTATATTGACGCAAATGCTTTACATTTGGACTTCATGATTGTCAGTGCTGGGAAAGTTGGTGCACAGATCGAGCTAGCACCGATGGACTTAAAAATGATCGTAAATGCTACAATTTGTGAAGTTGTGAAGAAACCTTGAATAAAGTGTTAACAAATTGTGTATAGTTCATGGCATCTCTGTAAAAACGTTCTTTTTCACTGTTTTTTTCGTATACTGTAGTCATCAAAAGAAACAGGAGTTGAACCTCAACATGATGGTCGTTGAAAATCTTCTTGACGTGAAAAAATATTTCGCCGGTGAAGTAAAAGAAAACTTTGTTGTGCAGTATGAGAAAATGCTAAAATCCAGCGCATGTTATCAAGCAGGCGATTTACACGAAACAGAAGACGAAACAGCGGAATGCATTAAAGTCCTTCGTTCAACAGGTGAAGCAAGTTCAGTCATACGAATTAGTGAATATCCAATCGGCGCTGAATTCACATGCATTGACGAAGCGCTTGCTCGCATTCGGGAAGCACATAGCGATATTTTTAAACGATAAATAAAAGAGCAGTCAGTTCCTTTAAGGAGCTGGCTTATTTTATATGAACAATGCGAGGGAGTCAAAAATCGTAATGAGTGTTCAGAATAAGAGGGGCATGGTCACAAGTTGAGACAGTGTAGAGAAATTCTGGTATACATATTCTATTGTGGTCATATAGTTAGGCTTGAGGAGGTGGGCGGATGCATTATTTTACGTCAGGCCATACGTCGAGAGGATTCGTGCAGATGGCGGAGACGAATGTGTCAGATGTGCGTCAGTTTATTTTGCTGCGGGGCGGTGGAGAGTGTGCGCAGATGGAGTGTTTGAAAGAGATTGAGGGGCGGCTTCAAACAGAGGGCGTCCAATTTGATTCTATTCGCAGTCCGTGGAATGCGCTCATGCCGGAAGGACTTATTGTTGGTAATAAAGCGATCTGGTGTGGCAGTCTGGCACCGGATATACCAATTGAAGCAACAGTCCGTCATGCCGCTATTCATCCAGATATGCTATCGGCTCCGCCCGCACAGAAAACAGCACACATTGCTTATGATTGTTTTCGGGAAGCACTGTTCATTCATGACAAATGGGAATCGATTTTCATTAACCGATTTGATCCGAAAAAAGCAGATCGACTGGCACAGCACTGGATCACAGCTTTATTTCCGGGGAAATCTGAAGGTGAGAAACAAAAAACAATTCATCGCTTTCTCGGGGCAGCTACACCAACTGGACCCGTTGATTATATTCCAGAACTGACAGAAGGATTGAAGAAACGGTACTTAATTAAAGGAAGAGCAGGCACAGGCAAATCAACGTTTATGAAAAAAATTGCTGCTTTCTCGGAGCAGAAAGGTTATCGGACAGAAATGTATCATTGCGGGTTTGACCCGGCGAGCATTGATATGGTTATCGTTCGTGAACTTGGATTTGCGCTCTTTGACAGCACGGCACCTCATGAATATTTCCCTGGAAATAATGAAGTGGATGTTATTATTGACACGTATGCAGAACTTGTTGAACCTGGAACGGACGAGATGTATGCAAAAGAAATCGCTGCATTATCAAAGAGGTACTCTGAACTAATGGAGGAAGGAACGGCCCATTTGCTTGAAGCATACAAAGAAAAAGAGGCAGCACGGACGGCTACGCCTGCGGCTGCTTCAAGAACAGCAGAAATGATTTGGAATTATTTATAGGAAAAGAAATGCCCGATTTTTTCATCTACAATCGGTGTTTCGTGCAGACCGCTATGATCGATTGTTTTGTCATAAATAACATTAACATGATAGTTTTTTTTCGGTACGATCGCCTTTAAATGGAGCGCGCTTTTTACCGGTGTCACTTGATCGCCAGTACTAGCAATATTCAGTACGTCCGTTTCAGCAGGAAAATGTGTATGTCCGGCCGCAATTTGTGCAAGCGCAGGAGAGCCAGGCATTAAGTCGTACACGGCAGGACCGGTGTTTTGTGTAAACCACCGGCCGCCGGCGACCCCGTCAAATGGACTGCCAATCGTGACGAGTTTATCCGTGACAGGATGGCGCGCCGGGTCATACAGTTCCTGCAAAAACTTCACCGAGACAATACCGCCCATAGAATGACTGACGATGTTGACGCGATTGATCCCATATTCTTTTTTCAGCACTTGCATAACGGATGCGAGGGCATGGGATGTATCATCAAATGAAGCGCGGTTATTTTTAAATAATACTTGAATAAAAGCAGGTTTATTAGGGAGAGAAATATCTTCATGAACGAGCAGCCGGCCAGTCTTTGTCACATTTATCGTCAACGCCCGTGCTCCCCATCTGTACTCTTCAAATCGGGCAATCATCGTATTGAATGAGTTGGCATTCCCTTTAAAGCCATGTACAAACACGACTGCATCTACATATTGATTTTCTGACACGGCATGATCGTTTTTAGAAAGTGTTAAAAAGCTTACATATACAAAAGCAGCTGCCGCTAAAAATAAGCCGAATTTGCGCATGACCAGCCGTCCTCTCCACTAAACATGTAGTATCGTTTAGTGTACAAAGTTCCTACGGAAATATACAGGTTTGAATATACTGGGAAAAAGCAGGTGATAGGGGCGAAAGAGTTCATTGGTAAATGTGAAAAGTGTGGAGAAAGTATTTACTGCATGGATGGCTTTTTCTGTGGCATAAAGGAAAGCGGCAAACTGTTTTGTTTTAACTGTGCGGATGAAAAAAAATAAGAGCCTGCTTACAATGCAGTGCTCTTTTTTGTAATGCCGGGGGAAGACATATCACTGATTCATCATATACTGAAATTCCCGAAGTACCGCTTCTTTGTCGCATGTATTAAACAGTGAGCGTCTTTTTCAATAAGCCGAGAACCTGTGCCATTTTATTCCGCATTAACGGGGAGTAAGACCCCCGCTTCAAGCCGTCGAAAAGAAAAGGAGGATAAGCGAGGGATCAACTGCCCGTAAAAGCCCGATTGGTTCGGGCCGGCCGAAGCCGGTCACTCAGGTATTGCCGCAGGACGCGTCGCTCTTTACCTGAGTTCCTTTTTATTCAGTGGGGCTAAGAGGAACGCAGACTAAGATCGTCACGTCCTGTGACAACGTCTGCATGATTCACATCGTGTGAACCTAACCCCCACTGAATCCCACTGAATGAAGTTTCACTTTATTCTTTATGTAATTTCGTTTCGTCCGAATCAGCTTTAAATTCATCAAAACGAGATGGCTTAATTGTTCTTTATTCATAAAAGCACAATGCAGGGTAAAGAGCTGGTTAATCGACTTCTTTTCCCGCAACTTCACGGATTTCTGTTCGTTTTTGGTACAAGTTCGACAAGATTGTTTTAATAACAGCATATGTTGGGATGGCGAGAATAATTCCCCAGAGACCAGCGATGTTACCAGCTGCCAGAATGATCGTGATCACTGTCAGCGGATGAATATCAAGTGCTTTGCCCATAACGTTTGGAGAAATAAAATTGCTTTCAATTTGTTGGGCAACGAGCATGATAATCCCGACATAAATGACCATTTGCGGCTCTTGACTGTATGCAATGAATATGGCTGGAACAACGGCGATATATGGGCCAAGAAACGGAATAACATTTGTGAACATTCCAAACATTGCAAGCAACAGTGCGTAATCAAGGCCGATAATTAAATATCCGATTAAAAGCATGACGCCCACGAGAAAGCTGACCAAAAGTTGTCCTTGAATGTATGAACGAAGTGTCACGTCTAGATCATGAAGTGTATGACGAATCCATGTTTTTCGTTCTCCGGAAAAAAAGCCAGCAACAAATGGTGCAAATTTTTCATGGTCTTTCAGCATGTATACGAGGAAGAATGGCACGAGAATAATTAAAAATAGTCCCTGTACGAACGATTGAATAAAGCTGATCAGCCGTGAACTAAAGCCCGTTACGTACTCATTCAGTTTGCCAGTTACATTTTCGAGAGATTCAATCGCAGCAGGTGGAAGACGGTCTTTTTGATTCAACACGAAATCCATCGCCTTTTCTCCTTCTATTATCATTTGAGGCAAGTTATCAACGAGTGAACTCACCTGACTATTCACGACCGGAGCAATTAGAGCATAAATAAGCCAGAAAACAAGTCCAATGATGACCATAACAGTGCTCAATGACGCCCAGCGCGGAAGTTTCTTTAATTCAAGCCATTTCATAATCGGACGCGTTAAATAAAATAAAACGCCTCCAAGCAAAGCGGGCAGGAAAATGGTTGTCGCAACGATCACGAGCGGATGAAATACTTCATGAATTTCTTGAAACATAAAAATAATGAGCATGGCAAGTAATATGCCAATTCCAGTCTGAAACCAGAGCTTATTTGTCACATAGACACATCCTTTCTATATGTCAACATACCATATTTACCCGTCTATACGAAAAAAAAGCCGAAGAGTTCCGGCTTTTTAAAAATAAATATGTGCAACGCCTGCAATAATAGGTAATGAAATGAGTGTACGGATGAGAAAAATAATCAGTAAGTCTTTAAATGAAACGGGAATCTTCGTTCCAAGAAGCAGTCCGCCCACTTCAGACATATAAATAAGCTGCGAAACAGACAAAGCTGCGATGACAAATCTCGTCAATTCACTTTCGATTCCTGAGCCAATAATCGCCGGAAGGAACATATCAGCAAACCCAATCATAATCGTTTCGGACGCTTCCTGTGCAAACGGAATTTGCAATAATTCAAGAAGTGGGATGAAAGGCATGCCCAGCCACTGAAATAAAGGTGTTGTTTCCGCAATAATAAGTGCTGTTGTTCCGAGCGCCATCACGATTGGGGCAACACCAAGCCACATATCAAGTACATTTTTAAAGCCATCTTGCACGGTTTCTAATAAACCGTTTTTGTTGGCGCGTTTCACTGCCTGCTTGTAGCCATATGAAATAGCTGTATAGCCTTTAGGAATGGCTTCATCATCGTCTTGACGCGGTTTTTCATTAATAAATGTATCGGCTTTTCTTGAAAGTGGTGGAATACGAGGCATAATAAGTGCACAGGCGATTCCGGCTAAAACAACCGTCAAATAAAACGGAATGAAATAGTCCGCAAGTCCGACCTGATCAATGACGACAAGACAAAATGTAATCGAAACAACAGAGAACATTGTGCCAATAATGGCTGCTTCTTTTTTCGTATAAAAGCCTTGTTCATACTGCTTGCTCGTGAGCAGTACACCAATTGTTCCATCACCGAGCCATGAAGCAAGTGCATCAATTGATGACCGCCCTGGCAGTTTAAATAACGGACGCATTATTTTTGTAAGCGAGTAGCCGACAAATTCAAGCAAACCGAAATTTAAAAGAAGCGGCAACAAAAGCCCAGCAAATAAAAAGACCGAAAATAAGACAGGCAAAAGGCCGATGAGCAACGTGCCGCCCGTTTCATCAGACCAAACAGCTTTTGGGCCGAGTTGGAAATATGTCATGACGGCAAAAATAGCGCCGACAACACGGACAACAGTCCATACGGGTGAAACATTAAACAAAGTGGTCATAAAAGCAGAGTGACGGACGAAAGCAGGACGTATTACTTTCACGACAATCGTCGCACATGCAGCGAAGATGATTAAAACGGTCATAATCGCTGGGATGAGCGCCCCAATCCAGCCTTGCAGCGCATTGGACATAATTGCAATCGGAATCGTCAATCCTTCTTGCACAGGTATCGGTGTCATGAACAACAAAATCCCAATCAATGACGGAATAATAAACAGCCATGGGGATGTTTTTTCATGCATATATAAAATCCTTTCTTTGTATAAACATTCATACCTTGCACAGTTTAATACATCTATTCCCCAAAATCTACGAAATTAGTCGTATTCATAAAATACAGATTTTTGCTAACGCTTTCAATTGCTGACACTGGTAGATCATCGTCTTTTTGCGTATTTTGAAGAACTTTCATGTTAGAATTAAGAAGGAATTAAATATAAATGAGAAGGTGAAAAGAATGATTACAAGCATCGCAACGGACATGGACGGCACGTTATTGAACGGAGCAATGGAAGTGAGCGAAGCAAATCGTGACGCAATTAAAAAGGCACAGAAACTTGGTGTGGAAGTGATTGTTGCAACAGGGCGCTCATATGTAGAAGCCCGCTTTGCACTTGAAGGTTCAGGCATTGAGTGCCCGATTATTGCTGTCAATGGCGCGGAAATTCGTAACGAGGCCGGGGACATTATTCAATTCACTGCACTCGAAGATGATATAGCTTCTGATATTTATCATTGTTTAAAAGATGTCGATGTGTATTTTGAAGTGTGCACAAATCATGGTACATATACGGATAATCCTGATAAAGCGGTTGAACTGCTCATTGACATTGTCTTATCAGCCACTCCAGAAACACCAATCGAAGAAATTCGTGAAAAGGCGCAACAACGTATAAAAGAGAAACTCATTTTACCAATAGACGAATATGAACCCCTCATTCATGACAACGATCATCATATTTACAAGTTTTTCGTTTTTTCAACAGACGATGATGTATTGCAAGTAGCATCAGACCGTCTTGCAGGCATTGCAGGCATTGTTGTTAGTTCGTCTGGGAATGAAAACTTGGAAGTGACAAGTGAGCTCGCACAAAAAGGGATTGCACTCGAAGCTTTTTTAGCATCTAAAGGGTTGTCGATGAATGATGCATTTGCAGTTGGCGACAATTATAACGATTTATCGATGCTTGAGAAAGTTGGATATTCATATGCGATGGGCAATGCACATGAAAACATTAAACGAGCATGCCGATTTGAAACAGCTAGTAATAATGAAAATGGTGTCGCGCAAGCGATTGAAGATGTACTGGAACGAAGTATGGTCAAATGATACAATTATTCTTAAAATTCGTACTTAAAAAGGAGAAATTGTCTTGTCGAAAGTATCAATCGAAGAAATCGTTGTAGCAAATCAAGTATTGAAAGATGTTGCTAGCAGAACGCCGCTTCAAAAAAATGAAATTTTATCGGCGCGTTATGGCTGTAATATATATTTAAAAAGGGAAGACTTGCAAATTGTCCGCTCCTTTAAACTGCGCGGAGCCTACAATTTTATCCGCAGTTTGACAGAAGAAGAACGGGCGAAAGGTGTCGTGTGTGCAAGCGCTGGCAACCATGCGCAAGGTGTAGCCTATTCATGCCATGCACTTGGAATTGAAGGGAAAATTTTCATGCCGTCGACAACACCGGGCCAAAAAGTGTCGCAGGTGAAACGATTCGGCGGTGAAAATGTATCGGTCGTCCTAACGGGCGATACGTTTGATGATTCATATACAGCTGCGATGGAATATTGCACAGCAGAAGAGAAAGTATTTGTTCATCCTTTCGACGACCACCGAACGATTGCCGGACAGGGCACAGTCGCTGTTGAAATCATGAACGATGTGCAGGTGCCAATTGATTACATGTTCTGTGCCATTGGCGGCGGCGGGTTAGCTGCAGGTGTTGGTTCGTATTTAAAAGGCATCAGCCCGAATACGAAATTGATCGGTGTTGAGCCAGCAGGTGCAGCAGGGATGAAAGCATCGTTAAATAAAGGCGAAGTCACACGACTTGACACGATTGATCCATTCGTTGACGGTGCAGCTGTGAAGCAAGTTGGCAATTTGACGATGGACATTTGTATGGACGTGCTCGATGGTATTTCCGTCATTCCAGAAGGGAAAGTATGTACAACAATTTTGCAGCTTTACAACGAGAGTGCGATCGTCGCTGAACCGGCCGGCGCATTATCTGTTGCGGCACTCGACTTTTACAAAGATGAAATTAAAGGGAAAAATATCGTCTGCATCATTAGTGGAGGTAATAATGACATTGAACGAATGCAGGAAATTAAAGAGCGCTCGCTTATTTATGAAGGGCTTAAGCATTATTTCATTGTTACGTTCCCACAGCGTGCCGGTGCACTTCGTAAGTTTATGGCTGAAGTACTTGGTGAGCAGGATGACATTGCCCGCTTTGAGTACACGAAGCGGACAAATCGTGATGAAGGTCCAGTGCTGGTTGGCATTGAGCTGAAATGTAAAGAAGACTATGCTCCACTCGTGAAGCGTATGAAAGAAAACGGCTTCCCGTACATGGAAATCAACAACGATCCGTTGCTGTTTAATTTGTTGATTTAAGCAGATCTATTCTGGTGGAAACAGAACAAAAGCGGAATATAGCGAAAAACGCAGGCATTGTAGCCCTGCGTTTTTTATTTAATTTCGGTTACTTTGTCATTTTCATCAAATGTGTATGTCCAGAAGTGCTCATAATTAAATCGATCTTGCAGTTCGCTTCCTTCTTGCGCTACACCGGATTCAAGCTCTTTTAACATCCAGATCGTCTGCGAAATGTGGGCTTTCATTGCCTCCATTTTTTGATCATATACATGGCGGATATCATAACGGATATCGGCTGCACCGATTTCTTCAGCTGTATTGTTAGCAAAAGCTACGCAGTGAAGCTTTGGCCGTTTTTCCTCATCCATTGCCCGTACGGCACGAACGACAGCACGTGCCGTTGCTTCATGATCCGGGTGAACCGAGTAGCCTGGGTAAAATGTAATCACGAGTGATGGATCAAGTTCATTAATTAAGTCAGTCATCATATTCATCATTTTTTGATCATCTTCAAATTCAAGGGTTTTATCGCGCAAGCCCATCATACGTAAATCTTGAATTTTAATCGCTTCCACGGCTTTTTTGAGTTCTGCTTTGCGAATATCTGGAAGCGACTCACGTGTCGCAAAAGGGGGATTTCCAAGATTTCGTCCCATTTCGCCGAGTGTGAGGCACGCGTATGTAACGGGTGTTTCACGTTTTGTATGAATGGCGATCGTGCCGGATACGCCGAATGCTTCATCATCAGGGTGCGGTAAAATAACAAGGACGTGCCGCTCCTGTTCAACTTCCATCGTTTTCATGTTCTCATCCCTTTCCTTTTACTTAAATGGCGTTGTACCCATTTGCAAGGCAACCGCCAGTTTTCCATCAAAGTCATGGCCCGCCATGAGCAAATGCCCATCTTCATCAAATCCATAATGCGTCAATCCTTCTGCGTATACCCAGCCAATTTCGAGCTTTAGTCCAACCCGATACGGTCCATCACCAACAATTTTGCCATGTTCATATGTAAGTTTTGCATTGCGGATATAAGCACCTGCAGAGAAAAACTTTTCGTCAAAGTGTGATGCATATGCACCGTTCGTCGTTTCCAGATGAAGATAAATTTCATCACCGGCAAATCGGTTTACGAGCTCCTGCACTTTTTCCGGTAAAATTGGTTCCATGCCGTTAAACCCTCCAGTCAAAATCAATTCTTTGTTTATTGTACTAAAACTTTATCCAATTGGCGAAAATCTAGCTTTTTGAGTATGATGAGAAAGGAAAATAATTTGAATAGGGGTGTTTGTTATGAGCCAATCGATAAAAACAATTATTAAGGAACGCCGCTCGATTAAAAAATTCAATGGCCGTCCGGTAGAACAGTCTGATGTAACTGCTGTTTTAGCGGATGCCGCGTGGGCGCCGAACCATGGGAATCGTGAACCGTGGCGCTTTATTGTGGCAGCAGAAAGTGGACTTGATGCAATCCGCACGACGATGAAAGAATGCACAATTCCGAATTGGGAAGCACTCTCTCCTGAAGAACTTGATAAAAAGATTGCTGGATTTAAGCTGCCTGGTGCATTTGTTTTTGTAGTGGTGCCAGAAGATGCTCGTCAAAAAGAAAGACTAGAAGACTATTCCGCAACGAGCGCGCTTGTTCAAAATGCACAATTGCTCGCATGGGAGAAAGGAATCGGCACATGCTGGAAAACGCCAGCGTGGATGGATGCACCGAAATTTAGAACAGCACTTGGTGTGAAACCGGGTGAGCGAATTCTTGCTATGCTTCAATTTGGCTATTATGATGAATTGCCAAAAGCAAAGCCACGCACACCAATCGAACAAAAAATCACATATTTTAGAAAATGAAAAACGGCTTAAGAGTCGTTTTTTTTATTCGGACAAAATTTACAGTAATTAGTGCTAGTGTTCAAAAAAAGGGGGAAGTAATCAAAAAGTATGATGAGCGGTTGGAAATAAGTAAGCAGAACCTATGATTACTCTTTTTTAATAAGGCTCTTTTATATGATGATGTTGATATTACATGAAAAAATAGACCATCCTTTTTGATGATCTTACTCTTTAACTAAAGTAACCAGTTAACTGAAGAACAATAGGCATTATTTTGAACTATAATCTTAGAATTTTAACAGTTATAATGATGAACAGTAAAATGATATTTACCCAGACAAAAAATCTAATCATAAATTCTGCCCAAAACTTCCTATGCAAACCAAAGTAAAGGATAATGCCATAAAATAAGAGGCTACTAGCTATACGAAATCCGGAAATTTTTTCAATTCCCAAATTAAAAATATCAATGAATGTATTTATTAAAACAGTGATAATAAATACAAATAGGTATATCTTATATTTTTTTTCTTTTTTCTTGGACTCATATTTAAATTCATACATTTTTATTACCTCAAATGATCTTCTTTTTTCCTTAGATTAACAAATATGTACTTCAATTATTCTGCCACTATAATTTAACAAGAAAATCAACAATAAACTTTAACAGAGCCTTTAAAAAAACCGCCGGGGGGCTTGCCCGGCGGTCTCAAAACTTATTTTTGATTGTACGCTCCATGCATAACCGGACCTACGTATTCGTTCAGCTTCCAGCCATGTTGGATAGCGGCGTTAACAAATTCTTTTGCATGATTAACTGCTGTTTTTACGTCGTGGCCGTTCGCAAGGTTTGCAGTGATCGCTGCTGCAAATGTGCAACCGGCGCCGTGATTGTACGTTGTATTATGTTTTTCACCTTCAAGCAAAATAAATTCATTACCATCATAGAAAAGATCAATCGCTTTGTCATGCTCCAGCTGTTTACCGCCTTTAATAACAACATTTTTCGCCCCAAGTTCATGAATCTTTTTCGCTGCTTCTTTCATATCGTCAATCGTACGGATTGGGCCAACACCGGATAGCTGCCGTGCTTCAAACAGGTTCGGTGTAACAACAGTGGCAAGTGGCAACAATAAATCGCGCGTTGCTTCTGCGGCTTCTGGATTCAATACTTCATCTTCGCCTTTGCAGACCATCACCGGGTCGATGACGACTTTTTCCACGCTATTTGCTTTAATTGACGCTGCAGCCGTCTGGATGATTTCCGGTGTAGCGAGCATACCGGTTTTCAACGCATCAATGCCTGTTGACATGGCTGTTTTCAACTGTGCTTCAAGCACATTAACCGCAAGAGGGAATACGCCGTGGCTCCAGCCGTTTTCGGGATCCATCGTTACGATCGTCGTAAGGGCTGTCATCCCGTATGTATCATGCTCCTGGAATGTTTTTAAATCGGCCTGAATGCCAGCTCCGCCGCTTGTATCAGATCCTGCAATCGTTAATGTTTTTTTCATGGTGAAAATACCTCCTTCTAAATACACTTTCTCTAGTGTAAAAAACTATTGGCAAATGTACAAGAAATAATGTCAACGTCCTTTTTCGAAGGACACTGTTATTGATGTGGTCCTTGCTTCTGCCAAACGCTCAGATTCGTCATTATGATGTGCAAATCCATCAATATCACCCTTCACAAATCGATCTTACATAAATTGAGTGGTAGTCCGCACTGCTTCTGTATAATCATTTACCACTTTGACGGTATATGAAAGGGGAAACTTTTCCCTTTTCTGTACTGCTCCCTTTTTAGCGACCCACATTATTTTCAAACAAAGGCTGGCTCGATTATAATGGACCAAGAGGTGATTAAAATGACAAAACAAATTTTAAAAAACGATTGGGGTCCGCTATTGGAATCCGAATTTGACGCGCCATATTATAAGCAGCTCAGGTCCTTTTTAAAAGAAGAATATAAAAGCAGCATCATTTATCCAAATATGGATGACATTTTCAACGCTCTCCATTTTACCCCATATGAAAATGTGAAAGTCGTCATTCTAGGGCAGGATCCCTATCACGGGCCGGGACAGGCGCATGGACTTAGTTTTTCCGTGCAACCGGGTATTGCACCGCCACCTTCACTTAAAAATATATATAAAGAATTGAATACAGATCTCGGTTGCCCTGTGCCAAGTCATGGCTATTTGAAGCAATGGACGGATGAAGGCGTGTTGCTGTTAAATACAGTGCTGACTGTACGGGATGGACAGGCTCATTCACACCGTGGGAAAGGGTGGGAGACTTTCACAGACCGTGTCATTACACTCATTAGCGAGAGGGAAAAACCTGCTGTTTTTTTGCTTTGGGGCCGACCAGCTCAAAGTAAACGGTCTTTAATTGATGAAAACAAGCATCGAGTCATTCAATCGCCGCATCCGAGTCCGCTGTCTGCATCTCGTGGCTTTTTCGGAAGCCGTCCATTTTCAAAGACGAATGACTGTCTGAAAGAAATGGGTGAGGCACCGATCAATTGGTGTTTGAACGAATTGTCGTAAAGGTTTCACGTGAAACATATGAATTTTTGCTAAAATAAAGGGGAGAAAACGTTGTCTATGGAACCGAATTGTTTAAAGTGCCAGTATTTTTATGTGACGTGGGATTCTGGAGCACCGCGTGGGTGCCGTGCATACGGATTTAAAACGAAACAACTCCCGTCGATTGTCGTCCGTCGTTCATCGGGTCATCCATGTTATCAGTTTGCCATGAAAGCAGGTGAGAAAAAATGAATATATCGCATGAAAAAGTACTTGCGAAAATGGAACAGGAGATGATCGCTGCGAAGATGGCATCGCCGGATGACATCAAGAGGCATGTGTACACAATTAAATCACTGTGTGAGTTAATGCTTGGTGCGGGATTAAGTGAATACGAAACGCGGCCTATTGTGACGCAGGCGGATGCTATGCATACACAATCGCCGGCAACGATTCAGCAAACAGAGCGGCTTATAACAGATGATGGATCTAACGGAGATTCTATTTTTGATTTTTAAAGGAGCAGAAAAATGAAATTATTTATTATTTTGGGCGCAATCAATGCCTTTCTAGCCGTCGGACTGGGCGCATTCGGTGCGCATGGACTCGAGGGGAAAGTTGAACCGAAGTATTTGGAAATATGGAAAACAGCGGTACAGTATCAAATGTTTCATGCGATTGGTTTAATCATTATCGGCTTTTTAATGGGGCAGTTCCCGGGCAGCTCCGCATTAAACTGGTCCGGTTGGTTGATGTTCATAGGAATTATATTATTCTCGGGGAGTCTGTTTGTCCTTGCTGTCACAGCGATTAGCAAGCTGGGCGCCATCACACCAATAGGTGGTCTCGCGTTTTTGATCGCATGGGTGTTAATCATTATAGCGGCAGTAAAAAATATGTGATGAAAGGAAGGGAATCCCGACGAACGGGATTCCCTTCTTCAATGTACTGTGAGCAAATTACCCATTATACGGATATTCGTATGCGATTTCGCCATCGAATGTGGCATAGTCGAGATAAAGAAGAGGGATTAAATAGCGTCGCCCAGATGGTTCGCTTAAGATTAAATGGTCGCGACCGGCCGCCTCAATACGTCCGCGAAATATTTTTGCATTCCATTCTTTGTTGTTTTCAAATGTTGTGTATACTGTCACCATTTTTCCGCGGTTTAGACGGAAAATGTTTTCAATATAGGATTCTTCTACAGCAGGCAGGGCAGGAGATGTACCTGGTCCGGGTCCTTGTGGATATTGGCCCTGGCCTTGTCTTGGTTTGGGCATCGGTGCTTGTTGCATGGGCATCGCCATGTAACCGTAAGGATTCATTTTACTATTCCCCCTTAATTAATATACGCGTGGACAAACGGACTGCAACGGGCTGAAAAAACAGTGTGACTTGAATCGTCCGGAGTTGTATTGACCGTACCATTGAGCAGGGCAGTTTCCTTCTGGCTCAAAAAACCAGAGTGCATTGGATGCCGGATGATAACGTCCGCCGTTAATAGCTTTGCGGGCAAGATCAATGTCTTTTTGCCGCGCTCTTTGATAAAAGTAACCTTTCTGTGTCGCTTCAAATCCGCCAGGTGACTGAAAAACCATATCGCGAATGGAGCGTAGCTTAGTGAAATCAAGACAGTCCGATCGTGTCCGGTTTACCCCGACATTTCCGACCATTAGCATTCCAAGTGGTCCTTCGCCTTCTGCTTCGGCCCGCATGAGGCGGGCAAGCAGCCTCACATCTTCTTCTGTATGAGCAACAACTGCCACAACAACACCTCCCTTTGCAATGTATGCAAAAATGAAAAACAGTGTGCATTCATCATCATGTTGAAGGGAGATTTTCCTTATTGACCAGGGCAATTCAGACGAAAAAGAACCGCGTCTTGATTAGGACGCGGTTCTTTTTCATTTCATTTATTTAATTCACGTGCATCATTTGAGCAAATTTCTCATCTGTTAGCAAGTTGCCAACGAAGAAGGAGCCGAATTCAGCGTAGCGTGCACTTACTTCATCAAATCTCATTTCGTAAATTAGTTTTTTAAACTGCAGCACGTCATCTGAATAAAGAGTGACGCCCCATTCGTAGTCATCGAATCCAACAGAACCAGTAATCACTTGTTTCACGAGACCAGCGTACTGACGGCCAATCATCCCATGGCTGCGCATTAAGCTTCCCCGATCTTTCATCGGCAGCATGTACCAGTTATCCTCTCCTTGGCGGCGCTTGTCCATTGGATAGAAGCAAACGTGCTGGGCTTTCGGAAGTTCTGGATACAGGCGCGCACGAATTTGTGGATTCGCATATGGATCTTCGTCAGAAGAAAGATAGTTGCTAAGTTCTACAACCGATACATATGAATAAGCAGGGATCGTAAATTCAGCAATTTTCAACTTGTTAAATTCATTTTCAATCACATTTAATTCTTCCATTGTTGGACGTAAAATCATGAGCATAAAATCGGCTTTTTGACCGACAATACTGTAAAATGAATGGCTTCCTGTTTTTGACTCCTGCGTCGCATCTAATTTAGTAAGAAATTGACGGAATTCGCTGATCGCGTTTTCGCGCGCATCGCTCGGCATCAACTTCCATGTTGTCCAATCAATTGACCGGAAATCATGCAGGCAATACCAACCTTCAAGCGTTTTTGCTGCTTCACTCATCATCATCACTCCTATGTAATTAGTTTCACCATCACTATACCACAAAACACTTGAACCGCTCCCATCATAAGGCTACAGTAAAAAGAGAATATTTTATGAAGGAGAACATGCTGCTATGGATCAATCAAAAGATCTGCTGCGCCGTCCTATCTGGCGCTTTATAGATCAATCTGCTTACGGACCAGGATTCAACCCTATCTATTCATTTGCGGCTGATGATGCGCTTTGTATGGCGGTAGGTGCAGAAAAGAGCCCATCAACGGTTCGCGCCTGGGTTCACCATGACACGGTCGTGTTAGGCATTCAAGATACAAAACTACCTTATCTAAAAGACGGTCTTCAAGTATTAAAAGATGCTGGATTTCACGTTATCGTCCGCAACTCGGGTGGGCTCGCTGTGATGCTTGATGAAGGAGTGCTCAATTTGTCGCTCATTATGCCTGATATGGAAAAAGGAATCGATATTGACCGGGGTTACGGGGCCATGTACGCGCTTATTTGCCACATGTTCCCAGATGCGAAAATTGATGCGTATGAAATCGTAGGATCGTATTGTCCAGGCAGCTATGACCTTAGCATAGGGGGGAAAAAATTTGCTGGTATTTCACAGCGCCGTTTGAGAAAAGGTGTCGCTGTACAGATTTATTTATGCGTGAATGGTAGCGGAGCCGATCGAGCTGAACAAATCCGTGCATTTTATGAAGCGGCGAAGCGGGATGCCGACACAAAATGGATATATCCCGATATTCAGCCGGAAGTGATGGCGTCGCTCGCTGAATTGATCGGGAGCCCACAGTTAACGGTTCAAGATGTGATTATCCGCTTTTTACAGTCGCTGAAAGAAATCGGAGGTCCGCTTGAAGGCAGCGCGATGACTGCTTTTGAAGCGGACATGTTTGACGGATATTTAACCCGCATGATTGAGCGCAATGAAAAAGCTTTTGGATAAGTGATCAGCTACTCAGCTACTTTTTCTAAGTTGCCGTTTCGTTCCATTTTGAATGTAACGGCAGGTGCTTCATCATCGAGTGCCACGAATTTGCGGGCACGGTTCATAATTTTCATTAATGTTTCATAGTCTTCCTGCATGATTTCTGAAGACTGTTCGATTTGATTCAACTTATTTTGCAGTTGTTCATTTTCGGAACGTAGTCTCTCGTTTTCTGCTTTTAGCAGATCAATGGATTCCATGCTTTGTAAATAAGCGATGACATCTATCATGTTAATTCCTTCTGTTGGCGGCGCATAAAGCGCTTTTTTCTCTAGTGTCCGGCTTCTTTGTTTACGCTGCTTTTTTGCGAGGCTGAGTGCTTTCTCGTATTGTTGGCGAACGACAGCATTCCACCGAAAACCGCAGGCGGCAGACGTTCGGTTCAGTTCATCGCCGACTTCTTCAAATGCATTTAACTGTGTGCTGCCTTCGCGCACGTGTCGGAGAACGGTTTCAGCAAGCAGCAAATCATTTTCTTCAGACCAGGCATCTTGACGAATTTTCATTTGAATCATCTCTCCTTTAAGAAATAGTTTTGGAAATAGTCTTTAAAAATAAGGATGGCCAGAGAAGGCACATTTTATACAGATTGCATGAAGAAGATTGAAAGCTTGCAAACACGCTTTTTTCCATGTAAAATACCGGTTGAATGCAAGAGAAAGGAATGTTTTAAATGGCGAATGAATTTCGTGTTTGCGATGACTGCCAGGCAGTCGACCTTAAAACATTGATTCCAAAGCTACAAAAACTCGATCCAGAGGCGGCGATTGATGTGAAATGTCAGTCATACTGCGGGCCTGGCCGTAAGAAGACGTTTGCATTTGTAAACAATCGTCCGGTTGCGGCACTGACAGAAGATGAGCTTATGGAAAAAATTTTTAAAAAACTAAAGTTGTAAACATAATCACCTTTTCTTTTGAATGAGGTGATTTTTTTATATATTTAACAGTATATGCATACCATCGTGCACATTTTCCCATAAAGATGTGAATTTCCGTTATAATGGACAAAAAAAGGGAGTGGTGGGAGGCAGGTTATGAGTTACGCGAAGCAGAAGTTGAAAGAAGAGAAAGTGTTCAAAGACCCCGTTCACCGGTATGTACATGTGCGGGATACCGTTATATGGGATTTAATTGGAACAAAAGAGTTTCAGCGGCTGCGCCGAATCCGTCAGCTTGGAACGACCTATTTTACGTTTCATGGGGCCGAACATAGCCGGTTTAATCATTCGCTCGGCGTGTATGAAATTGTGCGCCGCATTGTCGATGACGTGTTTCATGGCCGGCCAGAATGGAATTTAGATGATCGATTGTTAAGCTTATGCGCAGCGCTTTTACATGATGTCGGCCATGGTCCGTTTTCGCATTCATTTGAAAAAGTGTTCGGGCTTGATCATGAGGAATATACGAAACTCATTGTACTTGGTGAGACAGATATAAACCGTGTTTTGTCAAAAGTGGGTCATGACTTTCCAGAAAAAGTTGCGGCTGTCATAAATAAAACATATGAAAATAAATTGGTTGTGAGTTTAATTTCGAGTCAGATAGATGCCGATCGGATGGATTATTTGCAGCGGGATGCGTATTTTACAGGTGTCAGTTATGGTCGTTTTGATATGGAGCGCATTTTGCGCGTCATCCGGCCGCGTGAGGAGCAGGCGGTTTTTAAGCAGAGCGGTATGCATGCTGTGGAAGATTACATTATGAGCCGCTACCAAATGTATTGGCAAGTTTATTTTCATCCGGTAACACGCAGTGCAGAAGTACTGCTCTCAAAAACGTTGCATAGAGCGAAAGAGTTGTACGAAGAAGGCTATTCATTTGCGCATGAGCCGGTTCATTTCAAGTCTTTGTTTGACGGAGAATGCACACTCATAGACTACCTGAAGTTGGATGAATCAGTTGTTATGTTTTATTTTCAGGTGTGGCAGGAAGAAGAGGATGCGATTTTACGTGATTTGTGCAGCCGGTTTATGAACCGGAATTTGTTTAAATACATCGAGTTTGATCCAACAGAAGAGACACAGAAGTATACAGAGTTGGAAGAGTTGTTCCGAAGAGCGGGCATTGATCCGGATTATTATCTCGTTCACGATTCGTCATCCGATTTGCCGTATGATTTTTACCGGCCAGGCATTGAATCCGAGCGGCAGCCGATTTATTTGTTAATGAAAGATGATGTTACGCTGCAGGAGCTATCGACCCGGTCTGAAATTATGAAGGCGATTTCGGGCAAGCGGCGAACGGATCATAAATTGTATTTTCCGGTGGACTTGCTGCGCGATGAATCATCGAACAGGACAGTGAAAAGGAAGATTAGAAACATTTTAGAGATTTACAGGAAGTGACGGCTGGATTATAAGAAGTGGTGGTGGGATTCTCCAGTAATTAGGTGTTATTCCGCCATCACGAGCTTGAAATCCAGCCACTAGAGGTCATAATCCCGCCGTCAGTATAACTGAATTATCCCATACTAAAAGGAGACTCATAATTGGAAAATTTCTCAGCAGGTTTTTTAGCATTTGAACTTGAACAAATGCCGTTTGTTATCATTTCCTTGCTCGTCGCGTTTACGGTGCATGAATTTGCACATGCATACACAGCCTATAAATTTGGTGACGATACGGCGAAAGATCAGGGCAGGTTGACACTTAACCCAGTGCACCATCTTGATCCGATCGGGACGATATTTATTTTAATTGCTGGGTTTGGCTGGGCGCGTCCTGTGCCAGTAAATCGCCGAAATTTCCGCAACCCGAAACTGGCGGGAGTGCTCGTGTCACTAGCTGGTCCACTTAGCAACTTTCTTATTGCATTTATTGCGACAGGGCTTTTATTTTTTACAATTGGCAGTGCGCCTGTATTTTTTGTTCAGCTTCTTAACATGATGGTCTGGCTGAATGTACTGTTATTCGTCTTTAACTTGTTGCCGTTTCCGCCGCTTGATGGTTATCGAATTATTGAAGATCTTGCGCCGCCGCATATACGCGTGAAAATGACGCAGTATGAGCAGTATGGTGTGTTGATATTTTTAATTTTAGTTTTTACACCGCTTGATCGGTTTACGATTCAGCCGATTTTTAGTGTAGCGATACCGGCTGTCATCGGTGGTTTTCAGTCGATCTTTAGTTTATTTTTATAAAAGGAGAATGATTTATGGAAAAAAAGAAAAAAGTTGGATTTAATATTATTAAAAATGATCCAACAGACGGTCATAAAGGATTTGGACAAGGAGCGCTAAGTTTAGAACATATGTCACCCGTGATCGTTGACGTGGAAGAAGGTTCAGCTCATATTGACATCGGTGCGATGCATGCCCGCAGTGCCGTGGAAAAAGGGATTAAATTTTTAAAAGTGAAAGAAGAAGTACCGGATGCAAAATTGTACTGGCTCGTGTGGGTGACGGTGGATCGGAATGAAGAGGGGCCTTATTATGCGGGTGTGGCAGCATGTGAAATGACAATAAACCGAGACATTCGCCGCGGCTACAAGTCGCTCCCTGAACACGTAAACCGGATGGATAAATCTTTGAAGCGCCATATTATTGTCCGAGATATGGATGATAAATCAAAAGGGATTTTGCGCGAGTTCCTCATTTCACATAATGCCGATTTTTGGGCGCGTTCGTCTGAAGAATTGAAAAACGGCTTGTTTGTAGGATAAAACACCGTAAATGTGTCGAAAAAATGAACGTTTTAGATTTCGGCTTTCTTCTGTTGCCGGACTTCGTGAAAAAAAGTAAACTGAACGTAATGCATATATTGCATAAGCTAGGACATGCAAAACGCCCGGGGACAGCACCCCCGGGCTTTTGCATGTCATCGGAACCAATCAGGCAGGTCCGGAAATAGAAGCTCTTTATCATTTTTGCCAGTGGGCGGGCACGATTGGTCAGGTTCTGTGCCGCTTTCAAACAAAATTAAATGCCCGTCCGGACAATCTTCAGATGCTAATTTACCGCTTTTTAAATCGACCGCTACTGCTGTCAATCCGTCAGGGCGTGTGAACAACACGGGTTTTTTCCCTTCATGAATCTGTTCCATATAATCGGCCCAGATGATTTTCGCACGTGAACGGTCTTCCGTTTTCGTAATTTCCGCTCCGTCATCATAGCCAGTCCAGACGACTGAGACGGCGGACGGCGTAAAACCAGCCATCCAATAATCAAATGGAGTGGAGCCTGATTTCCCGGCATACGGCCGTGTTAATTTGTCTGTCATAGTAGCGCCTGTAGGCCTGGCATAGTCGCTCATTGCCCCGTCAAACATACCGGTCATCATATGTGTTAACACCCCAATTTTCTTCTCATCAAACCGCTGTTCTACTTTCTTTTTATACTTGTACAGCACGACTCCATCTGTACTTTCCACTTTTGTAATGAACACCGGCTTGCTGTAAAAGCCACCTGATGCAATTGATGAATACGCATTTGTCATGTCCAAAACTGATACACCTGACGTACCCAGCGCAAGTGATGGGACCGGTTCGAGCTTTGACGTCATGCCAAATTGTTTGGCTGTCTTCGCAAGTGTCTCCGGACCGAGTAGCATATTTGTTTTAACCGCATAAATATTATCTGATACAGCGAGCGCTTCAGCCATTGTTACATTACGTTCAGCATATTGACTGTTAAAATTTTTTGGCTTATATGTTTCATTAAATGTCGTCGGTTCACTTTTTCGCATCGTCACTGGTGTAAACCCATTTTCAAGAGCTGCATAATATAAAAATGGCTTCATAAGCGATCCAGGCTGCCGAACAGCCTGCACAGCCCGATTAAATGGACTTACACTGTAATCGCGCCCGCCTGACAGCGCTGTGACAAAGTGGTTCGATGGGTTAATGGACACGAGAGCTGCTTCAACTTTGGCGCCAGAAGCAATGCCGTTCGCAATCGCTTCATCCGCTGCTTTTTGATGAGTGGGGTTGAGCGTTGTGTATACCTTTAAGCCGCTCTGTTCACGAAAACCGAGCGATTCTAATTCAGCACGCACAGCATCGATAAAATATGGTGCGGTCGTTTTGTTATCGGTAAATGCGCCTGTAATGTCGGGGACTTCAGCGATTGCATCTGCATATTCTTTTTCAGGCAAGTTCATTTCCGATAAAATAAGCCGCCGTCTGTCTTCTGCTTTTTTACGCGAAACGAGCGGTGAATAAATGGACGGGCCTTTTGGTATGCCGATGAGTAAGGCCGCTTCAGAAGTCGTTAATTCATCCGCGGATTTGTTAAAATAAAAGCGTGAAGCCGCTTCTATCCCATACGCACCATGCCCAAAATAAACAGTGTTTAAATAGCCTTCTAAAATTTCATCTTTTGTGTAGAAAAGTTCAAGCCGGGTCGCATACCACGCTTCTTTCACCTTCCTAGACCATGTTTTGTCGTGTGTTAAAAATACATTTCGGGCATACTGCTGAGTAATGGTGCTTGCGCCTTGCACTTTAGCCATCGCTTTCATGTCGGCAATAAGGGCACCGGCAATTCTTTTTAGATCAAGTCCAAAATGATGGTAAAACTGTTTATCTTCAATCGCAATAACAGCATCCATGACAGAAGGGGAAATGTCATCCAATTTCACCCAGTAACGTTTTTCGCCGGTGTGTACTTCTGATGCTTTCGTTCCATCGGCCGCATAAAAAATGGTTGAGCGTGAAACGGTTGTATCTGGTGGTCCAGCAGCGGACAACGCGTATAAAACAATAGCCGCGGCGCTTATCAATACGATCATCCCAACCCCGATCCACTTGATCCATTTTTTCATTAAAGCGGCCTCCTTATTCATTAATATCTTTAGTATGAAAACAATTCCATATTTTTAAACATCTTTCCACAAAATTCACTAGGCATTTGCATTAAATTGTTCTATACTTTTTTCCGTAAGTCTTGAAAGAGAAGGGATGAAGCTCATGAGTGAATTATGGTATACAGAAAAGCAGACAGACCATTACGGTATCACGATGAAAGTGAAACGTACTTTGCATACAGAACAGACTGAATTTCAATATTTAGAAATGGCTGAAACAGAAGAATGGGGCAATATGCTGTTTTTAGACGGCATGGTCATGACAAGCCAGCGCGATGAATTCGTATATCATGAAATGGTGGCGCACGTACCACTTTTCACACATCCGAATCCGGAAAATGTTCTTGTTGTCGGCGGTGGTGATGGCGGCGTGATCCGCGAAGTGTTAAAGCATCCATCTGTGAAAAAAGCGACATTAGCTGAAATCGATGGAAAAGTAATCGAGTACTCAAAAATATACTTGCCTGAAATTGCAGGCGAGCTTGAAAATCCGCGGGTCGAAGTGAAAGTTGGCGACGGTTTTATGCACATTGCTGAATCGGAGCAAGAGTATGACGTGATCATGGTTGATTCAACGGAGCCAGTCGGTCCTGCGGTGAATTTATTTACGAAAGGTTTTTATGCCGGAATTTCAAAAGCATTGAAAGAAGACGGTATTTTCGTCGCGCAATGCGATAATCCGTGGTTTAAAGCTGATTTGATCCGTCAAGTGCAGGCCGATGTGAAAGAAATTTTCCCGATTACACGACTATACACAGCAAACATTCCAACGTATCCGAGTGGCCTTTGGTGCTTCACGATCGGTTCGAAAAAACACGATCCGCTCGCTGTGGAAGACAATCGCTTCTTTGACATCGAAACGAAGTATTACACGAAGGAACTGCATAAAGCGTGCTTTGTATTGCCGAAATTTGTACAGGAGTTGACATAATCATGCGATTTGATGAAGCGTATTCAGGAAATGTTTTTATCGGTACACAGACGTCTTATGAAGACAGCGATGTTGTGTTGTACGGTATGCCAATGGATTGGACAGTCAGCTACCGTCCCGGCTCCCGTTTCGGTCCGACCCGTATTCGAGAAGTGTCAATTGGCCTGGAAGAATACAGTTTATATTTAGAACGTGAACTGGAAGAAGTCGCTTATTTTGATGCAGGCGATATTCCGCTTCCGTTCGGCAATGCACAGCGCAGTCTTGATATCATTGAAGAATATATTGATGGCCTTCTGGATGCCGGCAAAAAACCGCTTGGCATGGGCGGCGAGCATCTCGTTTCGTGGCCGGTTATGAAAGCTGTAGCAAAAAAATACAAAGATCTCGCGATTATTCATTTTGATGCACATACTGATTTGCGCGTGGAATATGAAGGTGAACCATTATCACATTCAACGCCAATTCGCAAAATCGCAGAACATATCGGGCCGTCAAATGTGTATTCATTCGGCATCCGTTCAGGGATGAAAGAAGAATTTCAGTGGGCAAAAGAAAATGGCATGCATATTTCAAAGTTTGAAGTACTTGAACCATTAAAAGAAATATTGCCAACACTTGCAGGACGTCCGGTTTACGTCACGATCGATATCGATGTTCTGGACCCAGCACATGCACCGGGCACAGGCACAGTTGACTGCGGAGGCATCACGTCGAAAGAGCTACTTGCATCGATCCATGCGATTGCTGGATCAGATGTGAGTGTCGTCGGCGCTGATCTTGTTGAAGTCGCACCGATTTATGACAACTCCGAACAAACCGCGAATACCGCATCAAAACTCATTCGGGAAATGCTGCTTGGTTTCTTTTAAATAATAGGGGAGCGTCCGGAATTGAACCGGACGTTCTTTTTGTTCCAGGGGCAACAACATTTCACCATATTCGAAATAAAGTGAAACTTCATTCGATAAGGGTTAGGTTCACAGGATGGGAATCATGCAGACGTTGTCACAGGACGTGACGATCTTAGTATGTGTTCCCCGCTTATCCTTCTTTTTTAGAAATCTTGAAGCGGGGGTCTTACTGCCCGTTAATGCGGGATCAATTACGGATGAAAAACAAGATTTCTGCAGCCGGCCTTTCTATGATAAAATAAATACACACTGAAAAAGGAAGTGATTCGGCGTGACAGACGAGCAGATGCCGGTGAAAATCAAAGTAAAGACGGATGTGGAGCACGAAGGAGAGAATGAAACATTTGAATTGTCACTGTTCGGACAGCTCTTTAAAAAAGGTGGCTCCACGTTTTTAAAATATGACGAGGTGCAGGATGAAGGTGTCGTGCACACAATCGTAAAGCTGGCCGAAGAAAGTGCGTTAATTTTACGAAGTGGCGCGCTGAAAATGCGGATGATCTTTGAACAGGGCGAGCAACTAAACGGTTCATATGAAAGTCAGTATGGCACCTTGCTGATCACGACGGAAACAATAAATTTCACACACGAAATAAACGACATAGGTACCGGACAGGCGCTGCTCACGTACAAGTTGCTCATGCAGGGCGACCCGGTCGGCACGTATACGATGAATATTTATTACGAACTGGAGGAACAATTGTGAACATTGCAGAACAAATGCAGACGCAGTTGAAAGAAGAAATTAAAGCAGCTGTGTTGAAAGCAGGACTTGCCGCAGAAAATGAAATTCCCGCGGTCACTCTCGAAACGCCGAAAGATAAAGCGCATGGCGACTATTCAACGAATATGGCTATGCAGCTCGCTCGAATAGCGAAAAAGGCACCTCGTCAAATCGCAGATATCATTCAAGAAAATATCGACTTATCAAAAGGCTCAATCGAAAAAATCGATATCGCAGGCCCTGGGTTTATTAACTTTTATATGAACAACAGCTACTTAACGGATCTTGTGCCATCTGTTCTATCAGCAGGTGAACGGTACGGTGAATCAAACGCTGGTAATAACGAAAAAGTGCAAGTTGAATTTGTATCAGCTAATCCAACAGGCGACCTCCATCTTGGTCATGCCCGCGGAGCATCCGTCGGTGATTCTTTGTGCAATGTGCTCGAAAAATCCGGCTACGATGTGACACGTGAATATTATATTAATGACGCAGGCAATCAGATACACAACCTTGCTGTATCTGTTGAAGCTCGGTATTTCCAGGCGCTTGGTCAAGATAAAGCAATGCCTGAAGACGGCTATCACGGTAAAGACATCATCGGTATTGGAAAAGAACTCGCAGAAGAATTTGGCGATAAATTCGCAAATATGTCAGAAGAAGACCGCTACAAAGCGTTCCGTAAACACGGTTTGAAGTACGAATTGGCTAAGTTACAAAAAGATCTCGCTGATTTCCGTGTCAAATTCGATGTATGGTATTCGGAAACATCGTTGTACGAAAACGGCAAAATTGACGAAGCGCTCGACGCACTTCGCGAGAATGGCCACGTATATGAAGAAGAAGGAGCGGTTTGGTTCCGTTCGACAACATTTAGCGATGATAAAGATCGTGTTCTTCGCAAACAGGATGGTACATACACGTATTTAACACCTGATATTGCGTATCATAAAGATAAATTTGAGCGCGGCTATAAAAAAGTAATCAATATTTGGGGAGCCGATCACCATGGTTACATACCACGGATGAAAGCGGCTGTTGAAGCACTCGGCATCAACCCGGATCAATTAGAAGTTGAAATCATTCAAATGGTACAGCTGTACAAAGACGGCGAAAAAATGAAAATGAGCAAGCGGACGGGGAAAGCTGTCACAATGCGTGAACTTGTAGAAGAGGTCGGTCTTGATGCAGTACGTTATTTCTTTGTTATGCGCAGCGGCGACACACATTTAGACTTTGATCTTGACCTTGCTGTCTCACAATCGAATGAAAATCCAGTTTATTATGCGCAGTACGCACATGCGCGTATTTCGAGCATTTTACGCCAGGCAGCGGAGCAGGGACTTGATGTATCCATGGATGCAGACGTATCTCTTTTGACAGCCGAAAAAGAAATCGATCTGCTGAAAAAAGTTGGTGACTTCCCGCAAGTAGTGGCCGAGTCTGCTGAAAAACGACTTCCGCATCGCATTACAAACTACATACAGGAACTCGCATCTGCATTCCACAGCTTTTACGGAGCGGAGAAGGTTATTGACAAAGATAAGGAAGCCGTGTCAAAAGCTCGCCTTGCTCTCGTAAAATCAGTACAAATTACAATGAAAAATGCATTTTCCTTAATCGGTGTATCTGCTCCTGAAAAAATGTAAATATGAATAGAAAGTTGCTGGGATGTCTTTCCTAGCAGCTTTTTTGCGTCATTGCATAGCTTAAATATCTTTGTAGATGTTAAACAGCCTGCCTGTACTTCCGTAAAAGGGTTTCTATATGAAATAAGAGAAGTTTCTTTAAAAGGTTCTTGACTGAATGCTCATTCATATAATAGGATAAGAGTAATTAAAAGGGGGATATTTCGGGAAAGGAAGTGCACGGTTATGAATGGGTTACTTTGGCTTAATTTAATCGCTGCTACTTTTGTAATCGCTTACGCAGTATGGTTATTCGTTTATTTATTGAAAACACGCTACGCATTTATAAAGCTTGGTAAAAAAGAAGAATTTGAACGGAAAAAGGATGAACGAATCCGTACTATTATCGTCAATGTATTTGGCCAAAAAAAACTATTAAAAGATAAAAAGAGCGGTACGATTCACGTGATGTTTTTTTATGGATTCCTGCTTGTACAGTTCGGTGCTATCGATTTTATTATGAAGGGAATTGTACCGGGAGCGCATTTGCCGCTGGGTCCTTTTTACGAACCCTTTACATTTTTTCAGGAAATTGTAACACTTACCATTATTGTTGCTGTGATCTGGGCCTTTTACCGTCGCTACATTGAAAAGCTCGTTCGATTGAAGCGCGGATGGAAAAATGGACTTGTGCTGATTTTTATTGGGTCGCTTATGGTATCAGTTCTTGCAGGCAATGCTATGGACCTTATCTGGCACAAGGAAAATGTTCAATTCACATGGATGGAGCCGGCGGTGTCAGCTGTTGCGGTCCTATTCGCTAGTCTGCCACAGGCATTTGTCATTGCTTTATTTTATATGATGTGGTGGATTCACTTATTCGTCTTGCTCGCGTTCCTCGTATACGTGCCGCAATCGAAACATGCGCATTTAATTGCTGGTCCAATCAACACCTATTTACACCGGTTAAATAAAGCTGGTACGCTCAGGAAAATTGATTTCGAAGATGAAACGCAGGAATCATTCGGTGCAGGGAAAATTCAAGACTTTACGCAGACGCAAATGATTGACTTTTATGCGTGCGTGGAATGTGGGCGCTGTACAAATATGTGTCCGGCGACCGGCACCGGTAAAATGCTGTCGCCAATGGATTTAATCATCAAATTGCGCGATCATTTGACTATGACCGGTGCAGTTGTAACGAGGAAGCAGCCCTGGGTTCCAGCGTTTGCTTTTACAGAGACACGAGGGAATCAAATTGCAAAAGGCATTGATCTATACAGCCCTTCGATGATCGGGGACGTCATCACAGAAGAAGAAATCTGGGCATGTACGACGTGTCGAAACTGTGAGGACCAGTGCCCGGTTATGAACGAGCACGTCGATAAAATTATTGACTTGCGCCGCTATCTTGTTCTGACTGAAGGTAAAATGAATCCGGATGCCAAGCGTGCTATGCAATACATTGAGCGTCAGGGCAATCCGTGGGGGTTGAACCGGAAAGATAAAGAAAAATGGCGTGAACTACGTGATGATGTTCATATTCCAACGATTAAAGAAATGCAAAGAGAAAATAGTAAACCAGACTATTTATTTTGGGTTGGTTCAATGGGCGCGTTTGACAGCCGAAGTCAAAAAATTGCCTTGTCATTTGCTAAACTGATGAATGAAGCCGGTGTGTCGTTTGCCATTCTTGGCAATAAAGAAAAAAATTCGGGTGATACACCACGCCGTTTAGGAAATGAATTTTTATTCCAAGAGCTGTCGGCAGCGAACATTGCCGAATTCGAGAAAAATGATGTAAAAAAAATCGTGACAATCGATCCGCATGCATACAATATCTTTAAAAATGAATATCCAGATTTTGGATATAAAGCGGATGTGTATCATCATACTGAACTTCTTGATCAGCTCGTGAAAGAAGGACGATTGAAACCGCGTTATGAGGTGAATGAAACGATTACATTCCATGATTCATGTTATCTTGGCCGCTACAATGATGTATACGATCCGCCACGAGAAATATTGAAAGCGATCCCGGGCGTGCAGCTTGTGGAAATGAAGCGTAACCGTCAGAATGGCATGTGCTGCGGTGCCGGCGGTGGAATGATGTGGATGGAAGAAAACACTGGCCATCGAATCAACGTCGCCCGTACAGAGCAGGCACTAGCTGTGAGCCCATCTGTGATTAGCTCCGGCTGCCCGTTCTGCTTGACGATGATTTCCGATGGAACGAAAGCGAAGGAAGTAGAAGAGCAAGTCGCCACATATGATGTTGCAGAATTGCTTGAGAAATCGATTTGCGGTGGAAAAGAAGAAATAAGTGCATAATCAAGTGAATCAAATCAGCATGAAAAGGGAGATTGCACAATGAAATTAAAAAGAATCATGGTGATTGGTGCGGGTCAGATGGGATCGGGGATTGCACAGGTTTGTGCGCAGGCGGGCTATGATGTGCTTCTTCATGACCTGAAACCGGAACACATTGAACGCGGTCTTCAGATCATTTTTAACAATATCACTCGCCAAGTTGAAAAAGGACGGATGAGTGAATCTGAAAAATCAGTTGTTCTGGCAAGGCTTCACAAGTCAACGGATATACAGGATGCAGGTGGAGTGGACATTGTCATTGAAGCGGTCGTTGAGAACATGGACATCAAGCGGAATATTTTTGCGCAGTTGGATGAAATCACACCTGATCATACAATACTTGCATCGAATACGTCGTCGCTGCCGATTACGGAAATTGCGGCGGCGACGGACCGGCCAGAAAAAGTCATCGGAATGCATTTTATGAACCCGGTCCCGGTGATGAAGCTAGTAGAGATCATTAGAGGTTTGGCGACAGCAGATGATGTGTATAAAAAGATTGAGGATCTCACGAAAAAGCTCGGGAAAGTGCCGGTGGAAGTGAATGACTTCCCGGGATTTGTGTCCAATCGTATCCTCATGCCAATGATTAATGAAGCGATATATACGCTCTATGAAGGAGTAGCGACGAAGGAAGCCATTGATGATGTGATCAAGCTCGGGATGAATCATCCAATGGGGCCGATTAAACTCGCTGATTTTATTGGCCTCGATACGTGTTTGTCTGTTATGGAAATTTTGCATGAAGGGTTTGGTGATGATAAATACAGGCCATGCCCGCTGCTCAGGAAATATGTAAAAGCGGGTTGGCTTGGGAAAAAAGCAGGGCGCGGATTCTACATATACGAATAAGCGGAGGCGATTCGGATGAATGTTCAGCTGACAGATGAGCATAATATGCTACGGAAAATGGTGAGGGACTTTGCCGAAAAAGAAGTGGCACCGTTTGTAGAGCGAATGGAAGCAGGGGAGTTTCCACGAGAGATTGTCAATAAGATGGCGACAATCGGATTGATGGGGATCACAGTACCGGCCAAATACGGAGGCAGCGAAATGGATTTTACGTCATGCGTGATTGCCATTGAAGAGTTGTCTAAGGTGAGTGCGGCGGTGGGGGTTATTTTATCCGTGCACACATCGGTCGGTACAAATCCAATTTTATTATATGGAACAGACGAGCAAAAAGAAAAGTATGTAACGAAACTCGCTTCCGGCGAATGGCTCGGCGCCTTTTGTTTAACTGAGCCATCTTCTGGGTCCGACGCGGCATCATTAAAAACGACAGCGGTGAAAAAAGAAAATCATTACGTGATGAATGGTTCAAAGGCGTTCGTTACAAATGGCGGTGTGGCTGATACGTATATTGTATTTGCGAAAACAGAACATGGTATTTCTGCTTTTATCGTTGAAAAAGATATGGCAGGACTCATCATTGGTAAAGATGAGCGGAAGATGGGACTTCACGGATCGCGTACGGTGCAGTTGTCATTTGAAGATATGATTATACCGGCTGAGAACTTAATCGGCGGGGAAGGTGACGGGTTTAAAATTGCGATGGCTAATCTCGATGGGGGACGGATTGGTATCGCCGCCCAGGCGCTCGGGATTGCCGAAGCTGCTTTTGAAACAGCGGCCGCTTATGCAAAAGAACGTCATCAATTTGGCCAATCCATTGCGCAGCAGCAAGCGATTGCGTTCAAACTGGCTGATATGGAAACGGCTGCTCAAGCAGCCCGACTATTCGTCTATAAGGCAGCAAGTCTTCGTTCAAACGGACAGCCATGCGGGAAAGAAGCTTCGATGGCCAAACTATTTGCATCGCAAGCAGCGGTTGATATATCTATTGAATGCGTTCAAATTTTAGGCGGATATGGTTATACAAAAGACTATCCAGCCGAGCGGTATTTCCGTGATGCAAAAGTGACGCAAATTTATGAAGGTACGTCAGAAATTCAGCGAATCGTTATTAGCAAACACCTGTTAAAATAAAAATGAAGCAGAGTTAAAAGAAATGGACGTAATTACCTTATAAAAGAATGTTGATGGAGCAAGGAGACGGAATAAAATGACAGAAAAAAGAAGGCAAGTGCATGCTTCTGTTAAAGACATACAATTGATTGAAAAACGGCGCTCGGAAATGATTCGCGGCGCTGTTCAATTATTTAAACAAAAAGGGTTCCACCGGACGACAACACGTGAAATTGCGAAAGCATCGGGCTTCAGCATTGGTACAATGTATGAATACATACGTACGAAAGAAGATGTTTTATATCTTGTCTGTGACAGCATTTATGATCAAGTGAAAGAACGGCTGAAGCAAATTGATTTTGAGCAGGGGACTCTTGAGAGTTTGCAGCTCGGCATTGCGTATTACTTTCGAGTAATGGATGAAATGCAAGATGAAGTGCTCGTCATGCATCAGGAAGTAAAGTCGCTGTCAAAAGATGTGTTGCCATATGTCCTGAAAAAAGAAGTAGAAGTGGTGTCGATGATGGAAGCGCTCATTCAACGCTGTGTTGACCGCGATGTGCTTGAATTGGATGAAAAAAAAGTCCATATTTTGGCGCTCAATATTTTTAATCAAGGACAAATGTGGAACTCTCAGAGATGGATGATACAAGAATCATTCTCGCTTGATGAATACATCAACTTGCAGACCGATCTGCTTTTTATCGGTATAAACGGATACAAAACAAGCAATTAAAAAAAGCCCGCTCTCATTTTTGAGAGCGGGCTCACCTTATTTTTATCGTAAATCTCTGTCTGTGCGCATTATTCTGTCTGCATTCACATGTGCTTCTTCACATCTGACAGTGTCACATACAGTTACTGTATCTTCTATTTGAAAAATTAGAGTATATTTTACATGGAAAGGGAATACTTATTAAGAAAATTTACAATTACGATATCTATGTAATACATTAAAGGAGTAAAATGAAAGAAAATGTCGATTGAGGGGATGTGAAGGCTTGAAACGTGTCATTCAATGCGCAGTACTGATAACCATAGCTACAATTACATACTGGTTTTATTTAAATCAATTTGGAGCAGTTCCATTCCTTCTCCTCTCTATTTTTTTCTTCTACAAAGCATATAGGGCGTATCATGGGCGTTCGAAAAACCATAAAGTAGGACAGCGAATCGACCATTCAGCGGCTTCAACCGGAAAAAAAGCAGAAATCATCACATAAATATGGCATGCAGCCATATTTTTTGTTTATAATGGGGAATATGCCAAAAACGTTTTGCTCTTTTTGGGCGTGCAAATAGAGAAGGGAAGTGCGAATGGTGAGTTTGCAACAATATTCCAAAGAACAAATAAAAGAAATGTCATTCCTTGAACTGGCACATTTAATTCTTGCTGATAAGCGGGAACCGATCACATTTAAAGAACTACTGTCAAACATTCAAAAGCATCTTGGCGTTTCAGATACTGAAGTGAAATCGCGTATGGTTCAATTTTATACAGATTTAAACGTTGATGGAAGTTTTTTATCATTAGGAGAAAACCGTTGGGGTCTTCGTGCGTGGTACCCGGTTGAAAAACTGGAAGAAGAAACGACGAATGCACCTGTGAAAACGCGTAAGAAAAAGGCGAAAAAAGCAGTAATAGAAGATTTTGAAGAAGAACTGATTGAAGATGATGAAATCGAGGACTTCGATGAAGAAGACTTTGATGAAGTAGAAGAAGATATCGATCTCGATGAAGAAGATTTGGATGAAGACATTGAAGAAGACGATGAAGAAGACATTGTCATTGAAGTTGATCCTGAAATTGAAGACGACGATGAATTTGAAGAAGAGGAAGGCGCTGAAGACGAATACAATCTCGACGATAAATAACTTTTAATCTTCGCTTGACTATTTCATCGGCGAATTGTAGTATTTTATTTGGGCTCTTTTATGAGACGAAATGACATTAGTCTATAACGCTCCTCTTACTGAGAAGTAAGCGGAGCGTTTTTTGTATTTTTATCCCGCATTAACGGGCAGTAAGACTCCTATTTCAAGGCTTTGGTAAGAAAAGAAGGCTTCGTTTGGGATCAACTGCCCGTAAAAGCCCGATTGGTTCAACTAACATTCAGTGGGGGAGAAGAATACCCCACTGAATGAAGTTTCACTTTATGATAAAACAGAAGTATTGAAGGAGGATATTTTCACTTTGACAAAATATATTTTCGTGACAGGTGGCGTTGTATCATCACTCGGAAAAGGAATTACAGCTGCATCACTCGGCCGTTTACTTAAAAATCGCGGTTTAAAAGTATTTATTCAAAAGTTTGATCCATACATTAACGTAGACCCAGGCACAATGAGCCCATATCAGCACGGTGAAGTATTCGTTACAGATGACGGTGCGGAAACGGATCTTGATCTTGGTCACTACGAGCGTTTCATCGATATTAATTTGACGAAACTAAGCAACATTACAACAGGTAAAGTATATTCGTCCGTCATTCGGAAAGAACGCCGCGGTGAATATTTGGGTGGCACGGTGCAGGTAATCCCGCACATTACGAATGAAATTAAAGAGCGCGTTTTTCGTGCAGGTAAAGAATCAGGTGCAGACGTTGTCATTACAGAAATTGGCGGCACGGTCGGCGATATTGAGTCACTTCCGTTTCTTGAAGCCATTCGCCAAATTAAAAGCGATGTCGGCCAGGATAACGTGCTATACATTCACTGTACGCTGATCCCATATTTGAAAGCGGCTGGTGAAATGAAAACGAAGCCGACGCAGCATAGCGTAAAAGAGCTTCGAAGCCTTGGTATTCAGCCAAACATTATTGTTGTACGGACCGAGATGCCGATTTCACAGGACATGAAAGACAAACTTGCTCTTTTCTGTGATATTGCAAAAGAGGCCGTTATTGAATGTCCAGATGCGGACACACTTTATGCTGTGCCAATTATGCTACAAAATCAAAAAATGGACGACCTTGTTTGCCGTCTTTTGAAGGTACAGTGCCATGATGCAGACATGACTGAGTGGAATGCCCTCGTTCATAAAGTACGCAATTTGTCGAATAAGACGCGGATTGCTCTCGTCGGTAAGTATGTGGAACTGCAGGATGCCTATATTTCAGTTGCGGAGTCTTTGAAGCATGCCGGCTATCAGTTTGATGCGGATGTGGAAATTGACTGGGTAAATTCAGCTGAAATTACAGAGGATAATGTAGCAGATCGTTTAAAAGACGCAGACGGTATTCTTGTACCGGGAGGCTTTGGCGATCGAGGTATCGATGGAAAACTTGAGGCCATTAAATATGCACGCGAAAACAATGTACCGTTTTTCGGCATTTGCCTTGGTATGCAGCTTGCGTCAATCGAATATGCGCGTAATGTACTGAAATTAGATGATGCACATTCGGCTGAAATTTGTCCAGACACACTGTACCCGATTATCGATCTTTTGCCAGAGCAAAAAGATATCGAAGACCTCGGCGGTACACTTCGTCTCGGTTTATATGCATGTAAATTACAGCAAGGTACACGTGCATATGAAGCGTATAATGAGGAGATCGTTTACGAACGTCACCGTCACCGTTATGAATTCAACAACGAATTCCGTGAGAAAATGGAGGAAAAAGGCTTCATCTTCTCGGGCACAAGTCCGGATGGACGTCTCGTTGAAATCATTGAACTGGCAGAGCACCCATGGTTCGTAGCAGCGCAGTTTCACCCGGAATTTAAATCCCGTCCGACACGCCCGCAGCCATTGTTCAAGCAATTCATTAAAGCAGCAATCGAAAACCAATAAGAATTCAAAGGCAAAGATCGCGTCATTAATTGCTACGCCTTTGTTAGCGTACACTGCGAGTCAAAAATCCCGTCCGACAACTTATCGGCGGGATTTTTTTAATAAATGTCAGGAATAATTGGTCGGCGCTTCACTATTATACGTATTCGCTCATAATTTCTTCAATCGTCATTTTTAATAAAAAATACGTATATAGTCCGACGATCGAAGAAGGGAATCCGGTCCGCCCGCCTTCATCATCGGGCAAAAGTCCTTTCGTCAGTCGCATATCGATAAACGCATCTGCTAATCCCTCGATGCCGGACTCTTCTCGTTTTGAGGCAATAGCTGCAAATGGAATACCCTTAGCCGCTAATTTTTTTGCCAGTTCTATCGCTCCTAGGTCATCAGCAAATCGTGAAGCGATCAATACGCGGTCTGCTTCTGACAATTGAATAGAAGGTGTCCAGCATTGAATGCGGCTCAACGTTTCTGCACCGTCTATCGCTTCTTTTTCAATGACAGCCATTTCACCGAAGCCTTTAATATATAAAATCCCTTCGCTAATTAATCCTTGAGCAAGTAAGCGACCTGCATCTTCAATTGGAAATTCTTCTTTTTCACTAATCCGCTTCAATAAACCGGTCAGCTGTGTCATAAACATTTTTGACAAACGTATCACCTATTCCTTTTTCTCTAGTATAGTATTTACAACAAAATGAAGGAAGCAGGAAGCAGGAAGGAATTTGAAGAGAAATGGAGAATGTATGTAGAACGTGTGAAAAAGAACGGAAGCAAAAGTACAGGGGGAAAATACAGTGACAGCAAACATTTTAATTGTTGACGACCAATATGGCATTCGCATTTTATTGAATGAAGTGTTAAAAAAAGAAGGATATGATACATTACAGGCTGCAAACGGGCCAGAAGCAGTAAAATTGGCAAAAGAACAAAATCCTGATCTTGTGTTGCTCGATATGAAAATTCCGGGCATGGATGGAATTGAGATTTTAAAACAAATGAAGGCGGATAATCCTAATATCCGGGCGATTATTATGACAGCATATGGAGAACTTGATATGATTCAAGAAGCAAAAAACATTGGTGCAATCATGCATGTGCCGAAACCGTTTGATATTGATGATATTCGTAAAACGGTCAAAGATCATCTGATTGATTAAAGGAATAACCTACTTTAGTGTTGGTAATAAAAAGATGAATTTGGTATGATATTATTGTGGTTTTTTTATGAAGCGATTAATGCCCGTAGAGGAGGAAAAAGTAATGCCGTTAGTATCCATGACCGAAATGTTAAACACAGCGAAAAAAGAGAAATATGCTGTGGGGCAATTCAACTTAAATAACCTTGAGTTTACTCAAGCAATTTTGCAGGCGGCTGAAGAAGAAAAGTCGCCTGTTATCCTTGGTGTATCTGAAGGCGCAGCACGTTACATGGGCGGTTTTAAATTAATCGTGGCAATGGTAAAAGAATTGATCGAAGAATACGGCGTAACTGTTCCTGTAGCCATTCACCTTGATCACGGTTCGAGCTATGAAAGCTGTGCAAAAGCGATTCAAGCAGGCTTCACATCTGTTATGATTGATGGTTCACATCATCCACTGGAAGAAAACATTGCATTAACAAAAAAAGTGGTCGAGCTTGCTCATTTCCACGGCGTTTCCGTTGAAGCAGAACTCGGACGTATCGGTGGTCAGGAAGATGATCTTGTCGTTGACGATGCAGATGCAATGTATGCTATTCCATCTGAGTGCGATCAACTTGTTCGTGAAACAGGTGTTGACTGCTTCGCTCCGGCACTTGGATCTGTCCATGGTCCTTACAAAGGTGAACCGAACCTAGGTTTCGACCGTATGAAAGAAGTAATGGAATTGACTGGTATACCACTCGTTCTTCACGGCGGTACTGGAATCCCGACAAAAGACATTGAACGTGCGATTTCTCTTGGTACAGCAAAGATTAATGTAAATACAGAAAATCAAATTTCATCTGCGAAAGCAGTTCGTGAAACTCTGGCGGCGAAACCGGAAGAGTATGATCCGCGTAAATATCTCGGACCTGCACGCGAAGCGATTAAAGAAACAGTTAAAGGGAAAATGCGCGAATTTGGTTCTGCAGGTCAGGCTTAATAATTTTCTTTTGCAGCACAATTGAAATATACATGGTAACCGCCTCTTTTGAAAGAAAAGGCGGTTGTTGCGTGTATATATTAACAACATGAAAAGAGGAAAATATAATGAAATTTTTTATTGATACAGCAAATGTGGACGAAATTCGCGAAGCACACTCATGGGGTATTTT
Organism: Domibacillus mangrovi; assembly: GCF_001906925.1. Lineage (GTDB taxonomy): Bacteria > Bacillota > Bacilli > Bacillales > Domibacillaceae > Domibacillus > Domibacillus mangrovi. Next base: position 191,299 of record NZ_MRWQ01000004.1, read on the forward strand.
GTCAGGTGTAACAACAAATCCATCGATTGTGGCGAAAGAAAATGTGTCTTTCCACGATCGGATTCGGGAAATTACGGAGATCGTCAGTGGTCCTGTAAGCGCGGAAGTCATTGCACTTGATGCGGAAGGTATGATTCAAGAAGGCCGTGAACTGGCTAAAATTGCGCCAAATATTATAGTAAAAGTACCGATGACACCGGAGGGTTTGAAAGCCGTCGCCGTTTTTTCAAAAGAAGGCATTAAAACGAACGTGACACTTATTTTCAGTGCGAATCAAGCATTGATGGCAGCCCGTGCAGGTGCAACATACGTATCCCCATTCCTTGGCCGTCTTGATGATATCGGACACAATGGACTTGACTTAGTTGAAACAATTGCTGACATTTTTGCCATTCACGATATTGAATCAGAAATTATTGCGGCATCTGCTCGTCACTCACAGCACGTAACAGCCGCTGCACTCAAAGGTGCTCACATTGTAACAGCACCATTGAAACTGCTTCAGCAATTATTCAACCATCCATTGACAGATAAAGGGATTGAAGGATTTCTGGCTGACTGGGAAAAACGCGAAGCTAAATAATAATGTACATGAGACGAATTTATATAGGTTAAACTAGGCAAACTAGAACTATCAAGAAAGCTTTCCCGCTTTCCGTTTATACAGGAAGAAGGGAGTACAGAATGGAAAAATTAAAAATTAAAGGCGGATACTCTTTAAAAGGGACGGTCAAAGTAGACGGCGCAAAAAATAGCGCTGTCGCTCTTGTACCGGCTGCTATTTTAGCGGAGTCGCCGATTACGATTGAAGGATTGCCGGATATTTCAGATATTCATATGTTAAAAGGACTTCTTGAAGAAATTGGCGGCGATGTGACGTTTGAAGATGGTGTCATGCAGATTGACCCGAAGAAGATGACGGCGATGCCGCTTCCAAACGGGAAAGTGAAAAAACTGCGTGCTTCTTATTATTTAATGGGCGCGATGCTCGGCCGTTTTAATAAAGCGGTCGTTGGTCTTCCAGGTGGCTGTCATTTAGGACCTCGTCCGATTGATCAGCATATTAAAGGATTTGAAGCGCTTGGCGCGGAAGTGACGAATGAACAAGGTGCGATTTATTTGCGTGCGAAGGAATTGCGCGGAGCTCGCATTTATTTAGACGTTGTCAGTGTCGGTGCAACCATTAATATTATGCTGGCGGCAGTTCGGGCTAAAGGGCAAACGATTATTGAAAATGCTGCTAAGGAGCCAGAAATTATTGATGTGGCGACATTGTTGTCCAATATGGGAGCAAAGATTAAAGGTGCTGGAACCGATATCATTCGCATTGATGGTGTGAAGCAGCTTCATGGGTGCCGTCATACGATTATTCCGGACCGTATTGAAGCAGGAACGTTTATGATTATGGCTGCAGCTGTAGGTGAAGGTGTCATCATCGATAATGTCATCCCCCTCCATATGGAGTCATTAACGGCGAAACTTCGTGAAATGAATGTACCCATTGAACTTGGTGAAGAACGCATTTTTGTCGGGAAAGCGGATGTGTTGAAAACAGTTGATATTAAAACGCTCGTCTATCCAGGATTTCCAACTGATTTACAGCAGCCATTCACGTCACTTTTGACGAAAGCATCTGGTTCGGCCATTATTACGGATACGATTTATCCCGCCCGATTTAAACACATTGATGAGCTGCGGCGAATGGGAGCCAATGTGAAAACGGAAGGCCGATCAGCGATTATAAATGGCCCGGTTCAGCTGCAGGGAGCGAACGTGAAAGCGAGCGATCTGCGAGCAGGAGCTGCACTCGTTCTTGCCGGACTTATGGCCGATGGCGTGACAGAAGTGACCGGCCTTGAACATATTGACCGGGGCTATAGCGGTTTAACAGAAAAGCTGACAGCGTTAGGCGCCAATATATGGCGTGAAGAAATGTCGAAAGAAGAGCTTGAAGAAATAAAAAGCTCATAATAATTCTAAGCATATTCTCCAAATGTGTTACAATATAAGTAGCAATTAGTTATACTAATTTGCTGAATGCTTGTCATACAGGAGGAAAAGAGCTATGGAAAGAAGTTTATCAATGGAACTTGTCCGTGTCACTGAGGCTGCGGGATTAGCTTCTGCGCGCTGGATGGGCCGCGGGTTAAAAGATGAAGCAGACGGCGCAGCAACATCTGCTATGCGTGATGTATTTGATACGATTCCGATGAAAGGAACGGTTGTCATCGGCGAAGGAGAAATGGATGAAGCGCCGATGCTGTACATTGGTGAAAAACTCGGTACAGGCTATGGTCCTCGTGTTGATGTAGCAGTTGACCCGCTTGAAGGTACGAATATTGTTGCGGCAGGTGGATGGAACGCCCTCGCAGTTCTTGCAGTAGCAGATGGTGGAAATCTTCTGCATGCGCCTGACATGTATATGGATAAAATCGCAGTTGGACCGGAAGCAGTCGGTCAAATCGATATTAATGCCTCTATCATAGACAATTTGAAAGCAGTTGCAAAAGCGAAAAATAAAAACATTGAAGACGTTGTGGCGACGATTTTATATCGCGATCGTCACGAGCGTATTATCGAAGAACTCCGTGAAGCCGGCGCACGTATTAAACTCATTAATGATGGTGATGTTGCAGGTGCAATTAATACAGCGTTTGATCTAACGGGTGTTGATATTTTGTTTGGCTCGGGTGGTGCACCGGAAGGCGTTATTTCAGCGGTTGCATTAAAAGCGCTTGGTGGTGAAATTCAAGGCCGTTTATTGCCGCAAAATGATGCAGAGCTGGAGCGGTGCAAAAGAATGGGTCTTGATGTGAACAAAGTGCTTCGCATGGAAGACCTTGTCCGTGGTGATGACGCTATTTTTGCAGCAACTGGTGTAACGGATGGTGAGCTTTTACGCGGTGTTCAATTTAAAGGAACGTATGCAGAAACGCATTCAATTGTTATGCGCGCAAAATCCGGAACCGTCCGTTTCATTGACGGCCGTCACAGTTTAAGCAAAAAACCGAATCTTGTGTTTAAATGATAAGAAGTCGTTTCTTCTTTTAACCAACAGCGGTGCAACCGGTCCGGTTCTCCGCTGTTTTATTTGATCTGAACAAACCACTGAACAATTGCTTCACGACTACGACCAACGAGCTGTTCCTTCCTCTTAAAAAAATCAATCTAATAAAGTGTGGTGCCTTAATGGAAGAATTAACAATTAACCATCTTGAAAATTTAAAACTGAAGGAATTATATGAACTCGCTAAAACATATAAAATATCGTACTATAGCAAAATGACTAAAAAAGAACTTATTTTTGCGATTTTAAAAGCACGAGCTGAACAGCAGGGCTTCTTCTTTATGGAAGGCGTGCTTGAAATTATTCAATCGGAAGGTTTTGGCTTCCTTCGCCCCATCAATTATTCAGCGAGTTCAGAAGACATTTACATTTCTGCTTCGCAAATTCGCCGCTTTGATTTACGTAACGGTGATAAAGTATCCGGAAAAGTACGCCCGCCGAAAGAAAATGAACGGTATTACGGTCTTTTGCACGTAGAAGCTGTGAATGGTGACGATCCGGAATCTGCGAAGGAACGCGTTCATTTCCCAGCGTTGACACCACTCTATCCAGACCGTCAGATCATGCTTGAAACAGAATCAAAACATGTATCGACACGTATTATGGATCTCGTTTCGCCAGTTGGCTTCGGTCAACGTGGATTAATTGTGGCACCGCCAAAAGCAGGGAAAACGATGCTGTTAAAAGAGATTGCCAATTCAATTTCAAAAAATCATCCAGAAGCAGAATTAATCGTCCTGTTAATTGATGAGCGCCCAGAAGAAGTCACAGACATTGAACGTTCGGTGCAGGCAGAAGTCGTCAGTTCTACATTTGACGAAGTGCCTGAAAATCATATTAAAGTATCGGAACTTGTACTTGAACGGGCGATGCGACTCGTCGAACATAAGCGCGACGTCGTGATTCTGATGGATTCGATTACCCGTCTCGCCCGTGCCTACAATTTGGTTATCCCGCCAAGTGGACGAACGCTTTCGGGTGGTATTGATCCGGCTGCGTTTCATCGTCCAAAGCGTTTTTTCGGTGCAGCCCGTAATATTGAAGAAGGCGGTAGCTTAACGATTCTTGCAACAGCGCTTGTTGATACCGGTTCGCGAATGGATGATGTCATTTATGAAGAATTTAAAGGAACGGGTAACATGGAGCTTCATCTAGATCGTTCGCTCGCTGAACGGCGTATTTTCCCGGCAATCGACATTCGCCGCTCCGGCACACGAAAAGAAGAACTTCTTATTGGCAAAGAACAGCTTGAAATTGTATGGGCAATTCGTAAAACGATGTCTGATGCACCGGACCTTGCGGAAAAAATACTTCGCCGTTTGCGTCAAACGAAGAGCAATGAAGACTTTATAAGCCAGCTGCTTGCTGAAATAAAGAAAAATGGTAATTCCAAAAAAATGCTGTGAAAATAATTTGCGAAATGAGTAATACCCTGATATACTGTTTTAGTGTGTACGAAAGAAAAGCATAAATCAATTGTGCTTATTCATATAATACTCTGTTTCGGAATGACTCAGGGCGGAAGGAGAGAAAAGACATGCAAGCAGGAATTCATCCTAACTACAAAACAGCACAAGTTAAATGTGCGTGCGGTAACGAATTCGTAACGGGTTCTGTAAAAGAAGATATTCGCGTAGAGGTTTGTTCTGAATGCCACCCATTCTATACTGGACGTCAGAAATTTGCTGACGCAGGTGGACGTGTGGATCGTTTCAACAAAAAATACGGCCTTAAAGATGAAGCAAGATAATGATAGACAAAAACGGGCGAGGAGTGCTACACTGCTTGCCCGTTTTTTTTGTACAAAAAAACGGAGGACCGAACAATTATGGCCCAGTTATTTTTTAAATATGGTGCAATGAACAGCGGCAAATCGATTGAAATTTTAAAAGTTGCACACAACTATGAAGAACAAAATAAATCAGTACTTCTTTTCACATCCAGTCTCGATACACGTGATGAAATCGGCTATATTTCAAGCCGAATCGGGCTACGTCGTCAAGCTTTACCTATTTTCAATGAAACGAATATATTTGAAGATGTACGTACAAATGAATCAAATCCGTCGTGTATTTTAATTGATGAAGTTCAGTTTTTATTAAAAGAGCATGTTTTGCAGCTTTCACAGATTGTGGATGAATTGAATATTCCCGTTATGGGGTTCGGTTTGAAAAATGATTTTCAAAATGAATTGTTTGAAGGTAGTAAATATATGTTGATTTACGCCGACAAAGTAGAAGAAATGAAGACAATCTGTTGGTTTTGCGAGCGGAAAGCGACGATGAATTTGCGTGTGGACGGAGCGGGGAAACCGGTGTATACCGGTGAACAAATTCAAATTGGGGGCAATGATTCGTATTACCCGGTTTGCCGGAAATGCCATCAAAACCCACCACTTTAATTATAAAAAAATCGAGGTGAAGAATATGTTCGACCGACTGCAGGCAGTAGAAGATCGTTATGATAAATTAAATGAGTTGTTAAGCGACCCAGATGTTGCGGGCGATCCGAAAAAGCTGCGGGACTATTCAAAAGAACAGTCTACTATTCAAGAAACGGTAGAAGCATATCGTGAATATAAAGAAGTGAAAGCACAGTACACTGATGCAAAAGTGATGCTCGATGATAAGCTCGATGCGGACATGCGTGAGATGGTAAAAGAAGAGATGAATGAACTAGAAGGTCAGTTGACTGCTCTTGAAGCGCGATTGAAAATTTTGCTTATTCCGAAAGACCCGAATGACGATAAAAACGTTATTATGGAAATTCGCGGAGCGGCGGGTGGTGATGAAGCGGCTTTATTTGCTGGAGATTTGTACCGTATGTATGCTCGTTTTGCAGAAGCAAACAATTGGAAAACGGATGTCATTGAAGCACATGCGACCGGTCTTGGCGGCTATAAAGAAATCATTTTTATGATTAATGGCCGTGGTGCGTACTCGAAGTTGAAGTATGAAAATGGTGCTCATCGCGTGCAACGCGTGCCGGAAACCGAATCGGGCGGACGTATTCATACGTCGACAGCAACGGTGGCTGTGTTGCCGGAGACGGAAGAAATAGAAATTGAGATACACGATAAAGATATTCGTGTTGATACGTTTGCATCAAGTGGTCCAGGCGGCCAATCGGTGAATACAACGATGTCTGCTGTGCGCTTAACGCATATTCCAACGGGTACAGTCGTATCGTGTCAGGATGAAAAGTCGCAAATTAAAAATAAAGAAAAAGCAATGAAAGTACTGCGTGCTCGCGTTTACGATAAGTTTCAAAAAGAAGCACAGGCAGAATACGATGCTGTGCGGAAGTCAGCGGTTGGAACGGGCGATCGTTCTGAGAGAATTCGCACGTACAATTTTCCGCAAAATCGTGTGACGGATCACCGAATTGGCTTGACGATCCAAAAGCTCGATCAAATATTGGAAGGGAAAGTCGGTGAAGTGATTGATGCACTCATTGTAGAAGATCAATCTAGCCGTCTTGAGAACTTGGAGGATTAACCTGTGACGAAAAAAATGTATGAAGCCCTTAACTGGGCTTCTTCGTATTTAATACATCATGAACGGGATGCTAACGCAGGCGAATACATTATGAAATATATATTACAAGTTGAACGCTCGCAAATGCTAGCCTGTCTTCATGATGTCTTAAGCGTTGAACAGACGAAAGAATTTGAACGTCTTGTCCATCTTCATGCAGAAGGTGTACCGGTTCAGCATATGACCGGCACGGAAGAGTTTTATGGACGAATCTTTTCAGTGAACAGCGACGTGCTCATTCCTCGGCCAGAAACGGAAGAACTTGTTTATTATGCGCTTGAAAAAATAAATGACATGAAGTCGCCTGTTATCGCTGATATTGGCACGGGGAGTGGTGCCATTGCTATTACAATGAAATGCGAGCGCCCTGAAGCGGATGTGTATGCGATTGATTTATCGAAAGCAGCGCTAAAAATAGCAGAAAAAAATGCGCATAAGCTAGACATAACTATCCAATTTTTACAAGGTGATTTATTGGAGCCTCTCATTCAACGTAATATAAAAGTAGATCTATTATTATCAAATCCACCATATATTCCTAATCATGAGCGGGAGACGCTATCTACAGTCGTGGTAGATCATGAGCCGCATATGGCGCTTTTCGGAGGAGAAGATGGACTTGACTTATATAGAAAAATCACGCAGCAGCTGCCTTTTGTTTTAAAAGAAGGGGGGATTGCTGGCGTGGAAACTGGGGCGGGACAGACAGAAGCCGTTGCTGCTATATTCCAAAAGGCATTCCCGGATAGAGACGTCAAAATTATGTATGATATTAATGGAAAAGATAGAATGGTATTTTTGCACGTATAAGAAATTCAAGTCCCGGTGATACTGATTACCGGGAGGGATTATTAATGAAAACACTAACAATGATTCTATATTTATATGGGCTTTCGGCAGCGGCTTCTTTTATGATGTATTTTGCACCAGCTGATCAAATGGCTGGAGGTATTCCAGATGAATCAATCCGTATTCGTGTCATTGCAGATAACAATAGCGAGGCTGAACAAGAACGGAAAGAAATCGTTCATCAAGCAATCGCAAAAGAAATAAATAATTGGGCACGTACAGCTGTTTCGGCGGAAGAATCGCGGATCATGGTTGGAAAGAATCTTGATGAAATTGAAAAAATTGCCAATGCAGCCGCGGGAGCAAAACAAACCGTTCATGTTACATTTGGTCAAGAGGATTTTCCAGTGAAACAATACGGCCGTTTCTATTATCCGCCAGGTACATATGAATCTCTCGTTGTCACCATTGGTGATGGAAAAGGAGCTAATTGGTGGTGCGTATTGTATCCAGCACTTTGTTTTCCGGAAGAACAAGAAGAAAAGACAGAATTAAAATGGGCGTTTGTCGATTTATGGGGACAACTGATGATGGGGATAACGGATTAAATAACTGCATTTTTCTGATAATATCCACATTCATCCACAGAGTTGTTCACAAAATGATGAAGGTTATCCACATGTTATTGATAACGTAGTTTGGAATAAAAGTCGAAAGCTGATTTATCCCGCATTAACGGGCAGTAAGACCCCCGCTTCAAGACATCGAAAAGAAAAGAAGGATAAGCGGGGGATCAACTGCCCGTAAAAGCCTGATTGGTTCGGGCCGGCCGAAGCCGGTCACTCAGGTATTGCCGCAGGACGCGGCGCTCTTTACCTGAGTACCTGTTTATTCAGTGGGGGATGAGCGGAACGCAGACTAAGATCGTCACGTCCTGTGACAACGTCTGCATGATTCACATCCTGTGAACCTAACCCCCACTGAATGAAGTTTCACTTTATATATAGAAATCATTGAGTACGTAAGATTTTTTAAATATACAAGCAAAGGTGAAGAGAATGGAGACAAAACACTGGATTGTGGATAATTTTAGTATAACTCATCAACATTATCCACAAATAGAAGAAGCAGCCCAGCTAATTCGAAAAGGTGAAGTGGTCGCTTTCCCAACTGAAACGGTTTATGGTCTCGGTGGACAAGTGAAACTGGATCAAGCTGTGCAAAAGATTTTCACTGCGAAAGGCCGCCCGTCAGATAATCCGCTTATTGTCCATATTGCTGACCGTAAAGATGTGAATCGTCTGGCGGAGTCAGTACCGGACTATGCAGAAGCGTTAATGGCTTCTTTTTGGCCAGGTCCACTGACGATCATCGTGCCGAAACAAGAAGGCGTACTTTCAGAGCTCGTAACGGCGGGTCTTCATACGGTCGCGATTCGCATGCCCGATCATCCGGTTGCACTCGCGCTTATTAAGGAAGCGGGTATACCAGTTGCAGCACCGAGTGCAAACCGATCGGGAAAACCGAGTCCGACGACGGCGGCGCACGTGCTGGACGATCTCTCCGGCCGGATTGCCGGTGTGTTGGACGGCGGGGATACAGGTGTCGGGTTGGAATCAACGGTTGTTGACTGCACTGGCCCGTATCCGGTCATTTTACGCCCCGGTGGAGTGACGCTGACAGACATTGAAGCAGCCGTTGGAAAAGTGGAGATTGGCGGCAGCACCTTTCAAAATGCAAAGGCCGTACCGAAGTCACCAGGAATGAAATATACACATTATGCTCCTGAGGCCCCACTATATTTAATAGAAGGAACACATTCATTTATCCAAGAGAAAATTGATGAATTACGGGCGGAAGGGAAAAAGGTTGGTATGATGGCGACGGAAGAAAGTGAACATTTCTATGTGGCCGATCGCATTATCTCATGTGGATGCAGATATGAGATTGAATCGGTTGCAAAGCATCTATATGGTGCGCTGCGCTCGTTTAATTCGTCTTCGCTGGATGTTATTTTGGCTGAAACGTTTCCATTAGAAGGTGTTGGCGCGGCAATTATGAACAGATTGGAAAAAGCAGCCGGTCATCGGTGGATAAAGGAAGTCGATTGATCACCCAGATCAGTCGGCTTTTTTATGGATAAAAAGGGACAGGCCGAATATAAATAAGCATGGACATCATTATTCTTTCACTGGCGTTGTCGGCAGATGCGTTCGGGGCAGCACTAGCGGTTGGAATGAGAAGAATGGGTTTATGGAATATGGCTGTCATGAGCACAATGGTCGGCTTGATGCACGTCATCATGCCGTTCATCAGTATAACGGCAGGGAACGAATTGCACGGTGTGTTTGGCGGAGCTCTTATTTCGACAGGCGGTGTTATTTTACTGCTAACAGGGCTGCAAATGGTGTTGTCGATATGGAAAAATGAATCCAATGTGAAGAAGCCTGCGGGAGTCGGAATGTTTTTTTTTGCATTCGGTGTGAGTATGGACAGCTTTTCCGCAGGACTGTCACTCGGTGTTATTGGCATGAATCATGTGAAAGCAGTCACTTGTTTCGGATTGTCTTCCGCTTTTTTCACAATGACTGGTTTGTTGTTAAGTCGCCGAATCGGTGCAGCCGCCGGCAAAGCAGGTGAAGCGGCGGGAGGGCTTGTTTTAATGTTCCTTGGTATGAAATGGCTTCTTTCATTGTGAACAGTCCTTTTCTTATTGAAAAGGACTATTTTCCTGTTTGTAGAAGCGTTATAATGAAAGAAAACGTACAGATAAAGGTGGATGTTCATGAATATTTTGTTTGTTTGCACGGGCAACACGTGCCGCAGTCCAATGGCGGCGGCAATCTTGCGGGAGAAAAGACCGGATTGGATCGTACAGTCAGCTGGGTTATTTGCCACTCCAGGCATACCTGTATCATTAGGAACAAAAACAATTTTGTCGGAAAAAGGAATTAGAGTGCAACATGTTTCCATGCAATTGACAGAAGAGATGGCGGAGCAGGCAGATGTAATTTTGACGATGACGTATTCACACAAACAGACGATTGACATTCACTTTCCTCATTTAAAAGGAAAAACACATACGTTAAAAGGAGATGAAGGGGATGTGATCGATCCGTTTGGCGGCCCGATTGACACATACCGTCAGACGTACGATGAACTGCTCTTTTATATTGAGAAATGGTTGGAAGAAGGGGATAAAGCATGAGGGAGAAAACATCCTATTCATTTGGTATCCGGAAAAAAGTGATCGTGCTCGTTACATCTCTGGCTATTATTACCTATACGATTAGTGCGTTGTTTATTTATTATTTGTACCCTTTGTATTTTTCATATATAAATGAAACATTTTTTACATTTTTAACACTAGCACAGGGCATTTTATGGTCGGGGATACTTGCCTATTTTGCAGCATCTTATTTTGTGAACCCCATTGTCCGGCTTGAAAAAGCATCGCGTGCGGCAGCAGCGGGCCATATTGCCAAAGAAGTCGAGCTGCCGGAAGGGGACGATGAAATTCGGGCGCTCGCACTTGCATTTAATGAGATGTTAATGAATTTACGAACGATGGTAAGTAGTATTGAGGGTAATTTTTCTGCGACAAATGAAAGTGTTAGCCATATTGCAAGCATTAGTGGACAGGCGGTTGAGAAAGCTTTGGAAATGGCGCACACAGCAGCTGATATTTCTACAGGCGCTGAAAGTTCTGCGTTTGCGATTCAGGCGACAGCTGAAGCAATGGAAGAAGTATTAAGTATCGCAGGTCATGTACAACAAAAAGCAAATGAGTCCGCCCATCAGGCAGAAGGAATGGTGCAGGATCTCGATGTCAGTAGCCGAACATTTCAGTTGCTTATTGATGGTATGGACTCATTAGCCGCAGATAATACAGACTCGCTTGAAGCCGTCCGTTCATTAGAAGAAAATGCACGCAAAGTCGGCAAAGTCATTGGCCTTGTCGGTGATATTGCTGCACAGACGAATTTGCTCGCGTTAAACGCATCGATTGAAGCAGCTCGAGCTGGTGAACACGGGAAAGGATTCGCAGTCGTTGCAGAAGAAGTAAGAAAGCTTGCTGATGAAAGCGCGACAGCCGTCCAAAGCATCTCTGATCTTGTGAAGAAAATTCAGGAAGAAGTCGATCGTGTCGTTCAAAAAATTACTGCACAGGCGGAAGCAGCAGGTGAAGGAGTAAAGAAAGGGGCATCTGCACAAGAAGCAGTAGGACAAATAAGCAGTAAGATTACCAGTATGGCAGGAGCCGTTGAAGAAATCGCCAACCTTGTTGATCAACAAATGGTGAAAATCGAGCAAACATCCAGACAGTCACAGGAAGTAGCAGCGATTGCAGAAGAAACATCCGCGGGCGCGAATGAAGTAACCAATGCTGCAGCAGATCAGTCTGGTGTCATCGGTGAAATCGGTGATGTAAGCCAGCATCTGCAAGAACAGGCAATGGAGCTGAAGTCTGTCATTACGCGCTTTAAATTGTAACTTTCAAAAGGAATATGAGAAAATATAAAGTGAAACTTCATTCAATAAGGGTTTTCCTACCTAGTAACGCCGGGAACAAATAGGAAAGTGTGAAAGGAGCTCTACAAATGAAAGCAGCTACTCAGTGGAAAGAGGAACTTCAAGCCCTTTTGACCGAACTGCAAGAACAGGCGCAATTTAAAGCGGATCAATTGTTTCTGATCGGCTGTTCAACATCAGAAGTGGCAGGTGGCCGGATTGGGACGGCTGGCACAGATGAAGCAGCAGCTATTTTATATGAAGTGTTTGAAACCTTTGCAAAGCAAACGGGTGTTCATCTGTCGTTTCAATGCTGCGAGCATTTGAACAGAGCGGTTGTTATCGAGCGTACAGTGGCAGAAAAGTTCGGTTATGATGAAGTTGCTGCGATTCCGGTGCGGACAGCAGGTGGAGCGATGGCGGCGTATGCGTTTAATCAAAAAGATCATGTGCTCGTTGAGTTTGTGAAGGCAGATGGCGGGATTGATATAGGCGATACGTTCATAGGCATGCATTTGAAGCATGTGGCAGTGCCGGTACGCACGTTAAGAAACAGCATCGGTGAGGCGCATGTGACGATGGCCAAAACGCGGCCAAAGCTGATTGGCGGATCTCGGGCTATTTATGAAAAAACGAATATAAGCGATTCAACAACTGATGAATGTTAAGGTTTTGCTGTCTTTTTTATTAAAGACAGCTATTTATTTACCCAAAAACCGTAAAAAAGCATAAAATACAGTTGAAAGATCCAGAAAACATGTTAGAATGAAAGAGAATTTTTTAAGAGATATCCGTAAATACTATTTTGAATTAATAGATTGGAAAGGGGAACGATGATGAGTAAAATTCAAACGCAAGATCCGGCTGTATTTGCAGCAATTGAGGATGAACTGAAACGTCAGCAAACGAAAATTGAATTAATTGCTTCTGAAAACTTCGTATCTGAAGCAGTAATGGAAGCGCAAGGATCAGTATTGACAAACAAATATGCAGAAGGCTACCCTGGCAAACGCTACTACGGCGGTTGCGAGCATGTTGATGTTGTGGAAGACTTGGCGCGTGAGCGTGCGAAAGAAATTTTTGGTGCAGAATATGTAAATGTTCAGCCTCATTCAGGTGCACAAGCGAACATGGCGGTTTATTTCACGATTTTGGAAACAGGCGATACGGTTCTTGGTATGAATTTATCTCACGGCGGACATTTGACTCACGGAAGCCCAGTTAACTTCAGTGGTGTACAATATAACTTTGTTGAGTACGGTGTAACGAAAGATACACAAGTAATCGATTATGAAGATGTTCGTCAAAAAGCGCTTGCGAATAAACCGAAATTGATCGTAGCTGGTGCAAGCGCGTATCCGCGTGCGATTGATTTCGCTAAATTCCGTGAAATCGCTGATGAAGTAGGGGCGTATTTAATGGTGGATATGGCACATATCGCTGGTCTTGTTGCAGCGGGTCTTCACCAAAGTCCAGTTCCTTACGCTCATTTTGTTACAACAACAACGCATAAAACATTGCGTGGACCACGCGGTGGGATGATTTTATCCAGTGAAGAGTTCGGCAAAAAGCTCGATAAATCGATTTTCCCTGGTATTCAAGGCGGACCACTTATGCACGTTATCGCAGCCAAAGCAGTTGCATTCGGCGAAGTACTTGAAGACAGTTTCAAAACGTATGCACAAAACGTGATCGACAACGCGAGCCGTTTAGCGTCAGGTTTATCTAAAGAAGGAATTGATATCGTTTCAGGCGGCACAGACAATCATCTATTATTGATCGATCTTCGCTCACTTAGCCTGACAGGTAAAGTAGCGGAAGCGGTTCTCGATGAAGTCGGTATTACGGTAAATAAAAACACGATTCCTTACGATCCAGAAAGTCCATTTGTCACAAGTGGTGTCCGTATCGGTACAGCAGCAGTGACGTCGCGTGGCTTTGATCTTGACGCGATGGACGAAGTCGCTTCAATCATTGCTAAAACATTGAAAAACCATGAAGATGAAGCAGTATTAAAAGAGTCAGCTGAGCGTGTAGCAGCATTGACTTCGAGATATGCGCTCTATCAACAAGTATAATAAATAGAACGAACCGCTGGCAGGCTGCTGGCGGTTTATTTATATTTATTCGCAGTCTGACAGATGGTTGTTCACTTTCATCAGCACGATTCATAAAGAGGCTGATTTTTTCAGGGTCCTTTCATTTGGTTGCCCGATAAACTCTTTTCAAGTAAAATGAGGAAGGCATTTGATGAATGTACAATAAGGAGTGAGCATGTGGGAAAAGTATATGTATTTGATCATCCACTAATACAGCATAAACTGACGATGATTCGTGATAAGGAAACAGGTACGAAAGATTTTCGAGAATTGACAGATGAAGTGGCGACATTGATGGCGTTTGAAATTACACGTGATCTTCCGCTTGAAGAAGTAACGGTTCAAACGCCCGTATGCGAAGCGAAAGCAAAAGTTCTTTCAGGGAAAAAATTAGGCATAATCCCTATTTTACGTGCAGGTATTGGCATGGTAGACGGCGTATTGAAATTGATCCCGGCAGCCAAAGTCGGCCACATCGGGTTATATCGCGACCCGGAAACATTGCAGCCGGTGGAATATTACGTTAAATTCCCGTCAGATATTGAAGAACGTGATTTCATCGTTGTTGATCCAATGCTTGCGACAGGCGGATCAGCGGTAGAAGCGATTAACTCGCTGAAAAAACGCGGCGCAACAAGCATTCGATTTATGTGTTTAATTGCTGCACCAGAAGGGGTTGAAGCAGTGAAAGAAGCACATCCGGATGTAGATATTTACATTGCAGCACTTGATGAAAAATTAAATGAAGAAGGCTACATCGTGCCGGGGCTTGGCGATGCAGGCGACCGTTTATTCGGAACAAAATAAAAGAAGCAGGTGGGAAAACAATGGATCGTCCGATTAAAGTTATGACGATTTTTGGCACGCGGCCGGAAGCGATTAAAATGGCACCCCTCGTTCTGGAACTGAAAAACCGTCCAGATGAATTTGAAGCCATCGTAACGGTTACAGCACAGCACCGTCAAATGCTTGATCAGGTGCTCGACATTTTTGAAATTATACCAGATTATGACTTGAACATTATGAAAGACCGTCAAACACTCATCGACGTAACGACACGAGGTCTCGAAGGGCTAGACAAGGTGATGAAAGAAGTTAAACCGGATATCGTCCTCGTTCACGGTGATACAACGACGACATTTGTCGCTGGTCTTGCAGCATTTTATAATCAGATCGCTGTTGGGCACGTGGAGGCGGGACTTCGTACGTGGAATAAATATTCACCGTTCCCGGAAGAAATGAACCGTCAGCTTACAGGTGTAATGGCCGATCTTCATTTTTCACCGACAGCGCAGTCTGAACAAAACTTACTGAACGAAAATAAAGAAAGAAAAGCAATTTTTGTGACCGGCAATACGGCGATTGATGCGTTGAAAACAACGGTTAAAGAAGCATATACACACGAAGTACTTGAGAAAATTGGTACGGATCGTCTCGTTCTAATGACAGCTCATCGCCGTGAAAATCTTGGTGAACCGATGAAAAACATGTTCCGTGCGATTAAACGTCTTGTGAACGATCAAGATGATATTCAAGTTGTTTATCCGGTTCATTTAAATCCGGCCGTACGAGAAACGGCCGATTCGATTTTAGGGAATGATCCGCGTATTCATTTAATTGAACCGCTTGATGTGATTGATTTCCATAACTTTGCTGAACGGGCTCATATTATATTGACTGATTCAGGCGGCGTACAGGAAGAGGCACCGTCACTTGGCGTTCCAGTTCTCGTTTTGCGTGATACGACAGAGCGTCCGGAAGGTATTGATGCCGGTACATTGAAATTGGCAGGTACAGATGAAGAGACCATATACTCGCTTGCATCAGAATTGTTAACAGACGGAGCGGCCTATGAAAAAATGTCGAAAGCGTCTAATCCATATGGTGACGGTGAAGCGTCGCGTCGAATTTGTGATGCGATCCGCTACTATTTTAAAGCATCACCAAATGAACCAGAGCGTTTTGAAGTGAAATAAAATAAACAAGGCCGTCCGTAAACAAAAGGATGGCCTGTTCGAATATTGAAATAACGGATTGGAAAGTTTGAGCATTTTGTGAATAATCCTTGTTGTGCGCTGAGGTTTTCTCAATGAACACATTGACATTGAAAAAGCCCTATTGTATGCTAACAAAGGGTACGGAGAATGGACTTTATACATAGTGTAAACGTTTTTCATCACTGCTTTTTAACAGGTATACAAACATACTAAGAAGAGGTGTGTAATGAACCGGGATCAAGAAAATCGACCTTTTAGGGCTATGGCGCTTTATAGCACAGTTTTAGCCCAGCTTACAGGCTCTATGATCGCCGGTGTTTTTACAGGCATTGCACTTGACAAATATTTGAATACAGTGCCTCTTTTTTTAATTATCGGACTGCTGGGGGGACTCTCGGCAGGAATTTACGCTATGCTGCGTACAATTCAACAATTCAATTCAGGAGACTAGCACTTTATGCCCGAACTCCAGCAATCCATTAAACGACAGCGGAAATATTTACTTTATCTGCTAGCCATCTTTGTTCTCGGTTGGGGTTTTACATCAACGCCGACCATTTATGCAGGTCTTATTCTTGGAACTGCACTCAGCCTCTATAATCATTGGATCATATCCAAACGGATTACCCGTCTTGGCAAAGCGGTTGATGAAGGCAGGAAAATACCGTCTCTCGGAACGATTTTGCGAATGGGCTCAGCGGCTCTCGCGGCGATGATTGCTCTCCAATACCCCGATCAATTCAATTTGATCAGCACAGTTTTTGGATTAATGACTGCATATGCGGTGATTATGATAGATTTTGGAATCCAGCATTTTATAAAACGCACGAACGGGAAAGAGAGGTGAAATAATTTGGGTCATGAGTCTCCGTTACGTCACGTTGATCTTTTCGGGGTCACATTGACGTTCAACCTGTCTAACATCTTAATGATTACCGTTGCAAGCTTGATTGTCTTTTTAATTGCGATTGCTGCAACACGTAATTTGGCGATGAAACCGACAGGCATTCAAAACATTTTTGAGTGGATAATGGACTTTGTTAAAGGGATAGTTAAAAGCAACATGGACTGGAAAACGGGTGGTCGCTTTCACATTCTTGGTATTACATTAATTATGTATATATTCGTATCGAACATGCTTGGTCTTCCGTTCGCAGTTGTTTACGATGATGTACTATGGTGGAAATCACCAACAGCCGATCCGGTTATTACGTTGACGCTTGCTGTTATGGTTGTGGGACTGTCGCATTTTTATGCGATCCGTATGAAAGGTTTCTCCGAATATGGAAAAGACTTTTTCCGTCCAATGTGGTTTATGTTCCCGCTCAAGCTGATTGAAGAGTTCGCGAATACGCTAACACTCGGTCTGCGGTTATACGGTAATATCTTTGCAGGAGAAATCTTGCTGACACTCCTTGCCGGATCATTGGCAACGGGAGTTGGAGGTCATCTGGCAGCAATCATACCAACGCTTGCATGGATGGGATTCTCTGTATTTATTGGTGCCATTCAGGCATTCATTTTCACAATGTTAACGATGGTTTATATTGCCCACAAAGTGAGCAGCGACCATTGATATAATTATCTGTTCAGTCACTGGATAAAAAATCTTTTAGTAAATCATGTTTTTAAAAATAAGGAGGAAAAATTAACATGGGTCTTTTAGCAGCAGCAATTGCAATTGGTTTAGCGGCCGTTGGTGCCGGTGTAGGTAACGGTCTGATCGTATCGAAAACAGTCGAAGGTATGGCTCGTCAGCCAGAAGCACGTGGAATGCTTCAAACAACAATGTTCATTGGGGTAGCGTTAGTAGAGGCGATTCCTATTATCGCAGTAGTTATCGCGTTCATGGTACAAGGACAATAATAATGAAAAAGCGGCGAGGTATGTATGAAAAATACCTGCAGCTGAAATACGATACAGAAACAGCTCCAGGGAAGAGGATCAAAGGCTAAGGATAAAGATCAAAGGCTAAAAGCGCGATGTTCGTTCATCGTAACGCCTTTGTGACCCGTATCCTATTAACAACGCCTTTGTGACTCACATCTTGAGAGCCTAAATGGCGAAGATCACATTCCAATGCGAACCTTCGCCATTCCTTTATGTTTAAAATACAGTAAACGCTTATTGTGAGTGAATTTCTTTCCTTATGCGGAAAGAGTCGGAATCTCTTGAAGGGAGTGAAATGATCGTGACGACAAACGCATACGTACTTGGAGCTGGCGCCGGTTTTAATGGCGGTGATATCCTGTTCCAGCTTGCTATGTTTATCATCTTGCTCGCATTGCTGAAAAAGTTCGCTTGGGGTCCGCTTATGGGCATCATGCAGCAGCGTGAAGAGCATATTGCATCTGAAATCGAAGCGGCTGAGAAAAGCCGTGTCGAAGCGAATCAATTATTAGAAGAAACGCGTGCCGAGTTAAAAGCAACTCGTCTTGAAGCGCAAAATACAATTGAAAATGCCAAAAAAATGGGCGAAGAGCAAAAAACAGAGATCATCGCGGCCGCCCGTGCTGAATCTGAGCGCTTGAAAGAATCTGCGAAGCTTGAAATTGCACAAGAGCGCGACAATGCAATGAACTCACTGCGCGAGCAGGTTGCTTCATTATCTGTAATGATCGCATCGAAAGTGATTGAAAAAGAACTTTCTGCAGCTGACCAGGAACAGTTAATTAATGATTATATTAAAGAGGCAGGCGAAGAGCGATGAGTAAATCCGGAGCGGAAAAACGCTACGCGATCGCGCTTTTTGAACTGGCAAAAGAACAGCATCAGGTAGCGGAAATAGAAGAAGAACTGCGCGTTGTGAAACAAGTATTCAGTGAAAACAAAGAACTTCAAACGATTCTTAAATCACCGAAGCTTTCTATTGCAAACAAACAGGCACTGATTCAATCCGCTTTTGCGAAAGCTTCTGCACCTGTTGTCAATACATTGAAGCTTCTCGTTCAACGTCATCGCAATGATGAAATTACATCTGTATGTAATGAATACATTGAATTGGCGAATGAAGAGCGCGGTACAGCGGATGCTTTTGTACATTCAATCCGTCCGCTCTCACCAATAGAAGAAACAGCTGTAATCTCTGCTTTTTCCCGCAAAGTCGGCAAGCAGACACTAAACATCGAAAACATTGTAGATCCGGATTTGCTGGGTGGCTTAAAAGTCCGCATCGGAAATCGCATTTTTGACGGCAGCTTGCGCGGCAAACTGAACCGTCTTGAAAAACAACTAACAACGAATTAATAAATTAGACAGAAGCAGTATTGCTTCTGGAAGAAAATGAGGGGTGACATGCATGGGCATCAAAGCTGAAGAAATCAGTGCGCTGATAAAAAAGCAAATTGAAAACTTCCAGTCCGACATTACAGTTAGCGACGTCGGTACTGTCATCCAGGTTGGGGACGGTATCGCACGTGCTCACGGCCTCGATAACGCTATGGCAGGAGAACTTCTTGAGTTCTCAAACGGCGTCATGGGAATGGCTCAAAACCTGGAAGAAAACAACGTAGGTATTATTATTCTTGGTCCTTACACAGGCATCAAAGAAGGCGATGAAGTGCGCCGTACAGGCCGCATCATGGAAGTACCGGTCGGCGAAGCGCTCATCGGCCGCGTTGTGAACTCTCTTGGTCAGCCAGTCGATGGTCTTGGTCCAATTAATACAACAAAAACACGTCCAATTGAAAGCCCGGCAACGGGCGTAATGGCTCGTAAATCTGTTCATGAGCCATTGCAAACAGGAATTAAAGCGATTGACGCTCTTGTGCCAATCGGCCGCGGACAACGTGAATTAATCATCGGTGACCGTCAAACGGGTAAAACGACTGTCGCGATCGATACAATTTTAAATCAACGTGACCAGGATATGGTTTGTATTTATGTTGCAATTGGTCAAAAAGAATCTACAGTACGTAATGCAGTTGAAACCCTTCGTAAACACGGTGCGCTTGACTATACAATTGTCGTAACGGCATCTGCATCACAGCCTGCTCCGATGTTGTTCCTTGCACCTTACACAGGCGTTTCAATGGCAGAAGAATTCATGTTTAACGGCAAACACGTTCTGATCGTCTATGATGATTTGTCTAAACAAGCGGCGGCTTACCGTGAACTTTCCCTTCTTCTTCGTCGTCCTCCAGGTCGTGAAGCTTACCCTGGTGACGTATTCTACTTGCATTCTCGTTTGCTCGAGCGTGCAGCGAAGTTGAACGATACACTTGGTGCAGGTTCGATTACAGCACTTCCATTCGTTGAAACACAAGCAGGCGATATCTCTGCTTACATTCCAACGAACGTTATTTCCATTACAGATGGACAGATCTTCCTTCAATCTGACTTATTCTTCTCCGGCGTACGTCCGGCGATCAATGCGGGTCTTTCTGTATCACGTGTTGGTGGTTCAGCACAAATTAAAGCGATGAAAAAGGTGGCAGGTACACTTCGTCTTGACCTTGCTGCCTACCGTGAGCTAGAAGCGTTCGCTCAGTTCGGTTCGGATCTTGATCCGATCACACAGGCAAAACTGAACCGCGGTGCACGTACAGTTGAAGTATTGAAACAAGACTTGAATAAACCGCTTAAAGTTGAGCGTCAGGTTGTCATTCTTTATGCATTGACACGCGGTTACCTTGACGATATTGCCGTATCAGATATTACTCGTTTTGAAGATGAACTGTTGAACTGGCTCGATAAGAACCATACAAATGTGTACGATCATATTCGCACAACGAAAGAACTTCCGTCTGATGACGAGTTGAAGTCGGCAATCAGCGAGTTTAAAAAATCGTTTGTGAAATCCGAATAATCGCAAGATCAGGGCGGTACCGTCAATCGGACGTCCGCCCTGTCTGCGTCATCTAACACAAAAAGGGTGGTGAGAGAAAGTGGCATCGTTACGCGATATAAAAACCCGTATTACGTCTACAAAAAAGACGAGTCAGATTACGAGAGCCATGCAAATGGTATCTGCTTCTAAATTAAGCCGTGCAGAAGCGAATGCAAAAGGATTCGTTCCTTATATGGATAAAATTCAAGAAGTCGTGGCGTCAATCGCACTCGGCAGTAAAGACGTAACACATCCGATGCTTCAAACCCGCCCTGTTAAAAAAACGGGGTACCTTGTGATCACATCGGACCGCGGTTTGGCGGGAGCCTATAACAGCAGCATTTTACGCAATGTGCATAAAAAAATTCAAGAGCGTCATACGTCAAAAGATGATTATGTCATTATCGCAGTCGGCCGCATGGGACGGGATTTCTTCCGTAATCGTGGCATGGAAGTGGCAGAAGACGTTACCGGCCTTCCAGATCAGCCAAACTTTGCTGACGTGAAGGAGATCGTGCGTAAAACCGTCGATCTATTTTCAGAAGGTGCATATGATGAGCTTTATATGTACTACAACCATTTTGTTAATGCGATCCAACAGGACGTCACGGAGAAAAAGGTATTGCCTTTGACTGATATTGAATCATCAGGCGGCCGTCTTTCATCGTATGAATTTGAACCGTCTGCAGAAGAAATTCTTGAGGTCTTGCTTCCACAATATGCAGAAAGCTTGATTTATGGAGCTCTACTTGACGGAAAAGCGAGTGAGCACGCTGCGCGTATGACTGCTATGCAAAATGCAACGGACAACGCGAAAGAGCTTATCGGCTCGTTAACACTTCAATACAACCGTGCGCGCCAGGCAGCAATCACGCAAGAAATTACGGAGATTGTCGGCGGAGCAGCAGCACTCGAATAGAAGAAAGAGTGGGTAGACTTTGTCCTGCTCACTATATATTTAGCAAAACAGGAGGGAAAAAGATGAACAGAGGACGCGTTCTTCAAGTCATGGGTCCGGTCGTTGACGTTAAGTTTGAAAACGGTCAACTACCTGCCATTTATAACGCCTTGAAAGTACAAATTAGCTCTGAAGCGGGTGATAAAGCTTCTGAACTGACGTTAGAAGTAGCGACGCACCTTGGCGATGATTCCATCCGAGCAATCGCGATGGCATCTACAGACGGCCTTCAGCGTAACCAGGAAGTAATTGATACAGGAAGCGCGATTGCCGTACCAGTTGGTGATATTACACTTGGCCGCGTATTTAACGTGTTAGGTGAGACAATCGACTTGGCAGAGCCAATTGAGGCGGACGCACGCCGTGACGCTATTCACCGTCTCGCGCCTACGTTTGACCAGCTTTCAACAGAAACTGAAATTTTGGAAACAGGTATTAAGGTTGTTGACCTTCTTGCTCCTTACATTAAAGGTGGTAAAATTGGTCTTTTCGGTGGTGCCGGCGTAGGTAAAACCGTATTAATTCAAGAATTAATCAACAACATTGCACAAGAACACGGCGGTATTTCCGTATTTGCAGGTGTTGGTGAGCGTACTCGTGAAGGAAATGACCTTTTCTACGAGATGAGCGATTCTGGTGTTATTGCAAAAACAGCGATGGTATTCGGTCAAATGAATGAGCCGCCAGGTGCGCGTATGCGTGTTGCTTTGTCAGGTTTGACAATGGCTGAATATTTCCGTGATGAACAAGGACAAGACGTATTGTTCTTTATCGATAATATTTTCCGTTTCACGCAAGCAGGTTCTGAAGTATCTGCCCTTCTTGGCCGTCTGCCATCAGCAGTAGGTTATCAACCGACACTTGCAACAGAAATGGGTCAGCTTCAAGAACGTATTACATCGACTAACGTTGGTTCTGTAACATCTATCCAAGCAATTTATGTCCCAGCCGATGATTACACGGATCCAGCGCCAGCGACAACGTTCGCCCATTTGGATGCGACAACAAACCTTGAGCGTAAATTATCTGAAATGGGTATTTACCCAGCAGTTGATCCGCTCGCGTCTACATCACGTGCCCTTTCCCCAGAAATCGTGGGTGAAGAGCATTACAGTATTGCGCGTGCGGTACAGCAAACATTGCAACGTTACAGAGAATTGCAAGATATCATTGCGATCTTAGGTATGGATGAATTAAGTGAAGATGATAAACTGACTGTATCGCGTGCGCGCCGCATTCAGTTCTTCTTATCGCAAAACTTCCACGTTGCTGAACAGTTCACAGGTCAAAAAGGATCTTACGTTCCTGTCCAAGAGACAGTACGTGGATTTAAAGAAATTCTCGACGGCAAACACGATAATCTTCCTGAAGATGCATTCCGTCTTGTCGGTGGCATTGATGAAGTTGTTGCAAAAGCACAAGAGCTGAGTGCAAAAGCTTAATATAGGGATCAGGAGGTTTAGCTATGAAGACATTTAACGTCAATATCGTCACTCCTGACGGCCCGGTAGTGGATACGAACGTGGAACTCGTCAGTGCGAAAGCAAAAAGCGGCGAGCTCGGCATCATGGCCGGCCACGTGCCGATGGTCGCTCCCTTACAAATCGGTGCTGTCCGCCTTGTTTTGGGCGACAACAAATCCGAATTGGTCGCTATCAGCGGTGGCTTTCTCGAAGTTCGTCCTGATCAGGTAACGATATTAGCGCAAGCTGCTGAAAAAGCGGAAAACATTGATGCTGCCCGTGCCAAAGAAGCAAAAATGCGTGCAGAACGCCTTTTGCAAGGCAAACAGGATCAAGTCGATTTGAAACGTGCTGAACTTGCATTGAAACGAGCGACTAACCGTCTTAATGTGCACGAAGGCAAACTATAAGAAGAGATAAGCTGTCCATCGTTCTAGCGATCGGGCAGCTTTTTTATCGGAGATTAAAGGGCAGCAAAACTCTCATTTCAAGATTTAAAGGAATCATAAAAAGGATAAGTGAGAGGCAAACTGCCCGTAAAGACCCGATTGATTTGGGCCAGGCTGAGCCTGGTCACTCAGAGATTAACTTGTAAGAAAAGGAGGACGTACGATGCTTGAATCGTTTGGACAAGAAGCACTTATTAGCATGATTATGAGCTTGTTTTTCATCGGTCTGTCTTTCTGGGCACTACAAGCGATCCGCTTTGAAAAGTTACTTCGCAAAAACCAGATGGCACGGGCGCGTCTTCTTTATTTATTGCTTGCGACGGCAATTGGTTCGACCGTCAGCAATTTCTTTCTTGACTATTTTATCTGGTCTCGTCAGCTGCCATTATTATTACCATGAAAAATCAATCTATCAATGTACTTGCCTTTTTTGGAAAAACTATATAAGTTTAAGTGGGGAGAGTTTGTGAAACATCATTCATTTTGGTTTGCCATGTTTTTATACGGGAAAATAAAACAGAATGCTTTTCATAAACAGCTTCACAAAATCTCTATAATTTGTGCTTAATTTCACTTGTGAATAACAGGAACAGGATGGTAAACTTGAATGAGTTTTGTCGAAGGGATTTATTAAGACATTGGAAAGGGACTGGAACGTCAGTCCATTGATTTGAATATGTATAATAGAAAAGAGCGCGGAGGGGAACAGTTTGGACAAAATTATCGTCCGCGGCGGCCGTCAATTGAACGGTTCCGTCAAAGTTGAAGGTGCAAAAAATTCGGTGTTGCCTGTACTTGCAGCAACGATGTTGGCTAAAGAAGGTAAATGCGTCATTCGTGACGTGCCCACTTTATCTGATGTATATACAATTAATGAAGTGTTGCGCCACTTAAATTGCGAAGTAACATTTGAAAACAATACAGTGACAGTCGATGCTGCGAAACAACTTTTAATTGAGGCGCCATTTGAATATGTTCGAAAAATGCGCGCGTCTGTCCTTGTGATGGGCGCACTATTAGCCCGTAACGGAAAAGCACGTGTCGCTTTACCGGGCGGTTGTGCAATTGGTTCGCGTCCCATTGATCAACATTTAAAAGGATTTGAAGCGATGGGGGCGAAAGTCCGTGTTGAAAATGGATTTATTGAAGCGGAAACAGATGGACGTCTCCAAGGAGCGAAAATTTATTTGGATTTCCCAAGCGTTGGGGCGACTGAAAACATTATGACAGCTGCGGCTCTCGCAGAAGGCACAACCATCCTTGAAAATGCCGCAAAAGAGCCGGAAATCGTTGATCTTGCCATACTTATTAACAAAATGGGTGGCAAAGTTGTCGGCGCTGGAACGGAAACGATTCGTATTGAAGGTGTGGAAACACTTCAAGGTACGGATCACGCCATTATTCCTGATCGTATTGAAGCAGGTACATTTATGACAGCTGCAGCGATTACAGGTGGAAACGTACTAGTTGAGGGTGCAGTTGCTGCGCATATGTCTTCATTGATCGCAAAGATGCGGGAAATGGGTGTTGAAATTATTGAAGAAGACAATGGTGTTCGTGTCATTGGACCGGATAAAATGACGTCTGTCGATATTAAAACAATGCCGCATCCAGGCTTCCCGACTGATATGCAGTCACAAATGATGGCACTTATGTTGAAAGCAGAAGGAACAGGAGTCATTACAGAAACGGTTTTTGAAAACCGGTTTATGCACGTCGAAGAATTTCGCCGTATGAACGCAAATGTAAAGATTGAAGGCCGTTCTGTTATTATTGACGGACCATCTGACTTACAAGGAGCGGAAGTCGCTGCGACTGATTTACGTGCAGCTGCAGCACTTGTCATTGCTGGTCTTGTGTCGGATGGGTATACACGTGTAACTGAGCTGAAACACCTTGACCGTGGATATGTGAATTTCCATGGCAAGCTAGCTTCACTTGGCGCTGACATTGAACGTGTGTCGGAAGCAGTTGATACGCCGATCCCAGTGGAAAACTGAATTTATGTTTATATCTATTTTTGTTTGAAAAAGCCGTCTGTTTACGCAGGCGGTTTTTTTGTGTGTTGTCATAATTAGTATAGTCATGCATATCCCTTTTTATACAGCAAGGAGGGATTTTGTTTTGAAAAAAATGCTCTATCTTTTTCTTTTTATTCTTATTGTTACAATTGCGATTCCAGCTGTCGGTCTTTTTTTAACGGAAGAAAAAACAACCGAGCAAAAAGAAGAACCATCCGTTGATGTTGTACGTTCTGATTCGAAGGAAACAGAATCCGTTCTTCTAGAAGACTATGTTGTTGGGGTTGTCGCAGCTGAAATGCCAGCAACATTTGAAAAAGAAGCATTAAAAGCACAGGCTGTCGCAGCTAGAACTTTTATGTTGACGCAGACGCTGGCCGGCCTTAAAGTGACCGATACAGTTAACGATCAAGTATTTAAAGATGAAGAAGAACTAAGAGCAACATGGGGAACACAATTTGAAGAAAACAAACAAAAGATAGAAGAGGCGGCGAAAGAAACAGAAGGAGAAGTACTTGTTTATAACGGTGAACCGATTACTGCTGCTTTTTTTTCATCAGGCAATGGAAAAACGGAAAATGCTGAAGAATATTGGCAATCATCACTTCCATATTTGGTTAGTGTTGAAAGTCCATGGGATGAAGCGGCACCAAATTTTAAGCAGGACATTGTTATTCCGCGAGTCGAAGTGGAAGATAAACTAGGTGTTACATTGCCGAAATCAGGTGAGGCAGGAACTGTTATTGCTCGTACGGCAGGCGGACGCGTCGGAGAAATCCAGATTAGCGGAAAAAGCTTTACTGGACGTGAAATAAGGGAAGCGCTTGAATTGCCATCAGCTGATTTTGACATGTTTGTTAAGGGAGAAAACGTTGTAATGATGACGAAAGGATATGGACACGGCATTGGCATGAGCCAATATGGGGCAAATGGTATGGCAAAAGAAGGGAAAAAATACACTGATATTATGACACATTATTATCCAGGTACTTCTATTGAATCTGTAGAAAATTTCTTTAAAAAATAAAAAACACGTCCGCTGTCTCTATTGCGGACGTGCCCATTCACTGAACATAGCCATCCAGCGGCCGATACGTGAATTTTTTTTAAAATACATATAGTTAACGATCGTGAAAGCAACAAATGCACCGGTTACATCTTTAATTGCATCAATTAATGTAGCCGATCGATACGGGACAAATGCCTGATGGATTTCATCCGCCAGTCCGTAAAACGAAGCAAATATAACAGCAGCCAAACTAATAAACGACGTCAATTTTCCATTTGCTAAAAATGCATAAATAATCAATACATATAAAAAAGCAAACTCGACAAGATGAAGAGATTCTTTTAAAAAACGGTCCATGGTATTATTCGGTAAATTCATGATCGTATCATGCGGGAGACCTGACATGGTCCAAATGGCAATCATATAAATGACAGGTGCCGCAATTGATAATAATCGAATTATTTTTTTCACTTCGACACCCCGATTATTAGTTAATATTATATTGATTTTACCATTTCATCGTAGTGCTTTCCCTTTTGTTTGTGGCGTTTTTTTAACAGATAAAGAAATATTGTTCCACATATGTATAAAAAATCCCAAGCGAGTCTACAATGCGTGATGAGGTGATGAACATGAATGAGGGCGGCAAAAAACCACTCCCCCCAAAATTGAAAGATTTTTTTACAAAAAGACGAGCACTGCCAGCAATCTATCTCGCTTGCGCCATTTTACTTATTTCCAGTCTTATGATGTATGAAGTGATGAATCGTGAAAAGGATGAAGTGTCTGTCACGAATCCAGCACCTGCTTCAAAAGAATTTGATGACTCAACGATCAGTGTAAATGGTAAGGAGAGTCCCCAGGAAAAAATGAGCAAGCCATCTAAAGCGGACGTCACAGTTAAAACGTCATTTTATGATGAAAAAGCAGCAGAAGATGACCAACAAAAAGCACTCGTTGTCTTTAACGACACATATTATGAAAGTTCAGGTGTTGATTACGCATTAGAAAACGGTAAAACATTTGACGTCATTGCACCATTGTCTGGCAAAGTCACTGACGTAAGGGAAGATGCATTTTTGGGTAATTATATTGAGATTGACCATGGAAAAGGTGTTCTGATGACATTCCAATCCGTAGCAGATATTCAAGTGAAATCAGGAGACAAAGTGAGTCAGGGTGATAAAATCGGGAAATCTGGCAGAAGTTTAATGAATGAATCAGCAGGCGTCCACGTTCATTTTGAAGTTACAAAGAATGGCGAGACGCTCAATCCTGATTCACTATACGGAAAAGCGGTCTCCCAATGGAAATAACCGTTCATATCTCCTGGGAAATGAGCATATGGTAGTAAAAAGGAACGGGGCTTCTAAAAATGAGACCGCCCCGAAGTAATGAATAACGATGCCTACTTGCTCATATCAACAGAAGATACGTCTCATTTCGCCCGTCCCGGTTCCGGTGAGGGAGGCGTGCATGTGCGCGATTACATCAAAGAAAGAGCGCTTAATATCGGAGAGTACATCGTTGATACAAACAAAACAGTACGTGATATTGCAAAAGAATTCGGTATCTCAAAAAGCACAGTTCATAAAGATTTAACCGAGCGGCTGCCGGGCCTCAGTCCAGAACTCTCAGCCCGTGTCGAACATATTTTACACTACCATAAATCAATCCGGCATTTACGCGGTGGAGAAGCAACGAAAGAAAAGTGGAAGACACTTGATCAGCGGTAAAACGTAGTACACGAACAGTTAAATTGGTTATTTCTTTGCCTTTTCAGATGGGCAGGCAACGACTGTGAATCTGGTAGCGTCTGGAACCGGACGAAAGAAAAAAACATCCGTGAATTGAATTTTTCATCCCGCCCATAAAGGCGGGATTTTTCTGTTTTATGGTAATATATAAATTTATCGCAGATTAACGGGCAGTAAGACTCCTATTTCAAGACTTAGAGAAATCGAAAAAGGATAAGTGGGGGACAAACTGCCCGTAAAGGCCCGATTGGTTTGGGCCAGGCAGAGCCTGGACACTCAGGTATTGCCGCAGGACGCGGCGCACTTTACCTGAGTTCCTCTTCCACCAGCGGGGGATGAAAGAAAACCCCCGCTGGTGGAAGATTCACTTTATATTGGTTATGAATCTCTCGTAATTTCCGAATATTCCACGATGATTTCATCCATACTTACGTGTTTATATGGTAAAATAAATCGTTGGAACATAACGCCTAAATGATATGAAAATAGATAGAGGAAACTCAGGAGGAAATAGGTCATGTTATCTAAAGATATTGGAATTGATCTTGGGACAGCAAACGTACTTATTCACGTAAAAGGACAGGGTATTGTGTTAAATGAACCATCTGTCGTTGCCCTTGATCGCAATACAAATAGAGTACTCGCTGTGGGGGAAGAAGCGTATCAAATGGTCGGCCGGACGCCAGGACATATCATAGCAATTCGTCCGCTGCGTGATGGCGTTATTGCCGACTTTGATGTAACGGAATCTATGCTGAAACACTTTATTAACAAATTGAATGTAAAAAGCTTGTTGTCTAAGCCGCGTATTTTAATTTGCTGTCCCACGCAAATTACAGCAGTCGAACAAAAAGCCATTCGTGAAGCAGCAGAAAAAAGTGGCGGGAAAACGATTTATCTTGAAGAAGAACCGAAAGTTGCTGCGGTTGGCGCCGGCATGGAAATTTTTGAGCCGAGCGGTAATATGGTCATTGACATCGGTGGCGGTACAACGGATGTAGCTGTTTTATCACTTGGTGCGATTGTGACAGCAGAATCTATTAAAGTAGCTGGTAACACATTTGATGCTGATATTATGAGCTATGTGAAAAAACAATATAAACTGTTGATTGGTGAGCGTACAGCAGAAGCGATCAAAGTAAATATCGGGACAGTCTTTCCAGAAACGCGCAATGAAGAAATGGAAATCCGAGGACGTGACATTATGACGGGACTTCCACGTGTTTTAACGGTAAGTTCTGCTGAAATTGAAGAGGCACTTCGCGAGTCGGTTATGCAAATTGTCCAAGCGTCAAAAAATGTCCTCGAAAAAACACCGCCTGAGCTGTCGGCTGACATTATCGATCGGGGTGCTATGCTGACGGGTGGAGGAGCTTTATTGCATGGCATGGACCAACTTTTAATGAATGAACTGAAAGTACCTGTATTTGTCGCTGAAAACCCGATGGACTGTGTTGCAGTCGGCACTGGTATCATGCTCGACAATATGGAACGTCTTACTTCCAAAAAAAAGAATAAATAGTGAAATAGGGCCATTTAAGATATAAAGATGGCCCTGTTTAAATTTCCTCATTTTGCATTAATTTCTGTTAATTACAGCTTTATGTATTGTATAATGTAGTCAGTGTCTACAGCTTGAAAATGAGGTGAATCGTTTGTTTAAAGGTTTTTACACAGCGGCTTCGGGCATGATCGCGCAGCAACGGCGCACAGAAATATTAACAAATAACATGTCGAATGTGAATACACCAGGCTACAAAGCAGATCAGACAAGCATGCGTGCTTTTCCAGAGATGCTCTTAAAGCGTATTGATGAAACGTCCATTCCGGTTAAAAATAAATTTACCCTTCCGTTTGAACCCGTTGTGGGTACATTAAACACAGGCATTTACTTGCAAGAAGCGATTCCAAACTTTCGCCAAGGTGACATACGTGAAACAGGACTTTCTACAGACCTTGCTTTGCAGGGGGAATCGGTTTTTTTTACCGTCCAAAATACAGTAAATGAAACGCGATACACACGCAATGGGAACTTTACACTTGATCCGGAAGGCTATTTAACAACGGCTTCCGGTCTTTATGTTCAAGACATAGAAGGCGAACGTATTCAGCTGACTACAGATCAATTTAAAGTAGATGGCGAAGGCCGCGTCACAGAAAATGGTGCAGACATCGGCCAGATAGGTATTGCCTATGCAGAAGATCCGAATGCGCTCATAAAAGAAGGGGATGGCTTGTATCGGATAGATGGGCCAGCGCTTCCAACAGCGTTTGACGCGGAAGGAGCCGTTTTTTTCGTTCAGCAATCTTTTCTAGAGGGATCAACGACAGATACGGCTCGTACAATGACCGACATGTTAACGGCATACCGCGCGTTTGAAGCAAATCAAAAAGTGCTGATGGCGTATGACCGCAGCATGGAAAAAGCAGCCAATGAAATCGGCAGAGTGATGTAAGGAGACAAATAACATGAACAGAACGATGATCAATGCTGTCAACACGCTGTCACAGCTTCAAAAAAAAATGGATGTCACTAGCAATAATGTAGCGAATATGAATACAATCGGCTATAAACGGAGTGATGCAACATTTGCTGATCTCGTTCATCAGCATACGGTTAACATGTACCGTGAAAATGAAGACATTGGCAGACAGACACCCTATGGTATCCGTCTTGGTGCCGGCGCAATGATGGCGCAGGCGCAGATGGTCGGAACACAAGGCGTTCTCGGACAAACCGGAAGAACACTTGATTTTGCACTGTCTAAACCGAATCAATTTTTTAAAGTACTCATTCAAAATGAAGAGGGTACCGGACGTGTTCATTATACACGTGACGGTTCCTTCTCGCTTACACCGTCAGGCGGCGAAAATGTCATGCTCGTTACGTCAGAAGGCTATCCCGTATTGGATGAACGTAATAATCCGATTATCATGACGCCTGAACAAATGATGGCACAGGCGGGGGGATTATTGGGTATCATACAGGTGGATAAACTGCAATTTTTAGAGCGTGCATCTAACAACTTGCTTGTACTTCCGGAGGAGCCAGTTGTGGCAGAAGGACAAGTATTACGTAATCTGACTGGAGCGGAGCGGGAAGATGCCGGTATCCAGAGCGGTATGCTTGAGCAGTCAAACGTTGATTTTTCAAAAGAAATGAGTGATCTTATGGTCACACAGCGATCCTATCAATTTCAATCAAAGGCGATTTCAATCGCAGATCAAATGCTCGGCTTAATTAATGGGGTCAGATAGAGGGGAAGGATAAATTAGTGACTGAACAAAGGAAGCGGAAAAAAGAAACCCGCCTCACCCCCCTCGGGAGATTCATGTTAGCATTGTTTACCATGGTCATCACAGCTGTCATAGGTGCGCTGATCGGCTATAGCATTATCGGCACTGGTGATCCGATCGAGGTGTTTATGCCTGACACGTGGATTCATTTATCCGACGTTATCGTAAAAAGTCTCTTTTAAAAGGTGGGTGTAAAAATGGATATTCGTGAAATTAAAGAAACAATTCCGCACCGATACCCGTTTCTTCTTGTCGATCGTATTGTCGAAGTAGAAGATGGAAAGCGGGCGGTAGGTTTGAAAAATGTAACAGCAAATGAAGAGTTTTTTAACGGACATTTTCCAAACTATCCGGTTATGCCGGGCGTTTTAATCGTCGAAGCGCTTGCACAGGTAGGCGCTGTCGCGATGTTGAAAAAGGAAGAAAACAAAGGCCGTCTTGCCTTTTTTGCAGGCATTGATAACTGCCGCTTTAAGCGCCAAGTTGTCCCTGGTGATCAATTACGCCTTGAAGTCGAAATGACCCGCCTGCGTGGCTCAATCGGTAAAGCAAAAGCAATGGCTTCTGTAGAAGGTGAGCTTGTCTGCGAAGCGGAATTAATGTTTGCTCTAGAGTAGAAATAATGAACGGTCTCCATCGATTACCGGTGGAGACCGTTTTTTTATTAACTACTTAAAATGGATTTTTATACATCCATTACGTAAAATATTATAAATATTTATATATATGGAATATACTGTTTATAAAATTTGTGATTAATCTTCTGATAAACAGGAAACAATACAATCAGTAAGTGCAAAAAAGCACAATTAGTGAAAGGGGATATTCTACGAATGAATGCGAAAATATTGAAAATAGCTAGTGGATCTGCACTCGCAGCGATGCTTCTTGTCGGCTGTGGAGGGGGAAATGATGAGGAGAATCAGGAAGAAAATCCAGCCGTTGAAGAAGATGTACAGGATGATAATGATATTATGGATGATAACAATGACAATGACATGATAGATGATAACAATGACAATGACATGATGGATGATAACAATAATGACGTCTTGCCGGGAGAAAACGATGGAACCAACGATACGAATACCAATGATGATCTAGATCCGGCTACAGACGAGAATACACCTGAAGAAGATATTATTGAAGATCAAAAAGACATGAAAGACGCCAATAATAAAGACAGTTAACAAACTAAGCATCGCGCCGGGTTATTTGGGCGGTGCTTTTTTAAAGGATAAAAAATTTTGTCACCGGTTCAAAAGTATGATAAGGTATAAGAGTTATTATTTTCGAGGAGTCAATGAGGCCATTTCTAGGAGGTACCTATTGGCAATGTCAATGTTGAACAGTTTACCACAAGGTGTGAAAATTAGTATTACCCGGTCGATTAACACTGCTTTTGAACAATATATGGCGAAAGTTATGTGGGATGAAGAAAGTTATAGCCCACAAGATTTTATGAAAGAGTGGCGTCATTATATTCAGCATAAAGCATCCTGGTACAGCCAGATCGATGAAGAGCTGAAAACAGATCCATCTTTTCACGAAGAACTGGCTCAAAAAATTAATGAAGTCGTTGAGAAAATTTTTGCTGAAGAGCCAACAATAGATCAGATCCAAACGGTCGATGCTCTTCAAGAAGAACTCGGCACTAATTATGATTATTCCTGCAAAGCAGAAGCACGTTTTTATATCGATTTTTTAAAAAACTCGATAAAAAAAAAGTCGAACAGCTAAGTCCTGCCGATGAACGGGAGCTTGCGTTGGCTTCATTTCTGTACTATCAGGTATATGACACGGAATTGCCGGCGCAATCTTATACGAAACAGGACATTCACTATATTATTCAATTGTTGCAGCAAACCATTCAAACCGGTCATGACGGTCTGCAATCAGCGATTATTCATTGATTAAAGACTAACGCTTCCTTATAAAAGGGAAGCGCTTTTTTTCATTTTCCCGGCATGTTTAACTGCTTCCGGATCGTATCCGTAAATGTATTTAGCAGTTCTTCTCCTTCAAGCCCTTCTTTCAAAAGTGAATCGAGTACCTGTTTAGTATAATCATTCCGTCTTTGGCGAAGCTGTGCATCAAACAGGACACTGATTCCATGATCAAGCTTTTGAATATCGCGCATTGAAACGGAAAAAATAGCTGGAGCATTTCCTCTATGAGTAATTGCGATACGGGCAGTTAAATTTGATACATGATGAAAACGGCGAATGGATAATTCTTCGTTTTCATCTAGAAATAATTCAATAAGCCACGATTGTTTTTCATCTTCGCGATTAATAATTAAGCCGTCTTTTAACGGAATTTTATGCGAATCTTCTTCTTTGTCTAAAAAAAATTCAGCAACCTTGAATGTTTTCATATCAATGGTTCTCCCTTCTTGAAAGCGTTTTATATATTAAGTGTACCATAAAATTGTTGAATATCATTTTATTTACAAATAATAGGTGGTTATTCGACAGATTAAGACAAATATAGACATAATTATATTTATTTAGACAAACAAATATCCTGTCAGGCGGGGGAAAATCAATAAATGGTGATTTGATCTTTTGTCCTTCAATTTTTATGATGTAGTCAATAAGCAGAAAGGAGGAATTAATCTGATTAACCAAGTAGAAAAGATTATGTCGATAAAACCTTATAGTATAAGGGTTTTACTGCTCAACGCTTCATTATAGTATTAAAAAACTCATAAAAAAATCATAGGTAAATATTTACCAGTAGAAAAGCAAAGGCTGACAGCTTCATTTTACAGCAAACCGTTCATCAAATCACTGAATTGTTGTGCAGCCTTTTCTTCCATGTTGGCCGTCATATGAGCATAAATATTCATCGTGGTTTTAATATCTCCATGACCGAGCCGCTGCTGAATTTCTTTTATACCTACACCTGCTTCAATTAACAGTGAGGTATGTGTATGACGAAACGAATGTGGCGTGATTGACTTCTCAATACCAGCCGTTTTCAACAGTCGTTGTAGACGGCCATCTACAAAGTTTCTTGTCATGGGTAATCCATCATTCCGGGCGAAAACGAATTGATGATTTTGATAATACTGGCCATATTTTAAAATATGCTCGTTTTGTGCGGCTTTATGTTTCTTGAACAAGCTGATTAAGTGTTCATCCGTACGCAGTGTCCGGTGGGAGCTGCTCGTTTTTGGTGTCAACAGTTCAAACTTCTTTGCATTATTCTGTGGCGTATACAGTGTTTTGGAGATTCTAAGGGTAAGCTGCAAAAGATCGATATCGGCCCATTTTAGCGCCAATGCTTCTCCAATCCGCATACCTGTATACGCAAGTGTGGTAAAGATAAGTTCATCTTGAGGCAGTCCATGTTGTTTTGTTACACGCAAAAAATGTGCAAGTTCTTCTTTCTCCAGAAACTTAATGTCCTCATCATTCTGCTCCAGATCTTCCACGCTTACTTTCTTTTTGGGTAGCTTAAAGTTTTCCGTCGGGTCCGTCTTGATCAGTTCAAGATCTATTGCCCGTTTAAATAGCATTTTGCCACTGGTATGTATCGCCTGTAAGTAGTTTTTGCTATATTCGCTGCTTAATTCATATAGCCGCTCCTGGTACATCTTCTTTGTAATCTTTCTTAGGGGTACTTTGCTCCACGGTTCAGTTAGCTGTTTTAAATTAACTTTACGGGTACGGGCGCTGCTGCTTTTTGCATTTTGACTATACCAGGTTAAAAAGTCTTCCACATATGTTGCTACTTTGATTTTAGTTTCTGTCTGATAGTCACCGTCTTCAAATTGTTTTTCTAAGAGAGCAGCTGCGCGGATCGCATCCTTCTCTGTTTTAAATGTCGATTTTGTCTTTTGCCGCTGCTTCTTCGTCACTGGATCTATTCCCAGGCTGACGTTATAACCCCACTTACCAGTCTTTGTTTGGTATATGTAGGCCATTAAGGATCAATCCTCTCCAGATTCTTTTTTCAGTTTTATTTTTGAGGGAATGTTCTTTCTAAAATATTTATTAAGAACTCCTTATCAGCTTCTGAAAGGTGGGTTTCTTTATAATACACTTCGGCATACATAGTTAATATTGAGTACATATCAAATATTTTCTTTCCTTCAGATGTAGTAGCTCCTGTCGATTCTGTTGCTGTTCCTCCAAAAGTTTCTATTAAAGAATATTCTTTATAATCTGTATGACCAGCTAAGTCCATAAGTTGGATAAACGGTACATCTAAACCTATAGATAATTTTCTTATCATATCGGGTTTTGGCGCATTGCGTTTTCCATTTTCTAATTGAGATAAGTAAGAATGCGATAAATTGCCTCGTTCTGCTACCTCTTTTAAGGAAAGTTTTTTCTTTGTACGTATTTCTTTTATTTCTTTTCCGAATGTAGTAATTTTAATCACCTCGTTTTGTTTGTTGTTTTAATTATATGTAGTGTGTTTTACAAATGCAAACTTTTTTTGATTTTATGTTGCAAATGATAACCCTTTGTTTTATAATGAAGTTAAGTTAACAAAAGGCGGTGAGAAAATGATTGTTATTACCATTAAAGACTTTGGTTCTACAAGAATTGAAATTGCTCGTAAAGGTAAAAGTTTGAGGGGTTTTTCAAAAGAAATTGGAATTTCTCAATCTTATTTATCTCAGGTATTAAACGGTAAGAGAAACCCATCTGCTTCAGTAGCTTATAAAATAGCGAAGGGCTTAATGCTTGAAGTTGAAGATATTTTTTTTGTCAATAATGTTGCAAATGATAACCCTCATGAAACAAATGTATAAAGTTTAGCAACAATGTCATTGGTCATTAGAGTTTGAATCCTAGTTAAGGAGGCACAAAACATGATCGAAATAAAAATTGATGAAGATGAGCTCCGCTCAATTTATTTAGTGGAAGTACAAAGGAGATTAGACAAAATTGAGTCGGAAAGCCTGCTTATGACAGGTGCAGAGCTTAAAAAGTATTTAAACCTTTCGTGGCCCACAATCAGCGAGCTTTTCTTGTGGCGGGATGACTTTAAGCGGATCAAGGTGGGTAGTAAATATCTCTTCTTTAAACCAGACGTTGATGTGTTTATTGAGAAATGGGTCCGAGAAATAGAAGTAGCTGGAGGAGACGCGAAGAGTTTAAATCGAGTGAGGAAGGCGAAGCAACAGAGAGAAATTGTCTAATGCTCAGCACTTCTACGAAGTAATGAAGAAGGAGGTGAAGACATTCGATGATTGAAGCTGCTAATTTAACTGAAGAAATTATTGCTGTAGCCAAAAGGCTTTTACCTGGAACAAAAATAATTAAGCTCAAAGGTTATAGTGCAAGAAACTCAGAATACAGCAAAGCAAAGCATCCAATAGGTAAGTGGAAAGATGCAAATGATCTTACTTCTGATCAGGTAGAAATTTTCCTAAATAAGAAGCATTGGATTGGGGCAACAATACCCGCTGGCCGGATTGTTATAGATGTAGATGAAGAAGAAAAGGGATTATTGCTAAAAGAACTTCTTGAAGGAGAAGGTATCCATCATCACGCTATAAAAACACCTAATGGATACCAGTTTATTTTTGCTAAATCATCTGAGCCTAAAATCAAACAGGTTTCTAAACACTTTACTGCAATCGGAATAAAAGTTGACACTAAACCTCCTGAATCTGGTTATATCGTTTGGCCAACAAAAAATACTGAAGGTCGGTTTATACTGACTCAAAGTATTGATAGGTTGGACGAGCTGCCAAATTATCTTCATCCAGTTTGGAATGGAGAGAAAACAAAGGATTATGACTTTCCGATCCCTTTTACTGATCAGGGAGCCCGCAATACATCTTTATATGAATTTGCTCGAAGGCTTAGATCGTGTGATACACCTATAGATATTATTGAAGCTGGGGTACACCTGATTTATGAGCACTTTATATACGATAAAACGGACTTTCCGGTTAGTGATTTAAAACCATTGCTAAATTCTGTTCTAAAGCTGGAAGTCAGCAAAAGTGATAGAAAAAGTACTTCTATGCCAGGCATTCAAGTTATCCCTATTCCATATAAGGTGATTAACAATGCCTTATATAAAACAGAATCAAAGGCAATAAGAGGGGGAGGCGTTGAGACTAGAGACGTTATGGTGGCCCGGCAAGTACCCATCATCAAAAGGGAGTTACACAACGTAGAACGTCCTCAGGTCTATTATGAGTTGACTTGGAATGATAGAGGTAGTCAAGTGAACGAATTAGTACCAGCAGGCACACTCGCAACCAAAAAGGATTTAATACAGCTGGCTGATAAGGGTTTTGCTTGTAACGATAATAATGCCAAACAGCTAATTGATTATTTTGATAAAATGCTGGCTTTTAATGAAATAGATCGAGGCTATATGGTGGATCGGATAGGACACATCAAAAAAGATTTAGCTCATCCTCTACTCGCTAAAAATTATGACATACTCCCAGGCGATCAGGGGGAACAACAGCTAGTCGAAGCATTTCAAATCTCAGGAACAGTTGAGGAATGGGTTAAGAATGTATTTGACAGAATCAAAAGCCATCCCAATGCTTTATTCTTTGTTCTTGCTTCATTTGCTAGCATTCTGCTTCATGACTTGAAAATAGATCCATTTATTGTGGATCTAACAAGCAGCACATCTAAGGGGAAAACAACTGCCCTAAAAATTGCAGCTAGCGTATGGGGAACAAGCGAATTAGTTAATGAATTTAATGCTACCAAAGTCAGCATTGAACGGAAATCTGCATTTTTAAATAGTTTTCCTTTGCTAATGGATGATAGTAGGAAAGCCGATGAAAAACTGCTTCAGTCCTTTGTTTATACATTTAGTGGAGGAAAATCAAAAGGTAGAGGCACACTTAGTGGTTCGCAACGTGAGCAGACATGGAGAAATATTATGCTCACAACTGGAGAGGTCTCTTTGAATGAATATGCTGCGAAAGCTGGGGGAGCTGCCGCCCGGATAATCAGCTTGTCAGATAGCCCATTCAAGAATGTTGATCATACTTTTTTTGCCCAAATTTATGAATCATTAGAGCAGAATCATGGAGCAGTTGGTCTTGAATTTTTGAAACAATACCAGAAGCATAAGGATGAATATATACCTCAATTTTATAGAACGAAAGATCATTATATAAGCAAATCTCAAGGGAATGAAGTCTTAACAAGGTTATCTCTATACTATGCGACTGTTCATTTTGCTGGCCGACTATTGAAAGAATTCTTAGGAATTGAGATGGACTTAAAAGCATTGGATACTCTTTTTGACATAATTGCCCAGGATAATAAAGCGATAGACAAGCCTAAAGAATTGTTGGAAGAGCTACTAATACAATTGGATAGTTCCCGTCGAGATATTTATTATGATTATCCGCCTAACAATATTAAGGCTTTATATAGAAATGACACACTTTGCCTTACTCCAGCTTTCCTTAAAGAGTTTCTTGGTCCAGAAGAAAAGATGATTAGAAGAGAATGGATGGAAAGAGGATTTACGGTAACGAGTTTCAGAAACGATCGGAAAGTTGATTATCAATTGGTAAAACATCAAGGAAGCTCCTTTAGGATTGTCCAGATCAACAGAGAAATCTTAGATGAAATCGGATTAGACTTTAAAGAGGTTAAGACGAAGTAACCACAAGTAACCAAAATATTTAACAAGTGGTTACCGTAAAAACGTTGATGTATCAACCTTATACCTAATAAGTAACATGAGTAACCAAAGTAACCTAAAAAAATATATAGTCATATGTATTTTTACTTAAAAAACAATTACTAAGGATAGAAAGCTATATAAGTGCATTCATAAAAAATTTGGTTACTTGGTTACTTTTCAAATATATGGACCACGAATGTTGATTTAACAACGTTTATGACTGGTTACCTTTTTGGAAACTCGGGTTACCACTGGTTACAGTAGGTTACCACATGGAGGCTTAGATAATGAGAAGAAAAAAGTACGATGCTCCAGTACTATTGGGAATTGAGCGAGGAACAAAAGGATATATGGCTGTTTGGTGCCCTTATTGTGTGGACTTCCATTTGCACGGCCAAGAAGAAGGTCATGTTGTAGCACATTGTATAGATCCTGAAAGTCCTTTTAATTCGACGGGCTATTATATCAAGAAAATTAAATATGCTGGTAAAAGGGTCATTCTGGAAAATGGAAAGTAAAAGACTTAAATGGAGGAATTGATGATGAAAACTGAACTGAAAGAAATTTCTTATGAGCTCGATGACAAGGTGAATAGTGTCAGCCTCAGTGTACGAACCCTTAATGATATTCAGATTCTTTTGGGACAATTAAAAGTAAGTATGGAAGAAGCAGATCATTCAAACGATCGGCAATTCTACTTCGAATCCCATTTTAGGAAAGTGAGGGTTCTATCCGAACTAACTTTTTATACGATGGGAAAGCTGGGTAAGGATCTTGCCTATTTGGAGGAGTTAAAAGATAAGCTCTTTGAAATGGTTAATAGTTCTGAAGAAAATAAAAAAGCTTCCACGGAATGTGAAAGCAAAAGCGAAATAAAAGAAAGATAGAAAGCCTTGTCTATCCTTGAGCTATAAGTATTTTAGCACAAGGTGGGATTCCATGGAACATAAACTTTCCTGTGTTGCGGATATGAGGGAGATTCGGAAGATCCTTATAAATGAGTTCGAAAGATACCGATTCTACAGGTACACTTTAATGCCCAGGTGGGAGGGAAATGAAGAAATACCCGATCCAACATATTCGCCTGATCAGCAGGAGGCCATTAATAATTACTGCGCAAAGATAGAATCTGCAGTCTCAATGCTTCCGTGTAGAGAAAGAGACTTGATACAAGAGAGGTATCTCAGTGTGGAAAGTGAATATCTGACTGATATTGAAATGTACCAACAGCGTATGAAACCGACTATATCAGCTGCAGCATATAGAAGTTGTAAAAACAAAGCAATGCAGAAATTAGCTTTCTATTTAGGAATG
Organism: Domibacillus mangrovi; assembly: GCF_001906925.1. GTDB lineage: Bacteria > Bacillota > Bacilli > Bacillales > Domibacillaceae > Domibacillus > Domibacillus mangrovi. The sequence continues at coordinate 232,030 of NZ_MRWQ01000004.1, forward strand.
CTGATCAGAATGGATTCAGTGGATGACTGATATTAATGATCACGAATTGAAGAAGGTTGTCGCTGAAGAATTAAAACTCTATAAAGCTCTAAGAGTATCGGTGAAAAACAATAATGAACTCAAAGATTGTGAAGTAGGCAAAGTATTTCCTACTGTAATCAACAGGGAGAGAGAAAAGGAACTTAAGTATAAGCAAGTAAAGCGAGTCCTTACAGAAGTATTAAATGATACACAGCGTCTGATTCTTGAAAAAAAGTACCTAGGTAATGCTGCAGTCAATGATTTAACAATTTATATGGATATGGGATTAACGAAGGATCAATTTTATATTCAAAAAAAGCAAGCCATTCGTTTGTTCGCGACAGCTTTAGGAATTATTTAAATCCCTTTGAAGGGAGTGATTTATATGGAGTAATATAAGCCCCCCGGTACGAGGGTTCAGTTTTTATTTTGATCAGGGGCACCGGGCAGGGGGCCTAACTCTCCAAATTTTTTTACCTTCTCACGCGTGAGGGGGAGGGGGGTCCCTAATAACAAACAATACAAAAATGGAGGTATTAACCTATGGGAAAAATAAATTTAATTGAACCAAATAGTTATTTTGTAGAATCAAAAAAAGCTATTCATATTGCTTTAGATAAAGAAAAATCATTGCTTGCTGAGATGCCAAAGCAAAACAAGCTTGATCTATTAAGAAAAAGAAAGAAAGATACTAACTCCGTTGAAGAGTACGAGAAAATCGAGGAATTAGAAAAGCAACTAGAGAAGGAAATTAAGTTCAGAAAACCAATCCCTCTCGTACCAGCTGAATATAAAGAAACAATCCAGAGGAATGTGGAGATTGAAGCAGCTGAGCTTAACAAGCAGTTAACTGAATTGAGAAAGGAATTAAAAAAACAACTACCTTACTTACAAGATGTTTTGTTACCATTACTGGTTAATGTTCATGAACTGAAAAAAATGAGAAATATTCCAAATAACATTAACGCTATTTTAGATTTTGAATTTCTAGAAGAAGGAAATTTCGTTAGCGCAAACTATCTTGTTCGAAAAATTAATAATAACGAAAAAAATAAACTAGTAGAAGATTTAAAAGAGATCATTAGCGCGATTGAATCAGCGTCTGTTTAAGAGGAGGTATAAATAATGTTTGAATTTGAAAGACAAATAATGAAAGCTGAAAATAAATACCCGATGGTGGAATATGCATACAAAGTTATACCAATTTCTGAATTTGGAAAATTCTCTTTTGCTAAATATCTTAACGCTCCCCACAGGATGATACCAAAATCGGAGGTTAATAGCTTTATAGAGAAAAATTTGAATGTAAATCGTGAGCCGTTTATTGGGCAAGTGAAAATTCATGAGGATATAAAGGAAAGTGCAGTAAAAACAGAAGTTGAAAGGATTGTACTTCAAAAATTGGCTATGCACAATGTTCCAGGTGTTAATTACAGTGATTCTTATGGAACGTTCAAACGAGTTAATTTTGATGCTTTAGAGTTCGGACAAGATTTCGTTATTGAAATTGGAGAAAAGATCGTTTTCGAACAACCTAAAAAACTAACATTCGATGACATAAAGGCTTTGTAGATGTAGGAATGAAAAGCTTACAAATGCCGAATGATAGATGATTGGAGAAGCGGATTATTTCGCTTCTTTTTTTGTGTTTTAGAATACTTCTCCCGCAGAGAGTAGTCTGCATGAAGGAAAAAGGACAGGATCAGCGAAGATAGTATTATTGCATAGAAGGATTTTAACGTATATCTGGGCCTCGCTATAAATAAAGATGTCTATTATGAGAAAAAGAAAAGCTCCTTATTGAAAATCGCTTCTTCATTGGGCATTATCTGAGTAATATACAATCAGAGGAAGCAGGATTGCTTGTATGTTTCTAGAATAAAGGTAATGTGGGCATAACATTACACATAGCTTAGAATGGATTCACATGTCGATAATGATTAACATGAAAAGGTCAGGTTTATCATGATAGAAGTTAAACCTCCACAAATCAGTGATGAGGCGCTCAAAAGCATGGCGGAGTTTTTATGAAAACATCTGTACCTCGAATATTAGCTGAAATGAAAAAGAAAGAAGAGAGTGAATAAAACGTGAATGAAAAATTGTTTTACGATTCGAAAGATGTCAAACAGATGCTGGATTGTGGCAGTATTCGAACGGCTCAACTACGGATAAAAGCCATGAACGATGAATTGAAAAGTAAGGGATATTGGGTTGAACGTGGCAAGGTACCAGTTGCATTTTTCCACGAGAAATACCCTTATGTATCTCTTAATAAGCATTGATGCGTACCGTGCGGTTTTAGAAAATGCAAAATTGTGTTCTCAGGATATCTTTGTCGTAAGTACATATTAAAATTCAAAAACATTCTCTTTTGGAGAGTGTTTTTGAATTTTTACCTTTATTTAATAAAGTAATTTCCTTCCATAAAGAAGAGGATTACACAAATAAAAAATTATTATAATAGGGCGGCAATGAAATAAGCAAAAAAAAACGCCCCGAACTCATTGATTCTCGTTTTCCAAAACACAAAATCGGTGGTAAGAGGTATTTCCCAGCTAAAGCGGCAGAAGATTTTTTGCTTCAATGGTTGTCTGAACAGTAGGGAAGGAAGCAGGCGTGAAACAAGGAGAGGCTTGATCGTTATTCAAGTGCCAAAAAAATGTGAATAGTTGATGATAAATATGGAAAAAGTAATAAATCATAAAGTATTAATATTTACCTTTTTTATTGACATCATTAATCAACTTGAGTAATATACTGTATATAGAACACGGTACGTGTTCATACTAAAAACAATACCGATACCCTACCCGAAAATTAATACTTATGGGTGGGGTTTTTTATTGAGGTGGAGAGATGAAAAGGGTTGCAATTATAGTTGATGGCCAGTTTTTGTTGCATCGAATTAAAGATGCAACAGGTGAAAGAAGATATCCTGATCCAGAAAAAGTTTATACTTACATGAATAGTCTAATAGAAAAGAATGAAGAAGTCTACCGCATATTCTTTTATCAAGGCGAGCCAAGCAAGCAAAGAACCCAAAAGCCGTTCAGCAAAGAATGGATAGAGTTTAAAGATTCGGATACATCCACTTACAATCTCAATTTATTTTCAACTTTGTCAAAACAAGATTTAATGGCCATTCGTTTAGGTGATACCCAATTCAGAGGATGGAAACTAAAGTCAGATGTTCAAAAGAGATTAATGGATGACAGTTTTGAGGAAGAATTCAAAGATCATCACTTCACTTTGGATTTTCAGCAAAAAGGTGTGGATATTAAAATAGGTTTAGACGTAGCCTGGCTAGCAAGTAAGAAGCTAGTGGATCGAATTATAATGGTTACCGGTGATGCTGACTTTGTACCAGCAATGAAGTTTGCCCGAAGAGAAGGTCTTCAAGTTGTACTACAAAAAATAGGCCCACGCAATATCAACGACACTTTAGAAATTCACAGTGACTATGTTAGATGTCATTCTAATAAACAGGTGAATGAACTTATACAAGAAAAAGCAGAAGATGACTGTGTTCAACAGGAGTAAAACGGAAATTTCATAAGATTGACCTTAAAAGTTTTAGGGAAAGCAGCTCTTTAACTGAGCTTTTTTAATTTATATCAACAAGGCAACAAAACGCCCCGTACTCGATATGAGCCGGGGCCTCAGTTATTTCTTTATCCACTCAGTAATAGTATATAAAGCAGTAGGATTTTCCTTTTTACTCGTAATGATATAATTTATTAGCTGTCCTCGATCAATCAACTTTACATTAATTTTTTTCGCAAGTTTAAAACTGTCCATTTTATAAGGTACGGTTCAACCTTAAAGGAATAGTTAATTGATTTTGAATTACCTTAATTCAACAGGAATTTGCTCGTCAATATCATTAATATTTTGAATGGGTGCCCGTTTAAAGGTAAAAGTAAATGTATCACCGCTATTTATAACATCGTTCATTTCTTGATACATTCCATATTCACCGATTCCAGAAAGTGAAGCCCACCCTCTTGCTCTTGTTAATCCAACAAATAGCTGATTTCTCAGGGCTGTTTCACTCTCATTACAAGCAACCTGATCAAAACCAACAACATAAACCATATTGGCTTCATTGCCTTTAGCTCTATGAATACGGGAAATTGTAACTGCGCCATCTTCCCAAAACTTGTCCGGATTTGTATTTGGATATCTCGGGTCAGTAACATTTTTTTCTAAAGCGCTTGGTATATAAATATCAATGTTTTCATTCATAAGAAAGAGTGCTGTCTCCCTTTCTAAATTTCTTGCATCTCCGCCTAAAACAATTATCATAATATCTCGTGATAGTTCTAATTGATCTTTTTGAATGTTTTCTTTTATACTAATTGCTAATGCTTTGAGCTCTTCTTCTCTTGAATTATACGTATTAAACTGTAAAACAGGCGAATTCCACAGAGAAGGTACGAGATTCGGGGAGTTTTTAGGAGGGCGATGAAGAGTAATTTCTTCTCCCGTTCTAAAGTTACCTTTAATAACCTCATATCCAATAGCTGCCCAGTCTTCTTTATTAGTAATGCCTCTAAGCATTCCCTCTGATCGGAGCAATCCCATTCCGATTGCATGTGCTGCTGTAAGAATTGGTCCTGGCGTTCTATAACATCTATGCATTATCTCACTTTTCCTAATGCCTCCTGGATGAATGCCAGTGACCATTTGGCTATAGGATTCTTCTGATCCGAAAAGCTCTCTTGCTTTAGGAATGATCAAATTCTCCAAACTTTGACTTTCATCATATGCCCAAATAAGGCGTTTTTGGAAAGGATCCTCTGCGCTAACAGGTCGCAAAGCTTGAAATGCTAGCCAATAAAAAGGTTGTTTCCCTTGGAATTTTAAGTGATCCTCTACAACTAAGTCTTGCCCCTCGTCTATCAGGACTGCATCGAATAGAGGTTCAATTTCATTTTCCGATAATAAACGAGTACAAACTTCGGCTAGAGCATTAGTAGGGTTTTTATTTATTGTATCCCCGGGAGTTAGTCTCCTTACACCATGAGCATCACAAATTCTTCCGTAAAAACCCTCTCTGTCCCTAGCTCCCCATGCCGGCAATACACGTAGTTTTCTTTTAACCTCTTCATCATAGCGAACTTCCCCATTTGTAAAATGTTTAAGCCACTTGTCTATTTGATTTACTATCTCGTTATATAAACTTCTTGAAAAAAAGACCAAAGCAATATCCCAATCAGGATGTTTAAGGTGCATATGGGCAGCCCTTTGGCAAAGTAAAACTGTTTTTCCAGACCCTGCAATACCTCGAATTCTTTGTGGTCCTGGAGGTATAACCTTTCCAATTTGTTCTTGTTGTAGATCGAGCTCATATAAGCGATCAGCTAACATTGAAATAATTGCAGCGCGGCTGTCTAAGTTTGGTTTTACTGCAACTTGTTCTTTTCTTAGAATTGGATTTCCTCCAAGAATCGACAACAAAACTTCCCAACGATCAGAATTAATTTCGATGCCTTCTATGACAGTTTTTGTTGTTTGGATTTTTTTCAATAATCCACTTTTGCCCATTTGATCTTTGAAAATAATTGGTGGGCAGGATGGCATCTTGTCAAAACCTCTTTCAATCCATTCGCTTTCAGTTATTTCGGGCAAAGCTATTAATACTGTGCCACTAATTTTTCTTCTTGTTTCTGGCTCTCTATCAAAATAGCTCAGCAGTGAAAAAAGTTGATTTTCTGCCTGTTCATAGGGATTTCCGGAATCTGTATAAAAGTTTTTATACTCCCACCGATGACCATTAACAGCTGCAATTTGATTAATGTTAATGGCCTTCACTTCAATTACAATTAGTCCTTGTTCTTGGTCAGCAATTAGTATATCTGGTTCTTTTCGGTTTTGTCCGACTTTAGAAAAGATAGGAAAGCGCCAATAACCAATACAGGTTCTAGAACTAAAAGCACTTTTAACTGCATCCCAAACTTTTTGTTCCCCTTTTTCTCCAGCTATTCCGAAGGGCTCCGTTGCAATAAACTTCCGATCTTTTTCTCCTATCGCCATATGCACAACTCTCTTCTTAAATAATAATTTTGACACTATTTCTCTTCATGTTAATTAATTCGTTAAATAAGGACTATATTCCTGTGCTAATAGTTTTAAATTTATTGCTGCATATCTTCGAAAAATGCTTGTAGGATACTAAACGAATATTTCTCTAAAGTGAATGTAGGTAGGAAATGGACCTTGCCAGCTAGAGCGACGAAAGAGTTTTTATGTCTGTGGCTGTCTGAACAATAGGGGTGAAAGGGAGCGGCTCTTTGTTGTTTCCTTTTTTGTTTTCATTGCTAAAAAGGAAACGAAGTAAGCGACAAAACGCCCCGTACTCGTTATGAGCCGGGGCGTTTTTGGTGCAATCAAAAAATAGAAGGTCATTACTTAATTCATAAGATTGGAAACTAAGTGTTTATATTTGTGACGGATATTTCCGGAATAAAAGGGAATATATTAATGATAAAACCCTATATTATATGGTATTATATAATTAAGTGACGGTTAATAACGAAAAGGGGGATTTTTATGCGATTGGAGCTGGTAATTGATTTAATAAAAGCTTATTCGAATAAAGATGATAAATTATTTAAAGACAAAGTTAGCCAAATTGCCGAAGAGGAAAAAGCAAAAGGTAATAAAAATAGTGCAACAAAACTTTTAGCAGCTTTTCAAAAAAATGATTTTAAAATTGATGAAGGCGGTTCAAAAAAAGTGTTTTTTCCTTCTTCTGGAGCACAAGTAGCGTCAAATAAGCAGCCTCAAATTATTGCTCCTAGAGACAAATCAAATAACTTAGAACTATTCGAAGTTATATATCCATCTCAAATAGATAATTCGTCGATTTTTTTAGCTCCAAAAATTGAGAATAAAATTGAAGCAGTAATAAATGAATATAAGAATAAAGACTTTTTAGTAAGTAATGGTTTACCTGTTGAAAACAGATTATTACTTTGTGGCCCTCCGGGATGTGGAAAAACTTCAACTGCATATATGATTGCGAAAAAGATGGATTTACCTCTGATTTATGTCAGGTTAGATTCCCTAGTATCATCTTTTCTAGGTCAAACAGGTACTAATATTAGAAAGATATTTGAAGCAGTAAACGGGAGAAATGTTATTTTATTGCTGGACGAATTTGACAGTATAGCCAAAATGAGAGATGATAAAAATGAACTAGGAGAATTGAAGAGGGTAGTTAATACTTTACTTCAGAACTTGGACTTATTGACTAGTGATGTTTTTGTTATTGCTGCTACGAATCATGAGAATTTACTTGATAAAGCGGTTTGGAGAAGGTTTAACTCAGTTATGTATCTAGACCTGCCTAATAAAGCATTAAGAGCTGATTATATTAAACATTTAATGAGTTTTCATGGTATAGGTGATAGTAAGGTCAATTATGATAAGCTCTCTGATTTTACTTCTGGTCTTAACTTTTCTGAAATTCGCGAGATATCATTAAAAGCAATTAAAAATATTGTCTTAAATGAAGGTTCCAAAGATTTATCGATAAAAGATTATGTGGAAGCATTAATTGATGTAGTGTTTCTTTATAACACAGATAAAGAAGTGTTAGATATAAGCAAGTTAAGGAAACTTCGAGAGAACGGAGTAACCTTACAAGTGCTTGCCGAATTATTAGATATTCCTCGTACTACTTTATCGGATAGATTGAAAAAGGAGGAAATAAGACATGGATGATAAAGAAGAAAAGAAAGGACAAGAAGATAAGTATAAAAAAAGAAGAGAAGATCCTAAATCGCATTTTTGGATACCTGATTCTGAAGTTGAAGAATTAGATCACAAGCCAAGATTCATTCCAACTCAACTTAATATTGATCATGTGAATCACGGTGGCACCTTATTTCAAGGAATTCAAGAAATTGAAGCTAAACATAATGCAAAAAAGACTCCGATTTCAGAAGAATTAGTGATTTTCAAAGTGACTTTGGAAGAGGATGAGCAGGCAGATGCTAGAGGAGATTATAAAAAAATCTTCGAAAATAATAATTTGAAAATTAATGCGATTAAAAAGTCAAATGAGGCTATTGTTTCTTCTACCCCGGCTGATTTTAAAGAGTTTACTGATAAGCTCAATTCATATATTGATGAAAAAGGTCGATCACAGGACTTTTTCCAATATATTAAATCGATATCGAAGCTGGATGTTGCGGACGTTCAAACTAAAAGGCTTATTGAAAAAAAAGTTCATGATCAGATGTTAGATATGCAGGTTACACTATTACCAAAATTAGAAAAAGACGTTTACGAGAAAATGATTAGTTATCTTTTAACAGAAGTGAAGAAAGTAAACGGAGAACTAGGGGAAGATGGACTTTATTACTTAAGTGATAATACCCCTGTTTTAAGGATTTTATTACCTTCAAGCGGTGTCGATATTTTTACTGATCAAGAGATAATACTAAAGGCAGAGCCCTCACCTTTTTTCGATGTTAGTGAGAAGCGAAACGGGCATCCGATTGATATATCAACTTTACCTTTGGAAGTTGAATCTGATTTAGGAGAGCTTCCAATTGTCTGTATACTGGATAATGGGATAAGATTTCCAGAAAATATTGAAAATTGTATTGCAGATCGATGGGTAGCAGATGGCATTACAGATTTTACTGCAGAACATGGAACAAAAGTTGCTAGTAGAGCAGTATTTGGAGATAATCTTGATGAGCAAGTAAAAAGTATGAAGTTAAATCCAAGAGTCCGAGTGATTGATGCTGTTATACATGACGGGATATCTCCTCTATATGAGGGTACGCTAGTTAAAAGGATACAAGAAGCTGTTAAGAACATTAAGGTTGCTACTACTACTTTTTGTTTGTCTTTTAATGATGAAAATCCAATCGAAGATTATACTGTTGGTAATTTGGCATACGAAATTGATTGTTTGAGCCGGGAAGGGATCAATTTCGCTTTACCAACTGGAAATCATAAGCTTTGGAAAGTGTATGATAATCTAGAGCATATTGCTGATGATTCTTCTTCAAGATTAGCTGCCCCGGCCGAATCTTTTTTTGGTGTGACAGTTGGCTCGATAACAAGAGATGAACATAAGAGAAGCATGTCGAGAAAAAGAGAACTATCTCCTTTTAGCAGAATTGGATTTGGATTTTCAGGATCCAATAAGCCAGATTTAGTTTATCCTGGTGGGAATATCTATCGTGACGAGGAAAAAGCATTTATAGCAGCAAATTCTGCAGCGTATGTAATTAATAATGAAGGCTTCTTGATTCAAGATTTTGGTACAAGCTATTCTGCACCTCTTGCAGCAGCTGATATTGCATTGTTAACTCAGGTAGTACCAAACCAAGATCCACTTATTGCAAGGGGGCTTCTAATGCATCACGCGCAGGAAAGTGAGCACTTGATTGAGAATCCAGAGATATTTGAACGAATGTATGGATGCGGTATAGGCAATTACGAAAATGCCAAAGATTCATACAAAGATAGGGCTACATTTATACGTAAAGGTAGTATGTCCCGGTTAGTAAAACAAAGAGTGAGGTTTTGGATGCCTTCTACTTTATCTGAACATTCAAAAAAGGGAGCGCCAGTGTCTAAAGTAACTGTAACCTGCTTAAGCTTATCTCCAGTTGATAAGGGAATGGGATCAGAATATCTAAGAGGTTATATAGATGCCTCATTCCACATGATTAATTCAAGCGGGACAGCAAAAACTCAGAATCCTAAAGGAAAAAAAGGAAGAAAACCTTGGAGTCATGTCCATCACTTTTCGCAAGTTTTTACTGTTTTTAATCCAGGTGATTGGCAGATTTGGTTGCAATTATATACTAAACCGGAAATTGTTGAAGATATTGATTATGTCCTCATAGTAACTATAGAAAATCTAACTCAGAATGATGTAGATGTACATGGTGCAATTGAAAACGAGGCTGAAAGTAGATTCCAGACATTAACTGAGGTTCAAGTTGGTTATGAGGATATTGGATAAATAAAGGAGGAATTCAAATGAATAACCAAGAAAAAGAAGTAGTTTTAATGTTACCCGTAATTGAAGAAGAACCAGAAAAAAAAGAAAGAGAGTTTTTCCCGTCGTCTGGTTCTACAGCTTTTAGAGGGACTTCATTGCCGGTATCAATGGAACAAGTGCAAGAGCTTGTAAAAGGGTTTACGGATTTCAGTTTAGATTCCATTGAACTACATGTAAAGGGAGTTGCTCAAACTGACGGTCTTGTTAAATTGTTTGTAGGACTATCAGGAGAAGCCGGGGTCAAGCTTGTATTGAAAAAAAATGAGGCTACAGCAGAATAATAGAGAAAGTCCAGCTCAAGGAATTAGAATAAATAATTTGGCAGAAGAAGAAGCAAAACATAGGAAGAAAGAAGAGTAGAAACTCATACTTTTTCTCATAGTGTTTTTACCTTTCATTCCTTTTTGTTATCCTTACATATTCAAAAAAGCCGTAAAACAAAGGGTTCTTTCCCTGCATTTGCGGCTGTTTTTTATGTCGTTTGATTAATCTGATTAACCAAGTGACACTTGTAGGCAGGCTAACGAAAAAACCAGAATTAAAGTATACCAGTGATGGGCGACCGCTCGTGCAAACAACGATCGCCGTCAGCCGGCCGTACCGGAATGCGCAAGGGGAAACAGATACAGATTTTATTTACTGCACGATTTGGAACCGTATTGCTGAAAACACAGCAAAATATTGTGAGAAAGGTTCGCTTATTGCAGTGCTCGGGACGATTCAGACGAGAAACTACAAAGACAACAGCGATAAAATCGTATATGTGACAGAAGTACTCGTTCATACGATTCGTTTTCTTAGTAAAAAGCAGTCGGAAGTGAAAGAGCCTGATACATCAGACATGATCCAGACTGTTCCGCTCATTTAAAAGCGAAAAGGAGTTGTTTGTCAAAGGATGGATCGGATCGAACGTGTCATGGAAGATATGATTTTTCAACTTGGAAAAACGTTAACGGTTATTCGTCAGTTGGAAGAACGGATTGAAAAGTTAGAAAAGCAACGTTTACAGTCACAATAACTGGTGCGGTGACCGGTTATTAGAAAAGAGTCGTTAGCCCCCTTTTATCCGCGAAATGGTGCCAGCCGCCGCTCCGTCTGCCGCCCCTCTGGCAGTCAGACGGAGCTATTTTCATCAATCGAGTTTAAATAGCTCGCTGAGTGCATGATTATCAAGATTTGCAATGAACGTACCGCTTTGAATAATTTCGCTGCTTGCCGCCTGTTTTGATTCAATCATCGCATCAATTTTCTCTTCAATTGTTCCCGTTGTAATAAATTTATGGACGTGAACGAATCGGCTTTGTCCAATCCGGTAAGCCCGGTCCGTCGCCTGATTTTCCACCGCTGGATTCCACCAGCGATCGTAATGAATGACATGATTGGCTGCGGTCAAATTAAGGCCTGTACCGCCTGCTTTTAAAGACAAAAGGAAAAACGGAAACGCTCCATCTTGAAAATGCTCCACAAGTTTATCGCGCTCTTGTTTCGGTGTTGCCCCATTTAAAAATGGCACATCGATCCCAAACGTATCTGCAATTTCACGTTGAATCATTTTACCCATACCAATATATTGTGTGAAAATTAAACAGGCTTCCCCATTTTCGTAAATATTCACAGCAAGCTCCATTAATTTATCCATTTTGGACGAACGTCCGCGTACATCGTCAGGCATCTCTTCTTTTAAATAGAGAGCAGGATGACTGCAGAGCTGTTTTAGTTCATTTAAAAGGCGGAGAATGAGACCACGCCGTTGAAATGTAGATAGCTGTCCGATTTGTTCCATCGTATCGCGTACCGTTTGTTCATAAAGGGCTGCCTGTTCTTTCGATAGCGGACAATATTCTTTCTGCTCCACTTTGTCAGGAAGACCTAGTGCCGCTTCGGGATCGGTTTTCGTCCGACGCAATAAAAACGGCCGTATTTTCGATTGCAAAGCTACTATACGATCAACATCCTGTTCTTTTTCAATCGGTATCATATAGTTTTTTTGAAACTGTGTAAGCGTACCGAGCCAACCGCGATTCGTAAAATCAAAAATTGTCCACAGTTCGGACAATCGATTTTCCATTGGCGTTCCAGTTAGAGCAATAAAATGACGGCTGTTTAACTTTCGTACTGCACGCGACTGCTTCGTTCCAGCATTTTTAATGTTTTGTGCTTCATCAAGTGCCGCTGTGCTCCATTCCACTTTTTCAAGCGTTTCAAAATCAGAATGAACGAGCCCGTATGTCGTCAGCACTACGTCGGCTTTTGCGATTTCTTTTAAAAGCGCTTCGCCGCGCGGACGGTCTTTTCCATAATAAAGCATGACAGATAGATCTGGTGCAAAAGATGCTAGTTCACGCTGCCAGTTGCCGAGCACTGATGTCGGACAAATAATCAACGCTGGCATTTCGGGGCGTTCTTTTTTCTCCACGTGCAGTAAATAGGCGATTAATTGCACCGTTTTACCGAGTCCCATATCATCAGCCAGGCAAGCACCAAATCCGAATTCGCGCAAAAACAACAGCCAGCTCATGCCGATTTGCTGATACGGACGAAGCTCTCCGTGCAACGCTGAAGGTGCAGGCTGGAGCGGAATGTCTGTAGCGCTTTTCAGTCTTTCGATCATTGCCTGTAAAGAGCGATTTAAGCGAATATGAACACGGGCTGCATCTTCTGTATCCGAAAATTCCTGATTCAACACATCGACAATAGTAACACCTTCTTGCTTTGCTTTATCCATTAACGTTTTAATTTTGCTGATTACAGCAGGATCAAGGTGCACCCAACGGCCGTTTGCTTTAATAAGCCGGTGTTCGCCGCCTACGAGTTGCATAAACTCTTCTTCGCTCATTTCCGCGCCGCCAAGTGCTACTTTAAAATCAAACTCTAAAATGGCATTCATACCCACGAATGATTGTTTAGTCGACTCGCGTACATCAGCGGCTAAGGAGACAGTTGCTGAACGAACAGACTCCCACCACGGCGGAAGTAGTACCGGGATGCCAAGAGCCGTTAACTTTTCACCGCTTCCGGTTAAAAATGTAATAGCTTCGGCTTCAGACAGTGATTTCTTTAACGAACCATTTTCGTTCAGTTCGGGAAATAGTTGAAGCCATCGCTGCAGTTCATTATGTGCTTCCAATTCAAATGGCTCAGCCGATTTTGGAAGCTTTTTATTAAATAAGTATACCTTTTCAGATGGCTTATTCCGGATTAAAACTGCTTCGAGCCGCCACAATTCATCATCTGCGTGCGGTTCAGATAAACGAAGGCCCGGTTCATATGCGGCAAGATCACTGCCCGCAAGATACGAGCGGAGCCGTTCTGGATCAAAATAACGATTGAGTTCATCTGCTGTCAACCTGTCGCCGAGTGAGTCTGCAAGCACGGTCATGCCGGGATGGGCTTGCGCCGCAATAAGTGGGAAGACACGATTAATAAATGCGAATCGGCTTTCATTAAAAATGGGTTCTTCCCAGAAAGAATTTGCAAACTCATCGTGCACATCATCCGGCACAGGCCAATGAATTCCGTTTTCCTTAAATTCTGGCATTGCCTCAAACACCGCTTCGTACAAAACAGGCGCACACGCTAAACTAAAATGACCGGCTTCGTCCCATTCAAAACGGGCAAACCGGTTAAAATGTTCCGCTTTAAACAAAGAAACCCACTCAAATGGCGTTAATCGAACAGATTTACTGCCTTTGATCTGGCCGTATGTGAGTTTCGTCCCATAAAAGCTTTCGCGGTGGCTGGCAAACAGCAAACGTGTCCATAACTCAGGGGGGAGCGGTTCACCACTGTCATCCATCGCTAGTATGTGGAAATTCTCATTCTCGTAGTGTGTTGCTAAATGAATCGTATCTAGTTTAATCATGTAACAGTCCGCCTTTTTTACATTCTTCTTGAAAGGCACGCAGCCGCTTCGTGTCATTTGCTAGCCAGTCAAACCAATGATCAAATTCGTCAGAGCGCTTTAATTTTTTGTATATGGTCCGCATTCGTTTACTGAATCTTACAGCTTGCCGATACGCGTTTCGATTCCGGACTGCAATAAGCGCGGCGATGCCATGATGGAGAAGCGGTAATGTCTCTTCCGGCGCTTCTATGATCGCCGTTTTCAATCCTGCTCGGTCAAGATCAGGAAGCTCCGCATCAACAAGCAGCTGCAAGTCGATCCATTCGGCATAATCGCCCCGATCAATTAAAAAGTAGCTGAGTGAGGCGTAGCTGAATGGCAATAAAGCGGTATATAGATCTTTCATAAGCGAAGGAACGCGGACAGACAGGTCATCTTCATCGATTAAACGAATGAACTGGCGAACGAATAAACGACGGCTGTACTCATCTTGAATCATTAAAATACCGTCGCTTGCGAGAGCCGATGCTGCTTTTAATAAAGGAATAAATCGATCTGACCGTTTTGCATCTTGAAGCCAGTGAGTAAAATATAAGAAGAGTTCAGCCGGTCCAGCGGCAGCAACATCTACAAATTTATTCATCTCACCGAGCAAATACAGTTGATGCATGTGGGCAGCTGTCTGAATCATTTTGCTGCCGGGAGCAGGAACAGTTCGTTCTAATTCTTCGCGTCGCCAGTCCATTTTTGTGAATAGCGAGCCCCAGAGGAGGCGGTACAGGTCAAGCCGCGCAGCGGGAAAACGCTCGTAAGGAAAGGACAACAGTCTTCCGGTATCCATTCGGATTAGGTTAATATATGGCTCGAAAGCGAATGGCATCGCGCCGCCAGTCAGTTTCACTGCATCAAACGTTTCATCAGCCAAATAAAACAGGATATCATATCCGGCGCGTTCTGCTATGTCATCGTTTAGTTCAGCTTCATCCAAACGTTCAGCTAGGCTAGAAAATGAATAAAAAGCCGCAAACATACGAAATAAAACCGCCCATTCTCGGTCAGCGGGTGCTTTTTTCAACAATGTCTTGTACACATCTTTAGCAGTGTATTCAGTACTGTACGGCCGTTCTTCAATATCTTCAATCGTGAGCCGGTTATAAATGGCCGAGGTAATCGTTTCTTTCCATTGCTCTGGTGAAGGCCCTATCTCTTGCATAGGGCGCAAGTCAGATGCCCGCATAACACCTGGAATGGAAAAAAGGTCCGCTCGATTAAAAGAAGCTCGATCTGGAAAAAGCGTTTTCGCCTTCGTCAAAGTAGATGGCACCCTTTCAATTCTGTAAGATTTCTTCATTATAGCATGAAACAGACCTGAACACACAACGAAAAAAGAACTAATGTTCCTTTGTTTCGCCAAGGTGACATGTGTTACAAAGTTATTACATTTTTAGGGAGAATCTATTAAAATAGCGGTTTCTTCGACAAACATACATAAAGAGAGGTGTTTAGATTAATATTTATATGCTAGACTAAAGTGGTAAATTTTAATAAAGGAGACATAATAGTGAAAAAAAGATTTTTCTTTGTCGTAATGGTGCTTTTATTGACAGTTCCTCTAGTTGGTTTTGGACAGAATGCCAGTGCAGCAGGCTTTATTGATGTACCTAACCGTGCAGCGAAAGAAGTCAACTATCTGGCGGAAGGAGGAATTGCTAATGGATCGTCAGCGACTATCTTTGGTGCGGACAAAACGGTTACACGTATGGAAGCAGCGGCATTCATCGGCCGTGCACTTCAGCTTGACGGTACTCAGCGTGTCACTAATTTTAAAGATGTCAGTTCTGGCAGTTTTGCATCGGGCTACATACAGTCTGCAGTTGAAAAAGGGATTCTCTCAGGCTACGATGGCGGACGGTTTTTACCATATAACGAAGTATCACGCGGTGAAATGGCCGTAATGCTTTCAAAAGCATTCAATTATAACTTTGGCGGAACGTTATCTGGTGCCGCAAATGCATTAACATCACGCGGGATTGCGAGCGGTTTAGAAGATGGTTCCTTTGGCGCGGATCAGATCATTAAACGTGCTGACTTCGCGGTTTTCCTTGCCCGTGCGATTAGTCCAGAGTTTCGCACAAAAACGTTTTCAAGTTTTACAAAAACATTGTGGGCAAATGTTGGTGACTTAAATATCCGTTCAGGTCCATCTACATCATATGCTTCTGTAGGGAAACTGGCGAAAGATACAAAAATAATTGGGGCGCATGATATTGCGGGCTGGACATATATCAAATCAGGCAGCACAACTGGTTTTGTCAGTACATATTATCTTCGTAATACAGAAGAGCAGACTACAACAACACCAGATAATCCGATTCACGGAGCGGATTCACGCCTTTCCGGTCAAACAATCATTCTTGATCCAGGGCATGGAGGCACAGATCCAGGAGCGATTGGAAATGGGCTGAAAGAAAAAGATGTAGTGCTGAAAACGGGGCTTCAAGTGAATGACTTATTGAAACAAACGCCGTTTAATGTGAAAATGACCCGTTCTACCGACACGTTTATTCCGTTGAAAACCCGGTCTACTTTTGCCAAAGACAATGGCGGTGATGTTTTTGTTAGCATCCATGTGAATGCTGCGTCGGCCAGTGCAAGCGGGACGGAAACGTATTATTATGCAGCAGGAAATCCGTATGTGGCAGACAGCAAATTGCTCGCAACGAAAATACAGAAACGTATGTTGGCCGCATGGAATTTAAAAGATCGTGGAGTAAAGCCAGGCGATTTATCTGTGCTTCGTGAAAACAACATGCCGGCAGCACTAGCCGAGCTAGGGTTCATATCCAATGCAGGGGATGCAGCCAAAATGAAATCGGATTATTCGATGAAGATCATGTCTAAAGCCATTTACTACGGTATTTTGGACTATTATGATGCTAAAGGGTATGAAGTATCACCGCTTTATGATGTTGCAAAATAGGTAAATATATAAATAGAATATTCATCGTGTAAACGGTACAATAAAGAGAGGCATACGGCTTCTCTTTATTTTTAGTTAGAAGAAAGAGGTGATCGACATAGGTATTTCAAAATATTTGCCTGCACTGCTTTTCGCCGCTTTTTTCTTCTTCATCGCTACCCCTGCAGTGTTCGAAGCAAACACGATTGATGGTAGACAGGCGGTAATTATGTTTGATGAGAAAGTGGACAATGAATTGCTTGAGCAATATTCGGAATCAATCGAGTACATATTTCAAGAAATCCCAGCTGCATCGATTATAGTAACAGATGTACAAAAAAAAGCATTGGGGATGTCACCGGATGTAGCCTCCATTACGTACGATATGCCGGTCAAATCATCAGCACAGTCGGTCCCATACGGATACAAAATGGTGGGGGCGCAAAATCTTGTACCAGCCACATTAACTGGGGCTGATGTGAAAATTGGTGTACTCGACTCTGGTGTTGATACGAGTCACCCTGATTTGCAAAACCGGATTGCCGGCGGTGTCTGCATGATGACAATCGTCGACAAAAATGGCTGTCCGGAATCGTACAAAGATGATTACGGTCACGGTACACACGTAGCGGGGATTATCGCAGCGAATAATAATACATTCGGAACAGTCGGTGTTGCACCATCATCCAAACTTTATGCGATTAAAGTGCTTGATGAATATGGACTTGGTACGACAAGCACAATGATTGCTGGTGTTGAATGGGCGATGAAACAAAAAATGGACATTTTAAATGTCAGCATTACAACACCGGTGAACGAAATAGCGTTGCAGGAAGTGATGCAAAAAGCATATAAATCAGGCATGCTAATTGTAGCGGCGGCAGGTAATACAGGAGCACCTGTAAGCGGCTCTGCATCATCGGTTGAATACCCTGCGAAATTTGAAAGTGTTATTGCAGTTTCATCTATTGATCAATACAAAAAGATCGACCCGCTGTCATCACTCGGGAAAGAAGTTGAATTAACAGCTCCAGGCGTGAAGATTTACAGCACGTATCCGCTATCCATTCATGCATCCGGTTATCAATACTCAAGCGGAACGTCAATGGCAGCTCCTTATGTAACAGGTCTTGCGGCGCTGTATAAAGAAAAGTATCCGGAAATGACAAACATTCAAATTCGATCACTTTTGCAGAAAAATGCCGTTGATTTAGGCGCGGCAGGCCGCGATGCTTATTTCGGCTTCGGCCTTGTGCAGGTTGATGAAAACCCAATCAATCATGGAATTACCATACCTTATACAACCGATACAAAAGGAAAAGTGATATTTGATACGAGTGATCTTTCTGCTCGATTCGGCACTTTTAACGTATACCGTGGTGAAACGTTCGTTGGGAAAAATGAAACAGAAGACGAATGGATCGATTATGCATCGCAAGGAACGGTGACGTATTATTTCCATCCAGTTGTGAATGGAGTAGAAGACGAAGTATCGTTTATTACATTAAAAGCAACGATAGAAGAACCAAAAATAAGCGACTTACGTGCAACAAAATGGTACGATCGCTACATGGTGTATTTATATCATGAAGGCATCATGACAGGTTTCAGCGACGGCACCGTTCGTCCAGAAGCAGGCATTACACGAGGGGAAGCATCTGTGTTGATTGGACAGTCACTCGGTCTTGACGGAACAGTACGCAACACTGCCTTTAAAGATGTGACCGCAAATGTTTCGTCTTCCGGCTACGTGCAAGGTTTGCTTGATGCCGGGATTGTTTCGGGCTTTAGCGACGGTACATTCCGTCCAGGTACACCTGTAACACGTTCTGAAATGGCCATCTTGATTGCTCGTGCCTATAAAATAGCGCCTTCAGAATCAGGAACGGTGGTAGATGTTACAGCAAAAGTGACAGGCTATCAGTATATTAACGGCATCGTTGCTGCCAATATTGCGGGTGGATACGCGGATGGTACATTCCGTCCGTCAGCCCACATGAACCGTGCGGAGTTCTCAGCATTCCTTGCTCGTGCCATAAATGAAGAAATACGCTAATAAAAAACAAGACCCGATTCGTGAAATATACGAATCGGGTCTTTTGTAATGCGAATTTTCAGTTTTATTTCAATTTCGTGTCAATATTACAGGGATGTTAGGGGAATTAGGGGAATGATAGGATAAATAAACAGGAAATTGAAACTTTCATAGAAAAATGCTAGGGAATGCTGTCAAATCAACGTAATATAACGATATTTTAATGTAATAGAAACGTAAAACTATTTGAGGTTTAAGTTTGCTACAATTACATCAGTGAGAAAATATGGAGAACGAAAGAGAAACTGGGAGGTTTATGGTGAACAGTTGTAAAAAAGCAATAACTGCTTTAATCGCCGCAATCATGCTTTTCACTCTGTCCCCGCTAACATCTGTTAAAACAGAAGCAGCGTCTGTCGGAGAATCAATCGTGGCTTACGGTAAAAAATTTATGGGTGTCCCTTATGTCTTTGGTGGAACAACGCCAAGTGGATTTGATTGTTCCGGATTTACACAATATATATATAAACATGCAGCAGATATTTCTTTGCCACGTACAACAGACCAACAATATCAAGTTGGCACTTCGATAGCAAAAAGTGATTTAAAACCAGGAGATCTTATATTCTTTGCCAATACATATCGCAAAGGTATTTCACATGTTGGTGTATACGCAGGCGGTAACATGGTATTGAATGCTACATCTAGTGCTGGAATTGATCTTGTTTCATTAAACAACTCGTACTGGGGACCAAAATATGCAGGCGCGAAACGCATTATAAACGAACCTGACTGGTTTACAGACATCGCAAAATCAGAAACAACATATGAAGCAATTAAAACATTAACAGATAAAGAAGTCATTACAGGTTTTGAAGATTACACATTCCGTCCGGAAGCGAAAGTAACACGCGGACAAGCAGCAGCAATCATCAACCGTGTTTTGAACATTCAACCAGAAGTGATGAGCCATTTTAAAGATGTACCTAAATCATATCGTTTCGCTTATGATATCGCAGCAATGCGTGAAGCAGGCATCATTACCGGATTTGCTGATAAAACATACCGTCCTGACGCAGAAATGACACGCAACGAAATGGCTGTAATCATCCAACGTGCATTTGAACTAAAAATGTCACAAACAGCAGCAGCAAGCGTATTATACACAGATATCAGTTCAAGTCATTGGGCATATGAAGGCATCGTCACGATGGCATCTATCGATAAAACAGGTCTTTTCATAGGTGAAAAATTCTACGGTACCCACAATGCAACTCGTGAAGCATTTACCGTTGCAATCTATAATGCTATGAATGCACAATAAGAACGATAAAAAACGGTCCCGGCTCTTACACTGGGGCTGTTTTTTTATATAATAATAGAAGCATCAAAAATAGGCCACCACCTTGAAGGGAGTTCCGATCTATGATGAAAAAAGCAATCTCAATTGTGATGGCGCTTGTTTTACTATTCCCCATTTTGCCGTCATTAAACATGAAAGTACAAGCTGATGATGTAACTGGTATTAAACTTGAGGCAGAACTAAGGTCCATTATTGAAGCAGGCATTATGAGTGGATATGAGGACGGTACATTTCGACCAGGTAATAATGTAACTCGTGAAGAATTTGCGACGTTTTTAGCGCGCGCACTTGAACTTCCAACTGGTCCAGATGTGTTTAAAGATGTATCGTCGGCCGGTAAACTAGCATCTTACATAAATGCAGCGGCAGCAGCGGGCATTATTAAAGGTAGTTCGGATGGGAATTTTTATCCGAAATCGACAATTGTCCGTAAAGATATGGCGCTGATGATTGACAATGCACTCGCGTATTTGAACAAGAAAGCAGAATACGTCGCACCAACGTTTTCGGATATGGATGGCTTGAGCTCAACGCATAAAATTGCGATTGGAAAGAGTGTTAACTTAGGGATTATTTCCGGATTCCCGGATAATACGTTCCGCCCGGATGCAAACGCTCAGCGTGATCAGGCAGCGGCGTTTATTTACCGGCTTCTTGAAGGTGAATTACCGAAGCCGCCGGCAAAATTATATCAAACGGCAAATATTGATGCAGATGGCCATGTAACACGTTCTGCCGTATCCTATGAATCTTTTGATCTTGCAAAACAGGCGATGAACACGAGTGGCTCTGAGCTTGTGACAAAAGATGGGGAAATTATATATATGAAATCCAATGCTGGAATGGTATTTGCTAAACCAGCCAGCGGAGCGACAGTGAATCTGTACACGGATCCTGCGTTAAAAACAGCGAAAACATACGTGTCAGCAAATCCGAAAAATGCATCAAAGATCGTGTACACAACAACTGAATTGAAATATGTCACATCTACTGATCAATATGTGCAAGTATATATTGGTGGAGAAGATTACTATATGAAACCGGGCGATGCGATGCTCGTTCCATTTGAGGGAGCGAAAGGACGCGGTTACTATCAAAATGTAAATGGGTCGCTCGTTCATTCCATTTATGGGATTGAAAACAATACGTACTCGTCTTATAATGCCGGTATTGCGCCATCATTTATGAGAAGCGGTCAAAAATATTATAGCTGGGATGGTTTTAGTTTTTTCAATGAGGCTGGTCAGATTATTGGACGGGAATATCAATATTTCCAATATCTAAATGCTCGTACAACGACAAATTATACAGCAGCTGAACTGGATGCTTATATTAAGAAAGTTGTGGCTGAACGGGAAGCAACAGGTGCGGCACGTTATAAAGATGCATCGACAAAGAGTAAATTGCTTGGTATTGGCGCTTCACTGAAAAAAGTAGAAAAAGAGAAACATGTCAATGCTTTGATGGTGCTGGCAATGGCTATTCATGAAAGTGATTACGGCACAAGCAGTCATGCATACAACAACAATAATTTGTTCGGCATTCAAGTATATGATAACAATCCTGAAAAAGGAAAGTCATTTGAAACGGTAGAAGCAGGTATTATGCATTTGGCAGATGAATATTTTGCTGGTGCAGATGGGGATTGGAGAGGTGGCTATCTCACACCTGGCGATTGGCGTTCATACGGTGCTGCACCGGGAACAAAATCGAACGGCATTAATGTGAAGTATGCATCGGATCCATTCTGGGGAGCAAAAGTCGGCGGTCATATGAGAACGATCGATAAAGAACTCGGTTTAAAGGACTTTGGCCAATATACATTAGGTTTCACGAATACAATGGACTTAAATGTACGCACAAGTGCCAATGGAAGTCTTCTATACACATACAATTTAAGTAGAATGCCAGTTGCAATCTTGCAGCAAGGTGAATGGACAAAAGTTGTATCAGACATTCCAACGAGTGCAGAAGGCTATATTTATAGCGACTATATTAATATTTTGCCTGTTGCAGGTAAAAAATAGAAACGGAGTCCCGCCTAGCAAACACGCTATGGCGGGATTACTGTATTTACGACGGGATGATCAATGACTGCAGCGAGATTCGCTTGTTGTGGGTAATTATTCCATTTATCCGTCCGGCTCTCGCATGATAATTGAGAATAGGGTAAAATAAGTAGGGGAATTTAAGAGATATTGGGGTGTATATATATTATGTCATTGAAAAAAACAGCGCTTTGGCTCGGATTGCTCGCGCTCGTTGTCAAATTGTCGGGCTTTTTGCGTGAAAGTATTATAGCCTATCAATTTGGTGTCAGCAGTTACACAGATGGCTATTTGCTTGCGTTTTCATTTATTACATTGGTCATCGCTATGATTGCAGGTGGATTTAATAATGTATTTTTGCCGATGTATGTAAAGAAACGGAAAGAAAATCCAGAACAAACAGACCAAAGCGCAAACGGAGTTATGAATGTAACGTTCCTTTTATTTATCGTTATTTCAATAATCGGTTTCATTTTAGCACCGTGGTTCGTGCCACTCATTTTTGGAAATATGCCATTATTGACAGAAGAAACGGCTGTTTCGATTACGCAATTTTTCTTCGTGTTCATGTCATTCATTGCATTAACAAGTATTTTAGATTCTTATTTGCAGGGAAGACGCGTTTTTGTACCTTCGCAGATTGCAAAGCTCCTTCAAACAATTGTCGGTGTCGCATTCGCTCTTCTTTTCTCGGAGCAGTGGGGCATTGCGAGCCTTGCTTACGGCTTTATGGTCGGTACGATTCTCGGCATTTTTGTTCAATTTTTTTATCTGTATAAAACGGACTACAGATGGCAGCCGGTTTTGTCGGTCGATAAAGAGTTTCAGCAATCTTTCCTCGTACTGTTAGCACCGGCACTTCTCAGCTCTGTCGTCGGCCAAATCAATGTGTTTGTTAATAAAGGTTTCGCATCGGGGATAGGAGAAGGGCCTGTTTCTTATTTGAATTACGCACAGCTTTTATCGTCCATTCCGCATACGATTTATGCGACGACGATTGCTGTTATTATATTTACTCTTCTAGCTGAACAAGTGAATGATCGCAAAAGCTTTCAAAATACGTTTTTCAGCGGCATGCAAATTTCATTGCTAACGCTCTCCCCCATCGCAGCCGGTCTTTACGTCGTTGGAGAACCCGCATTGTCCTTCATTTATGAACGGGGTAAATTTACAGCTGAAGATACGCATCATACATACATTGCACTCATTTATTACTTACCCATGATTGTGACACAGGGAATGCAGTACATCGTTGCAAAAGCAATGTATGCGCAAGGGAAAACGAAAATCGTCTTCCGGATCAGCGTGTTTACGATCGCCATTAATGTGCTTTTAAACTGGCTTTTCATCGGTCCATTTGGCTATCCGGGACTCGCACTCACCAGTTCACTCGTTTCACTATATTATTTAACGGCCTGTACCATTTTTGTTTATAAAGACTTCGATAAATCAGAGCCTGCAAGACTTATTGGATTACTGGTTCGTACGGCAATTGTGACCGTATTTATGGTTTTGCCTCTTTATTTCATCCGTCCACTTGTCGATGAATGGTATTCATTATGGCAGCTCGCTATTCTCGTGCCAATCGGTGCCATTTTATATGTAGTTGGACTGTTTTTCTTCTATAAAGACGGCTTCCGTAAATTGCTCAGTATGATTAGACGAAACCGGAGCAGTTTATCGTGAGAAAATGGACCATCATCTTAGCTGTATTGATACTGGCCGGCTGCAAGGCAAGTTCCGAAGCGGCACCTATTACGGAACCGCAAATCATTTCGATTGGTGACAAATCACTCCTTCTTGAAGCAGATTATTTATCTTTGAAAAAAGAATCGAATCCAGAAGGACTCCATTCTCTTTATGAAGATACAAACTATCGTTATAACGTCGGACACAAGGCTGCCTTAACAGTGAAAGTACGGAAAATGAACAATGGCGATCGATTTGTTATGCTGCGTATAAGTGGCGAAGGGACCGTAAAGGGCAAGGTGCAAATTCCGTCTGCCGATGATTATTATTTTGTTGATTGGACGAAAAACATTCCAAAACGGGTGCACGATGATGTTACAGGTGTGGATGAAACAAAGCCACCGGCCGGTCTGTTCCGCTACACGAACAATCGTGAATTTATGAACGAGCTGGTCATGAGCCACACGTTTACGTCACGTGAATTGAATGAATTGTACGGAAGCGGCCGTGAAAGTACAGTGCGCGAGCTGCTGACGGAAAAAAATACATTGCAGCATTCAAAAGAAGGTGTTGAATTTACGATGACTGCCGGCCGTGGTGAAATAAGCGAGCAATGGTTTTTGCTTGCAGAAGCACCACTGTTTGAACAAACCGACAACTTGAATGACTGGATTAAATTCCAGCAGACAAATTATAAGGAAGTAAACAACTGGTTTACAGTGGATGGCTCAATGAAAAAATTACCATGGTCTGTGGAGCCATTTACGAAAGATGGATACGGCCGTCATATGGGTACACTCATTGAAAAAGAAGCCATCGATCGCTATTTTAAATACAAAGAACGCTATTTTTACAATTTAACCGTTCAATCAGCAGCGAATGTATGGGCGTACCGTGAATCAAAAAAAGATGTCATCTGGAAAACAGAATATACGAGCACGTGGTTAAAGAAAAAGTATAATATTACAGCGCCGTACGTGGATACGCGTCATAATGAGTTAATCGTAATTTATTTGCATCGGATCGGCAAAGAACTTGGTGTGCCAGAACTGGAAAAAACGTTACCTGAATACAGCGACTATCTGCTTAATTTAATTAGCATCGGCAACGTTGTACGCACTGAAAAGGGATACTTGCCAGCTGATTATTATTCGCCGCAGCAAGGCAAACAGCGCATTCACGCCTCCCTTAATCATGCGCTCGGTGAAGCAAATATGCTTATTGATGCATACAACGCGACCGGTCATAAAAAATATTTGCTTGCTGTCCGTGAAATCCGCCGAGGCATTGAATCCGTAGGCAGCGATTGGATCCGGCCGAACGGCGATCTCTGGTACCAGATTAATCTTGATGGAACGTTTGATGGCAATGATTATGAATACTTGACGCTGAACGATTTGGAGGGGCATGAAAAAAAATGGGCCGCACTCGGTGGAAATTCAAGTTCAGTGCTTCAAAAATTGATCAAAAGTAAAAAAGCATATTTAAGATCACGATAATGTTGACATAAGTAGATATATTTTTTGAATATTGACAAAAATCGATATTTTTTTGCAGGAAAATAAATAAAGTTTGACGAAATAATAGAGAAGTAGAAAATTGACGAAAGAACGAAAGCTGACGTATATTCAAAGCATGCTTTATCAGAAGGTTTAGATAAGTTGAAAAGCAGGCAGGAAGTTCATTCGTATCACATCTGCTAAATAAAAAATAAACGGGAGTGGAAAGGAAGGAAATTCAGATGACGAAACAACAATTTGGGGTAGTCGGTCTGGCAGTAATGGGAAAAAATCTAGCGTTAAATATTGAAAGCAGAGGATACTCAGTTGCTGTTTATAACCGTTCTGCTGATAAAACGACAGCTTTTCTTCAAGAAGAGGCAGAAGGGAAAAATTTCAAAGGAACATACAGCGCCGAAGAATTTGTTGCTTCTCTTGAGAAGCCGCGTAAAATTTTGCTTATGGTTAAAGCGGGTGCTGCAACAGATGCAACGATCGAATCGTTAAAGCCTTATCTTGACAAAGGGGACATTTTGATCGATGGTGGAAACACCTTCTTCCAAGACACGGTCCGCCGCAATAAAGAACTTGCAGGTCTTGGCCTTCATTTCGTTGGAACTGGTGTATCAGGCGGAGAGGAAGGGGCACTAAAAGGTCCTTCTATTATGCCGGGTGGTCAGCGTGAGGCATTTGAACTCGTTCGTCCGATTTTAGAAGCCATTTCCGCAAAAGTAGGCGATGACGCATGCTGCACATATATCGGTCCTGATGGTGCAGGTCATTACGTAAAAATGGTGCATAACGGTATTGAGTACGGTGACATGCAGTTGATTTCAGAAGCCTATTTCATCATGAAGCATATGCTCGGCCTTTCAACGGACGAACTGCATGAAGTATTTGCAGAATGGAATCAAGGCGAACTTGACAGCTATTTAGTCGAAATTACAGCTGATATTTTCAAGAAAAAAGACGATGAAACAGGTAAACCGCTTATCGATGTCATTTTAGACGCTGCCGGTCAAAAAGGCACAGGCAAGTGGACAAGTCAGAACGCACTTGACCTAGGTGTACCGCTTTCTATTATTACGGAGTCTGTATTTGCCCGCTTCATTTCTGCGTTGAAAGATGAACGTGTACAGGCAAGCAAGCGATTAACAGGACCTGAAGTAACACCATTTGACGGTGATCAGAAAGAAATGATCGAAGCAGTCCGTCAGGCGCTTTATATGAGCAAAATTTGTTCATATGCGCAAGGATTTGCTCAAATGAAAGCGGCATCAGAAGAATATGGATGGGATCTTCGCTACGGGGATATCGCGATGATTTTCCGCGGAGGCTGCATTATCCGTGCACAATTCCTGCAAAAAATTAAAGAAGCATTCGACCGCGATCCAAGCCTTGCAAACTTGCTTCTTGATGAATATTTCCAAGGGATCGTACAAAACTATCAATCAGCACTTCGCCGTGTCGTGACAATGGCTGTGGACCGTGGTATTCCAGTACCGTCATTCTCAAGTGCAATTGTGTATTTTGACAGCTACCGCACAGAAACGCTGCCTGCGAACTTAATTCAAGCGCAACGTGACTATTTCGGTGCTCATACGTATAAACGAATTGATAAAGAAGGTTCATTCCATACGGAGTGGATGAAGTAAAAGAACATGAAAAAGGCCATCTCTACTATGGAGATGGCTCTTTCATTTTATCCCTTATTAACGGGCGTAAGACCCCCGCTTCAAGACGTCGAAAAGAAAAGAAGGATAAGCGATGGATTAACTGCCTGTAAAAGCCCAATTGGTTCGGACCGGCTGAAGCCGGTCACTCACGTATTGCCGCAGGACGTGGCGCTCTTTACCTGAGTTCTTTTTATTGATTGTGCTCCTCATGACTAACTGTCACATCAGCGCTCGTTTCAGTTTCATCAATCGATAGATTCATAGATGGTACATCCCAAAAGTGTTTAATACCGAGCGCACAGGCCCCCAAGACGCAAGCCTTTGTCCCAAGCTTTGAAAGAGATAATTCCCGGTATTGACTGATAGTAGACTTTAAATTGCATTCAATTTGCTCAATAGACTGAGGGCTGAGCTGGAGGAGTTCGCTGTTTAAAACGATGACTTCCGGATTGTATGCATTAATCAAATTGTTTAGGCCGATTGTTAAAAAATAAATGAATTGTTCCATCATTTCAACAACGACTTGATCTCCTGATTGTAGCCATTGGTGCACGTCTTTATAGGAAATATTCGATTGACCTTTCTTTTTCGATAGCTCGTTGAAAAAAGAGGATTCCGACGCGTATTGTTCCCAGCAGCCATAGTTGCCGCAATTACACGGTTTTCCGCCCGGCATAATAATAGTATGACCGACTTCACCTGCAAAGCCATCATGCCCTTTGAAAAATTCTTCGTTCATCATCACACCAAGTCCAATTCCAGAATAAAGGCTTACACATAATAAATTTTCAGTTTCATGGTGCTCGTAAACGCGTTCTGCGAAAGAACATAAATTAGCATTATTCTCGATGCAAATAGGGAATCCCGTTGCTTTTTCTAGGTCATTTTTTATGTGAGTATCCTGCCACCCGAAACGAGGGACGTAATGAATAGTTTCATCTTTTGTCACTAGACCGTGAACTCCAATAACGATACCGACTAAGCCATAGCGGCTTTCTGTACATTCTTTTTCGAAAAGTTGAATGTGCTTGACTAAAAGATGGAGAATCGTTTCATAGTCAGTCGCCTCTATCTCGACTGTATAGATCGACACTGGCTGACCGAGCAAATCAGATAAAGCAAACGTTAACAGCCCATAATCGAGATCAATGCCAAGTATAAAACCGGCTGATCGGTTCACAGATAGCATAATCGGGCGTCTTCCTACGCCATAATGTTCGGGATGTGTTTCTACAATAAGTTCATCTTCAAGCAAATCCGCTGCTTGAGCGGAAATAGTCGCTCTTGTTAAAGAGGTTAATTTTGATAAATCCGCCCGAGAAATCATTTTTCTTTCAATAATTTTTTGAACAATAAGTGAACGGTTTATTTTTTTTATGTAAGCGGCATCACCAGCAGCCATGTATAATCCTCCTTCATAAGTGTATTCTTTTATTATACAGGTTTTTATCTCTGAGAAAGGTTTATTGACGTAGAATACAGAGACATGATAAATTAAATAGCATAGTTAATTTGTTTAGTAAACAAATTAAAAGATAATTTTTTTTTTGATTAATTATATCGTTTTGAAAATGTTTACAATTTTTAACTTAAAAAATACATTAACATAAAATAGGAGAGGGTACAATATGAAAAAATTTTTAGGTGATCATTTTCTATTAAGTAATGAGACAGCTGTACACTTATATGAAAAAGCGGCGAAAGATACGCCAATTTTCGACTTCCACTGTCATCTCAGTCCGAAAGAGGTATGGGAAAATAAACCGTTTGAAAACATCACGCAGCTCTGGCTTGCGGGCGATCATTATAAGTGGCGATTAATGCGTATGCACGGTGTGAGTGAGTCACTTATTACGGGTGAGGCAAGTGATTGGGAAAAGTTTCAGGCCTGGGCAAAGACAGTACCACATTTAATAGGCAATCCGCTTTTCCACTGGACACATATGGAATTAAAAAAATACTTTGGCATCGAAAAATTGCTGACACCGGAAACGGCTAAAGAAATTTGGGATGAATGTAATGAAAAGCTTGAGTCACCTGGATATGATCCAAGATCGTTTATTGAAAAATCAAACGTATTATTTATTGGTACAACAGATGATCCAGCATCGGATCTTCGTTATCACAAGTTGCTGAAAGAAGATGATTCATTTAAAGCAACTATCGCCCCGACATTCCGTCCGGACGGAGCTCTTTTTATTGAACGTCCCGCATTTACAGACTGGCTTGGCAAATTGGCGAGTGTTTCCGGTTTGAACGTAGAATCATTCAATGATCTTTTAGCCGGACTTCAAAACCGGGTTGATTTCTTCAATGAAAATGGTGGACGAGCATCGGATCACGATATTCCGAAAATGGTGTATAAAGAAACGACGAAAGACGAAGCGGAAGCAGTCTTTAACAAACGGATCAGTGGAGAAGAGTTAACAAGCGAGGACTTACTTGCTTACCGTTCCTTCGTTTTAAAAGAACTTGGCAAGATGTATGCTGAAAAAGAGTGGGTAATGCAGCTTCATATGGGTGCGATCCGCAATAATAATACGGCGATGAAAGAAAAAATTGGGTCGGATACAGGATTTGATTCGATCGGTGATGGTGATGTAGCGGAAGGATTATCTCATTTCCTTGACGCACTCGAACAAGAAAGTGCTTTGCCAAGAACCGTTCTCTTTAACTTAAACCGCAAAGACAACGATGTGCTTGCGACAATGATGGGCAACTTCTTTGAAGAAGGGATCCGGGGGAAAGTTCAATTAGGTTCTGCCTGGTGGTTTAATGATCATATTGATGGAATGGAACAGCAAATGAAAACATTTGCAAGTGTCGGTTTACTAGGCCACTTCATTGGAATGCTGACGGATTCCCGCAGCTTTATTTCTTATACGCGACACGATTATTTCCGCCGTATTTTATGCAATATTCTTGGAGAATGGGTTGAACAGGGGAAAGCACCGAATAGTTCGGCATTCCTTGAGCAAATGGTACGAAATATTGGGTATGATAATGCTAAGAGTTACTTTTTGGAGCGATAAGGAGGGAGATAAAAATGGGGATCATTCAAGATCTTGTTCAAGACATTCCTGTACCGAAAATGGTGAAAGTAAGACAGAAGTTTGATAATCAAAAAATCAATGATCTGGCAGCCATTTTAAAAAAGGAATTTGAGCGCGAAGTCATCCGTCAAAAAATCAAACCAGGCATGTCGATTGCCATTGCAGTCGGAAGCCGAGGAGTAGACCGGATTGTTGAACTTACAGCGATGACCGTTGCCTTTTTAAAAGAAATGGGTGCAAAGCCGTTTATCGTACCAAGCATGGGCAGCCACGGCGGTGCAACAGCCGAAGGGCAAATTGACGTTTTGAAACATCTCGGTGTAACAGAAGAAAGTACCGGTGCGGAAATTCGATCTTCGATGGAAGTCATTAAAGTTGGGGAATTGCCAAACGGCCTGCCGGTTTACGTAGATAAATACACATCTGAAGCGGATGGCATTGTCGTCATTAACCGTATTAAGCCGCATACCGCTTTTCGCGGACCTGTTGAAAGTGGCATTATGAAAATGATTAGTATCGGTCTAGGCAAGCAAAAAGGAGCAGAAGCGTGCCACCAGCTGGGCTTTAAACATATGGCGGTGCACGTGCCGGCAATGGCGAAAATGATTATGGAGCATCTGCCGGTATTGTTCGGTATTGCAACGGTCGAAAATGCCTTTGATAAAGTGTCGGTCGTTGAAGTGCTAGCGTCAGAAGAAATTGAAGAAAAAGAAATAGAACTTCAAGTGAAAGCAAAAGAACTGCTCCCAAAACTGTTTTTCGAACAGTTGGATGTACTTGTTATTGATCAAATCGGTAAAAACATTAGTGGTGATGGCATGGACCCGAATATTACGGGCCGCTACCCAACACCATATGCGCACGGCGGGCCAGATGTAACGAAAATGCTCGTGCTTGACTTGACAGACGAGACAGAAGGGAATGCGAACGGTGTCGGCACAGCCGATTTTACGACCCAACGCCTTGTTGACAAAATGGATCTCGAAGTAACGTATGCGAATGGTCTGACATCAACGGTGGTCGCACCGACAAAAATTGCAACTACCCTTGCGAATGATAAAGAAGCCATTCAAGCGGCTATCAAAACGAGCAATATCCTTGATTTTTCAAAAGTAAAAATGGTTCGTATTAAAAATACACTTGAAGTCAGTGAAATTGAAGTATCCGAAGCATTGCTTCCATACGTGCAGGATCATGTGCAACTTGAAGCGGTGACAGAAGCGGAAGAGCTTTCATTCGATCAAAACGGAAATTTGTTTTAAAAACGATAGAGAAAACAGGGGGATCTACTGTGAATACATTATTTGATTTAACAGGAAAAACGGCCGTCGCGATCGGAGGGAACAGTGTTCTTGGCTCATCCATGGCAAAGGGGCTATCCACTCACGGCGCAAAAGTGGCGATTGTTGGCCGTAACCTTGATAAAGCAAATGAAGTCGTCAAAGAAATTGAAGCATTAGGCGGCATAGCGAAAGCATTTCAGGCAGATGTCGTCTCGAAAGAATCGCTTGAAGCAGCAGCAACCGCTATTGAAGAATGGTCTGGCGGTTGGGATATTTTATTAAATGCACCTGGTACAAATAGCGCGACACCGTTTTTCGATCTTGACATGGACGAATGGGATACTATTATGGACGTAAACTTGAAAGGTATTGTTGTAACATGCCAGGTGTTCGCTAAAAAAATGATCGAGCAAGGCAGACAGGGAAGCATTATTAATATTTCATCTGTTTCGTCGACAACACCGCTGTCAAAAGTGTTCACTTATTCTGTTTCAAAAGCCGGGTTAAACAGTGTGACGCAATTTTTAGCACGTGAATTTGCCCAAGATGGAATTCGTGTGAATGCGATTATCCCAGGCTTCTTCCCAGCTGAACAAAACCGAAAGATTTTAAGTGAAGAACGCGTTGCTTCTATTATGAATCATACACCAATGAACCGTTTCGGTGATCCGGATGAATTGCAGGGAGCGACAGTGTGGCTTGCGTCTGACAAAGCATCCAGTTTTGTGACGGGTACGCTGATCCGCGTTGATGGCGGATTTGGCAGTATGACGATTTAACAGAAAGGATGAATCGTAATGGTAAATGAAAAATACGGAAAGCTGCAGTCGATTCTCCGTGAAATGGATTCTGTTGTCGTTGCGTTTTCAGGTGGAGTGGACAGTACATTTTTGCTGAAAGCAGCTGTCGATACACTTGGTCCGGAGCAAGTACTCGCCGTTACAGCGGATTCCGAAACATATCCGTCCACAGAACTGGAAGAAGCAAGGAAGCTGGCTAAACATATTGGTGTGAAGCACACGGTCATTGAAACGTCGGAATTAGCGATTCCAGGGTATACAGAAAATGATCAGAACCGATGCTATTTTTGCAAAAGCAGCCTGTTTGATCACCTTATTCCGATTTTGAACAAGCAAGCGTTTAATCATATCGTATATGGCGTGATTGCAGACGACATGAATGAATTCCGTCCAGGGATGAAAGCGGCGAAAGAAAAAAACATTCGTGGTCCACTGCAGGAAGCAAATTTATTTAAGGATGAAATAAGAGAGCTGTCCCGTCATTTTGATTTGCCGACGTGGGATAAACCATCCTTTGCCTGTTTGTCTTCCCGCATTGCCTATGGGGAAACGATCACAAAAGAAAAGCTGACAAAAGTGGAAAAGGCAGAAGCCTATTTAAAATCGTTATCAATCCGGCAAGTAAGGGTTCGGACGCATGGAAATACAGCGCGAATTGAAGTAGAGCCTCGGGATATGGGGCGTGTTCTTGAGTATCACACGGCCATTGCTAAAAGACTGCAGCAATTTGGTTATACATATGTGTCACTGGATCTTGTCGGCTATAAAAGTGGCAGTATGAACAAAGCACTAGAAAAGGATGAACAACATGCCTAAAGAATACGTTATAGGACTGGATATCGGTACAACGAGTGTTAAAGCAGTCGTCTTTAATCGAAGTGGAAAAGTAACTGCCGAATCCGAACAGTTAACTAAATCATTTTATCCAGAGCTAAACCACGTTGAGCAGGATCCAGAAGCACTTACATCTGCTTCTGTTTTCGTTTTAAAAGAGGCCATTCAAAAAGCGGGTGTGACACCGGATCAATTGGCAGGTATTGGATTTTCGTGTGCGATGCATTCCCTTATTTGTGTTGATGAAAATGGCCGAGCGCTATCAAATGCCATTATTTGGGCAGATGGACGCAGCAGTGATCAAGCAGAGCGTCTGATGAGTGAGAATGGAATAGCGCTATATGAAAAAACAGGTACACCTATTCATCCAATGTCTCCCCTTGTCAAGCTTCTGTGGATGAATGAAACGGATTACGAACCGTTCCAGAAAGCCGCTTATTTTATGTCTGTAAAAGAATATTTACTTTTGCAGTGGTTTGATAAGCGCATCGTCGATTATTCAATGGCTTCTGCCACCGGCTTATTCAATGGTGAAACGCTCGATTGGGACATGGAGATTCTTGAATTATTGAACGTGAAAAAAGAGCAGTTGTCGCGTCCGGTGCCTCCAACAGAAATATTGACAGGCTTAAATAAAATTATTGCCGATTACATCGGCATACCAGAAGATATTCCATTTGTTATTGGCGCAGCGGACGGACAGCTTGCGAACCTTGGCAGCGGTGCTATTTTGCCAGGCGAGGTGGCAATCACTGCCGGTACAAGCGGAGCAGTTCGTCAGTGGGCGAATGGGTTCCGTCCAAATGAAAAACATGAAACGTTTTGTTACATGTTTACAGGAGAAGCATCGATCATTGGCGGCCCGACAAATAATGGCGGGATCGCGCTTGAATGGCTTAAAAACTTGTTAAACTATCAAGGAACGTATGAAGAGTTTACGAAAGAAGCGGGACGCATCAGACCGGGTTCGGATGGAATTATTTTCTTGCCCTATATTAATGGCGAGCGGGCACCGCTTTGGAATCAACACGCACGTGGGAACTTTTTCGGGTTGTCTATTACGCATCAGAAAGAACATTTCGTTCGTGCGGTTCTGGAAGGAATTACCTTTAATTTATATCAAATTAGCGAGGCGCTTGAACGCTTAGCAGGTCCTTCTGAGAAGATTTATGTAAACGGGGGTCTTGCACGGTCACCGATCTGGCTTCAAATGATGGCGGATGTATTTGGGAAAAATATGTATGTATCTGAAAGCCACCATAGTGCAGCCTGGGGAGCGGCTTGGACAGCGCTTGTAGCAGTCGGAGAAACGGATTCATTTGAAGACATTAAGAACAACTTGCCAATGGGTGAAGTAGTTGTACCGAATGAAGAGAATCATAAAGTGTATCAGGACATTTATGGAAAATATGTCCGACTCGCTGCGGATGTAACGAAGTATTTCTAAAAAAGGTGTGTGGTTCAAATAATCGATCGTATTTTAGAAGAGGTCCAGAATGGGATGTTAACGGCAGCAGAAGCAAAGGAAAAACTGTCGACATATGAAAACTTAGGATTCGTGAAAATTGACCACCATCGGAAAAACAGACAGGGATTTCCAGAAATCGTATATGGTGAAGGGAAGTCAGCTGAACAGATTTTAACGATTGTCCAGTCACTTCGGGCGCGCAATGACTCTGTGCTGGTGACGCGCATTTCGCTTGAGAAAGCAGTCATTGTACAAAAGAATTGCCCAGAGTTTGAATATAATGAAATCGCTAGAACACTTGCCTGGACGGAAGAAAAGCCGAAAACAAATGGGTACATAGCGATTGTGTGCGCGGGCACATCTGATTTATCGGTAGCTGAAGAAGCAGCCGTGACAGCTGAAACGCTTGGTGTCAATGTCCGTCGTATTTATGACGTCGGAGTAGCTGGTCTGCACCGTCTGCTTGATAATATTGAAGAAATTCAAAACGCAGATGTCTCTGTTTGTGTCGCCGGCATGGAAGGCGCGCTGCCGAGCGTGCTCGGTGGACTGATCACAAACCCAATTATTGCAGTGCCCACAAGTGTCGGTTACGGAGCGAACTTTAACGGTTTATCGGCTCTTTTATCCATGCTTAATTCATGCGCATCCGGTGTTAGTGTCGTGAACATAGATAATGGATTTGGAGCAGCTTATAACGCCGTACTTATTCACCGCCTAGCGCATAAAGGGGAGAAATAATATGACGACACTTTATTTTGACTGTTTCTCTGGCATGAGTGGAGACATGGTCATCGGTGCGCTCCTTGATGCGGGCGCCGACCCGGTAAAAATGGAAGCCGAATTAAAGAAACTGCAAATAGAAGAAGAATATGCGGTATCATGGGGAAAAGTGGTGAAAAACGGCATCACGGCGATAAAGTTTGATGTACAGTTGGCGGCTGAAAGCGGTCACAGCCATGATCACGATCACACGCATAGTCATGACCACAGCCACGAACAGGGTCATACGCATAGTCACGATCACAGTCATGACCATGATCATTCACATGACCATCACCATCATCACGCCCATCGCTCGTACAAGGATATTGTCGAGATGATTAAAGCGGCAGGCTTTAATGAAGAGGTCACACGTATGTCACTGGCGATTTTTAAAAAGATTGGTGAAGCAGAAGGACACATTCACAGTATGCCGCTTGAAACGGTTCATTTTCATGAAGTTGGTGCGGTCGATTCGATTATCGATATTATCGGTGCGGCTATTTTAATCGATCAGATGGGCATCACATCCATTAAATCATCGCCGGTACCTGTAGGCACAGGTAAAATCCAAATTGATCATGGCGTGTATCCGGTTCCCGCTCCTGCGACACTTGAAATGTTAAAAGGGGTGCCGATCGCCAAAAGTGATATTCGTTTTGAGCTGACAACACCGACGGGCGCTGCGATTGTTTCCGTTCTCGCCGATGAGTTTTGTTCGATGCCATCGATGACAATTGATTCAATTGGGTATGGCGCTGGTACGAAAACATTTAAAGATCACCCGAATGTTTTGCGTGTAGTCGTCGGAAAAGAATGAACAGATGATGAATCAGCGCCCTCCAGATCAGGAGCATATCGATGATCAAATGGTTAAAATGGAAGTGAATCTGGACGATATTTCAGGTGAATGGCTCGGTTACGTAATGGAGCTGCTCTTTGAGGCGGGTGCTAATGACGTCTACTACACGCCGATCTTTATGAAAAAGAATCGTCCGGGTGTCCTACTTCAACTGCTTTGTTCAAGTGATTCAGTCCCGAAAATGAAGGATGTTTTATTTACTGAAACGACGACGCTCGGCGTGCGTTATTATCCGTTAACAGTGCACAGGCTTGAGCGGGCTTTTATAAAAGTGGAAACCCCGTGGGGACCAGTGACGGTAAAAGAAGGATCTCATAACGGAGAAACGGTACAGCGAGCCCCGGAGTTTGATGAATGCCGGCGCATTGCCGAGAAACAAGGCATTCCACTCAAGCGTGTGTACGAGGAAGTATGGAAGCGTCTTGACGGGAAATGCGATTAAAAATATGAAGCCATTCAAGAAATTTTAGACGAACATAGAAGAGGGTCCTGTCCCAAACGTCAGTATCATTGACTAGGACAACCCTTTTTTCTTTGAAAAAAACATTTTAGTGTCGTTCATACGCGAGTTGGTTTCATCTTAGCGAGAATGAAGGTGTATAGGATTGAATTGGACGTCGGATATTTATTGAATGGAAGCTTATTTTAAATTGAACGGCAGTAAAATGCCGTATGAAGTTTCACCAATGGATGGGGTCGTTACTACCTTATTATCGACGGAACACGCGGTTGGAATCACATCAGAGAGTGGTGCGGGAGTTTTAATTAATACCGGGATTGACAAAGTGAATTTAAAAGGTCAATTTTTCACCTCTCATGTCAAACAAGGGGATAAAATGTGGCAAGATGACTTGCTTATTGAATTTGATTAACCGTCAATATATGATAGATAAAGGCAATTCGAATCCTGCCGGCTTTATCGTAGGATTCTTTAATAGATTGAAAAATCAAAATAGAATAAATGTTTCATATTGACAAAAATAAAATAGGATGATAAGCTAATCTTAATTATTTTGTTTAGTAAATTAACTAATTAGCGGATTAAAAAAACCACACGTATTATATTTTTTTCCTCCTCGAAGAGCACCTGTTCAGAAAGGAGGAAAAAGATTAGAGTTTTTTGAAAACGTATACAAACCTGATGAAATAAAACAAAGAGGGTATCCTAAAAGCCGGTGTGACAATACTGACTTTTAGGATACCTTTTTTGCACGAAGAGTAAACGGACTGCTTAGCCGTTAAATGTTTCACTTTGTTCTAAGTTTCGATCGTTACGCCAATCA
This sequence comes from Domibacillus mangrovi, assembly GCF_001906925.1. Classification (GTDB taxonomy): domain Bacteria; phylum Bacillota; class Bacilli; order Bacillales; family Domibacillaceae; genus Domibacillus; species Domibacillus mangrovi. The sequence goes on from NZ_MRWQ01000004.1 coordinate 269,545, forward strand.
CTAGGTGTCTGTCCGGTTATTTTTTTAAAAACACGTGCAAAATAAGAAGCATCTTCAAAGCCGACAGAACCGGCAATCCAATCAATCGAAGAATGCTCTTTTTTTAATAGCCGCTTTGCCTCCTTGATGCGCAACTTCTGAAGATAAGCGGTCATCGTCATATTGGTTTCTTTTTTGAATTGACGGGAAAGGTGAGAGGGATGGGTATTTAACGAATCCGCAATCTCTTGTCCATTAAATGGATCTTTGAAGTGAACATGTAAATACCGAAGTGCTCGTTGAATGAGTTGGGAAAAGCGGGATAATTCATTTTCTTTCACGAGCGCACAATATTCGATGCCCATCGACTCACTCAGCTTGGTCAATGTATTAATGCTGTCAATTCGTTCAATAGCGAGCGCGAATTTTTCTGATAATTGATGCAGCAAAAAAGGAGGAACACCGCCGCGATCCGCCGCAATCCGAAAAGTCGTATTTAAAATGATCATCATGTTTTTCGTTGCGCGCACAGGGCGATTCGGGAACCGCTCGGAAAAATCGAATAAAATCCCGCTTTCTTTTCTGATTTCAATCAGCCTTTGATCATCCCCGTGTTCAATTGCACGCATCATCTCATTGTTTAGCTTATAGCGCAGATTCACTAATTCCACATTAGCAGACTCTGCAAATGCATCAGCTTTTTGATCAGGAATGTCATGATGTTCAATAAATGAAATGGGTGCTTGCTGTAAAGCATGGCTCTGGTGCAAGATATTGGCCAAACTTTTCTGTTTCGCTTCGCTCATCAGAGGCAGATCGCGGATGAACGTTTCATCGAGTTGAAAGGGCGTATGTAATGTAGAAATATCGGGCATCTGGATGAAAAAAGGTCCGGCAATGATCGCCGTCTCCTCATCGAAAATACTCGCCGCAAATGTGAAACCAGCTTTGTTTGTATGAAAGTGACAGCGCTCTGGATGTTGAAAAGCGGCTTCGCTCAATAAACGAAATGATTGCGTCTGCAGGGGGATGGACCCTTCCGAAGGCACATGAGACTCGTGTGATGCGATGACCATCCCAGAACGCCCGACCGCACATACATTCATATTCGTTAAATGAAATAATGTCATAAGGGTAGAAGATAAACGGATTGACTTCTGTATCATATGTTCCTACTTCCTTGTTTGATGAACAAATGGATGTTAATAGTGTCCTCATAAAGCAATTATAGTCCTTTTTATAGAACAAGGATAGTCATATGATTTAAATGTAACCATTTACAAAAGGAGTGTTGAAAACATGTTATACCCAATTATAACGGATACGAGAAGCATTATTGATCTTAATGGCATATGGAATTTCAAATTAGATACAGGCAATGGACTTGATGAAAAATGGTATGAGCATGCATTGACGGATACAATGAATATGGCTGTTCCGTCTTCCTATAACGATATCGGTGTCACAGCGGAAATCCGCAATCATGTTGGATGGGTGTGGTACGAGCGTGAATTTACCGTACCGTCTATTTTTTCATCTGAACGTATCGTTCTTCGTTTCGGATCTGCAACGCATAAAGCAAAAGTATATGTAAACGGCGAACTCGTTGTTGAACATTCTGGAGGATTTATGCCGTTTGAAGCAGACCTTAAAGGTCACCTGCAAAACGGAAAAAACCGTTTGACCGTCGCAGTAGACAACATTCTGAACGAAACAACGCTTCCGGTTGGAAAATATGTGGAACGCGATGTGCCGGGTGTTGGCAAAGTGATCCGCAATCAGCCGAACTTTGACTTCTTCAACTATGCCGGTCTTCATCGTCCGGTGAAAATTTATACAACACCAAACACATATGTACAAGACGTAACCGTTATACCAAATATCGATGGCGCTGTTCAGTACAAAATTGACATAGCAGGCGAAGCAGATGTGAAAGTAAGCGCGGTGGATGAAGAGGGTATCATCGTTGCTGAAGCATCAGGTGCAGAAGGAACGATTCAAATTCCGGACGTAAAGCTGTGGAAACCGATGAATGCATACTTGTACACATTTAAAATCGAGTTAACAAAAGACGGCAGCACTGTGGATGTATATGAACAGCCAGTTGGCGTTCGCTCGGTAGAAGTAAAAGACAGCCAATTCCTCATCAACAACAAACCGTTTTATTTCAAAGGGTTCGGTAAACATGAAGATACAGCCGTTCATGGTAGAGGATTTGATGAAGCGGTTAACGTAATGGACTTTGAGTTGATGAAATGGATCGGTGCCAACTCATTCCGTACGGCTCATTATCCATACTCTGAAGAAATTATGCGTCTTGCGGACCGTGAAGGAATTGTTGTCATTGATGAGACTCCAGCTGTTGGCGTTCACTTAAACTTTGCAGCGACATTGTTGGGCGCTAGTGAAAAGCGCAACACATGGGAACATATCGGGACTCACAAACAGCATCGTCAAATCATTCAAGAGCTCGTGGCGCGTGACAAAAACCACCCATGTGTCGTCATGTGGTCTGTAGCCAATGAACCAGCGTCCGAAGAAGAAGGCGCGCGTGAATACTTCGAGCCACTCGTTCAGTTAACAAGAGAGTGCGATCCACAAAAACGCCCGGTTACCATTGTGACGCATTTATGGTCTACGCCGGAAACATGCAAAATTGCAGAAATCGTGGATGTACTCGCATTGAACCGCTACTACGGCTGGTACGTAGAATCAGGTGAGTGGGACATCGTCAAAGCACAGCTGCGTGAAGAGTTTGATGGCTGGCTCAAACGCTGCCCAGGCAAACCAATTATGTTTACTGAATACGGTGCTGACACCGTTGCCGGCTTACATGATGTCGCACCGGTCATGTTTACGGAAGAATTTCAAGTTGAATACTATCGTGTAAATCATGAAGTGTTTGACGAATACAAAGAATTCGTTGGAGAACAAGTATGGAACTTTGCCGACTTTGCTACAAGCCAAGGCATTTTGCGTGTACAAGGTAACAAAAAGGGGATCTTCACACGTGATCGCAAACCGAAAGCATCTGCACACGAACTTCGCCAGCGCTGGACGAAAATTCCGGACTTTGGATATAAAGGTTAACTATGAATCCCGCCACCATGGCGGGATTATTTGTGTTGATGGCGGGATTCCAGCAGCTGACGGCAGAATAACCGCTAGAATATGGAGAATCCCGCCGAAGTGAAGTGAAATTCCGCCAAACTCTTATACAATCCCGCCATTAGCACAGCAAAAAAAAGCTTCCCCTTAAAGGGAAGCTTTATAAATGGCTTCGTATTTCTCAGCGGCAGCTAAATGAGAGTATTCATCTTCAATTTTCTTCCGGGCAGCGGCCGCAAATTGCTTCCCTTTTTCCGGATGATCGAGCAAATCAATCATGGCATCAGATAATTCTTCTACATTTTTCTCTGCTACGAGCAATCCATCAACACCATGATCGACAATTTCTTTCAATCCGCCAACTGCGCATGCAATTAAAGGAGAACCAGATCCCATTGCTTCAAGTGCTGAAATCGATGTTGCTTCTTCCACGCCTTCTGAATAGACACTTGGCACTAATACAACGTCCGCCAGTGCATAATATTCTTTAATGACATGATGAGGGATCGCGCCTAACAATTCGACACTCGCCCCAATGCCCCGTTCAGCGATTAATTTTTTCATTTCATCCATCGCTTCACCTGTTCCTGCATAAATCAGCTTCGCATTCGGGTATTTCTCAAGCACGGCAGGCAAAGACAAAATCGGGTAAATGACCCCGTTTTTCTTCGTTAAACGGCGCGGGACGAAAAACACAGGCGCATCAGCCGGCACACCATGCTTCCCTCGATAAGCTAATTTATTTTCCGCATCCGGTTTAAAATCATCGACATTAATGAAATTACGAATCGCCGTTCCTTCAATGCCAGCTTCTCGTTTCACATAATCTTTAATGCGCGTATCAACTGTGATGATCGAGCGTGTTTTTCGGTACGCTTCAATTTCTTGAGCAAGCAAAAATGTCTCTTCTGGACTGCCTTTTAAAATATTCCCAGCCGACAACGCTTCATATGTCAAATAGCCGTGAACCGTTGACACAACAGGAAGTCCTGCATCAAGTGCTGCGAACGTCGCATACACTTCCTGTGCATTCACGATGTCATAATTTTTCTCTTTTTGCGCTTCCATCAGCTTTTGAAGCATTTTCTTCCGCTTTTTTAAGCCGTATACAAACCCTTTTCCTTTCGACACTTTATTCATTAAAAAGCCCGGTCCGCGTACAGTTGCTTTTTGCTGAAATTCTGGAATATCGGTAAACGATAAAATATCGACTTCATGTCCGCGTGCTTCAAGCCCGGCTTTCAGCGTCGCCACGTGCACAGACAACCCGCCCGTATGCGGATAATGGTACACCGTTGCAAGCAAAATCTTCATTCCGACATCTCCCTACATGAAATACTTTTTCAGTAATTCAATATTTTCAATCGCTTCATCCCGCATAACCGCCGCATTCTCAGCAACTTTCATACTGAGATCGGCCCTTTTATTCAATACATCACGCGTATTTTCGACCAATTGATCCCGGTCAAGATCCTCTAAACGGAACGAATAATCCCACATTCCGCTCCGCTTTAATAAACTTTCCACCTTTTTATCGTAACTGATGCCAACGTGAGGAACCGCTGTGAGCGCCGAGAAAATTAATGAATGCAAACGTAAACCAACCGTTGCCTCACATCCTCCGATAAAGTTCAAATATTGATTCGGCGTAAAATCACCCGCTAGTAAATGACAAGCCGATGCGTTGTTCATCTTTTGAATCACTCGCTTCGACGCGTCCACGTCGTGATGACCTTCCATCGGGACAAACACAGGCGTCACCGAATCGCTCTCGATCAATTCATCAAGTGCGGATGCGAGCTTGTCCTCGTAATCACTATGTTCAAACCATGGTCGAACAGATACAGCGAGAAGCTTTTCACTGCCTGTCAAATTCAAACTTTGCAAACAGGCTTGATCTTCTTTTTTCTGAAAAGCAAACACGATATCTGCGGTCACAACCGTTTTTGGGCGGGTGACGCCGAGTTCATGAAGATAGTCTTTTGAATATTGGTCGCGTACCGTAATGAAGTCCGCTTTGTTGGCAAAACATCTCATTAAAAACTTGCCCCACGTGGACGTGACAGGACCGATGCCTTGCGAGAAAAACATCACGCGTGCACCGCATAGTTTCGCGAGCATGGCGATGATTAAATAGTAAGGAAGAGGGCCAAACAAAAACTTCGTCGGATATGTATCCTGCAATAATCCACCGCCGCCGGAAATTAAGACATCCGCGTTCCGGAGCGCTTTTATTTTCTCTTTATTTTCACGCCGCCATGCACGGTACACGGTTTTTACATTGTGTTCGCGCGCCGTTTGTTCAGGTGACAGCGAAAACACTGTTATATCAATATTAGGAACTTCTGACCGTAAATTATCGACAATCGACTCAAGGATCGCTTCATCCCCAGTGTTGCCAAGTCCGTAAAAACCGGAAATCACTACTTTCAAACGGATAATCCTCCTAGTTTGTACTTGAAAACTAACCTTCATTTTATCACCGAAACGTGGCGTATTCAAATCGAATTTGCTATACTATGAAAAGCTATTGAAAGAAAAGAGAGGGTCCTTACAGATGCAGAAAATATGTATTATTGGATTAGGATATATCGGACTGCCAACTGCAGCCGTCTTTGCCCGCGCCGGTTTCGATGTTGTCGGTGTGGACATAAATGCACAAGTGATTGAGTTGTTAAACAAAGGTGAAATTATAATAGAAGAAAACGGTTTGCCAGAAGTCGTGAAAGAAGCCGTTGAATCTGGTAAACTGCGTGCGGCACTTGCGCCGGAAGCAGCGGATGCGTTTATCATTGCTGTACCGACACCGGTTCATGAAGATCATAAAGCGAACGTTGACTACGTTGTGAGTGCAGTGAAACAAATTGTGCCGCACGTGCAAAAAGGCGATGTCATTATCGTTGAATCGACCATCCCGCCGCGGACAATCGATGACGTTGTGGCACCGATTTTTAAAGAAGCCGGCTTTAATCCAGAGAAAGACATTCATCTGGCCCATTGCCCGGAACGCGTATTGCCCGGCCGCATTTTGATCGAGCTCGTTGAAAATGCACGCATCGTCGGCGGTCTTACTCCCGAGGCGGCTGAAAAAGCGGCAGACGTCTACCGCCGTGTTGTGACAGGTGATATTTTAGTAACCGAAGCAGTGACGGCTGAAATGTCGAAGCTAATGGAGAATACATTCCGCGACGTAAACATTGCGCTTGCGAATGAATTGTCAAAAATTTGTGGTGCACTCGGCGTCGATGCGCATAAAGTAATCGAACTTGCGAACCGCCACCCTCGTGTGAATTTGCACCAGCCGGGTCCAGGCGTTGGTGGACACTGCTTGGCCGTCGATCCGTATTTTATCGTGGAAAAAGCGCCAGAAGAAGCACAGATTATTAAATTGTCACGTGACATTAATAACTCGATGCCGGATTACGTCGTCGATCAAGTGCTGCGCATGACGGGCGATATTGAAAAGCCGACTGTTGCGCTGCTTGGTTTAACGTATAAAGGAAACATCGATGACGTCCGCGAAAGCCCGGCGATCGAAATCGTTGAAAAAATGATCGAGAACCCTCGCTTTGACGTACGCGTCCACGATCCACACGTCCGCGGTGAACAAGTCAAATTCCCGCTCGTTTCATTTGAAGACGCGATTGCAGGCGCTCATTTAGTCGTTGTGCTCGCCGATCATAATGAATTTAAAGAATTGAATAAAGAAATATTCGTTGCCGGGATGGCCCGTCCAGTCGTATTTGATACGAAAAACTGCACAGGTTTAACGAGTACAGACGGCCTCACCGTACACAAAATCGGTGACCTCCGCGGTTTGTAAAATGTTCGGAAACAGAATAAACGATCAATGAAAAAGGTGAGATAAACGGTGAAAAAGGAACAATATTTAGGTGTGTCGGTATCGCCGCTCACGTATGATCAAATTATCACGGATATGAAGACACGCATCCAAAGAGGCGAACAGTCCACAGTCATCGCCGTCAACCCTGAAAAAGTGATGACCGCAAGACGCGACCCGCTCGTCAAAGACCTTATTAACAATTCAACGTACCAGATTGCAGATGGCGTCGGTATGATCATTGCCGCTAAATTAAAAAAAGGCGAGTTGAAGGAGCGGGTGACGGGCGTTGATATGATGGGGCGCATTCTTCAGATGGCAGCGGCCGAAAACCTCGGTGTCTTTTTCTATGGCGCAAAAGAAGCGACAGTGAAGAAAGCGAAAGAAAATCTAGAAGCTACGATTCCTGGATTACGTGTCGTTGGATACGAAAATGGCTACGTGAAAGATCAGAATGCATTGCTCGAAAAAATTCAAACGTCCGGTGCTCAGATCATTTTTGTTGCCCTCGGAAGTCCGCGTCAAGAACTATGGATTCGTGAAAATATGCCGAAATTACCAGAAGTAAAAGTATTGCAAGGCGTCGGCGGCAGCTTCGATGTGTACTCTGGTAACGTACAGCGAGCACCGGAATTTTACAGGAGAGCCGGGCTCGAATGGCTGTACCGGCTCATGAAAGAACCGAAACGTTTGAAACGTCAAATGGCTTTGCCGAAATTTCTTGCAGCGGTCATCACCTCGCGGGGGGACAAAAAATGAAGGTGCTTCATTTAATTAGCGGCGGTGAAACAGGCGGATCGCGCAAACACGTCATTACGCTTCTTGAACAATTCGAGCCGTCGGAAGTGACGCTTGCCATTTTTCAAGAAGGTGCACTCGCAGAAGAAGCGCGGGCAGCTGGTATTCGTACGGAATTGTTCGCGCAAAAATCACGCTATGATCTGTCCGTTCTAAAAAGACTTGCGAAATTCATTCAAGCGGAGCAATTTGACATTTTGCATTCGCATGGTCCGCGCGCCAACCTGTTTGGCATTTATTTGAAGAAGAAAACGGGTATCCGCTGGGTAACGACTGTTCATAGTGATCCAGCGCTTGATTTTGTAAAAGGTGGCGTCAAAGGCACCATTTTCACGAAATTAAGCATGTATGCGATCCGACAAATGGATCATTATTTCGCTGTATCGGACCGTTTTAAACAAAACTTAGTCTCACTCGGGATTTCAGCCGAAAAGGTACAAACTGTATACAATGGCATTTATTTTACGGAAGAACCAGCTGAATCTGCCCTGCTACATGTGCCAGATCATGCATTTGTCATCGCAATGGTGGCAAGACTTCACCCGATTAAAGGACATGAAATTGTATTTGACGCTTTACGTCAGTTAGAAATGAAGCCCCACGTCCTTTTAATAGGAGATGGGCCGATTGAAGACGAACTGCGAGAAAAAGCGAAAGATTTGCAAGATTGTGTTCACTTTTTAGGTTTCCGGAAAGATGTCGCAAATATATATGCGGCGTCTGATGTAGCTCTGCTCGCATCGTACAGCGAAAGCTTCCCACTCGCGCTGCTTGAGGCGGCGAACGAACGAATTCCGCTTATTTCCACGGATGTCGGAGGAGTGGGCGAATTGATCACACCGGGCGAAACGGGCTGGATCATCGGAGCAGGCGATGCACACGCACTCGCCGACGCCATCCGTGGGGCGATGCAAGCGGATGTAAAAGCGATGGGTGAAAAACTGTACGAACACGCGTCAAGCAACTTTTCATTAGACCAACTGCATAAAGCAACGAAAGAAGTATACGTCAAAATCGCGTCCCGTTAACTGGGGCGCGATTTTTTGTTTGTAGAAAGTAAGTATAGCGTTCAGAAGCTGAGTAATAGTTTGATAAATATAAATCTAATTTATGGATAAATCGTGAAATTTTAATAAAAAGAGTAAACATTACACCTAAGATATCCGATATGAATACAGACTTGATATACCGTATTTTTAAAGGTGTTTTTGTTACAGCCGAAACCAAACTGTAATGTTTTTAAGCAGCATTGAATCTAGTAACAGTGCCATATGCAACAAAAATGACAAAAAAATTAGCGAAATTCTTTAACTTTATCTAGTATATGGTATATAATGAATAAACTGTTGAACAAATAATCTTTTTCTACCGTATTTTGCTAGTATTATTACATATATTTTTCATGATGATAACAAACATTACGATTTTAATAAATTATGGAAATATACAAAAAAAGGTTGAAAAAATTACTTTGTTTGATAGAATGTTACTTGAGTTGTAATCTTGGTAAATTATACTTGCCTTACATAATGATTCATCCGGTGAGAAATAAACCCAGGTACTCATGTTATGTTTTACGGAACGATTGGCCACAAGCTGATCGGTTTCAAGTATATAATTACATTAAAAAACCTTTACAAAACGGGAGGAACTTATTACATGGCTTACCAACCAAAGTCTTATCGTAAATTCGTTGCTACAGCAGCAACAGCTACACTCGTAGCAACAGCAGTCGCTCCTGCTTTTGCGGCATCTTCTTTCACAGATGTACCAGCTAAATATGAGCAAGCAGTAAATTACCTTGTGGAAAACAACATTACACTTGGTAAAACAGCAACTACATTTGGCACAAATGAAACAATTACACGTGTTGACGCAGCGGTTATGATTGCAAAAGCACTTGAACTTGACACGTCAAATGCACCTGATTCTGGTTTCACAGATGTACCAGCACGTGCAAAAGCATATGTTGATGCATTGAAAGCAGCGGGTTTCATCAACGGTAAAACAGCAACAACGTTCGGTTCTGATCAAGAAATCACTCGCGGTGAAATGGCAATCATCATTGCAAGAGCATATGAGCTTACAGGCGATGCTTCTAAACTATCATTCACTGACGTAGCAGACCGTTACAAAGATGCAGTTGCAGCGCTTGTTGACAACGGCATTACTTCTGGTGCAACTGCAACAACATTTGGCACAACTGCAGCAATCAAACGCGGCGATTTCGCGATTTTCGCTTATAGAGTAGAAACAAAAGACGAACTAGCTGTATCAAATGTAGCAGCAGTAACAACTGATGCAAAAACAACTGTAACAGCTACTGTTAAAAACGCTGAAGCAAACGCAACGGCTAAAGTTGAAATCTTCGCTAACGGCGGAACAACAGCTGCAGAAACAAAAACAGCTACTGTCGTTGACGGTAAAGTAACAGCTGATTTCACTGGTCTTGCAGCTGGTACACATGTTGCAAAAGTAACAGTGGGTGAAGCTTCTGCGCAAGCAAGCTTTACGGTAGTAGCTTCTGCAACTCCGCAAGTTGAGAGTGTAATGGCGATTAACGCTAAAGAAGTTAAAGTTGTCTTCAACAAAGTTGTAGATAAAACAACTGCTGAAAATGTAGCTAATTACACATTAAAATTAAATGGACTTCCTTTTGGTGGTACTCTTGTAGCAGATCTTCAAGCAGATGGTAAGACAGTGCTTCTTAGCGATTCTGTAGCAGCAGATATCTTTACAAATGGTGATTATTATACACTTGAAGTGAAAGAAGTATTGACTAAAGATCTTAACAAAGTAACTGCTTATAAGAGTGGTACACTTAACTACTTTGATAATTCAGCACCAACTGTAGTATCATCTGAACTTAACGGTTCAAATGTACGTGTATACTTCAACGAGCCAGTTTCTGGTGTTAACTTGAAGGTCGATGGTGGTGTATTATCAGGTGCTTTAACTTCTACTAATCAAGATGGTAAGTACTATGTAGAAATTCCGGCTTCAGCTGATGATAAAAAAGTCGGAACACACAGTGTAATTGCATATAATGCTGTAGATGCTGATGGAAATACTCTTTCTGTAGCAGCAACTGAATACACTGTTGTTAGTGATACAGCAGCTCCATCTATAACAAGTGTAACTGCTGATTCATCAAATACGTTCAAAGTGAAAGTAAGCGAAAAGCTTGCAGTAGCTCCAACATTTGAAGTTAAAAAAGGTGGAGTAGCGTTTATTGATGCTACAAATACAGCAACTCAAGTCGCTCTAGATTCTGAAGATCCAACGGACTTAACATATATAGTGACTTTACCTGCAACTGATATTTCAACTGCATATCCTTTGTATGCAACTAATGAAAATACAGCGGCTTTTTCAGTGAAGATTACAAATATTAAAGATAACTCAAACCTTGCTGGTGCAGATTATAATGGATCTGTTACATTAACAAAAGATGCAGTAGGACCAAAAGTATTGAGTGCAAACACAAATACAATTGATGCTCTTGGAGTTATTAAAGTTAAATTTGACGAAAATGTTTCTGCAACTGTAGACGCAACTAAAGTTAAAGTTTATAAAGATGGTGTACTATTAGCAGTAACACCAAGTGCGTTAGGAACTGACAAATTCTTGTCTATCGCTCTTCCTGCTGCTGAAGTAGGTAAACTTGCTACTTACTCTGTACAATTAGAAGCAGGTGCGGTTAAAGATGCTTCAGGAAATGACAACCTTGCCTTGTCTACATCAGCAACGTATGCTGTTACAAGTGACATTGCTCCAACTGTAACTTCAGCAGGTGCTAACAAATATCAAGTTGCTTTTGCTAGTACAACTGATATGACTGATAGTGCAACAACAGTTTCCAACTATACATTAGATGGTAAGGCATTACCAAATGGATCAACAGTAGATTTTTCTGGAGATAAGAAAACAGTTCTTATCACGCTTCCAAGCGAGTCAGTAACTACAACTACTTCTGGATCATTACAGATTTCTAAAAATGTTGTAAACAAAGCTGATCAAAAAGTAGCAGATGCTAGCGGAAATGCGTTTACTCAACTTGTAGGTCTTGTTGATAACGTGAAACCAGTATTAAAATCAGGTAAATTTGTTGACGCTGATGACAATAAATTGGCTGAATCTGTGGAATTAACATTCAGTGAAAATGTAACAGCTTCGAATATTGATGATTTTGAGTTTATCGTTAATGGAGCTAAAGTTACTCCTGCATCAGTTGCAATTACTAGTGGTAAAGCTGTAGTTTCATTTATTGCAGCTAACCAAATTAACGTAGCTCAAACGTTAACAGTGAAAGTAGTTCCAGCTAATGAACAAACAGTAAAAGTAATGGATACTGTAGATGCAGATACTAATAAACTTACTGAAGGAACAACAATTACTGTTAATACAGTAAAATAATATTAATATAAAGACTCGTTCCTGTTATTACTCGATAAATGCCAAGATTTGTAGATCAAAAGAGTTTTAGTTTGATTCTATGTCTTGATTTTTGGAAAGCTCTGTGGAGAGAAATCTCTGCAGGGTTTTCTTTTTGTTTTTGCTAAGTAACCAGGATCAAATGGAAAAATAAGCTTGTATTATAATTGTGTATAGGCTTAATATCAGCCCTAATGCCTTTCGAGGATTTGAAAATTTAGGGTATAACAGGGTAAAGGGTAACAGAGTAGACTGACTGTTAAAGATCTGTTAGTTTGATTTTCTTAATAGATTTTGTGAAATCAATGGAAATTTCTTTGGTGGTATGGTGCTAGGTAATCACTTATGTTTTCAACATCACGAATACACTTCTCTAAAAAAGGTGTTTTTGTCATGTGAACCGTGTATAGGGTTCCTGGCTGGCTATGTATCACATTACGAGCTCCGGCAACCGACGGACAGTGCTGTTTTATGATGCGACCGACCAGCTGATGTGTTTTTTTCTTTAGGAAGAACCCCACAAACAATTCCCATGAGTTCTACATAAGGACTCCCTCATGACTAATCACATTCATCTGTAGCTAGAAACGTTCGATCATCCGTCTGGAAATATTATAATCCTAAAAAAACCTTATTTTTGGCTCTTTTTTTCATAATCATTTATTCCTACAAAATATGTTTTTTAATCAGGATCTATTTTTTGAGTCAGACCGCCAAAGGATAAAATAGGCCGTACAGCAATTGAAGAACGAGCGAAGCAGGAAGAAATCTTGAAAAACCTCGTGATTTTCATCGAACATAGCGATGATACGAAAGAAGTCATTCAAGGACGTGTAGTTGAGTTTAAGACAGGGGAACAGGGCATTAAATTTAATGTCAATAAGTTTTCCACATTCACTATGTTGTATATGGAAGGCACGGCAGATTACTTCGCGCAGGTACACACAACCTATACATTCACGGTTTTAAAAATGGCATATTCCGTTCGGAAGAAACTGTGACTCGTGCGCAAATGGCTTTGATCGCCAGTCGGTGGGTTGGAAACGAATGCAAAAAGGATGCTACATCACCATTATGCATATCCTTGAAAGACGCTCTGCCCTTTAAGGATATCGCACCGGATTATTGGGCGTTTAAAGAAATTGAAGAAGCCTCAACGAATCACATTTATCAAATTGACGAGGACGGAAGTAAAGTCCTTTTCTAGTAAAGCAAAAACAGTCTAAGATTGGCAGGGGGCGCTCATTTTTCAGAATATCACAATATAATATTGTAATATTCTGAAAAATAATAGTGACTTTTGGCATCTAGTGTTTTATGATAGAAATGTAACTATTTGTTGTAAAATAAGAAAGTTTTCCTGTTTAAAAGTATCAAATGGGTTATGCAAGCTTTGATCACATTATCCTTTGTTTTATCCTGATTGTTGCCAATAAAAGTGCAGGCAAAGAAACTGGAGGAAGCGACCGCTATTCAGTTGGAAGGATTACCAAATGGGTATTCGGCCATGTATTAAGAAAGAGAAGGGTGTATCCGGCATCTTCTGTTAGCAGGAGACAATGGAAGAATTGTTCACCCTAAAGAAGTAATAAGGTTAAGAAATTCTCTGTTGACCGCAGATTAACGGGCAGTAAGACTCCTACTTTAAGACTTGGAGAAATCGAAAAAGGATAAGTGGGGGACAAACTGCCCGTAAAGGCCCGATTGGTTCGGGCCAGGCAGAGCCTGGTCACTCAGGTATTGCCGCAGGACGCGGCGCTCTTTACCTGAGTTCCTCTTCCATCAGGGGGGATGAAAGAAAAACCCCCCTGATGGAAGATTCACTTTATCATTGTAGCTCACAATCATTCATCGGGGTATTCTGATCTATCAAGTGTATAAAAAGAGGGCTGTCTTATAAGCTTATTTTGTTTCAGATTTTTTATAAAATGAAGAATGGAGGTGAAATAGATGAAGAAATATCAAAAGATGGCAGTGAGTGTATGGATGTCTTTACTGATAATGACACCTGTATTCTCAGTTGAAGCAGCTTCATTTTCGGATGTATCAGACCGTTATAAGGAATCAGTCGGTTATATGGTGGATCACGGTATTTCGGCGGGGATCAATGCCAATCAATTTGGGGTTAGTTTATCGATGAAACGTGTGGACGCAGCAGTCATGCTGGCGAAAGCATTGGAACTTAATCTGGAAGCGGCACCTAAATCAAGCTTTACAGATGTGCCAGCGCGTGCACAAAAAGCAGTGAGCGCGTTGAAAGCGGCGGGTATTGTATCAGGGAAAACGGCGACGGTTTTTGGATCGGATCAAGTATTAACACGTGGGGAAATGGCGATTATTCTTGTGCGTGCATATAAGCTGCAGGGAGCGGCGAATCATTCATTTAGCGACGTATCGTCCCGTTATGATGCAGCTGTTCAGGCATTGGTGGCGAATAAAGTAACATCTGGGAAATCAGTGGTTTCATTCGGTACGGCGGATTCCATTAAACGCGGTGAATTTGCGTTATTTTTATACAGGACCGATTCAAAGGAACAAATGGAAGGTAATTTTGAAGTAATTGATATTTACTAAAATGAAACAGGTTCGTTGCCAAACGTTTGAAGCGAATGCCTACAATTAGACGTTATGACGCTATTGGTTCTCCTGATTGCGCCAATTATATAGGAGAACAACAGAAGACTGCCCAGCAAGTCACAATCACTGATTTGCCGGGCAGTCTTTTTTAATTCTCTTATGGAAAATAGGCTACGAGAAAACTAGTGTCAGCTCCCTAGTGTGGATACAAGTTTAACGATCCGATACTGGTGGAAAAAGAAAGATGACTGTGAGACTAGTGCAAACTCATATCAGTCATCTAAGATTCTGTTAAACATTCCCTTCGTAATTAAGGGGAAATAATAGAACTTTTGTCACTTTTTTTCCTAAATAATATAAATTTACAACCGATAACTATCATATAAAGATGTTTGGAGGGAGGAAGGGCACGATCTATTGTGTCTACTATACTATGAACTTTGTAAAATACAGGAAGCTTCTTCTTCTTTTTTTTGCATTCGTGTTTCTACTGCCAAATCCGATTGTAAAAGCAGAAGGAAAATCATTTGTTGGTGCTACGACGATTTATGAAGGACAAAAAGGAAAAACGTTAAAAATAAGCCTTTATATTCATGGAAGTGAAAAGATAGCGGGTGGCTCTCTTGATCTTCTATATGATAAAACGGCACTGACTGTTCAAAAAACCGAAGCAGGCGATCAGCTAACCGGTTATTTATCTTCCGTTCATACGGGTCAGGATGGAAAAGTGTCTCTTGTTTGGGCAAAAGCTGTCGGAGAAACACAGGAAGGGACGCTTTTAACAATAACCGCGCGTTTATTAAAAGCAGATGAGACGACGAATTTGGATTTGCAAAATGTAAAGATTTATAGTAAAAATGGCTCGGCGATTGCGGTAGATTCATTTGATGGCTCAGTGAAGCCGTTTAAAGGTGATGTGAGAAAGCATAAGTCGAAAGTAAAAGGAGATAAAGAATGGAGTGTTCGTCTTAATAATGAATTTAATTCAGCAACAGTAAATAAACACACCGTAACGGTAAAAGACAGTGGAGGAAACGCGATCGATGTGAAGATTAAAGTGCGCGACAGCAAGGTATTTGTTGTGTCACCAAAAAGTAATTATTCTCGTGGGACGTATACGTTAGAAATTACAGAACAAGTTCGATCGTTAAAAGGAAGCAAATTAAAGCAGCCAATCAAATATGAATTCTCTGTTGAGTAAGGAGTGATAATATGACGCAAAAATATGCAAAAATAGTGATAGCCTTTTTGATGATGTTTGTATTTGTTTTTTCAAGTTATCCAGCACAAGCAGCAGTAGATGCTACACTTGAAGTCAGTCAAGTCAGGTCATTGGGCAAAAAAGTAACAGTACCTGTTATCCTGCGAAACGTGACATACTTAACATCTGGCCAGCTGGAAATTTCACTGCCGGCTGACCGAAAAGATGTGTTACTAGCATCATTTGAACCCGGTGATTTATTTGATGGGGAAGGATTCCGGACGATAAAAGCGATCAATGGAAATAAAATAAAAATTGATTTTTATTCACAGACAGGTCAAGAGTATAAACTGATGGATGAAGCAGTCGTGATTGGCTACATTACATACGATTTGTCTAAACAATTTTCATCGGGTCAATCGATTCCGCTTGAAGTGACGAATGTGGCTGTAAAAGGTCGTCATAATGCTGAGATGAAGCTTGTAGCATTGAATGGGAAAATTGAATATAAAATGCCCGTCGGAGACGTTACTGGCAACAATGAAGTTACGGCAGCAGGAGCCATTCGGGTTTTACAGCATATTAACGGCGACTATATTACAGACCGCGAACAATTTTTATCAGCAGATGTTGATGTGGACGGTGTGTTAACGCAAAATGACGTAATGCATATTCTGAATTATGCGACAGGGAAGCGGACGACATTCCTTGCTGTCGCTGCAAAAGAAATGAACAATGCTGTCTTAAAAAGTGAGTACAGTGAAATGATTGAAGCACACCATGGAAGAGCACCGTATCAATTTAAACAGAAATCAGGCTCTATGCCATCCGGTTTAAGGTTAAATGAAAAAACAGGTGAACTGACAGGAACACCGACGCGGGCGGGGGACTTCAACTTTACGATTCAGGTAACGGATGTGATCGGTGACGCAGCAGAACGCCAATTCAGCGTGAAGGTCATTGATTCGAACATCATCGCCGTTGAAAAACTGAGTCCGATCAATGTAAAACGCGGTGAAATACCGGTTCTTCCAAAAACCGTAACCGTAACGTATAAAGATAAAACAACAGGTAAAGAAAGCGTTGTCTGGAACGATGTAAATACATCAGTGCTTGGCGCCGTAACAGCTAAAGGGACAATCGGGGCTTCGGGCTTTACGATTAATGCCACAGTAAATGTTGTAAATGAAAATTATATTAAAAATGTCACAGTAGGCTATTTCCAATTGTTGAACATCCATACTATTGTGGTTGACACAACAGCTGACGTTTATGCTGTTACGGTGAATAATATGGCTACTCATTATGAAGGCAGTAATCAATTTAGTTTGGCAAGCTCTTTATTTAAAGGAGGGTCATACGCCACAATCCGTTTATATGACAAATACGGAAACATCCTTGAGACAAAGTCACACAAGTTAGAAATTAATTAAACAAATCAGGAGGCCGAACATGAATGTAATCTGGAAAATCACATTGGTCTTTCTGCTAGCAATTGGGGGAATCATCTCGGTTTCTTTTAACGTAAATGCAGCGGGAAAGCCATATGAATATACGTTTGATAAAGATAGTGAATACTTTAAATTCAATGAAATTAGTTCGATCAATCAACTAGTCATTACGTTTGATAAAGATATTACAGCCTCAGCCAGTCAAATTTTCACTAGAAGTGTTCTTGCAGGCAATCCTCTTTATGTTGTTGCTAAAGGGGGAAAAGAACGATTAAATATTGTAAAAAGTGTTGCTATTCCTCAAAATAATAAGTTGATTGTTCGTTTTGAAAATCTTGATTATTTTGATTTTAAAAGATTTGAAGACCTTGAACTCGTGATCGATAAAGATACATTGCGTTTTGATCAACTTGAAGAATACCGCATTCCGTTTAAAAGCTACGAGTTGCTTCCAGGTTTGAAATCAACGTTCCTTGATACACAAGCAGATATCATTAATGAAAATATATTCAAGCAAAATGCACCAAGAGATGTGTCAGTGCACGTGCCCGACATTTTCATTCAAGCGATTGAGACGATTCATCTTCAGCAGCTCGTTCCAGATCATCCGATTGAAGATGAAGATATAACCAAAGATCCCGAAAACGATAAAAGGAGAAAAGATCCATCTTTAACGAATATTGATATTGTCACAACTGATCAAGTATCACGTTTAAAAGCAACTTTCGATGACGAAGACGAATACAGCCGCGATTTAATCTATCGAAAAGATATTAGCGGATTTACGATGGGACAAGCTGGACTAGCGGCATTGCCAGGTGGTCAACCTTCAGATGAGTTTAAATTAAGAGCGTTTGATGCATATGGAAAGTTTCTTGAAGAAAGAAAATTTAAATTAAAAGCCGTTGATAGCAGTGCTGACGAGTTTCTTATTAATGATTATATTCCGGAGTTTGAACAAAAAAACTTTGGCCAAACAGTGACGTTATATGATTTGATGCAAGATCAAGAGGTATTGGAATCGATCTTAAGACAAATTCCAGTCAGCCAGCTTGATTCATTAGGCATCACATATGCAGTAGCGGACAACTCTGTCAGCGTTAAAAATGAGAATGAATTACTAATGGCATTGGCAAACGATAAAATTGCTGAGATTACGCTTTTAGGTGATATTAGTTTAGCTACTTCGCTTAAAATTGAGCGTGATGTCACGATCAATGGGAGTAGTAGTCAGTTTGAGCTAAAAGGAGAAGTCCTAGTAGGTACGGGTGATGATATCACTGCCAGATTGAACGGTATTGATATTGTCGGTGACTTGACAATTGATGTTGGGCAGGATGGCACAGCGGTTCTCGATCAGGTCACTGCTCCAAAAACAACTGTATTAAGTGGAGGTTCAACGGGCGCGGTTTATTTAAATGCCTTTTTGACAAATGAACTTATCATATCCAGTACGTCTCCGGTACGAATGTTTGTGAACGGTGACACGAAAATAAATGATCAATCTAATGATGGTATTAATCAAGTAAATATTACTGTTGCTACAACACAGCCTGTTATATTAGAAGGTGTGTATGAGAGGGTGACAATAGACGAGACAACAATGCTTGTTGGAAATAAAAATACGGTGATCAATAAGTTGATTGTTCAGCCTGGTGAACAATTAGAAGTTAACGGAAGTGGATTTGTCATTACATCAGCACAAGGAGATATTATATTCCCAGGTGGTAAAACAACAGGAACATTTACGAAGACATGGTCTTACTCACAGCTTACTGAAACTGTAGACAATTGGAATAGTCTAGGACGATTCATAAGTTTCTTTGGAGTACTATTGGAAGATGCGCAAGGAAACCAATTATTTCCTCAAGATTTCACATGGAGTGTAAAACATAACTTTAACGACGCTATTAACGCGAATATTTCATGGAATGGTCCAGGCAACGATCTGTTCATCGATGGTGTACAAGTCATGACAGGAAAGACACGCTCGGGTGAAGTCACGTTAACAGGAGTGTATACTCCTCCACTACCAGAAAAGATTAAAACGGAATATGTTATCACGGTTCCAGTCGTGCTTACGAACTAAAAATGAATGATGAGAGGCAGAGAGTCAAAAAGACTCTCTGTTTTTTCGTGATGAGAATAGAGAGGGATTTCTATACAAATGTAGATCCTAGTTTAATCAGACAGAAGCCATAACCATCAAGCGAAGAAAAAGGGCAGGCCCATTTAACTATCATTTCTATCCTTCTATAGGAGAAATCAATGGAAGGATTTTTCGTTTTTCATGGTGAGGAAATAATCAATCAGCAGGAAGTATTTATTTTCATATTGCGCATAGGTTTATACAAGGTACTATTACTACTTTACAGGAAGAGGGGAGTTATGTGGGTGTTAAGTTGATTAAGATTTCTGTTGTGTATTTAGTCATTGGTGTACTGCTCGGTTATTACATGTCCATCGCTCATGATTATCAGCTTACGGGTGTTCACGTGCACATCAATCTTGTCGGCTGGACGGCGCTGACCCTTATCGGTATTTTATATCATTTATTCCCGGCGCTTGTTTCGAACGGTCTGGCAAAAACACATTTCTG
Organism: Domibacillus mangrovi; assembly: GCF_001906925.1. Lineage (GTDB taxonomy): Bacteria > Bacillota > Bacilli > Bacillales > Domibacillaceae > Domibacillus > Domibacillus mangrovi. Next base: position 289,533 of record NZ_MRWQ01000004.1, read on the forward strand.
GCTTCATAACATCGGTCTTCCGATTATGATGATTGCCTTGTATTTGCTTCTCGCGTTTGGAGAAAGCACGGTGCTGACTGCGAGTGTAGCGACGGGAGCAACGTTGACGGTTCTTGCCATTATCACGTTTGCGGTGAATGTATTTAAAAATTTAAAAGCTTAACTAATGAAGAAAACAGTCCGGCTTGAGCCGGACTGTTTTCTTGTGTGCATGCAGAGCATTATGCGTGCTTCGCTTCATATTCTTCACGAATCGTATCGTAAAAATGGGCGAATGTGACACTAATATATGGAACGATCCAGAGAAAACCAATGCCGAGTGTGACGACCCCAAGCAAGAGCCAGCCGATGAACGTCAGCCCAAGAACGAAGGCTTCTCCTTTGTGGCCATTCATCATTTTGCGTGATTCTGTAATCACCTCTAGCGGTGACAGCTCCGGACGGTCGCGTAAAATGTAAAACGTCATCATGTATGAGAATGATTTAATGATACCAGGAACAATGAATAGCAATGTCCATAATAGAAGGAATAGTCCTTGTAAGAACGAAACGAAAATTGTTTTAGCGAAAATCGTTTGAAACGGATGGACCAAATGGCCAAAACTTATACTTTTCCCGCGTGACATATCAATCCACGCCCAAGTTAATCCAACTGTGATCGGAGTGAGCAGCCAAGTAGTCAGAATCACAGCTACATCTCTCCATGAGAAATCATATTCATTCGGATTGAAAATGAAATCAGGCAATGTGAAAATAATCGTCGTCAGGACGAACAATCCAATCGCAATCAGCCAGTTGCCTTTCAAAGACTCGCGTGCTTTTGCCCGCAATTTACTGTAGTACATGTGTAATCACCTCCTTTATACTCTTCTATACGTGACAAGAATGGAAAAGATTCATCCAATGCGAACTTTACTTGCTGTGTCAGTAAGAGAATCAGAGCGGGTTGGCCGGGCTGATTTATTGTATGTGAATAGGGGCAGATGTGTGCGAATCCAAAGTATCTTCCTCTGTCATTCCTATGTGGAAAGAGCCTTGACGATTGTAAAAATTTGTCGTATGTTGTAGGTTGACCAAATCACTTGAAGAGGAGGATATTTTTGGACAATAGAAACTTAGTTTATCCGAAAGAAACGATTTATTTTATTTTATGCTGTCTAGTTAGCATTGGGCTGTATATTGCCGTTGCGTTTTCGATCATCATTCTTCCTATTATTATAGCTATTTTTCTCATCTCTTTATTTTTCCACGCTGTCTCAATTGGTTCGATTCGCGGCAATGGAGTGAGGGTAAGTGAGCAGCAGTTTCCAGATGTGTATGAGCGCATTCAAACGCTATCATCTGACATGAGATTACCCCGTGTGCCGGATGTATTCATTTTGCAGTCAGGCGGTGCGCTCAATGCGTTTGCGACTCGTTTCTTTGGCCGAAATGTCGTCGTTCTTTACTCGGAAGTGTTCGAACTCGCCCGTCAAAAAGGCAATCAAGAACTAGATTTTATCATTGCCCACGAACTGGCACATGTGAAACGCCGTCACATCTGGAAAAACTGGCTGATCCTGCCGGCGATGTGGGTGCCATTTCTTAGCGAAGCGTACTCGCGTGCTGCTGAATACACATGTGACCGGCACGCTGCTTATTACACGAATGATGGACAAGCATCAAAAAATGCCTTAACGATTTTAGGCATTGGCAAAGTCCTTTACCGTGAAGTGAATGAAGATGCCTACTTGCAGCAAATTCAGCAAGAGTCCAATCCGTTCGTCTGGCTGAGCGAAAAGTGGTCTACCCATCCGAATTTGCCAAAGCGCATTCAGCATGTTGGCCAATTTATGAGAATGGCTGATACGCCCACCTATCAAACGAATAAAAGAAAGATGATCGGCGGCGTTACCGTACTTTTCCTTGTGATAGGCCTGTTGTATGGTGGAATCGCAGCAGGATTTACGTATGCCATGACGAAAATGGAATCATCTGATTTATTTGCTTCGCTGATGACATTAGATGAAGAAATGACGTACGATGACATTGAAAGTGAAGTAACCAACTACACTGATTTAATGGATGCGGCTTCTATTGGTGACACGGAAAAAGTGGCACAGCTTTTGGCTAGTGGTGCTGCCATTGATGAACAAGACAGTGAAGGATCAACCGCGCTCCATTACTCAATTTACAATTTGAACGATGAAATGGCTGAACAGTTATTAAAGGAAGGGGCCGATCCAAACAGTGAAGATTCAACCGGCTACACCCCTTTATTTCTTGCTTATGATTATGGTGATACTAAAATGGCAAAGTTACTGGTGACATATGGAGCTGACCCAGATCAAGAAGACATGTATGGCGATACGCCGAGAGATCTTGCAGAGCAAGAAGGAAACAAGGAGTTTCTGACGATTTATAACCAATAAGGACTTTATATCTTGCTTACGGGCAAGGTATTTTTTTGTGTAAAAAATGTGCGATGCTACCAATTATATTTACTATCATACAATTATGATATATATTGGAATAAATACAAATGATAGGAATTAGGAGGATAGGCTATGAGAAAAATTTTAATAGGGTTGATGGCTTTTCTTTTACTCATTACACTCGTTCCTGCAAAGAAGGCGGAGGCAAGCACCGGACACCACACAGTAAACGTTAAAACAACATTAAATGTGCGTGAAAACCCGAGCCCGAGAGCAAAAGTAGTTGGTTCTCTTAAAAATGGGGCAGTCGTGTACGTGTACAATACAGAACCTGGCGGCTGGTCCAAAATCAAATACAACAACAAAGCGGGGTATGTGGCATCAGGTTATTTAACGCCGAATGTTTCTTCTTCATCAAGCCCAAGCAATTCAGGGGGCGAGAAAGCAACGGTCACCGCATCCCCAAGCCTAAATATAAGAGCAAATCCGAGCCCGAAAGCCAAAATAATTGGCTCATTGAAAAAAGGAGCAACCGTATACATACACGGAACGGAGCCAGGCGGCTGGTCCAAAATCATGTATAATGGCCGATACGCATATGTGGCATCAAGCTATCTGAAAAAAGAAGCACAGGAATCCACCTACTATTCGTATGGGGGATATGCGTATGCGGACGCGAATAACTTGAACGTACGGGCTACAGCGAGCAAAAATGGGAAAGTGATCGGCCAGGTCAATAGAGGGTATGAGTTCTACGTTTATGGCACAATATCAAACGGCTGGGCAGAGGTCTCTTATAACGGCCGGACAGCTTATGTCGCAACAGAATATTTATACTTCTACTAAAAAGCAACCTGCCATATGTTGAACTGCACCCCGTCAAGTAGACAGTAGATATAATAAAAATGATTTAAGCGGCTTTAGTTCTATATTCCATAGGGCTAAGGCCGTTTAATCGTTTTTGGTATCTATCATGATTATAAAAATGGATGTACTCCTCTATCGCAAGAGAAAGTTCCTCAAATGTCTTATATTTATGTAAATAATATTTCTCACATTTCAGTGTTCCCCAAAAAGATTCCATTGGTTCATTATCAATAAACCATATAGTAAGATCTTTTGGACATAAAAATATTCCCCCATAAGTAGCCAGATTTTTATTTTTTAATCTGTCTACGTAAAGGGGAAGCATATCATTTGCTGCAAGGCGGGTTTGTTTCATCTTGTCACAAACATTTGTGTAAAATATGAACCGTAGTCTTCGAAAAAGGTAAATTCATTATTAAGTTTTTGTAAAAAATGCGAAAATACGTTCCTTTTGAAGTATAATACTCTTATAAAACCACTTGTTTATTTTAATTGACGATACCCCGGTTTTATACTCTTTTTGCGTCAAAGCCGATGGTATAATGAAGAAAGACAGGTGATCATGTATATGCAAACGAAACAGCAGCTAGATCGATTGATGGATCTGAAGGTGGACTTTGCTTTTAAGCAGTTATTCGGTCGGGAAGAGAATAAGCATATTACGATTATTTTCTTAAATGCTTTGCTGAAGCGCAGTGATGAAGACAGAATTTTGGACATTTCGTTTGAAAATATTGAAATTCTACCTGAACACGAAGGCGATAAACAGGCAAGGCTTGATATTTTAGCCAGAACGAATCGAAATGAGCGCGTTAACATTGAGATTCAGTTCACGAACAAGTACGATATGATCAAGCGGTCACTGTACTATTGGGCAACGCTCTATAGAAAGTCGATGAAAGCAGGAAAAGGCTATACAGAGCTTCAGCCGGTCATTGTCATCAACATTCTAAATTTTAATTTGCTGAAAAAGGAAACGAATCGATTTCATTCACAATTTTGTCTGCTTGAAGAAGATGAGAAATTTCTGTTAACGGATTTAATGGAAATGCATTTTGTTGAGATGCCTAAACTATTGAAAAGTTGGCGTGATAAACAATTAAATCCCAGTGATGATGTCCTCGCAAGATGGCTTTTGCTACTTGGGACAGTCGATCGAAAAAATAATGAAGTATACAAAGATATCTTAAAAAAACTGGAGGAGATTGCGATGAGCGACCCGGTTTTGAATGAAGCGATGCATAATTGGAAAGAACTAAGTGCTGACCAAGAAAAGCAGCAGCAATACGAATCACGTATGAAAGTGGTCATGGACGAACTTGCCGCTCAGCGAGAAGCGGAACTTCGAATGGAAGCTTCATTGAAAGAAGGTATGGAAAAAGGCATTGAAGAGGGTATGAAAAAAGGCATGGAAAAAGGTATAGAAAAAGGTATAGAGAAAGGTATAGAGAAAGGTATAGAAAAAGGAAAAGCAGAGATCGTGAACGCTATGTTGAGCAAAGGCATAAGTGTAGAAGAAATCGCCAATCTGACAGATGTCACGATTGATGAAGTAGCTAAACTGAAGAGTGGGCGCGAAAATAAACAAGGGCCCATTTCCTAAGTTTCTTCAAATAAAATCAATATTTCTACGTAAGGGTGGCTGTCCCATTCATAGAATTTCTGAATGGGGCAGCCACCTTGTTTACTATCATCTCGTCATAAACATTTGTGTGAAATACGAACCGTAGTCGCCGCCTTCTACATAACCAATCCCGATTTCAATAAAATCAGGGTTCAGTATATTTTGACGGTGGCCCGGGCTGTTCATCCAGCTGTTCATGACATGTACGGCCGTATCTTGTCCGGCTGCGATATTTTCACCGGCAGACATATAATCAAGACCGAAGTCCTTCATCATCTGAAACGGTGATCCATATGCAGGCGAAGTATGATCGAAGTAATCATGATCCCGCATATCTTTTGACTTCACGCGTGCTACATAAGAAAGATCATTTGCAAGCTTAAGAGTGTTCACACCCGCATTGATCCGTTCCTGATTCACAAGAAGGAAAATTTGCTGTTCAGTGGCATTTGATTTGAAAGTTGGATCAATGTTATAGGATGGTTTAGTAGGTGCTTCCGGTTCTGTACCAGGCTGTTGAAACTGCACAATATTAGACATGAAAATAGCCATCTGACCCCGTGTTACGATGCCATCAGGGTCGTAAAGATTGTTCCCTATCCCTGATGTGATGCCCGATGCAGCGAGCGCGTGAATGTACGGAGCCGCTTTCAAACGATCAGGTACATCTGAAAAGGGTGTGTCAATGGCTCCTTGCAAGTTGAACGCTTTCACAAGAATAATCGCCATCTCAGCGCGTGTTAATGGCCGATCCGGATAAAATCGATCATTCATAGAAAAAATGCTCTGGCTGGTGAGTTCTGCAATATACGGATAGGCCTTCTGGTTCGGTGAAATATCGGTGAAAGTAGATTCAATGTCAGTGTTCGGTGTGATGTTCATCATGCGGCCAACGAAAATCGCGCTCTGAGCTCGGGTAACGGATTCATTTTGTCTGAATGTACCGTCAGGAAATCCAGAGATCACCTCTCGTGCGGTCATTTCTTCAATGGCTGTATAAGCTCTTTCACTTGGATAGACATCAGAAAACGAAGCAGCTTCTGCCGGTGTTATGAACAGTGAGGCTGCGAAAAGGACGGACATAACAATAGGAAAAATACGCCTTTTTTTCTTCATGGTTATTCTCCTTTACCATTATTTTCTTCTACTATATCATAAGAGTACTGCCAAAAAACTAGACTTTTGGAAAAAAACGATGAAGTTAGAAAGAAAGAGGCGATTTAATTTGACAAAACTATTAATTGATGCAGACGGATGTCCGGTTGTTGACATTGCGTGTGAAACAGCGAAAAAGTTCGGCCTATCTGTCGTCTTAATTTGCGATACAGCGCATGAAATGTCACGCCCTGGAGCGGAAACCATTATCGTCTCAAAAGGAATGGACGCGGTCGATTTCGTTCTCGTGAACCGTGTCCAAAAAGGGGATATTGTCGTGACGCAAGATTACGGACTGGCGGCGATGGTTCTCGCTAAACAAGGTTTCGCGATCGACCAAAACGGCAGGGAATATACCCCGGGAAATATTGATCAGCTTTTATTAAGCCGTCATACCGCGAAAAAGATTCGGCAGGCAGGCGGCCGTTTAAAAGGGCCGAAGAAGCGGCGGAAAGAAGATGATAGACAATTTGCACAAAGTTTAACGCGGATGTTTTCTGACAATTAGTAAAAGTAACCTATGGAGGATTTTGAAGGATTTCAGTAGGGTAAATGTAGGAGGGCAGTTTGTGTCTTTTGGTATTTGTAGAGACCATCTAGTCTATGGGAGAATAATAGAGTAATTGACAATTATTATTCACTTTGGAGGAATTAGATAAATGGCTTATCAATCAAAATCATACCGTAAATTCGTTGCGGCAGCGGCAACAGCAACGCTTGTAGCAACAGCTGTCACTCCGGCGTTCGCGGCATCATCTTTTACGGATGTTTCAGACCGTTATAAAGAAGCAGTCGACTATTTAGTTGACAACAACACTACAAACGGAATCAGCGAAACAAAATTCGGCACGGATTTAACGATTAAACGTGTAGATGCGGCAGTTATGATTGCCAAAGCACTAAAACTAGATACAGAGGGTGCGAAAGATTCTGGCTTTACAGATTTGCCGGAACGTGCGGTACCGTATGTCAACGCATTGAAAGAAAAAGGTATCATTAACGGAAAAACAGAGACATCATTCGGCGCGGCACAAGACATTACACGCGGCGAAATGGCGCTTATTATTGCTAGAGCATATGACTTGGAAGGCAACAAAGCAAACTTAGCCTTTACAGATGTATCGGATCGTTATGACGAAGCCGTTGCAGCACTTGTGGACAACAAAGTGACATTTGGTAAAACGGAAACGAAATTTGGTACAACCGATTCCGTCACACGTGGAGAATTTGCTCTCTTCCTTTACCGTTTAGCGACACCTGAAGAAGTTACAGCTCCAGCTGTAGCAAAAGTGGAATCCGTAAACGCAAAACAAATGGCGGTAACATTCAACATAGAAGTGGATAAAGGTGCGGCAAATACAGCTTCTCTTTACACATTAAACAATACACAGGCGTCAAAAGCAGTCTTGTCTGAAGATGAAAAAACAGTCTTGCTTACATTCAACGGTGGCACTGAAGTAAAAGATGGTGTGCTCGTTGTCAATCCGGTTGCGACGAAAGCAGATAAAGCCGTCCAAACGGCGAAATACACATCGGTCTTTACATATGAAGATACAGTGAAACCAGTTGTAACGGATACGGCGTACGCAAATGGTGTTATTACGCTTACATTCTCAGAAGAATTGAGCGCGGCGCCATCGGTTGTCCGGATTGACGGTACACCAATCGCGGCAGACGCGGTAACATTGAATGCTTCGGATAAAACAAAAGTGGAGATTACAAGCTCGCTTGACACAGGCGCTTCCGCATCGGTTTATGTAGCAGGCGCGAAAGACACGGCGGATAATGCGAACGAAATGGACTTGTATAACGGTTCTGTCTCCGCTCCAACAGTAGATACAAATAAACCGCATGTGACAAACGTGCAAGTAACTGGTCAAAACACAGCGAAAATTACGCTGAGCGAAGCGATTACACAAACCGAGGTAGATGCGACATTGCAGCAGGGCGCTGAGCAGAAGGCTGTAAAACTTATCAAAGACACATCTGATGTGAACGGCAAAACATATACATTGACAGTAGCGGGTGATCTCTTCGGTGAAGAGTCCACGAGCGAAACATTTACGCTGTATATACAAAAAGAAGCAATGACCGATGCATCTGGTTTGAAAAATGACCTGTTTTCAACAACACTCACATTTGTCAAAGATACACAGGCACCAGTTCTTGCTTCTTCTGATTTAACAGAAGGCAACACAGCAATGACGTTCACATTTGATGAAGCTGTTACACCAGTGGGTGCTTCATCTGCGATCGACATCCGCAATGCGGACGGCGTAAAGTTTGCAGCGAAAGCGGTCAGCTTGTCTGATGATCAAAAGACATACACAGTAGACATTGTGGGTGGGGACGCGGCTATGAGCGCGGGCACGTACACTGTATCATTCCCGGCGAACTACTTTACGGATGTTCATGGAAATAAAGCAGGCGTGATCACAGATACGTTCACGGTTGGCGAATCGACAAGCACAGATACGGACAAACCGACAGCATCTGTTGCAACTGCAGGTACAAACACATTTACAGTGACGTTCAGCGAAGAAGTGACAACCTCTGCACTTGCCCTGTCAAACTACCGTTTGGATGGACAAGCATTGCCGGCTAAAACAGACATCTATTTCACAGATGCATCGAAAAAAGTGGTGATGATTGAGCTTCCTGAAGGGGCAATCAACATCGGTGACCAAACAAGCGGCGCACCGGCTGTATTGAACGTGTCCGGCGCAGCAGACAAAGCGGGCAACGTCATGACATCGGCAAACTTTGTTGTTACAGTGAAAGACAACACACCAGCTGTTATGACAGATGTGAAAACAGTCGGCACAGCAGTGGTTGTGACATTCTCTGAAAACGTAGCATTCGACAACGATGCGATTGACGCGAACACAGTCTTTAATGTGAAAGTTAACGGCACAGAAGCAGAAGCACAAAACATGACAACGGTAAACGGCAACGCGAAACAAGTTCAATTCAATCTTGCCGCGTCACCGGCATCTGCCCCAACGGTAGAAGTAAAAGACAACCAGACTGCATTGAAAGATGCTAACGGTGTCCTCGTAAAATAATTGTTTGGAAACGGAGTAACGAACCAATCGTTCCATAACCCGAACATCCAAAAAGCAGCCATCCCGATCAAAGGATGGCTACTTTTTTTTATAGTCCGGTTACTTTGCTAAGCAACTCACTGCGGCGGCTTTCTTTCATTGCTTCATAGTCTGCCTTATATTGCTTCGCATGAGAATCACTGAAGCCATTTGCTTTTAGCTCACTTGTTAAGCCAGAGTATAACGAGTTAAAGGCTGCATCTGTTTTAGATTCAACGTTCGCAGCGGCACCGTTGTATTTTTGATAAAAGTAAGCGGGATTAATCGTTTCGCCAGCTGCTTTTTTCTGGACGTATTCGCCTTTCGCTTGGCTAATTAATGAAGCGAGCTGTGAATCTACTTGGCCTTCTAAACTTTGAAATGAAGAATTATAACGGGCTTTAATCGCATCAACAGTCATTGCAGAAGGTGCTTCGTCCGTACCGCCTGTATGACCGTTCGATCCTGAACCAGACCCTCCATCACTCGAACCGTTACCTGTACTGCCAGTGTCTCCGTTAGAGGAAACGGGCTTAGAACTCGACCCGCCATTATTTGTACCGCCTGTCTCTGTTGACGCGGCAGCCGCATATTCCGGCGAAGCAAACCATTCATCAGAATTCATAACAGCTCCATTTTCTAATAGAAAGTTGCCGTCTTTATCGACAATAACAAGACCCTTTTTATCTTTTTGCGCACCTTCTGGGATCGGTGTCCCCTCAGGATAAGCAATGGAATAAGGCGAATCAATAATGTCATCCACTTTTTCATCAGCTACATCATATGTTTTCACCTTTGTGAAATAGTACAATGTTCCGCCTCCGATTACTGCAACGAAAAGAATAACGATTAATCCGATCTTGACAAATCTTCTCAAATTAAACCACCTTCCACCAAATGAATTGTTATTTTTACCAGTATATCACGAAAAAAACAAAAATAAATATTACCTAAATAATCTGAAAAAATGTGAATATCGTATGAATAATTGTTAAAGTTTTGAAAGGAAGTATTGATTTAATCTATATAACTCTGTATGATTTGAACTATAATCACAGGTGAGGGAATTCCTGTGTCAGCAAAAACTCAATAAAATGACGAGGTGACGACATTGGTGAAAAAATATCCATTCAGCAACAAAGCAGCAAAAGCCATGATCGCAGCAACAATTGCATTCACTCCTGTTGCAACAACAGCAGGTTTGTTTGAGGCGAACAAAGTAGAAGCAGCGTATGTTCAAAATACGTCACACTTTGCAAGTGTAAAAAGCTTTGAAACGTATGCAAAGGCAATTAAAGATCAGGCACAGCAAGATTCTGACGTGGCCTTAGCCTTAAGTTCACTTGATTGGGAACTTGCATTGGCTGATGCTTTTGAACAAGGGGCGACTAGTAAACAAAAAGAAGCTGTTGCTGAGCTTCTTGGATTACAAGCGAGTATTTATGCAGGTACATATAAAACTGATGATTTGCAAAAATTTATAACTGCATACAAAGATGAGTTAGGTACAAATCTTACAGATACTAATATTCTTGCTTATCTGCAAAAAGTCGAAGCGGCAGTATACAATGAAATTACGACAGCTTCATTTACTGGAAATTATACGTACACTTTATTCAGTGCATTGGCTAATGCTGTTCGTACTGTTGATGAAGCGGGAATAAAAGCCAACGTTTCTTCTGTTCTTGTCTTGACAGATGCCAAATTACAAACGGTTGTTTCAAATATTGAAGGCCACTTAGCTGCAAACCCTTATAACGTATCAAGAACACAATTGAAAAATGCAATGATCAAGGCTGGTATGGCTTGGTATCAGCTTTACGGACATGAAACTGGTGGCGGAGGTGGTGGAACACCGCCGCCTATAACACCGCCACCGGTAGTAACACCACCGCCTACTCCAAAGGACCCGGTAGTTGTTGCGCCAGAAATCAAGGAAAACGATACAACCGTAACTGCAACTATTCCAGCGGCGCTTCAAACACAAATCGTCGCGAATGTAACAGCCGAAACACCTAAAGTGGAGATTACGATTCCTGCAAGAACCGATGACAAAGCAGTCGCTATTGATATTCCAGGATCGCTTGCAGCAGCTATTAAAGGAGCAGCACCTAAAGCGGATATCGTCATCAATGCAGGTGGAACAAGATATGCCCTTCCATTATCACAAGTGAATCTTGCAGCTCTTGCAGCGGGTCTTGGCGGAGACTTATCACAAGTATCATTGCGCGTTACAATTGATCAGTTAACGAGTACGGAGAGCGCAGATCTACTTGTGAAAATTCAAGCTATCAAAAATCCGCCAACAGCAGCTTCTTCGCAAACAAAAGCGGCAGCGGTCGCTCCAGGTATTGCCCTCGTTGCACCAGTAGTGGGCATTAACGTTGAACTCGTTTCAGGTAATAATGTTATTGAAATGAAAACGTTTGGCGATATGTATGTGGAACGTGAATTTGTACTAAACAAAACAGTGGATACGAACCGTACAACAGGTGTTGTCGTAGCAGCAGATGGTTCATTTAAAGCACTTCCAACAACATTCAAAACTGAAGGCAGCCAGCAAATTGCCGTTGTAAGCTCATTGACAAACGATGGCATGATTACAGTCATCGAGAGCAGTGTAACATTCCCAGATGTTCATGGTGGAAAAAACTGGGCTGAAAAGTACATCGAAACACTTGCATCAAAATATATCATATCGGGTACAACAGCTGGGACGTACAAGCCGAATGATTACATGACGCGTGCTCAATTTGCATTGCTTTTGAGCCGTTCACTTGGCTTGCCAAGCGTTGAATATGATAACCGTTTTAAAGATGTAAAAGGTGATGAGTGGTTTAATGTGGACGGTGCATTGATGGCAGCTGTACAAAGCGGCATCGTTGCTGGTAAAGCGGACGGCACATTCGCACCGAACGACCGCATCACACGTGCAGAAGCAGCGGCAATGATCGGCCGTGCCCTTAACTTGAATAGTATCAAATTCGATTCTTCTAAATTGGACACAACGAAAAAACTAGCAGACTTCAAAGATGCGAAAACAATCGGCGCCTCTACTCGTGAAGATGTCTTGAAAGTCTACCAAGCTGGCATCATGGCAGGCGCAAGCAATGGTACATTCCAGCCGAACGAGTTCACAAAACGCGATCAAATGGCGCGTATCCTTGCTGAATTCTTAATCAAAGCAGATTTAATGGAAAACATTAAATAAGAAGAGTTTGAAAGGGTCTGATCCAGGCAACAGGCTGGATCAGACCTATTTTATGTGGATATCGGAGAGCCAGATGATAGTATGATATAATATCGGAAACTATTCGCATCATGGGAGGAACTACATGGAAGAAACTATTAGCCTGAAGGAATTGGCGGAAACACTGAAAAAAAGGCTGAAATTGATCGTCCTCATCACGATCACAGCGACGCTCATCAGTGGACTTATCAGTTATTTTCTATTAACGCCAATCTATCAAACGTCAACTCAGCTGCTTGTGAATCAGGCCAAAACAGACCAGCAAGTATACAACACAGCTGAAGTACAGACGAACCTTCAACTTATCAGCACGTACAACGTCATTATGAAATCACCGGCTATTTTAGACAAAGTATCAGAGAACTTGGCACTTGATTTATCAGCCACACAGCTGTCTTCTAAAATAACTGTTCAAAGTGAGCAAAATTCACAAGTCGTCAATATTAACGTACAAGATGAAGATCCAGGCATTGCGGTCGACATCGCGAATGAAACAGCGCGTGTCTTCCAATCAGAGATCGTACATATTATGAATGTCGACAACGTCAGCATTCTCGCCCCAGCCGAAGTGAAAGAAAACATGTCTCCTGTAAAGCCCCAGCCGATGCTCAATATCGCGATTGCGACCGTTGTCGGCTTAATGGCAGGTGTCGGCCTTGCGTTCTTACTAGAATACTTGGATAACACGGTGAAAACAGAACAAGACGTAGAGAAGTTACTCGGTCTTCCTGTCCTTGGCAGTGTCACGACAATCGAGACCAATGAAGGACCATCATCTAAACCATCTTCACAAACAAAACAAGCAGTAAGAGGTGAATCGGTTGGCTCTTAAGCGGAAAAATAAAACACCAGTAGCACCAGGTTCTGCGAAACGGAAACTCATTACATATACCAATCCAAAATCTCCTATATCAGAACAATACCGGACCATCCGGACGAACATATTATTCTCATCTGTCGATCAGTCGCTTCGCTCCATTCTTGTCACATCGACGAGCCCGGGAGAAGGGAAATCGACAACGATCGCGAACCTCGCTGTCGTCTTCGCCAACCAAGGCAAAAAAGTGCTGCTCGTTGATGCGGATATGCGTAAACCGACGATGCATTACACATTCGGTCTGCAAAATACATTTGGCTTAACGAATATTTTAACGAAACAAACAACATTGGAGGCAACGGCGGTCCAGTCAGACATTGAAAACCTGTCTATTTTAACATCAGGCCCGATTCCGCCAAATCCGGCTGAACTGCTCGGTTCATTCTCGATGAAAGAATTTCTGGACCATTCACTCGAAAAATATGATTTCGTTTTATTTGATACACCGCCTGTTCTCGCGGTAACAGACGCGCAAGTACTCGCCAATCAATGCGATGGCACGATCCTCGTCGTGAACAGCGGCAAAACAGAAATTGATGGGCTCCAAAAATCGAAAGACTTGCTGCAATCAGCGAAAGCCAAGCTGCTCGGTGTTGTCTTAAATAACCGCAGTATGAAAGATTCAAGTTATTATTATTACTATGGTAAAGAATAATGTGCGATTTTGTTAAGTTACCAGAAAGTACTATAAAATTCTACAATTTATGCTATAATCAATTTACAATATAGGTTAAAAGGAGGATTGCAAGTCATTATGGTGGATCTTCATAGTCACATTTTGCCAGGACTAGACGACGGAGCCGCAAATATAGCTGAAAGTGTCGAAATGGCGAAACAGGCAGAGCAGGAAGGCATTCAAATGATTGTTGCAACGCCTCATCATCAAAACGGTCAATATGAAAATGAAAAAACAGCTGTGGAAGCAGCTGTTTTAATAATGAATCAACACCTTAATGACGCGAATATTGGTGTGACCATTTATGCAGGGCAGGAAGTACGTATGTATGGTGAATTAGTAGAAGATTTTGAAAAAAATAAATTGTTGCCGATTGGCGAGTCAACACATATGCTGATCGAATTTCCATCAAGCGGAATCCCAGCATTTACGGAACAAGTGCTGTTTGATATACAGCTGCGAGGCATTACGCCCATTATCGTGCACCCGGAGCGCAACATGGCGATCAGTGAAAATCCGGACAAGCTGTACAAACTGATTAAAAACGGTGCACTTTCTCAAATAACCGCAGCGTCTATTAATGGTCAATTTGGCAAAAAGATTAAACAGTTATCGATGCAGCTCATCGAAGCAAACTTAACACACTTTATTGCATCTGACGCGCATAACACGACAACACGCGCTTTCGGGCTTAGGCAGGCATACGACGCAATCGATCCTAGTTACGCCGAATACTTCAAAGAAAATGCACAAATCGTCCTAAACGGCGGCTACATCACGAAAGAACAACCGTATCACGTTGCCCGCAAAAAAAAATTCCTTGGCCTATTTTAATGAAACATGACAGGTAGACTAAAAAGAAAACGGTAATGTCTCCTCACCGGTATCAATGGAGGCACTCGGTCACACTGTGGGTTCAGCAGGACAATCTGAACCTTAGACGCAACTTGTCGTCAATAGTGTGGTGTGAGGACGGGTTAGATGCCCGATTTATTATCATTCACGCAAATACATGAAAAAAACAGCTAATAAAAACACATTCATCATGTGTGTTTTTATTAGCTGTTTTTTGTTCCCTATCTATCTATTAACATGAAAGAGGTGAAGAGGTATTGGCGTATCAAAAAAGAATGTCCTTTTTAATTGGGCTTGATTCAGCCATCGTTTTATTTTCGATTTATATCGGTTACTTTATTTTACATCCATATATGAACATATACAGTCCCAGTACACTATTGATCAGTTCGATCGCGCTGCTCGCCAGCCACCATTTCTTTGCGGCGATTTACCGGCTGTATCATAAAGCGTGGGAATACGCCAGTGTGCGGGAATTAATCGCCATTGCCAAAGCGGTCACGTTTTCCATTTCAGCAACAACGATCGTCCAGTTTGCCGCGTTTCAAGACGTCTATATTCGGGTGCTTCTCGTGACGTGGATGCTGCACATATTGCTGATCGGCGGTTCCAGGTTTTCATGGAGAGTATACCGCGACCGATACATACGCAAACATCACGACGAAAGAAAGCGGACGATGATCGTCGGCGCCGGTTCAGGCGGCTCCATGGTCGTCCGTCAGCTGTTAACGAATGAAGCAGAATTTGAACCAATTTTGTTTGTTGACGATGACCCAAACAAACTGCGCCTGCAAATTCACGGCATTACCGTTGAAGGGACAACCCGTAACATTCCATTGCTTGTCAAAGAACACGAGATCGACAACATTATCATTGCGATTCCGTCATTAAAGCGCCAGCAAATCAATCACATTTATGAGCAGTGCGCCAAAACAGATGCGAAAGCGCAAATCATGCCATTAATTGAAGATGTCATCACCGGCAAGCTGTCCGTCAGTAGCCTTCGCGACGTGGCGGTAGAAGACTTACTTGGCCGTGATCCGATCGAGCTCGACATCGAATCCATTGCGGAAAACATTACGGGCAAAACGGTGCTCGTCACCGGTGCAGGCGGCTCAATTGGCTCAGAAATTTGCCGGCAAATCAGCATTTTTAAACCGAACAAACTCGTCCTCGTCGGCCACGGTGAAAACAGCATTTACCAGATTGACATGGAAATGCGCAACAGTCACGGACATTTGATTGAAATCGTTCCGGTGATCGCAGACGTTCAAGACCGCGAGCGCATGTTTGACGTGCTAAATACATACCGTCCGGACGTCGTCTACCATGCGGCCGCTCATAAACACGTGCCGCTTATGGAATACAACCCGAAAGAAGCGGTCAAAAACAACATTTTCGGCACGAAAAACACAGCTGAAGCAGCTGCCGAGGCAGGTGTGAAACGATTCGTCCTCGTCTCAACCGATAAAGCGGTTAACCCGACAAATGTCATGGGCGCGACAAAACGCGTCGCCGAAATGGTCATCCAGCAGCTTGACCGCGAATCAGAAACAACATTCACAGCCGTCCGGTTCGGCAACGTCCTCGGCTCACGCGGTTCCGTCATTCCGCTTTTCAAGAAACAAATTGAAGCAGGCGGACCAGTTACCGTGACACACGAAGACATGACACGATACTTCATGACGATCCCAGAAGCATCAAGACTTGTCATTCAGTCAAGCGCACTCGCACGCGGCGGAGAAATCTTCGTCCTCGACATGGGTGAACCGGTCAAAATTGTCGACCTCGCCCGCAACTTAATTAAGCTGTCCGGATATACAGAAGACGAAATTGGAATTGAATTCTCGGGACTCCGGCCAGGGGAGAAAATGTTTGAAGAACTGCTCAACGAAAATGAAGTGCATCCAAAGCAAGTCTTTCCGAAGATTCATATTGGGAAAGCAGGGGTTGTGGAAGGGGAGGTACTTTGGCGGTTTATCAGCAGTCTTCCTAGTAAGGATACAACTTTATTAAAAGAGCAGTTGATTGAGGTTGCGAATACGAAAGAGGATTTAAAAATGGTTATGAAAGAAGCAATCAGTTTTTGATCTATATAAATCCTGCTAAACAAATCGACACGTATGAAGTCCTATCGGTCTTGGCGACACTGCTAGTATAACCTAGTGGAGGAGCGATGAAACATGAAACAATTAAAGGTGACGAATACACACGGCTCGACAGTAGAAAAGTTAAAAGAATACGAACGTACACTAAAGAATGCCTCTTCTTTAAAACGAGTCATGGCGGTTCGCTTCGTGATGGAAGGATGCCAGGGACTTGGAGTGGCCCGATCCTTCATGTGCATCGCTGGGGATTTCGCTATACAAGACCAACGTACCGCCTGAAAAAGGCGGATGTTGAAAAACAAAAACACTTCCAGCATGATCTGGACATGGTAAAAAAACTTCTCTGATGAGATGATCCTATTCTACGCGGACGAAACCCATATTCGCGATTAACAGGCTCTTCATGCGACATGGACTCCCGTCGGAAGACAAAAGCACATTCCCACTCATGGACATCATGCGAAAGTGAGCTTATTTGGTGCGGTCAATGCGCAGAGTGGCGAATGATTCTGTATGGAATCCTTTTCCTGTAATGCGGAGACTTTTCTTCAGTTTCTGCAGTACTTAACAGCTGAAAACAAGGACAAGCATCTGGTCATCGTACTCGACAATGCCCTCATTCATCACGCGAAGCTGATTCAGCCCTTCTTGAAGCAGCATGAAGACCAATTAACGCTCCTGTTTCTCCCGCCTTATTCACCAAATTTGAACATGCTGGAGCGTATTTGGAAATGGCTCAAGGGAAAGTGTCATTGCCAACCGGTTTCATGCTTCACAAAAAGAAATACGGGCTTCTGTCCGCTCATTTATGGAGTATCTGGCCACTTTTCCAGACAAGGTGCTGCAAAGAATGGGCGTAGTTCAGATGTTGAAAGATTAAACGGAATTTATATACTCTATATTAGGGAAACGGGGGTTCTAGAAGGTGAAGGTTTGTGAGCAGTTTACCAGGTGAAAACAAGGAGATCAACATGAATCTTAGAGGTAAGTCTATGAAAAAAATAAAGATTTTATCGAATATTTCATGGACATTTTCAGGGAATATCATTTATGCATTAACACAGTTTATGCTTTTATCCGTAATTGCAAAAATTGGAGGGCCGGCAGAAGTAGGGATATTTACCTTGTCTTTGGCAATTGTCTCTCCAGTGTTCTTATTACTAAATTTAAGGCTTAGAACTGTTATAGTAACGGATTCTAATGACGATTATAGTTTTTGGGACTACGAGAATTTAAGGAAATTCACAAGTGTTATAGCAATATTAATTATTTTAGGTATTGTCATGATTTCGGATTATACTTTTTATATTTACACTACAATTTTAATGGTATCAGTTGCTAAATTATTTGAAATGAAAATAGATTTGTATTACGGTTTTTTTCAAAAGAAAGTATTATTTGATGTTATTGCGAAGTCAGTAATAATGAGAGGGATTTTAAATTTACTAGTTGTAACTACTATCTATTTTTTTAGTGAGAATTTGATGTGGTCTATGTTGGGTATGGCTATAACTAACTATACTATTTATTCTTTTTACGACAAAAAACACATAAAGAAGTATATAAATATAAAAAAAAGTAGCAAAAAAGTAAACTTTGTAAAAATTAAAATGTTATTTTTACTAGCATTACCACTAGGCCTTTCAACTTTAATTGGTTCTTTAAATACTAATGTACCTCGTTATATAATTGAAAACAAGTTAGGTTTATATGAACTGGGTATATTTTCCGGATTAGCTTATCTATTGGTAATAGGTAATACACTATTAAATGCAGTTTCTCAAGTGTTTATGCCAAAATTAAGTCAACTTTCAAAAAAAAATGATTATGATAACTTTGAGTCTTTGCTGAAAAAAATGATTTTCTCCGGAATGATAATGAGTTTATTGATGATTATTTTTTTTAGTTTTGCAGGAGAACTAGTTTTGACTATTATATATTCAAAAGAATATCTTGAATATACACAAGTTTTAATGATATTAGTTATAGGTGTTTCTGTACTATATAGTTCGGTCTTCCTTGGTACGGCTATAACGGTACTTAAAGAATTTAAAATACAGCCATATATACATTTTACTAGCCTTATATTTTTAACTTTTGCGTCTTTAATATTAATAGAAAATTATAGGTTAGTCGGAATGGCTTGGGCTTTAGTGATAGGTTATTTTGTAACATCATTAGGATATTTTTTCATTTTAAAAAATATTCTTAAAAGAAGGAGAAGTATAAATGATACGAATATGTAAAAAAATTAGTAGAATATATAAAATTAAAAAAAATCCAATCGAATATGCTAGAAAAATAGGTGTTGATGTTGGAAAAGACTGTAGGTTCCTGGGTATAAAATCCGGGACTTTTGGCTCTGAACCATATTTGATTAAGATAGGTAATCATGTAACATTAACTAGTGGAGTTCAATTTATAACTCATGATGGTGGAGTTTGGATTTTTCGTAAGGAAATACAGGATATTGATGTTTTTGGTAAAATAATTGTAGGGGATAATGTTTTTATTGGCATTAGTTCTATAATTATGCCAGGAGTAACAATTGGCAATAATGTAGTTATAGGTGCAGGGTCTGTAGTTACTAAAAATATTCCTTCAAATTCGATAGCAGCTGGTGTTCCGGCAAAAGTTATAAACACATATGATGAATACAAAGTAAAGTCTCTTAGAAATTCTTTGAATATCAAAAACATAGAGCCTGATTTAAAAAAGAAAATTTTAGTTGAAAAATTTTTGAATTAAATAAATATACTGTTATAAAGCCTTATTTATAACTACGAATTGATGAGGGGAAAATTCCAAAGTTACATAATGAAACACCAAGTACATAGAATGTGAGTGATGATCAGAATGAAAGTACTACAAGTGTTTTCAAAATTAGATAAAGGCGGGGCCGAACTTCGCACAATTGCATTATCAAAGGAATTAAAAAGGCATAATGTTACATTTGATTATTTGTGTTTATCTGGGAAAAAAGGATCTCTAGACGATGAATTAATAAAAGAAGGCTCAAAAATTTATTATGTAAAATTGAAAAGTCCAAAATTCTTTTCGGAATTAAATAATATATTAAAAAAACACGCCTATCATGCTGTCCATTCCCATGTATTATATGCATCTGGTATTATTCAATGGATTGCCAAACGTAACCAGGTTCCAGTGAGAATTAGCCATTTCAGAAGTACGGGTAGTGGAAAACAAGAATCTTATTTCACTCAAAAAAGAAATTCTTTATTATTGAAATTAATTGTTAATCAATCAACTGATATTCTTTGTGTAAGCAAAAGCGTCAAAAAAGCGATCTTTAAACATATGAAACAAATACCAGATCATGTGAAAGTTATGTATAACGGGTTTTCAGAGGATTCAATTTTCAAAGGGGTTCGTCAAAAAGAAAAAAAAGTCATTATACATGTTGGTCGAATGATTTTAGATAAAAATCATATGAAAGTTTTAGAGGTTTTTAAAAAAATTCATGATCGTGACAAGGAATTCAGGCTAGTATTAGTTGGTCAAATCAATAATCAAATAAAAGAGAAGTTGGATGAATTTATTTCCGAGAACTCTTTGAATGAATCTGTGGTTTTTTTAGGTGTACGTAACGATATACCTGAATTATTAAGTTCGAGTTCTTTAATGATTTTTCCGTCAAAGAGAGAAGGGCTTCCTGGCGGGGTTCTAGAAGCATTGATTAATGGAATTCCAGTTTTAGGAAGTGATATAGATCCAATAAAAGAACTTAAACAATACTATGGAAAATTAGAGTGTATAAATATTAATGAAACATCTAATAAGTGGGCAGAGAGGGCAATGAATTTGGTAAATAAACATAATAAAATAAAGCAAAGTTCGGAAGAGTTGACTATTCAATTGAGGCAAACTCCATTCTCAATTGAGAAAAATATTAGTGAGATATTTGAGATGTATGATAGAGACAATAAATAAAAGAAATGGCGATGGAAATGATAAATCAGTATGAAAAAGATAAAAAATTAAAGAGGGGATACAAAATATAATATGAAACAATATCAATTGTTTATAATATCAATATATCCTTTCTTTTTTTCATTATCACCTTATATTCAACGTGTATATGGTATTGATAAGGAGCTTACTACAATGCTCTTTTTATTACCATTCATGATACATGGGTTATCGTTAAAGAAAGAGTTTTTCAAAATTCTTAAAGAAAATAAATACTATTTTATTTTAAGTATATACACACTACTTGGTTTACTATGGACTGAAGAATTATTTCGAGGTATGTACTTGGTATATAATATGATCGTAGCGCCATTCATAGCAATGAGTTTAATCAGAACTAGGAATGGTTTAAAGGTATGGAGAAATTTCTCTTGGAGTGTTTTACTTCTAAGTCTTCTGTTACATAGTGATTTGTTAAAAGTATTTTTCAATTATTATGAAGTTCAGCGTTTTGCATATTATTATGGTGATATTTCTTTAAATCCAAATTCTTTTGGATTATGGCTTAACTTAAGTTTAGCTTATTTTATAACAATAGGTATTAAACTGTATCAAAATAAAAATCTTTCTAATTTCCGGCTTCTTATTTTAATAATGAATATTACATTAACTGTTTACTTTATGGTAATTACTGTTTCAAGGTCTACTATGATTGCAGGTATAGTAGCTGTTTTTTTGTTGATTATTATAAGCAAAAGTAAATTAGTAATCGTATTAACTTCTTTTTTAGTGAGTTTTACTTTGTTGTGTGTTTTAATCACTTTGAATATGGACGGATCTAACCAAGGAGGGTTTATTATAGATAGGTTTTCAACTCTGGACTTAAATGGAAGAGAAGATATTTGGGGAATAGTTTTTAATACTTCCTTTGAGAGTCCGGATAAATTTCTATTCGGTGTAGGCACCGGTGGAGCTGAGAAGGAAATTGGCTCTGCTCATAGCGAAGGTACAGTTCGTATAAGTGATGATGGTACAGCAAGAACAAGTACACATAATGTTTATTTACTTTTTTTGTTACAAGGAGGAGTTGTGGGGATTTTTATATATCTAATGTTTTTAATAAACTTGTTTAAACTAACATTAACAAGAATAAAAAGTACGTTCATGCACATTGGAATCTTATACTTAATAACAACTTTTGCGATCATGTCTTTGACAGGTAACTTAATTTATAATCCTATATATCCATTTTTAATAGCAATAGCTTTAGCCTTATTAACAAAAAAAGACAATACAAAAACCTATGATACGGAATGTTTTCAAAAAATGTTTATATAAGTATTTGGGGTAGTCTTGGTCTCAAAAACTTTTTAAGTATAAAATCAATAGAGAGAAGTTTAACTAGGTTGTGTCTGAAAACTAAAAACATAAAATAAGCGTTGCCTCGTCTTGGGATTATGGCTACAATCATATCCATCAGATTGAGGAGATGGAAATATAGCAGCGAAACGGTATGAAATAGACGATCATCAATGGGAACAAATCAAAGAGTTATTTCCGCGAGCGAAAACCGGCCGTCCAGGAAAAGACAATCGTGACATGTTTAACGCCATCTTATGGATCGCCAGAAGTGGAGCCGCGTGGCGAGACTTACCCGAACGGTATGGCCCATGGAAAACGGTTTACAGCCGATTCTGCAAATGGCGTGATGATGGAAGCCTTGAAACTATTTTTTATGCGTTAAATGTTGAGATTGATGATGAAAATTTGATGATTGATTCTACCTCTGTCAAAGCCCATCAGCATAGTGCAGGGGCTAAAAAGGGGCTGTAAATGCCGAGTCAAACCAGCATATTGGAGTAAGCCGCGGCGGACACACAACGAAAATCCATACGGTTGTAGATGGATTGGGGAATCCCATTTACTTTCAACTATCTGCCGGCAGCGTTCACGATTCGAAGGTGGCCACAGAAGTTCTTTCCCATGTCCCGTTAGAACAGGGCTGCGTCGTGGGCGATAAAGCCTACGGAACAAAAGAAATCCGCGACTTTATCACCTCTCATCAAGCAACTTATATCATTCCGCCCAAATCAAACACGGTCCATCCGTGGGCATGTGATTGGTGGGTGTATAAAGAGCGCCATTTAGTCGAGTGTTTTTTCAATAAATTGAAGCATTTTCGTCGGATCGCTACTCGTTATGACAAGCTAGCTTCTTCTTTTTTAGCCTTTGTTTATGTTGCCTCCATTTTTGTATTATCTAAATAAGGGAGAAGTGTGGAGTTTTCAGACACACTCTAGTTTTTGAAAAATTTTATTATTGTAAATATGAATTATTAAGGAGACATTAAAATGAAAATTCTTATTACCGGTGTAGCTGGATTTATAGGCTCTCACCTATCAAAAAAACTGTTGAATAATGGTTATTCTGTTATAGGCATCGATAACTTAAACGATTATTATGATGTTAACTTAAAACATTCACGCCTTTCTTTTTTAGAAAATGAAAATTTCTCCTTTGAGAAAGCGAACTTAGAAGATCGCGATGCAGTTAATGAGATCTTTCAGAATCATCAACCAGATACAGTGATTAACTTAGCTGCGCAGGCAGGAGTTCGATACAGTTTAGAGAATCCACATGCTTACATTGATTCTAACATTGTCGGCTTTACAAATATTCTAGAAGCCTGCCGTCATAATAAAGTAGGTCAATTGATTTACGCATCTTCAAGTTCTGTTTACGGTGCTAACACAAATCTCCCTTTTTCTGTGCATGATAACATTGATCATCCAATTAGCTTGTATGCCGCAACAAAGAAAGCGAATGAATTAATGGCTCATACATACAGCCACTTATTTGGATTACCGACTACGGGACTTCGTTTCTTTACTGTTTATGGTCCATGGGGTCGTCCTGATATGGCGTTATTTCTCTTTACGAAAGCGATCATTAATGGCGAGCCGATTAAAGTATTTAATAACGGTGAAATGATGCGTGACTTTACATATGTGGATGACATTGTGGAAAGTATTTACCGCCTTGTTCAACGTAAACCAGAACCAAATCCTAATTGGGATGGTAATGCGCCTGATCCAGGAACAAGTTACGCTCCTTATAAAATTTACAACATCGGTAACAACAGTCCAGTTAACTTAATGGACTTTATAGGAGCAATTGAAGAAAAACTAGGGATCGAAGCGAAGAAGGATTTTATGCCGTTGCAAGCAGGTGATGTACCTGCAACATATGCGAATGTAGAAGATTTGTATCGGGATATTGATTTTAAACCGCAGACATCGATTAAAGATGGCGTTGGTAAGTTTGTTGATTGGTATATTAATTATTATGGGGTGAAATTATAATGAATCGTAAAATTGGTGTTGTAGGATTAGGTTATGTAGGTCTACCGGTTGCAGTGGCTTTTGGGAAAGAACATGATATTGTTGGCTTTGATATTAACCAGCATCGTATTGAAACACTTTTAGATGGTATGGATTATACAAATGAAGTAACAAGTGAAGAGTTACAGGAAGCAAATATTATGTTTACGAGTAATCCATCTAGCTTAGCTGAGGTGGATTTTATTATTGTTGCTGTACCAACACCGATTAATGAGCATAAGCAGCCAGATTTAACACCGCTTCTTAAAGCATCGGAAACAGTCGGTGCAAACTTGCAGAAAGGTACAATTGTTGTTTATGAATCAACTGTGTACCCGGGTGCGACTGAAGAAGTCTGTGTTCCAATGTTAGAAGCTAAATCAGGATTGAAAGCGGGAGAAGATTTCTTTATTGGATATTCACCGGAGCGCATTAATCCGGGGGATAAAGAACATACATTTACAACGATCACAAAAGTTGTATCTGGTCAGACAGATGAAGTTCTTGAAATCGTAGCTGACGTGTATAGTTCAGTTGTGAAAGCAGGCGTTTATAAGGCGAGTTCAATCAAAGTAGCAGAAGCGGCCAAAGTCATTGAAAATACGCAGCGTGATGTGAATATTGCGCTTATGAATGAGTTAGCCCTTATTTTTGACCGATTGGACATTGATACATCGG
This sequence comes from Domibacillus mangrovi, assembly GCF_001906925.1. Lineage (GTDB taxonomy): Bacteria > Bacillota > Bacilli > Bacillales > Domibacillaceae > Domibacillus > Domibacillus mangrovi. The sequence goes on from NZ_MRWQ01000004.1 coordinate 314,430, forward strand.
AAGTATTAAAAGCGTCTGGTACAAAATGGAATTTCCTGAACTTTACTCCGGGACTTGTTGGCGGACATTGTATTGGTGTTGATCCCTACTATTTAACACATAAAGCAGAATCAGTAGGGCACCATCCAGAGGTTATCTTAGCTGGCCGACGAATTAACGATAACATGGGAAGCTTTATAGCAACATCACTTGTGAAGAAGATGATTCATAATAATCTTCAAGTGCAAGGTGCGAAGGTGACAGTGCTTGGTTTGACATTTAAAGAAAATGTTCCCGACTTGCGTAATTCAAAGGTTATTGACGTGATTCGTGAACTGCAGGAGTTCGGAGTAGATGTACAAATCACGGATGCACAGGCAGACAGCAAAGAAGCAGAAGAAGAGTATGGTGTAAGTTTAATTGATTATAATGAATTGGAGGCTGCTGACGCCGTTATATTTGCTGTTCCTCATAGGGAGTATACAGAACAAGGATGGGAACAGTTCGAACGTCTTTTGAAAAACGGCAAGGGAATAATAATTGATATCAAAAGCAGATTAAATAGAAATGATTTTCCAGATGGAATAACCATTTGGAAACTATGATGTTAGGTGAATTTTTATGAAAATAGCTTGGGCACATGATCATTATTTCTTGCGCAATTCTAAAAATAATCAATTTTACTCTGAAGTAGAATTTCCTTATGAACATTGGACTCGCTATTTAAGTGCTTTTGAGCAATTAAGCGTAATGTCGAGGCATAAGTATATTAATACAGATAATACTGGGAATCTTAATTTATCAAGTGGTGACAATGTGGATTTTATAGAAATACCAAATTTAAACAACCCACTTAAAAAAATAACTTCTTTGAGAGAAGCAAGAAAGAGAATTCGTCAAACTTTACTTAAATCTAGTGGTTTAATAGCTAGGCTACCTAGTGAAATAGGTTTATTAGCTATAGAAGAAGCAATTAAACTAAAAAAACCATGGGCTGTCGAATTGGTAGGCTGCCCATGGGATGCTTTAACTAACTTAAATAATTGGAAAGCAAAAGCTTATGCGCCATTTTTAACTAAAAAAGTTGCAAAAGCAGTGAAAAATTCCACCCATGTTCTTTATGTTACTGAAAACTTTTTGCAAAATAGATATCCGACTAATGGGAAAAGCATTCATTGTTCTAATGTAAACATTGCAATGCCCAAAGACGATGTGTTGAAAAATCGTCTTCAAAAAGAAAAAGGAGAAACAACCATTGTTGGTTTAATTGGATATTTATCTTTTTACAAGGGTATTGATACTGCTATTAAAGCGATATCAGAGTTATCCAAAAATGAAAAAAAGGTTGAATTGCATATTTTGGGTGGAGGATTAAACGAGACATGGATAAACTTTGCGATGAAAAATGGTCTATCTGAAGATCAAATAAAGATAAAAAGAGTGCCAAGTGGAGAACCAGTGTTAAACTGGTTGGATACTTTGGATATTTATATTCAGCCCAGTCGAACGGAAGGATTGCCGAGAGGATTAATTGAAGCAATGAGCCGTGGATGTCCGGCAATAGCTTCGTCTGTAGGTGGGATACCAGAATTATTAACTAATGAATTTATTCACGCACCTAATGATTTTAAAGAACTAGCAGTTAAAATTGAAAAAATTATTTCTAACAAGGAATTATCTAAGAAATTATCGATAGAAAACTTTGAAAAATCAAAGCTTTATTCTAGAGGCATATTAGATGAAAAAAGAAAAAGTTTTTGGGGAGAATATGCGGATTATATAAAAGGAAATGGGAGCATCTGATTATATGAAGACTATATTGTATCAATTAAGATGGGCCTTGCCGTTGTGGACAGTAATATTTATAACGGGCTGGCTTCCAGATAATAAAATAAGCCTCAAAGTTAGAGGGAAGTTAGCGAGTTTTTTTATAAAAAATTGCGGGAAGAACTTTTTGATGGGAAGAGATGTAACGCTGTTAAATACAAATAATTTAACTATAGGGGATAATGTATATATAGCAAAGGGTTGTTGGATAAATGCTATGGGAGGATTAAAAATAGAAAATGAAGTTATTGTTGCTCCTTACGTAGTTATTAGTACTTTGCAACATGTATATCAAGATTATTCAGTTAGATTTGGAGGTTCCATTGCCGCCCCAGTTCGAATTGGAAGAGGAACGTGGCTAGCTGCCCATGTATCCGTCAAATGTGGTGTTAGTATAGGAAAAGGTAATTTAATAGCAGCTAATGCATTTGTTGCTAATGATACAGAGGATCATGCAGTAATGGGTGGTGTACCTGCAAAAAAAATAAGTGATGTGAAAAATCAAAAGGCAGATTTTTATAACCGCTCTGAATTTGAAAAATCTAATTAAACATAAATTTGAGGTATTGTATGAATAAAAAAATAATTCATATTGTTACTGTTTCTAAAAGCGTTAATCTAATGAAAGGACAACTTGAGTTTCTAAAAGCTAATGGTTATAGTCCTTTAATTATCTCATCACCTGGAGAAGAATTAGAATTTGTAAGAAAAAACAGGCAAGTTGATATACAACCGGTACAGATCGAAAGGGAAATAAGCATTATAAAGGATTTGAAATCTTTAATTAAGTTAATATTAGTGTTAAAAAAGGAAAAACCAGTTCTTACAAACGTTAGTACACCAAAAGCGGGTTTATTGGGTGGGATCGCTGCATTTATAACAAGAGTACCATGTAGGGTTTATACACTTAGGGGGCTAAGGTTCGAAACCACTTCGGGTTTAAAGCGTGTTATATTAATGAATTTAGAAAGACTTTCATGTGCTTTAGCTCATGAAGTTATATGTATTTCTCCAAGTTTGAAGTCAAAGGCTATTGATTTTAAACTTGTAAGTAAAGAAAAAGTTAATGTATTAGGTTTTGGTAGTAGCAACGGACTAGACTTGAGTTTTTTTCCAAACAAAGCGATGATACAGGATGATATTGATGAAATTACTCAAAATCTGAAAATACCAAAGGATTATCCAACAGTTGGTTTTGTAGGACGCCTGACGAAAGATAAAGGAATAGAAGACTTAATAGAGGCCTATAAATTGCTTCTTAAAGAAAAACCCACCGTTCAATTATTATTAGTGGGTGATTACGAATCTGGGGATCCTATCGATAGAAAATTAGTAGAAGAAATAGCAAAAAATCCACAAATATTTAAAACAGGCTTTGTTAAAAGTGCTGTTCCTTACTACTATCTTATGGATATCTTGATTTTCCCTACTCATCGAGAAGGTTTTGGTAACGTATCGATTGAGGCGGCTGCTTGTAGTATTCCCGTTATTACTACTGAAGCGACGGGAGCGCGAGATACTGTTGAAAAAGATAAAACAGGTTATGTCGTTCCAATAGCAGACTTCAATGCAATCTCAGAGAAAGCGGCACTGTTATTGAACAATAAAAATTTAAGAGTAGAAATGGGTAGAAACGGTAGAAAGATGGTCGAACAAAAATTTCGCTCATCTTTTATTTGGAAAGAGTTATTGAATACTTATGAAAGATTATTAAAGGGAAATACATTGAAATAAAAAGGGAGATAAATTTGAAAAGAATTTTTGATTTTATTTTTGCGTTCATGGTAGTTATATTGCTATCTCCGATTGTTTTATTAACTTTTATTGCTATTAAAGTAAAAATTGGTTCTCCTGTTATATTTAAACAACCACGCCCAGGCTTGCATGGCAAGCCTTTTTTTGTATATAAATTCCGGACGATGACGGATGAGCGGGATGAGAATGGTGAATTGCTGCCGGATTCGATTCGTCTAACGCCGTTTGGTCAGTTGCTCCGGAAATTGAGTTTGGATGAGTTGCCGCAGTTGTTTAATGTGCTGAAAGGTGATATTAGTCTTGTTGGTCCGCGTCCCCTTTTAATGGAGTATCTGGACCTGTACACGCCAGAGCAAGCTCGCCGTCATGAGGTTCGGCCTGGCATTACAGGATGGGCACAGGTAAATGGACGGAATGCGATTTCGTGGGAAGATAAGTTTAAGCTTGATGTATGGTATGTCGATAATCGGTCGTTCTGGCTCGATATTAAGATTTTGTTTATGACGGTGCAGAAGGTGTTTAAGTCCGAGGGAATTAGTCAGGCTGGACATGTCACAATTGAAAAGTTTGCTGGTTCGAAAGGCGCTGATAACGAGTGAAGCCGATTATTGTAATTGGTGAAGGTGGCCATAGTAAAGTAGTACAAGATATTATTGCGGCAGAGGGAATTTATGAAGTGATTGCGGTTCTGGACGATAAATATGATGATGTGTTTGAGAAGGATCGTGTTTTAATTGGTCCTATTTCGTATGCAGAGAAGTTGATTGCAGACACAGATGCTGTATTTGTGGTAGCCATTGGGAATAATCAAGTCCGTGAACAGATTGCTAGAATATTGTTTGAAGCGGGTGCTGTGTTTGAGGCAGTCGTTCATCCTTTTGCATCGGTTAGTCCTTCTGCTGTTATTGGTACTGGTACGGTTGTAATGGCAGGAAGTGTGATTAATGCGGATGCAGTGATCGGGGAGCATGCGATTATTAATTCTGGTGCTGTTGTGGAGCATGATAATCGAATTGGCGATTTCGTACATGTTTCACCTGGTGCTGTGTTGACGGGGAATGTGTGTGTTGGCGCAGGTGCTCACATTGGCGCGGGTGCGACAGTCATTCCAGGGAAGACGATTGGCGCATGGTCAGTTGTTGGTGCAGGGACAGTAGTCATTGATAATATTTTAGATGATGTAACGGTGATTGGTGTGCCAGCGAGAGTAATGAAAAAATAATAATACATAAAGGAGTGATCGTATGTCTGAGCAACTAAAAATTTATTTGTCTTCTCCGCACATGAGTGGGAATGAACAAAAGTATATTAATGACGCGTTTGAAACGAACTGGATTGCGCCGCTTGGCCCGAATGTGGATGGGTTTGAGCGTGAGATTGCGAAGTATACGGGAGTCCGGGATGCGGCAGCGGTAAGTTCGGGAACAGCGGCGATTCATCTGGCGCTTCGTCTTTTGGATGTGCAGGCTAGTGATGTTGTGTTTTGCTCAAGTTTGACGTTTGTGGCAAGTGCAAATCCCATTATTTATGAGAACGCTGTGCCTGTTTTTATCGATTCAGAGCCTGAGGACGTGGAATATGTCACCAGACGCTTTAGAGAGGGCTTTACGCG